>CAYQVF010000019.1:0-46185 GCA_964421045.1 uncultured Chromatiaceae bacterium
CAAGATGCGCGGATAAAACTGAAGTCACTTTATCCCTCAATGCTATCTTGACGGAACACTAGTGTAGTGCTGGAAAGTCATAAAAAGCGAGCAATTCAGCGCTATCCTTTTGTAAGCAAAACATTGCTTTAGGGTACTTAGCATCATAGATTAAGTTATAACTCGTAGTTTACATTATGACTAACCATAAACAAGCTCCGCGTACGCGTCTTCAAGCTTTGTAAAAGCTTTATCACTATTATAGCAATCGATTAAACGCTTCCGTGCATTGTGTGCTCGCTCGCATGCATTTTTTCTATTGTCATGTATATAGCTTAATGTTTCGACAATTTCGTTTTTACTTCCTTCATCCAGAAAATATGCACCATCTTCTCCAAGAATTGTTTCAAGAAACCCTTGTCGTGTACATATAATAACCAGCCCCCACATCATAGCTTCATTAACAGCATTAGAATGACCTTCGCCAGGATAGTGGCTTGGCATGCAAAAAATGTCGCTATTTTTTAATAGTGACATTATTTCACTACGATTTATTGCTTCTATACGTACCAATTCAAAATTTGCATGAAGGTCGGTCAGATTGTCTAGCTTTAGAGCCATATCTGGATGCTCATTCCCTACCAAGGTTAGTTTGATACCAATGCCTTTCTTTGCAATTTCGTTACAAGCAAGCACTGTTTGCCATACGCCTTTTTGTTCAACAATTGCTCCAGTGTAAATTACACTGATTATTTTGCGTGTAAGGCGTTTAGGAATGTCGACGGGGATCTCATTTTGTAGAACATAATTTGGAAAATATGTCGATTTAAGCTGCATGTTTTTCTGCAGAAACTCGACATAAGGCTGACCTTCACAAATTATGACTCGAGACTTATTCAGTATATAATGTGCTAATTTTTTTTTTATGCGTGATGTCCCTTTATACCAGTTAATAAACTCCCCCGCTCTTATTTGGTATAAAACAGGCAGAAATATAATTTTTGCAACGGATAATAAAATAAACTCTCTATAAATTGCAGTTCTATATTGTCCGAATATGTGCAGTCCTGATGAGCCAGGCCGATTGGCTATAAGTGTAAATATATCGCAAAATAAACGGTTAACCGAGCTTAATATCGAACTACGACCTTTCTTAGCTAGAGTATAAAAACAGGGCTTTAGTAAAAAACAATCAGACTGGAAACCTAATAGCAGCATACGATATGCAGTTACGACGCCTCCCTTAGGTTCATTAATCGATGGGATTGGTAAACCTATACGGGGACCATTGACTAAAATTTTACACTTATTAGAATTATTACGTTTCTGGTTCATACATTTTTAACCACAGTGCAAGATTTAGCATTTTCCACAACAAATAACCAAACTGGCGTTGACCACTAACGTGTAAATCAACACAACGCCGTAGTTCACGATTATTGAATATTCCTAATTTGGTGATCGACTCATCGAAAAGAACTGACTTCATATAATCACATAACGGCCCTTGCAGCCAATAGGAATAGGGTACTTCAAACCCTGTTTTTGGTGCGTCTAAAATTTTATCAGGTATTACACCTCTGAGAGCCTTTCTTAGAATGTATTTTTTTTTGCCAAACTTGATTTTATAGCTTGATGGTAACTGGGAAACATAATCTACGAGTTCGTTATCCAGGAGTGGAACTCGTATCTCCATGCTGTGCGCCATAGTCGATTTGTCGACTTTTTCGAGAAAGGTATTGGGAAGTATAATTTGTGTGTCTACATAAAGCATTTTTTGTACTGCATCCAGGTGTTTAAAACGCTCGTTCTGTATACGATACTCCTCAAACGGATCATGCTCGATAATACTTTCTTGCCACTCTTTGCTTAATAAACGAGTGGGGGGTTCGGTTAAAGTTTCCTGGGTGAGAAGTAAAGCCATGCGTAAGGCTGGGTCTTGCTGTTTGAGCGCTTCCAGCATACGCGCACGCTTATAATACTGTTTATTTTTTGGAAGGATGTTATGAAGTGGAATAATAGTTCTTGCCATTGCCCTCAGGGTTCGTTCAGCGGAGAGTAGCTTATACCTTCTATACCCTGCAAATATTTCATCACCACCATCGCCTTGCAAAATAACTTTAGGTGCTCCATTCAACTGTTGGCACAATAAAAATAAAGGAATATCCGCAGCATCTCCAAACGGTTCATCATGGCTGCGTACGAGCTGTTCTATAACTTCCGGTAGCTGATATCCTTCAACATGTAGCTCGTTATGATCAGTACCAAACAGTTTTGCAATTTCTTTTGCTTTAGGGAGTTCATTTGCTCCTTTGTCGAAATCAAAGCCAACTGAAAATGTTTGCAAACCAGAGCCATAATAACGTGACGCGTACGCCGTTATACAAGAAGAGTCGATACCGCCACTTAGGAATACCCCTACAGGGACATCACTCACCAATTGCCTATGAATAGCCTTATCTAATCGGTCACGCACGCCTTCAATTGCAGCATTTTCAGTAGCTTCGTTCGAATTCAGGTTGCATGGATCCCAATATTTTTCTATTTTTATTCTTTCTTTATTTAAACTGATGAAATAGCCGGGCCGTAGCTTTTGGATGTCTTTAAATAAAGTTTTGTTGCCAAGGCAATTACCATAATAAAAATATTCATGAAGGCCTTTATAATTAATTTTCTTTGGAATTCTGCCTCTTGCTAAAATACTTTTTATTTCTGAGCCGAATGTAAGACCTGAATTATTGGAATGCCAGTAAAGCGGCTTAATGCCATGTCTGTCGCGAACCAGGATAAGTTCTTCGACACGTGCATCCCATATAGCAAATGCAAACATACCATTTAGCCGAAGAAATGAATCTTTACCCCATAAAAGGTACGCATGTAGTAAAACTTCAGTATCTGAATGACTTCTAAATTTTACTCCACATTTTTCCAGATCATTTCTTATCTCTCTAAAGTTGTAAATTTCACCATTAAAGACCAGTATAACTTTGCCGTCGGATGACAGCATGGGCTGCTTACCTGCATCGCTTAAATCCAAAATGCTGAGTCGCGTATGACCAAGCCCTACATTATTGTCGAAGTAGATTCCCTGGGCATCAGGCCCCCTATGTAACTGAGTGCGATTCATTGCCTTTACTTCTTCTCGAGAAACAGGCGTAGATGTAAAATCTACTATTCCACAAATACCACACATGATGTAACTTCCTAAGATTTTTTTTTAAATTATTTGATAGAAACTTTACTAATTATTATTCGAATGAACCCCAGCGCTGCGATAGACCATAGCAAAGCTAAGCCATGGGTATAAATAATAGCAAAGGAGAAAGCATAAGCATTCTACCTGATATTTTCTACCTTTCGTTTTCTTAGCATAATTTTTTTAGCTCTTTGTGATTTATGTATTGCCCATAGCGTCTTAAATTGAGGTGTTGCGAGTACTTGATATTTTATTACGTATCCCCTAGTTTTCTGGCTCATGAAAAAGTGTCATCTGAAGAAACAGGAAGTGAAAGATCTAAAAACGACTCATCGTGCTGAGCGTTAGACAATATCGGTGTTTGTCAAAAAAGCGTCGCTGCTTGATGGCGAGACATTACGATCTTACGTCAACAAATATCAACAATGCGGAATAAAGCACTTTTGCATACTAAGTTATTCTAGACACCCAGTGGAGTATGTTAACCTCATATGGACAGTCAATAATTAGACAACACTATTTGTCTCACTACGGGTGCGATCATTGACTTTGTATTCAATCATTTTTAATGTAAGTTATTCGAGTAAGTGGTATGAGAGATTTATTACATCGAGAAGGTTACATCTACAAAAAGCCAAAGTTAGTATCCGGCAACTCGGATCGAGAAGCACAAGAAAATTCCGTTCACTATTTCGAAAAATTCATGGAAACTTATAATAAAGGCTAATGTTAAAGTTCTCTTTTTTGATGCGATTCATTTAGAATATAACACAATGGTAAGTTATGGCTGAATAAAAAAAGGAAAACCCCTAAAACTAAAAAAATAGTGGTCGTCAGTTGATACTAGAAGGTTTTACTGGCGTTTGTTACAAAGCGGCAGACTGGGTTTTGGGTTCTCTGGAAAACAGAGCGCATTGATTAAGGGCATATGGTTTACCTCCTCTGCCGTCAATTCAATAATAAGCTAACACGCTGATTACATTAGCAGCGGGGTTGACCGAATATTTATTACGGAGTATTTTGTATGAAGCGATGGTTGCAGCTATGGTAAAAGAAACTCGTATCCAAAAATTATGTCTTCTATTTGGGACAGTTTGTTATCTTACAAGCAAGCAACTTTATTTTTTTTTGATTCGTCGCATTATCCCTTCCGGTCGAACAAAAGTTAAGCTTCCAGACAACATTTCTATTAACTCTCAGTTTGATTTAGTGCTATTTATCGAATCGGAAAATAGCTTTGGCGATAACGCGTTTACTTTTCTTAACGTCAAAAAGCAGTATAACTCAGAAGTAAACTGGCTTGATGAGGCTATGCCTAAACTATGGCGCTATAACCTCCATTATTTTGATTATCTTTTAGAAACTAAGCGAAGCTCGGTAAATAAAGTTAATTTAATCGATAGCTGGATTGAACATAACCCAATAGGTACAGGAGATGGATGGGAGCCTTATACGGCTTCGTTAAGAATTGTTAATTGGATTAAATATTTTACTTTTTTTGATAAAAAAGAGATAAAACAACAGTGGTTGGATAGTTTGGCTCTGCAAGCGACCTGGTTGGAGAAAAATATTGAATATCATATTCTGGCGAATCATTATTTGAAAAATGCTAAGGCTTTGGTATTTGCAGGCGTTTATTTTGAAGGTATCGATGCCAGTAGATGGTTGAATAAAGGGCTTGATATCATCAAGGCAGAAGCAGATGAGCAGTTGTTGCCTGATGGGGGGCATTATGAGCGTAGTCCTATGTACCATTGTATAGTGACAGAGGACTATTTAGATCTTTATAATATTTTGAATGCAAATGAAATTGTGGATCATAAATTGCTTGTATTTATTAAAGAAAAAATAATTAAAGCACTAGAATTTTTAAAAAATATAACATTACCAGATGGTGAAATCAGCTTGTTTAATGATTCTGCATTTGCTATTGCACCTAAGCCTGTACAGCTTTATGCGTATGCGCAACGATTATTTGGGCGCTCGTTTGAGCAACCGCTTCTTCAGGATTTTGCGATTAAAAGCTATCCTGACACAGGGTATTACATTATCAAAAATGAAAAAGATATGATGGTGATTGATTGCGGTGATGTGGGCCCAGATTATCAGCCCGGCCATGCACATTGTGATACTTTGAGCTATGAGCTGGCACTGAATGGTCAGCGCACCGTTGTTGATAGTGGGGTGCATGATTACGAAAACAGTGAATTGAGGCGATATGTACGCAGTACACGAGCGCACAACACCGTAATGATCGACAATGAAGAACAGTCTGAAATTTGGGGCGTCTTCCGTGTTGCAAGACGAGCAAAACCTGTTACTGCCAAAATCGAACAGAAAAACGAGCATTCTATCCAGTTTAAAGGTTCACATGAGGGCTATAAAAAGCTGAAAGGAAAACCCGTTCATGAACGTCGCATTCAATATATCCATCGTAATCAATGGGTAATTACTGATATAATCAGCGGCAAAGGGGTTCACTTATGCCAATCCTTTATTCATATTCATCCTAACTTCAGAGCGCAACTAAATAATAATAAAGAGGTTTCTTTGCTAGATAGTGCGAGTAATGTGATTGCAAAAATTACGGTCAGCAATGCAGATCAAGTCAATATCGAAAAAAGTTGGTATTGCCCTGAGTTTGGGAAGAGATATGAGAATGATGTCGTTGTTTTACAAACAACAGGGTATTTACCCATAACTTTAGATTATAACATACATAAGCAATAAGCATGCATATACTTTTTCTAACTGATAACTTTCCTCCAGAGGTCAATGCCCCAGCAAGCCGCACGTTTGAACATTGTCGCGAGTGGGTAAAAGCAGGTCATAAAGTGACGGTGATTACTTGTGCGCCTAATTTTCCCAAAGGCCAAGTTTATGAAGGCTATAGGAATAAACTTTGGCAAACAGAGACGATGGCAGGAATACAGGTCATTCGTATTTGGACTTATATTACAGCTAATGAAGGGTTTTTAAAACGTATTCTAGACTATGTAAGTTATATGATAGCCGCTATTTTTGCGTCTCCTTTTGTGAAAAAACCCGACATCGTTGTAGCAACCTCTCCTCTTTTATTTACAGCTATGGCAGGTTACGTGGTTAGTGTACTCAAGCGTATTCCATTCATATTTGAGTTACGTGATTTATGGCCTGAATCAATTAAAGCGGTAGGCGCGCTGAAAAAAGATTCTTTAATTATACGTTTTTTTGAAAAAATCGAAATGTTTTTGTACCGAAAGGCATCGCGAATCATTTCTGTCACTCATTCATTTAAACAAAATCTGATTAAACGCGGAATAGAGGACAATAAAATTGATGTCATCACCAATGGTGTCGATTTAGAACGATTTAAACCTCAAGAAAAAAAAGACCCCGACCTGCTTAAACAATACAGCTTACAAAATAAGTTTGTAGCCGGATATATCGGTACACATGGCATGGCTCATGCTCTTGAGACGCTATTAGAAACTGCCAAAAAATTAAAAAACCAAAATATAAACGATGTTCGCATCATTTTACTGGGTTACGGCGCCAATAAACAAGCGCTCGTTAATCAGGCTCAGAATATGGAACTTGATAATGTTATCTTTATTGATTCAGTTTCTAAAGAGGAAGTTCATCGCTATTGGTCGCTACTGGATCTATCTATTATTCACCTAAAAAAAACACCGTTATTTGAGACGGTAATCCCCTCAAAACTATTTGAAGGGATGGGGATGGGTATCCCGGTTTTACATGGAGTCGCAGGGGAATCAGCAGATATTGTTAATCGAGAGGGTTGCGGTTTGCTGTTCGAATCCGAAAATTCTGACTCGTTGTTTGATTCACTTATAAAATTAAAAAATGACCCAAAAATTTATAATAACCTTAAGTTAAATGCGTTGAATAATGCCCAAAAATATAAAAGAAGTGAGCTCGCATCGAAAATGTTATTGATACTTACAAACTTGATCAGATCCAAATTTTAGTTTCTTATGCCGGAGATTTTAATATTGGATAGAGCAACAATAGTTGAAAAATACACGCACACAGAAGATAAAATTTTTATGACTATGGGCGAAGCTACTCAATTGTCGCATGAGCTTGCAACGCGCATATCGGAGTGTGTAGAAAAACCTGAACTTGTTATCGGGGTCGCGAATGGTGCCTTGTTAATAACAAAAATTATATCGGATGATCTAAATATCCCAATGAAAATGATGAAAATAAAAAGAAAAGCAACAACAGCTAAGGAGTTGGTAACAAAGATACCCTGGCTGTTAAAGATTATTTCGAGATGCTATCGGATACCCTGGCTGAATAAAACATTGGTATGGTTAATTGATAGACTGAAAATACTGGACACTGATGGTTTTTCAGAGTTGGAGCGGGCCTGTCAAATACAGAAAAAAAACATCATAATAATCGATGACGCCATTGAAACCGGACAAACACTGAATGTAGTTCGCCAAGCGCTCAAACAAGGTAACGGTAACACAATGACAACAGCGGTCATATCCTGGTCAAATAAATATGACAGCAATGCCCAGCACGGTATTGTTCCTGATATTTATATCACTCGCAAAATACAGCATTTTCCATGGTCCGGCAACAGTCCATCTCTGCAAAAATATTTACACTGGTTAGAAGCTAATAATTTAAAATTGGAATGAACCTAGCCAGCGAATATATTCTGTTATTTGATATTGATGGTGTGCTGGCTATGGATGGCGATACCAGTAATCAGGACTTATCTGAAGTTATCAGCTTGCATCCCGATGTGGTTGAGATTTTTCAAAAAATTACATTTCCGGTCGCTATCTTAACTCACCGCTCACGTCGTGAGGCAGAGCAAATATTAGCTGCGCTAAAAATCAACAAAAATAAGTTAGTTGCTTGTTTTACAGCGCACGATATTCTTCGCTCAGCGCTAGAGAACCGTCAATATACCTTGTTATTGAAGCAAGGACTGAGAAAAAGTTTTATCGTACCTTTGTTAGAAAGCAAGTACGGCTTCAAAAAAGAAAATATCGCCATTGTCGATGATCGCCCTGAAAACTTAGCTGTTTTGATGGAGAGTGGCGTGGGTTTAACAATGTTAGCACCTCATACCATTTTTCGTTGTCAAAACAGCGTGATGAGTTTTGAGCTTGAACAAGTAATCAATATATTTAATGAATGGGCGACGCATCATCACCAAGGAGTCAAGAACGAAGTGTCTGTTGTGCTCACAAACCAGCAACGTCACCTTGGAGCCTGGTCTCAAACGGGCATAGAGATTAAGATGGTGAATAGGACATTTAGTTATTTCAGGCGAGTTGTACGAAGCCTTCGCAAAATCTAATTTTAATTTTCCGACCGTAACAAAGCTAAAGCCAATAATCTAAATTTAACAGATCATCCTCTTGTTTTTTTATAAATAAAAACATCGTTTGTTAGTAAGTATTGTGGATATTTAAAGTGTCAATTTGTTTGTTGAAACTCATTGTAGTGTTTTTTATTAAAAAATGGCTGAAAATGTAAAGGAAAAAGTTTAAAATAGAAGACCCTAATTTAATGTATTAAAAATTTTTATGTCTACAACTCATACCGCTGTTTCTAATTTGAAAAATCGCAACCTTTTTGTGCTTTTAGCTCTAGTGGCGATAACTTGTTTAGGCTTGGGACTTATTTTCTATAATGGGTTACAGCCTATGTTCAACGCTTGGTTCAATAAAGAAGAATACAGCCATGGTGTTTTGATTCCGGTGATCTCAGCTTATTTAGTGTGGCTGAAAAAAGAAGAGTTAGTAAACTTACCATTTTCGGGTTCATGGTTGGGGGTTATCATTACTCTGGCTGGATTATTTCTATTTTTGATGGGGGAATTGAGTACTTTATATATCTTGGTTCAATATGCTTTTTTGTTAACCTTATATGGCCTTGTTTTCGCTTTTATTGGCTGGAGAGGCGTTAAAATTATCTGGGTGGCCTTGGTTTTTTTACTTTTCATGATTCCGCTACCTAACTTCCTTTACAACAATATTTCAGCCGCACTACAGTTAATTTCATCTGAGTTAGGTGTCGCCGTCATTCGTTTTTGTAATATAAGTGTTTATCTGCAGGGCAATGTAATTGACTTGGGCGATTATAAATTACAAGTGGTGGAAGCATGTAATGGCTTACGTTATTTGTTTCCTCTTATGAGTTTGGCCTTTTTATGTGCTTATTTATTCAAAGCACCGTTATGGCAAAAAGCACTCATCTTCCTCTCTAGCATTCCTCTGACTATTTTAATGAACAGCTTTAG
Organism: uncultured Chromatiaceae bacterium; assembly: GCA_964421045.1. Taxonomy (GTDB): domain Bacteria; phylum Pseudomonadota; class Gammaproteobacteria; order JAADHS01; family JAADHS01; genus JAADHS01. The sequence continues at coordinate 9,447 of CAYQVF010000019.1, forward strand.
AATCGGTGTTATTGGCGTATTGGTAGAGTATTGGGGCGTAGGCATGGCTGAAGGCTTTTTGCATGACTTTGAAGGTTGGCTTGTGTTTATGGCTTGTATGGCTGTTCTATTGGCAGAAATAGCGTTATTGGCTCGTTTTACTGGAGCAAAACGCTCATTTAGTGAGGCGTTTGGAATTTTCACTTCAACGACAACAACATTGAATGAAGGCGCGACTCAACTTCATGCTTCCAAGCCTTTTATAGTGAGCGTGGTCGTATTACTTATCGTGGCCGTATTAGTGCCTAATATACAAACAAGAGCGGAATTGCCTCCTGAACGGCAAGAGTTTTCCTATTTCCCTATGAACCTGGCGCAGTGGCAGGGTCAGCGTACGACGATGGAACAGCAATTCATTGATGCACTTAAATTTGATGATTATATTTTGGCAAATTATGAAATTCCTGATCAAGCCCCTCCCGTTAACTTATATGTTGCTTATTATGGTTCACAGCGCAAAGGTGAATCGGCGCATTCGCCCCGTTCTTGCATTCCCGGAGATGGTTGGCAAATGAAAGGGTTTTCTCAGCGTGCTATTGAAGATGCGCAAGTCGATGGTAAAACATTGCGAGTTAATCGGGTTGAAATTCAAAAAGGTGAGAATCGTCAATTGGTTTATTATTGGTTTCAACAACGAGGCCGAGTGATTACCAATGAATATTTAGTAAAATGGTATCTATTTTGGGACGCACTGACACAAAATCGTACCGATGGTGCGATGGTACGTTTGACAACTTATATTGATGAAAATCGAGATATCAAAGAAGCCGAGGCTTCTTTGGCTGAGTTTGCACGTCTTGTCGTCACCCAGCTCAATGCCTATGTCCCAGGTGCTCATGTCGTTAATGATGACATTTAATCGGCGTTTAGCTGGTGGTTCACCGGGACTTGGTATTTTTATTAAGATATCTATTTCCGCCGACCGCTTTCTTGTTTAACGCGATAGGGCAAAGCCAGTGAACGTAAAAATCAGCGCAATTCGGCCTTTTTTTTTCAGGCTCTGATCACTCAGCATTGGCGCTACGCATAACACTATTGGTTTGAGCGCACTTATAAAACACGCTGATTGCGTAGGCATGAGGGGAATCATCCCATAGATAAGCATCAAGGATATTATTCAACATTTCAGTGGAATAAGTCTCATCCATGGAGACCTGTAAATGTCTTGCTAAATGTAGAACATCATCTGGCTGAACACCCAGACGCGAATTAATAACGGAATCCATACCCACCATAGCAAGACCATAACAATTTTGCAGTTTTGGGTCACCCGAAGCTCTAGAGAGCGACTCAAATGCTTGAACATTGATCGAGCATACGAAAAATAGTACCACTACTGAAATAAGTTTCATCGCTTATCCCTCCGCAGGATTAGCCCTCATTTCGTCATTTCTTTTTTATATTTACGCCCTCTTATACTCTATCGGCCAAAAGGGTCGATTTCTTGATGAAAATCATCTTGATTGTCCACCATAAACATATTTTGCAAAACCAGGCTGTAAATCATTACATGATAAGTGATCATCCCAAGGAATAAGCGTGACAGGAACTAAATCGCTTATTGCTGAAAACTGATGAATCGCACCATTGCCGTTCACCATGTGACCACTGCCCATAATAGAGACGATTTGCGGTTTATGGGGTTGGTTTAATGCTACGTTCAGCCCTTCTGCCATTGCTCTATCCCACAATAATTGCACTTCTACAAATCTTGAAAATTTTTCGCCTACTTCTTTTTTTAAAGCCGAGTCCTGTTTCCCATGTTTCATGGGTTGATGCCGTCTAAAACTTTTTGCCAGTTCAAATAAATAGGGCCTGGTACTTGCGACTGGTTGACTCAAGCCCTCTCTTTGCTCCTGTGGTACCTTATCCCAACCAACGTCAGAAACCGCACTAAGAAGACTGCGTTCTACGTTTAATGCGTGAATTTTAATTTTCTTGTCTCTTGCATATCGCAATACGGGTAAATAAAGTTCGATATCATAGAACCAATAGTTTTTCCAATTACTCTTTCGAATAAACTCTTCTTCACTAAGCTCGCCTAAAACCCATTGATCTAAGGTGCTCTGAGCGCTCCTCGGTAGCATTTCAATAGCCAGTTCTATATTTTCTTGTTGCATTGCGATATCGTGTATCATGGCTAAATGCCACTGGTGATGTTCAGTATTTTGGTGATGCTCACCCAACATAATTAATCTATGTTGCAGAACATCGTCCAACACCCTGTTTTTGTGCGCAGAACGACCATCAACCGGCGTTAGCCAGGTTTTAGGTTCAATACAAACATTGACCTCTTGAGCCGAACTGGTATTAACAATAAAATTCATTGCCAAGAAGAACATGAGAAATCGTTGCGTTTCAATCACCGTGTGATTCACTTATAAATTTAAAGTACAGATCAAATTTAAACGCTGAGATGGCGGATCTTAGGGGGGAGCTGAGTGGTGACAAGATAAATATCATAACGAGTGCTGACTCCCTTTATTTGAAATGAGGGCACCTCTCCCAAGATGGCAGCCCCTTGCAAAGGTCGCTTAACCACCACTCTTTTAGTTGCACATTGCAAGGCCGATTTCAGCAATTCAGGCGCATCCGTATGATCTGCCGCAACAATACGAAACAATTGCATTTCTTTTTTCACTTTTGCCGAAGACTTCTGTTGAGGAAACATCGGATCTAAGTAAACAACATCGGGTTTGTTGTGTAATTCAAGCCCCGCCATATGTTCGATCGCTTCTGCTTGATAAAATTCAATATTATTTTTTACAATGAAGCTTAAAGAGGGGTCTATTAGCGCTCGAGACAGGCCATCAGCCAATAATAAGGCGATAATAGGGTGTCGTTCTATCATCGTTATGGTGCAACCAAATGAAGCAAGCAAAAAACCATCCCGACCCAAGCCCGCCGTCGCATCCAGGATACGGGGACGTTCCCCGGCTTTAATGCCCACTGCTTTGGCTAATAACTCTTGTTTGATACCGGTAGTACGTAAGCGGTGAAAAAATTGACCGGATAAAAAGTCCGATTTAACTGCTCCGGCAGTTTGCTGAGTTGTATCACAAAACGCAAACCCCTCAGCCCCCAAAATAAGTAAATAAGGATAGCTCGAAAAACGCTTTTTCAGCTGTTTGAGATGGAAATCAGCACTGGAAATGAATTCATAATTCAACTGGTATTGCTGGCCAACAGCCTCAGCACGCGTCAACTGACTCGCATCCGTAACGAGTAATAAACACTGGCCTCCCAGGTTGTCAGTCTCTAGAGTCAAGCAGCATCATCTGGAATCATCAATGCCTGGCCTAACAATCGTCCGATTGCTGGTGCACCAAACAATTGAAATCCTCTTAAGGCTTCAGGTGGGTGACCGGCGACACAAACTAAGGGTTTATTGCCAGAAAAACCCATGATCAGTGGACGACCTGAACGCATCTGCACGCCATCGAGCACTAACTCTCCCACTTCCTTGATTAAATCAGAGATAAAATTCCGTCCTCCTACTGCGGTTCCCCCTGAGATCACAATCATATCATTCTCACTTAAGGCTGTTTTCAGAAGACCTACAAAATGATCAAAATCATCTTTTACAATACCGTAAAAGTTGGCTTCGCCACCTGCTTTTTTTACGGCTGCGGCTAACATGATGGAATTTCCATCGAGAATAGATCCCGGTTTAAGAGGCTCGGTGTGGTGTACGACTTCATCACCTGATGAAAATAGTGCTACTTTTGGTGGTGTTGCGCACTGTACATCGACGATACCCATGCCTGCCAGTTGGCCTAAGTCGAATGCCTCTAATACCATACCCTGCTCAACAACAAGTTGGCCTGCCCGTACGTCATAACCCTGGGCTTCGATAAAAAACCCGGGGGCGAAGGGTCGGGTGATTGAAAACGTATCGCCGTTCCTCTGAGCATCCCAGGGTCTCACAACCGCAACAGCCGATTCAGGTGTAATTGCACCCGTAACAACCTCTATGGCTTCGCCATTTTTCCAGGTAGGACAATGCTCATCTCCCGGCTTGACTTGGCCCACAATACGAAATTTGGTAGGGGTTGCTTCGCTTGCACCTTGGGTGTCCGCACAAAGAACTAAAAACCCCTCAACGATAGCACGAGGGTAGGGTGGCATATCAACAGGTGCGGCTATACCATCAAACGTAGTCCTTCCTAATGCGTCCACAAGATTCAGCGTCTTCGTCTGAGTCACTCGTACCGCCACTTTCGAAATAAAATTTTCCTGTGCTTCAGTTAACGGTGATTTTTCCACTACTGTTGTTCCCTTTCAGATGTTTTGCGTTTGAATTCAGTATTCTGCCCATAGCGTTATGAATGTTAGGTGTTTTCACGCACTAACAGTGAAACTCATAACGCTATGGGATAAGTACTCCGTCATCATTATTTTAACATTGATTGGTCTTTTCCGCGTGACTCCGCGTTGCAGCTCCCGTCACATAGTGTACTATGCTCGTTTCTTTGCGCTTTGATTCATGTGAGAATCCTGTAGAAATTGAGTTAAAATAATTATAATTGTGGCGGGTGTATTTAATAGTATTTGAAGTGTCCGAATCTACCGACCCTCTATTCCGGGAAACTCGGCTGCGTATTTCGAAATCCACTCCAGCGCGGCCTCTTTGCCATTCAATACTCGCCCTTCGCTTTTCATAATATCTTTTTTGTACTGTTCAATATGACAAACTTGCTCTACCATACGAGCTCGATACGTGTCTTCTTCTTCCACAAACTGCACGCCGATATCAAAATATTCTTTGCGCTTTAAACACCAGGCTACTCGCCCTTTCGCTAAAAAGGGGGGGCGAACCGCAGGGACAGTCACATTGATTAATAACCCGACTTCAATAGGATCCTCTGATCGGAGCGAAAGCCCGCCTACACTAATGTTGGATAACGTATCCCGAGTCATCTCGATATTTTCTACCGTAAATTCGATAGGAATATCTGATGGATGACGAATAAATTTTCGCATGAAAACAATCCCCTGCTCAACATGTCAGCACCCTCAGTTTACCGCGATTTCAGAAGAAAACCACACCCTTTTCTAAAATATACGGTAAAATCAATGTAATGAGCATTGCAATCAGCGTTAAACGTATCCATAAAACATTCTCTTCTGTTGAAGCACTTAAAGGCATTAACCTTGAAATTAAACAAGGCGAATTCTTTGGCTTGCTGGGCCCCAATGGCGCAGGCAAATCCACCTTGCTGAATATTATGTCGGGACTCACGCGAGCCGACTCCGGCAACATCGCTATTTTGGGTCACGACGTGGTGACAGATTATCGTTCAGCCAGGTTGAATTTGGGCATTGTGCCCCAAGAGCTGGTTTTTGATCCTTTTTTTACAGTAAGAGAAGTGCTTAAAATTCAAGCGGGATATTTCGGCCTGGATCATCGCTGCAACGCATGGATTGATGAGCTTATCGAAGCTTTAATGTTATCTGACAAAACAAATACAAATATGCGAGCGTTATCCGGGGGGATGAAAAGACGAGTACTCATTGCTCAGGCATTAGTCCATAAGCCCCCTGTTGTTGTCCTTGATGAACCCACCGCAGGCGTTGATGTAGAGCTGCGCAAATCTCTCTGGGTTTTTATCAAGAAACTACACAGTGAAGGTCATACTATTTTATTAACAACCCACTACTTAGAGGAAGCTGAGTCACTCTGTGAGCGGATAGCTATACTGAACCACGGAAAAATTGTTGCTCTTGATCGCACAACAACACTGCTTGACCAAGGCATTGGCAATCAGCGAAGTGCAACCCTGTTTTTTACAGAAAGGCCACCGCCCTTACCAGAAGACATTATTTCTTTGGTTAGCAAACAAGATCGCCTTTCTATAACCGTTGAGTTTGACCTTAGCCGAATCACTTTACCTGAGCTACTTGAAAAATTGAAAAAACAAGGGTGTACAGTTCGCGACATTCAAACGGAACAAGTCGATTTAGAAGATATTTTTATCGATACTATACAGAGAAATGAAGCATGAACTGGTTAGGCTTCCGAACTCTCTTTATCAAAGAAACAATGCGTTTTACCAAGGTTTATTTGCAAACGCTTTTTGCTCCTATGGTCACCGCGTTACTCTATCTGCTTATTTTTGCCCAGGTTCTGGAAGGCCGTATGGACGTGTTTGGTGATTTTAGCTATACCGCCTTTTTAATTCCGGGTTTAGTTATGATGGCAGTGATTCAAAATTCTTTTGCTAACAGCTCTTCCAGTCTTATTCAATCGAAAGTAACGGGCAATCTTATATTCGTTATGGTCACACCGCTATCTTACCTGGAAATCTATCTTGCTTTCACTTTAGCCGCTGTCCTTCGTGGTATTTTAGTGGGGTTGAGCGTCTATATTGTCGCGCTTTTTTTCGTCCAGCTTCCTTTGTTTAATATTTTTTACATTGTTATTTTTGTCTTAATGAGTAGTGCTGTATTAGGTACATTGGGTGTCATTGCAGGTATTTGGGCTGAAAAATTTGATCAGCTTGCCGGTTTCACTAATTTTATAATCATGCCTTTATCATTTTTAAGTGGTGTTTTTTATTCTATTCATTCGCTACCACCACTATGGCAAACTCTATCCCACTTTAATCCTTTTTTTTATATGATAGACGGATTTCGTTACGGTTTTTTTGGCATATCAGATGTCAATCCCTTGTTCAGTCTCGGTGTCGTAGTTACTTTTTTAGTGGGTTTAGCCTCTTTCACTCTGTATTTGCTGCATAGCGGCTATAAAATCAGAGACTAGCAGAGAAAAAGTCCTCACTGAACCGGTTCGTCACTTTGAAAATGATCAATCCACCAGTCTGTAGCTAGGATTTCTGCATCCATGATGTCTTTTTCACTCATTACTTTTTTTAATCGCCGCCTAGGGTCGTTTGCCGGCAGCTCATCTCCACCGACTACTTCCCATACCCCGGCAATAGCATTCCACATATAAGCTCTGACTAAATCCTTTTTCAAGCCCAGGCCATTTTCATGCAAATAGGCTAGCCTGAGTTGAGCTTGAGTATGATTTTGAGCCGCCGCCGCGCTATACCATGTTGCCGCCAGAGAATAATCTTTTTGAGTGCCCAAGCCTTTTTCATACATATCTCCGAGATTGGCTTGTGCAAAGGCATCTCCCCATGCTGCTGCACGTGCTAACAGTTTTACTGCCCGTTTATAATCCTTTTTGCCACCCTCTCCTGATTTAAGGATAAAACCAAGCCGACTCTCCGCTGCAGGGTGATCCTGTTCACATGCTTTACCATACCATTTGATTGCTGCTTGCATGTTTTTTGAGACACCCAAGCCTTCCTCATAGAGATAGCCCAGTGCAGCCTGAGAGGCCACTTCGTTTTTTTCTGCCGCTTGAAGCAACCAAAGCTCAGCTTTTAATCCATCTTGAAAAACAGTATTACCAAACAAATACGCCATCCCCAAGTCTCGCATAGCGATAACATCACCTGCTTCCGCTTTGTTTTCCAAGGCCTCAATATCAAGGCCTGGGGTTGATGCAGTTTCCTCGGATTTTGCATGGCCAATCACACCAAAAACCAGCGTTAACATAATACACGCGTTCAAAATAAGTTTTTTCAATTCCATTTTTCCTCTCAAACTCATAAAATCAATTATTTTCTATCATGCTGCACTTTAAACTACCTGACCTTCAGTTAAAAGCCCGACACACTCGTTTTTAAACAATTTGACTTTCACCAAATGATCTATTAAGTTGTTAGTGTATTTTTCACACTTAGTTAACATTAATTATATGCATTGCTATCGCTATCCTCATCCCGCCGTCACAACGGATATTGCCGTTTTCTCAATTTTTGAGGATCAACTTAATATTTTGTTAATTCAACGGGCTAATGAACCTTTTAAGCACCATTGGGCACTGCCTGGTGGATTTGTCGATATGGATGAAGATCTCAATGAAGGCGCAGCAAGAGAATTACATGAAGAAACAAAGTTGAGTCATCTTTATTTAGAACAACTGTATACCTTTGGTGCCCCGCAAAGAGACCCCAGAGAACGTGTCATTACTGTTGCTTATTACGCTTTAGCTGCCTCGTCTGATGTCAGTCATGCAAGGGCAGGGTCAGATGCTGTAAAAACAACCTGGTTTCCGGTCTCAAGCTTGCCAACTCTGGCATTTGACCATGAAAATATTATTGATGCTGCTTTGGAGCGTATCATCTCAAAGGTTCGCTATAGCACTATCGTACTACAGCTCTTGCCACAACAATTTACCCTGCACGAGCTACAGAACATATATGAAATAATCCTGAATGAAAACTTGGATAAACGTAATTTCCGAAAAAGAATTTTAGCTTTGGATTGTATCGTTGAAAATGGAGAGCAACGCCGTGATGGGCAGCATCGCCCGGCAAAACTTTATGTTGCAAAAAACCCAGATAAAATTGATTTTATAAAACTAATTTAAATTTAGACCGTAAGCTTAAGGATTTCTAAATACAATAATGTTACCGTCATCGATATTGCCACAACGAATACAGAAAAATAGTGCTGAGAATTTATGTGACTCTCTACCTGAGAAACAAAATGAACTAACGGAGTTAATTAAATTTTTATTAAAAAAACATAATGCAACACTGATTTCACATTACTATACTTCAGCTGACGTACAACGACTTACCGACGAAAGTAATGGCTGTATTTCCGACTCGCTGGAAATGGCACGGTATGGACAAGACTGCGATGCTGAATTATTAATAGTTGCTGGTGTGCGATTTATGGGAGAAACAGCAAAGATATTAAGCCCTGAGAAAAGAGTCCTTATGCCAGATTTAAGCGCAACTTGTTCCCTTGATACGGGTTGCCCAGTAGAGGAATTTAGCGCATTTTGTGATGCGCATCCTGATCACACCGTTGTTGTCTATGCAAACACCAGTGCTGCGGTAAAAGCCCGTGCTGACTGGGTGGTCACGTCATCAATTGCACTGGAAGTTGTTGAGCACTTAACCGCCCTGGGTGAGAAAATCATTTGGGCGCCCGACAAACACCTTGGTCATTATATTCAGCAAACAACAGGTGCTGAAATGCTAATGTGGAATGGCTCTTGTATTGTCCACGATGAATTTAAAGCCCGTGAACTTAAAAAACTAAAGAACATTTACCCCGATGCCGCTATCCTTGTTCATCCTGAGTCACCCGCAGCCGTGGTCAAACTCGCTGATTTTGTTGGCTCAACAACCGCATTAATTAAAGCAGCAAAAACACGAAGTGAAACAACGTTAATTGTCGCCACCGACAAAGGTATATTTTACAAAATGCAACAAGCAGCACCTGATAAAATACTTTTGGAAGCACCAACAGGGGGTATCAGTGCAACTTGCAAAAGTTGTGCGATGTGCCCCTGGATGGCCATGAATGACTTGCAAAACATAGCTTTCACCTTGATGGGGAGAAGTACTGATAAGGAAATTTTCATCGATGAATCACTGCGAAAAAAAGCACTATACCCTTTACAGCGTATGCTTGCTTTTTCGGCCGGTCTTTAGCAGACATTACTTCTAAAAGCCTCAATAGATGCGACATATCCTTAAACTTAGCGTGCTTATTATGCTGAGTTTTTTATTAAGTTTGTTCTTAGCCTGGCACACGTTAAGCGCTGCGAATTTCGGGTATACTGCGTTATATGATTGGCTTGATATAGATCAAACCGTTCAGGAGTTTGCCCCGAAAAATCAATTCAAACAGAACTTTGAACTTACAGAAAAAGCAGACCATGTTCAACTATTTCATGATATAGTTAAAGCTATAAATGCTCAAGGCAGCGGTTTGGCTGATCTTTCTTATTCCGACCCCAAGCTGAACCAAAAGACGCCTTTGCTCCATAATGCGGAAATTATCCACCTGCAAGATGTTGCGAATTTGATTGCTATTTTAAATTATATTGCGGCTTATCTGGGTTTTGCTCTTGTATCACTGCTTATGGTGCTCTACCATCGCGGTCAATGTCAGTTTCCGCCTTTATTGTACAGTATGGGAGCCACCGTGGGCATTTGTTTATTCGCTACATTAATTATTATCGTCTTTGGCGCTGAAGATCTTTTTTATCAGTGGCACACTTTAGTTTTTCCGGAGAACCATCAATGGTTTTTTTATTACCATGAATCACTCATGACTACGTTAATGAAAGCACCCGATATATTCGCTTATATTGCTTTATTTTTGATCCTGGTAACGTTGATTTATCATCTGATTGTGCTGTCACTCATCAAGATGCTCTTTACCCGTAAATTAAATAATTCATCGCGATAATGCCTGAACAACATTATTAAAAAACTAGGAGATTACACATGTCTGACTCATGGGAAAAAAACAACAGCGAAGACAGTTGGGGTCTGCCTGAGAATATGGATCCAATGAAAGTGATGCAAGTCGCTTCTGCCTACTGGAAATCTTGTGCACTACATACTGCCAATAGATTGGATATTTTCAATATTCTGAACGACAGTGAAAAAACCCTGAATGAGCTAGCTAAAGAAACTGAATCAGATCAACGCTGCCTGGGTGCTCTTTTAAGTGCTCTAGTCTCCTTTGATTTTCTCGATCGTACCGATGATGTGTTTCGTAATAATGAATTTGGAAAAATTTTTCTTACCACCTCCAGTAAGTATTATCAAGGTGGCATTGTCTACATGTTTGAAAACTGGTACGAAGCCTGGGGAGGGCTCTATAACACCGTAAAAAGTGGTAAACCCTCGGCACTCATGCATCATACTTATAGTGATAAAGAAACGCGCGACTACATGATGGGCATGCACAACCGCGCGTTATCACAATCGGAGGTGCTGACAGGTATGATTGACTTGTCGGGTAAAAAACAGCTTATGGATGTGGGCTGTGGCCCCTCAACTTTCGCGGTCATGTTTTGTAAACGCTACGATGGATTGAATGCCATTGCCATGGATCGTGAGCAAAATCTCGAAATAGCGGCGGAAATTGTCGCAGAATATAATATGGCCGATCGAGTTAAACTACTGCCTGGTGATTATAATACCGACAGCCTGGGAAGCCATAACGACGCCATGCTACTTTCGTCAATGACCAACCAGGAATCACCAGGAAATCTCAAAAAATTATTACAGAAGTGTTATGACTCAATGAACAAAAATGGGGTTATCATGATTCAGGAACAATTGCTTAACCCTGAAAAAAAGGGTCCCGAACTCGCGGCCTTAATTGGGGTTAATCAAATCATCAATACTACCGGAGGTTCCTCGTACTCAACCAAAGAAATGGAAGTATTTATGAGTGACATCGGCTTCGCAGATATTGAATGCAGACAAATGGATCCATTCAGCCCGTTCATATTATTAACAGGGTACAAAAAATGAAGCATTCAGGAATGAAGTAGAAATTCTCATCTCTTGCTTGCGCTCAAGTATCAGATTCTCTAAAGCTCATCTAATTTGTTCTGTATTTTTCCTTGCTGTTTTAGCTTAATCATCAGCACGTCTTTGCAAGGAAAAATACAAACTAAAATTCTACAAACAGCCTCATCGCTAAAAAACATGATATGCAGAATAAATGATCTGTCTAGTCCATCACATTAGATATAACAGGATTAGTTTATACTTCTGATTAAACACGACATCAAGAAGTGATAAACTATGAGTCAATCGAATATTGTATCGCTGGATGGACATAATGCCATGTCAAATGATGAAGGTACGTCACACGCGCCATTAAACGCTCAGGTTGTCCGCGACATTAAACATGTGACTGATGACAAGCTCAATAAACTCGTTAAAGAGATGTTTAGTAACGTTGACGACTTTTTATTTGAACTCGCTGAAAAAGCCGAAACGAATGATAAACAGGCCGTCTATTTTGATGCGATGCGTATCGTTCGGTTACGCAGAGAAACAATAGAAAAAAACTATAAAAACTATATTGATGCCACCTTCAACAATGGCATGATGGTGCCGATGAGCACCTTGTCACCTACTAGTATTTCTACCCCATCCCCTCATCCACCTTTAGGCTCTCTCTCGGAGCTGGATTTGTTAGGCAATGACGAACTTGAGCAAAATCTAGCCATGACAAACATGATAGAAAAAGCTCATAATCACGCTCAAAGAGAACTTTACGCACTGGCTCAAAGGTTTAATTTTTTATTGTCAACGGATCGGTTCACTGTAGATGAGCAGCCACTGTGTTTAGCCCGATTATGTTATGCCTTCAGAGACGCAATATCCGTTTTTGAAGATGAAACAACGATTGAGATCCGCCTTATTATATTTAAGTTGTTTGACCGCTTTGTGCTTTCAAAAATTTCCGGGCTCTACAGTGAAATCAATCAAGTGTTTATTGCGGCCAACATTTTACCCGTCATTCAAAACAAGGTCGTTAGATCAACGTCTCCAGAGCAAAAGAACAAAGAGAACGAAACCACTTTTTTAGATCATGCTGATCTGGGTGAGGCCGACTCAGAGTTTTCCTGTGTTGATGAACCCCGTAACATCACTCACACCACAAACGATATTCAGCAGCAAAACAATGAAACGTTTGAACAATTACAGTCGCTACTCTCCGACTGGAAAAGCGGAACAGGAATAAACACCAGTAATGACAAAATTTCATCACCGCAGGAACACAGTAGCCCCTTGCCTTCTGTCATTAGCGCTTTGTCTGCATTGCAAAGCCAACATACAACGTCACTGGAAAATCAGACACCAAGCGTTTTAAATGCGACAGCAATACAAGGTGCGATCAAACAACAGCTTATAGGTATCAACCCGGATAATACTGGCAGCCCTATGCTTGACCAGGATAGCACCGATACGATTAATATTATTGAAATGTTATTTGAATTCATCTTGGACGACCCCACTTTAGATGTTGAAATGAAGGCTGTATTAGCTCGTCTGCAAATACCTATGCTTAAAGCCTCCATCATGGATAAACAGTTTTTCAGCAAAAACACGCACCCTGCACGTAGGTTGCTCAACGAGCTGGCAAAAGCAGGCATGGGCTGGAGTAAAAACGAATCAACCCATGATGATTCTGTCTATCTCCAAATCCAGGCTACGGTACATCGTGTACTCACTGAATTCGAAAATGATCTCTCTTTATTTGATCAGCTGCTAACCGAATTCAGTGAATTTATTAGCCATAATGAAGCGCAAGAGCAGCATGCTCAGCTACAACTTGAAACAATAAAATCAGATGTGAAAGTGATTATTGAAGAGCGAATATCAAACCACTTGCCTCCTTCTCTGATTAACCATTTTCTTCGTTTTAGATGGTCAGAAGTATTATGCACGACCAATTCAACAGCAGACAAGGACAGCGATGGCTGGCAAGATGCTATCGAAATCATGGATGAATTATTGTGGAGTATTCAACCCAAGAGCGATCCTAGTGAGCGCAAGCTATTGACCGTACTTATTCCGCAGTTAATCGAAAACATTACGAGCAAACTTAATTCAATCGAAACGGATAAAGAGGAACTGGACACTTTTTTGGAGGCATTAACTCTGCTTCATGTTGCTAGCCTGAAGCCTTCGTCAAACTTACAACAAAAAAACAACTTAGAGCACGCTATTGAACAGCTCGAAGCTGATCAGGAAAAGGAAGAAATAAACCTCCAGGAAGACAGAGAACTAACAGATGCAATGCAAATGGTTTCCGAGATCACAATAGGCACATGGGTGGAATTTAGTAAGGCGGACAATCATAAAGTTCGAGGAAAACTCGTTTGGAAAGATGACTATTTTGATAGTTATACTTTTGTTAACCGCCGTTTTAAAGTCATTTCTGATCGCTGTCAACGTGATATGGCAAAATTATTTATAGAGAACAAGGCGCACGTCATCAATAAAGTGCCATTGTTAGATCGTGCATTAGACGCGATTATTGGCAAGTTGTCACAAAAAAATTAGGGGGACGATCTCAATTAAGCTAATCAAATGACCGATGTCACCAAACTTGACATAGCATCGCTTGATAATATCTCCCTAATCGCTCATAGCGTGTTGCAACTCGGTGAAAATGTTTTATTTTTTAAAATAGTCAGTTCCACTGAATTATATTCTTTGTACAACTCTTTGTCTGGAATAAGATGTTGCAGGTTTGATTAAGGAGTTCACAGTGAGATGAGACAAACCTGACATTTGAGTAATATTTGTAAATTAATAATGTGGTGGGGGTTGTTCTTCCGACTCGGAGGTCCATTGTGATGGGCGCTGTGTTTGTATCCAGTTTTTTATGGCTTTAAGTTCCGCTTGCAGTTGTGAAAGCTGTTGTTGTTGTGTGGTGACAATTTGATTTAGTTGCTCAATCGTTTTTTCCTGGTACGCTATTTTGGTCTCTATATTGATAAATTTATTTTCCAAGTTGTTGCATCCCGGTTGTGCTTATGTAAAAGTGCTTTTTTATCAAAAATAATGCGCGGTGCTTGTGCGATTAAAATTTTTGGCGATTTTTTGTTTCGGCGTGATCCTGGGTTGGGTACTACGGCCTATTGTCTCCATCCCTGTGGAAAACCCTAAGCACCATGTTATTGTAGAAGCTGAAATAGAGCAAGTTGTTACGCCATTTACTAGACAAACATTCAGTTCACAAGATCGTTCTCCCGCTGATCATGCTCGCGCTCTACAATCTAGCCGCTTGTTATTACAGCAGCAAAAATACAGTGATGTCGTTCAATTAGTCCGGTCTCTTGAATTGTCTGGAGATAAAACGCTCAATCAGCAGATCAAAATAGCTATTTTTTCGGAAGTGGCAGATCTATTTGGTACGCAGCAGTATGATTTGGCCTCAAGATTATTAAATGATTATCTGGCATATTATTTTAACGATTATCAGGCTTTAGTTTGGTTAGGCAGGGTACAAATCGCAACAGGCCATTTTACAAAAGGTATTAAAAACTTATACGATGCCAAAGCTTATATTGTGGATTATTTGGAATTAAACAAGGCGGAACAACATATTCAGGATGCTATACAGCGATATACAGGCGTGCTACTCAAGAAAAAAGCATGGCAAGACATGGTGGAAGTATACCAGTTTTTAATCACTCAGGGATCAGATGTTCCATCCTATTATGTTGGTTTGGCGACCGCTCAAATTCAGCTCAGTGATTGGTACAATGCAGAACAAACCCTGGAAATTATTCGTCATGATGCTCGTGTTGTTACTGATGTCAATGATTTGCTTGCGCAGATAGAGCAACATCAACGCGATTTTATGTTATCTGAATCTGGTATCGCACTGAAACGTAGGAATGGAAACTATCTGGTTAGTGTTTTGTTAAATGATTCGATCGAGATAACACTTTTAATTGATACTGGTGCATCAACAACCAGCTTAACGCCCAGTGTGTTGGTGCAGGCGGGTCTATCCTCAACGACCTTTAACCGACGGCGTATCCTAGTTAATACGGCCAATGGCCAGATTGAAGTGCCGGTATTGAATGTAGATCAACTTTCCATCTCGGGTTTTAGGGTCGGTGATTTAGACATTATCGTGTTACCTATGGATAATATACCGGGGGTCGATGGTTTGTTAGGGATGAATTACTTACGCCATTTTGAGTTTATAATTGATCAAGAAAAAGCATTGCTTTATCTCAAAAAACGCTAGGGAGATGTGACAGAAATAATTTTCTGTATAGTCCTGAAAACAGGAAGGGGGTACAACAGACGCAGGGCGGATCACTATTACGAACTGACCACAGTGTTACCCTAAAGAGCTGATGCATTGGGCGGGTCTGAGATGAGTGTAAATCCATTAACCTCAATGGTCATTTATGATTAGGAAGGCGATGCCTGGCTAGAGAAAGAGTTAGTGCAGTGCCCGTTCCTTATCTACGGCGCACGCCAGTTATTGAGTCGATTAAAGATGAATTTCGCAAAAGGGCCATCAGACTTATCTGCTGAATAATACCAGACTTCAATGCTGCCACGTGTTTTGTGTGCGGGTTTTCCGAGTAGCTGTGTCACCTCTTTATAGCTCATGCCTATTTTAAGTTGTTGCCAAACAGAGCTTTTTTCTTCTTTGTGATGGTTTATCTTGTTGGTAGTTTTATTTGTTTCTGCTTTTCTATTCTCTAGCTCAGTCACTCGTTTTTGCAGATCATAGATTTGTTGTTGCAAAGAGCTTGGATCTACAACAGCTTTTTGCTCTTCGGCATAACTTAAAGAGACGCTACAGAAAGCCACGCCTAAAATAAAATAATAACGATTCATCACTTCATCCATAATCAGGTTAGGAGTAATGTTATCATATGGATCAAAATAACTCGACTTCCATTTCGCAGCTTTCGCCTATTGGATTTTTTTTTGGTTTTTCTTCAGTGAGTAAAGAAATTACCAGCTGATTTTGTTTTTCCATCAACGTTTCAAAATTAGAGACCATTTGGTTAAAAGAATGGCCAATTTTATCGCTGGCATCGGTAATATCAAGCGCTTCTTCAACTGAAGCGTCAATCAATTTTATAATATATTCTTCTTGATCAGCTTCCAAAGCCATCGCGGGCAGATTGGTCTCAAGCTCGTTGAGCATCGTTCGCATCACTTTGGCGCTACTTACTTGATTGTTATGCAATGATGTCGCCAGGCCAGCCAGGGTTGTTTTAATCGTCTGGAATGACTCCAGTAATTCCTCAGTCTGTTTTGCAATGGCCGTTGTCGTATTTAATGATTGAACCTTAGTATCAGCCGCACTGAGCATGGCAGGCAGTAAATCTTTGATACGGCCATATCGTTCCATATCATTGAGCGGCATATTTTTGATTAACAATGCGACCTGATTAAAGTTAATTTGTGTTCGGCAGCCAAAATCGATGAAACGTTGATCCTTTCTCAGCATGGTTATGACTTCTGATTCAAGGGGGTTAATGCTGCCTGATGAAGAAAAATAATGTTTTTCTTCGTCATTTTGCATCAACAAGCTGCAATTCAGTCCAAGCCGATTGGTAATAGAAAAAAGGATTAAGGATAGGCCCTCATAATTAGAGACACTATGACTTTGCTCGACAAAGCTCATTGCTAAACCCAGCTCACTACTTCCCGTTAAAGCGCTATAAGCCGTTTTTTCAGCTTGTGAGACTTTTTGTTGTAATTGAGTATGCTGGCTACGATGGCGTAGTAGAACAGAAAGTTTGGCTAATAAAACTTCTGGGACAAAGGGCTTGACGATATAGTCATCAGCACCGGCTTCAAAGCCGAGCATTTTCTCTCGCAAAGAACTACCGCCGGATAAAAAAACTACAGGAATAGTTCGCGTTTTTTCATTTTGACGTAAACGATCACAAACCTCGTAACCATTTAACCCAGGCATTTCAACATCTAGAAGAATTAAATTTGGGGCAACGATATCGACTTGAGCCAATCCTTCTTCGCCATTATAAGCAGTGGACAGCGTATAGTGATCTTTTAATGCGCGCGCAATAAACTTCTGACTTATTTTGTCATCATCTATGGCTAATACTGTTGGCAATGATTCCATTTTCACCTTTCCATCAATTTTAGCTTGTTCGTTGGTTCTTTATCGTCAAATAGTACGCAGACTGTAGAAATGAATTGAAGTAGAGAGAAAACCATTTTGTTGGGGCTAGCTGACTAAAATAGTATTTAAAATTAGATGAAAACTGTGCGGTTTAATTATTTCTAATTCGTCCGCTATAACCTGAAATATACTCCATTGGGAGAGACTGCTTGCATGGAGAAACAGGGAGAGATTAATGTTAGATTCAAAGAAAAACAATCGTCTGGTTATCTTATTACCGCCTCTATTTATGAGTTTTATTAGTGCGGGAAGTATTTTATTTTTCTCTGGGTGGGTCTTGTGGGGCGTTGTCGTCTCCCTATCGATCATCATTTTGGGGTTGATGACCGGATTGTGGTGTGCTCATCATCATGTTCGTCAACTTAACGAAGCTGCGAATAGTATGCATGCAATACAGAGTAAAATATCAACGCAATCCAAAAATGCATATTACCTGGATACACTCTGTTTAAACGCATTACCTATCTGGAAACGCAATATTGAAACAGCGCGAACACAGACTGTTGAGGGTATAGGGTCACTTACGGGACGATTTTCAACTTTGGTGGAGCGTCTTGAACACGCAGTTTTAAACTCTCGCCAGAGTGGTGGCAGTGATAATTCAGGCGTTGTTTCAACGATCAGTGATGCGGAATCTTCTTTACAGAACGTAGTGGACTCACTTCGAACCACTCAGCATGGTCGTACGGCTATGCTGAACGAGGTACGAACACTGACGACCTATACCGAGGAGCTGCAAAAAATGGCAGCGGAGGTTTCCGCCATTGCCAGCCAGACTAATCTCCTGGCTCTTAATGCCGCTATAGAAGCCGCGCGGGCAGGGGAAGCAGGGCGAGGATTTTCCGTAGTGGCTTCTGAAGTGAGAGAGCTTTCTACTTTATCCAGTGAAACGGGTAAACGTATGGCTGAAAAAGTGAGTATTATTAATGACTCAATAGGCGCGGCATTTAGTATTGCTGAAAAGTCGGCCGCTGAGGATGAAACAGCGATTCAACGATCAGAAATGGCCATTCAAGAGGTCGTGACCAATTTCACCTCCATCGTCGAAGAATTAGGTCACTCTGCGGAAATAATGCAGACGGAAAGTGTCGGCATACAGACTGAAATAGAAAGCATGTTGGTCTCGTTACAATTTCAGGATCGCACCAGTCAAATACTGAACCAGGTGGCGGTCAGTTTGAGCGAGCTTGAGTCGACGATTAACGATCAACAAATAGGGGCGACGGAGGATAAAAAACAATTTAATACCGATAGCTGGTTGGAAAAAATGGAAGCAGGTTACGCCATGACAGAACAACGTACGAATCACGTCGGTGAAAAATCTAGTGCTGATGACAAACCCGGAATAATCATGTTTTAGTTTGAATAAATGGAGCACACAATTATGCCAAAAAATATATTAATTGTAGATGATGCCAGTACCGTACGTCATGTGGTGAGCATAGCACTGAGGAAAGAAGGGTATAACATCATAGAAGCCTGTGACGGTAAAGATGCACTATCAAAGCTTTCGGGAGATAAAATTCATCTGATTATCAGCGATGTCAATATGCCCAATATGGATGGCATTACTTTTTTGAAAGAAGTCAAAAAACTACCTGCTTATCGTTTTACTCCGGTGATCATGTTAACTACGGAATCTGAAGCGGGAAAAATTGCCGAAGGAAAGGCCGCGGGTGCAAAAGCCTGGGTGTGTAAACCGTTTGAACCCCAAGCGATGTTAACCGCAGTTAAACAACTGGTATTACCTTAAAGGGGGAGATGCTCATGATCAGCTTCGAAGAACAGGGACAGTTGTGTTGTGCTCAAATAGAGGGGAGTTTGACGATTTATACAGCGGCTGAATTAAAACCTGATTTTGAGCGCCTTATTTTAGAGAAACGCGATATGGAACTTTCTCTTGCCAATGTCTCCGAAATAGACAGCTCAGGTATTCAATGGTTGATGCTGGCTCAACGCGAACGTAGTCGGAAAAATTTATCTTTTCGCCTCATTGATCACAGCAGTGAAGTGTTACAAATTTTTAAGGATCTCGATCTTTTCTCTTATTTTAAAGACTCGGTTATTTCAGATCAAGAAAAAGGTGAATAGTATGGATCTTGATCCCGCACTGCAAACATTTTATGTAGAATCACGCGAAATTATTGAGGAGGTAGAAGAAATTCTACTCAGGCTAGGGCAAGAAGATGAAGCCGATCAAAAAGAAAGTTTAAATGCGATTTTTCGCGCTGCACATACCATAAAAGGATCCGCAGGTCTTTTTAAATTACAAAATATTGTCATTTTTACTCATGTCGTAGAAAGCCTTCTCGATCAAATGCGTGAAAGTGAAATATCAATTGATGACGATATTATAGCGTTATTATTGAAGTGCGGTGATCATATTGGTGAGCTGGTTACTCTGGTTCAACACAACAATGCTGATTTACCTCCGGATTTAAAAAAAGCAGGTGAGGCATTGCTGGCTCAGTTGAAAAAATATAATGGTGTCAGTGTACTTGAGGAAAAAGAGAGCACAGAAAATAACGATGAAAAAGAAAATAATCAGAAAAAAAGCTGGCATATTTCACTTCGTTTTGGTCGTAATGTGTTGCGTGAAGGTATGGATCCACTCTCTTTTGTAAGATACCTGGAAACATTGGGTGAGATAGAAAATATAGTCACATTAGATGATGCCTTACCTCAATTAGCCGATTTTGATCCGGAAAGTTGTTATTTGGGTCTGGAAATTAGATTTAAAACCCAGGTTGATAAACAAACCATAGAAGATGCTTTTAAATTTATTGAGGAAGACAGTACCATAACAATTCTTTCACCCAGTAGTCGTGTCAGTGATTATCTGAAGTTGATCGATGAAATGCCTGAAGAAAACCAGCGTTTGGGTGATGTTCTTGTACAATGCGGTAGTCTAACCGCTGCTGCGTTGGCAGTAGCATGGCCTCAAAAAATAAAAACTCTAGATGCACCGACATCAGAGCTTTCTTTGAATGATAAGAAACGTATACATCAGCCCGACATCAAGGCCGTGTTAAATAAACAGGATCGTGTTCGGGCGCCTGTCGTTCAGGAATCACGCTCAATGCGAGTGGATGCAGAAAAACTGGACGAGCATATTAATTTGGTGGGAGAGTTAGTGATTGCCAGTGCGGGTGCGGCGTTGCGTGCTCAAGAAATGGGGGACGCTACACTCAGTGAGTTAAGTTCAATATTAACTCGCTTGGTCGAAGAGGTGAGAGACTCAGCTTTGCATCTACGTATGATTCAGGTGGGTCCCACCTTTAATAAATTTCAACGTATCGTTCATGACATGTCAAAGGATCTTGGAAAAGAAATTGAAATGATCATCAGTGGTGCAGATATTGATTTGGATAAAAGCGTTATAGAAAAAATAAGTGATCCGTTAACGCACCTGATTCGTAATTCAGTTGATCATGGTATTGAATTTCCAGAAGAACGTGAAAATAAAGGAAAACAAGCCAAAGGAAAATTGTATTTAAGTGCCTATCATGATTCAGGCTGCGTGGTGATTGAAGTTGCGGATGATGGGAGCGGCCTGAATCGTGATCGCATTCTCAGTAAAGCTAAGGAAAAAGGCTTAGTGAGGGAAGATCAGCAGTTAATGGATAAAGACATTGATAATTTAATTTTTGAACCGGGTTTTTCTACTGCCGATAAAGTCACGAACATATCGGGTCGTGGTGTTGGTATGGATGTTGTGAAACGTAATATTGAAGAACTTCGAGGGACCATTGAATTGGAAAGCAGGCCAGGGAAAGGAAGTACTTTCCGTATTCGTTTGCCACTCACCTTGGCGATTATCGATGGTTTTCTTGTCGATGTGGAAAATTCATCGTTCGTCATTCCACTTGAAATGGTACACGAATGTGTAGAGCTGAACGGCGTCAATTGTAAAATTGATACGGATCGTAATTACGTTAATTTGCGAGGTGAAATTCTACCCTTTATACGTTTAAGAGCCTTGTTTTCTACGGGAGGGGTTGCGCCCAAGAGAGAAAATTTGGTCATCGTTAATTATGCCGGTGTAAAAGCGGGTTTGGTGGTCGATAATTTAATGGGTGAATTTCAGACTGTGATCAAGCCTTTAGGGAAAATATTCAGTCATGTTCCCGGGTTAGGGGGGTCCTCTATTTTGGGAAATGGCGAAGTAGCACTGATTCTGGATGTGCCAGGTCTAGTTAATAGGGTTTCGTCAATGGAAAGTTTTGCTATGCCCGTAGCGCTTGAAACTTAGGTTGAGTGGTGTCCTGCTGACGTTCCTTACTTATATCCCTGTAAGCCAGGTGAAATGGCGAGGTGTAGCAGGCTATTGCGAAAAGTTTCAACGTAGTTAGGAAAGGAGTAGGGCGTGCAATCACACCTGAATTTTAATCGCTACGGGTATATACAGTCTGCAGTATAATTTTTGAAAAAAGGAAAGTGAAATGTTTAAAAATATAAAACTGGGCTTGCGCCTCGGCAGTGCTTTTGCCGTCGTATTTTTCTTTATGGCCATTATTGTGGTGGTGGGTGTCAAAGAACTTTCCGCAGTCAATGACATTACTTCTAGAATAATAAATGAAGAAGCGGCCAAAGTCACGATGGCCCATGAAATTCAAAATAGGGTTAATGATAATAATAAACTTACTTTTGAGCTTTTTTTTATTAAAGATGAGAATAAATTAGCCAAAATTAATCATCGCATGGATGAAAATATTAAAAAGATTGGCGAGACATTTACAAAGTTGGATAATGCGATCAACTTGCCAAAATCCCAAGGTTTTATGGATGAAGTTAACCGGCATCGTGGACCTTTTGTGAACTCTTTTAGAGAAGTTAGAAGATTAATAAAATCAGGGGAAAAAGAAAAAGCTGAGAAGTTGATGATTTTAGAGACAGAACCTAGTCTGGATGTTTTTATGGAGGCGATTGAGGCGCTGGTTGATGATCAAAGTCAAATGATGATACATCAAGGTAAAGAAGCGACCGCGGATTACAAAACGGGTTTTATCATCATGATAGGCATGGGGGCTGTTGCATTATTTTTGGGTATTTCCGCCGCATTTTTGATCACTCGTTCTATCACACGCCCTATTAATGACGCTGTGAATATGGCAAATAAACTAGCCTCGGGAGATCTTGATTTTTCAGTAGATACTTCGCGCAAAGATGAAGTGGGGCTACTTTTAAAGTCGATTGATGGGGCACAACAAAATATCAAAAAATTAATTTCACAAATGAATGAAATGTCCAGACAGCATGATCTTGGCGATATTGATATTGTTATAGATGAAAGCCTTTTTCAAAATGAATTTTATACCATGGCCAAAGGAGTTAATGACATGGTTGCAGGCCATATTCATGTGAAAAAAACAGCTCTGGCCTGTATCAAGGAGTTTGGTGCAGGTAATATGGATGCGCCTCTGGAAGCCTTTCCTGGAAAAAAAGCATTTATCAATGAAATAATTGAACAAGTGAGAGCCAATATTAAATTATTGGTTAAAGACGCCAATATGTTATCTGTCGCTGCTGCTGAAGGGCATCTTGAAAAACGTGCAGATGCAGGGAAGCATCGGGGGGACTTTAATTTAATTATAAGTGGCGTGAACGAGACTCTGGATAATGTTGTTGGGCCGATTAACGATGTTAAACGTATTCTCACTTTTATGTCTCAGGGTGATATGACTAAAAAAATTGATAAGGTCTATGCTGGTGATTTTGATGTATTAAAAAACAAGCTGAATGGTACGGTAGATAAACTTGCAGAAACCATTATGGGGGTGCGTTCTGCAGGAGACAATTTATCTTCTGCATCAGAGGAAATTTCAGCGACAGCACAAACCATGAGTCAGGCAACCAATGAACAAGCTGCAAGTGTGGAAGAAACCTCGGCGTCGGTTGAGCAAATGTCGGCGTCGATTAATCAAAATACCGAAAATGCAAAAGTGACAGATAGCATGGCCAGTAAAGCCTCTAAAGAGGCCGATGAAGGGGGGAAAGCCGTCGCGGAAACGGTTACTGCGATGAAGTCGATTGCCGACAAAATTGGCATTATCGATGATATTGCTTATCAAACCAATTTATTAGCACTGAATGCCGCAATAGAAGCCGCTCGAGCGGGTGAGCATGGCAAAGGGTTTGCAGTGGTTGCTGCAGAAGTTAGAAAGCTGGCTGAACGTAGTCAAATTGCGGCTCAGGAAATTAGCGAAGTCGCAGAAAATAGTGTTGGTTTGGCAGAAAAAGCTGGTCATTTATTAGATGAAATCGTTCCTTCAATTAATAAAACCTCAGACTTGGTTCAAGAAATCAGCGCAGCCTCAGAAGAACAATCTTCCGGTGCTGAGCAAATCAATCGTGCGATGGATCAATTGAGTAAAGTGACCCAGCAAGGTGCCGCTTCATCAGAGGAGCTTGCTGCAACGGCTGAAGAAATGAGTAGTCAAGCTGAAAATTTGCAGAAATTGATGGCATTTTTTACGGTTACTGATGGTGCATCTTATTCTCAACCCTCCGTATTGCAGGGTCAATCTGCATCTTCGTTCGGCGAACCGCCTATTGATAATCAATCTATGGAAAGAGAAGTCGAAGATGGTTTCGTGAAATTTTAGGAGGCCACTATGACAACTTCAATGGCAAAAAATAATACAGAGCATGCACAAATTATAGATGAGCAAGTGGAAGAGGAACAGTACCTGACCTTTTATTTAGGTCGTGAAATGTTTGCACTGGGTATACTCAATATTAAGGAAATTTTGCAATATGGACAATTGACAACCGTACCGATGATGCCAACGTTTATTCGCGGAGTTATCAATTTGAGAGGGGCGGTGGTTCCGGTCGTTGATCTGGCGACGCGCTTTAGCGGTCAGAGTAATAATATCACCAAAAAAACATGTATTGTGATTATTGAAGTCAATACAGATGATGGTAAACAAGATATCGGTGTCGTTATGGACTCAGTGTCGGAAGTATTAGAAATTCCTGTCTCTGATATCGAGCCACCTCCTGTTTTTGGTGCAAAAATTCGCGCCGATTTCATCCAGGGTATGGGTAAAATCAGTGACAAAATTGTAATTATTATTAATGCCGATAAAGTGCTTTCAATTGAAGAAATCGCAATGCTGAGTCAAACTGAACTTTCAGAAAAAAAAGTTGATTTATAGTGAATTCCATAGAAATAAGTGATAAAGAGTTCAGCCTTTTTCGTTCTCTGATTTATAATATTTCCGGCATTAATTTTAGCATGGAAAAAAAAACCTTGGTGAGAGGGCGGCTCGCATCGCGACTTCGGCATTATAAAATGAATAGTTATTATCAATATTATAACTATATTGAAGCTGACCTCGGTGGTGAGTTACAAGTTGCTGTTGATTTATTGACAACCAATGAAACCTATTTTTTCAGAGAACCTAAACATTTTGATTTTTTGCGTGAAATGGTGTTACCTCAGCAACGCGGTGCTCAGCTACGTTATTGGAGCGCCGCTAGCTCATCAGGTGAAGAAGCGTATTCCTTGGCCATGACCCTGGCTGAATATGCTCGAACCTATGATTGGAGTATCACCGGTACAGATATCAGTACTCGTGTTCTGGAGCGCGCAAAATTTGGACATTATCCTCTGGATCGACTGCAGGAAATGCCGAAGGCCTTGTTGCATAAGTACTGCCTTAAGGGGGTAGGGAAACATTCTGGAACCTTTATTATTACGCCTGAGTTGCGAAAGAAAGTGAAATTTGTTCACGCTAATTTGAAAAATGATTTAACTGTGTTAGGTCATTTTGATGTCATTTTTTTACGCAATGTTTTGATTTATTTTGACTTAAAGACTAAACAACAAATTGTAGCAGGCATACTTCGACGTTTAAAACCAAAAGGTTACTTAATGATCTCTCATTCTGAAAATTTACATGGCGTGACGGATAAATTAGTAGCGTTACAACCTTCAATATATCAAAAAAAATAAAGCGGTTATGGAAAAAATAACTCGAGTATTTATTGTTGATGACTCTGCTGTCGTACGTAAAGTAATGACAGAAGTCTTGGAAAAAGACCTCGCTATCAAAGTGATTGGTAGCGCTACAGACCCTATATTTGCAGCCAGAAAAATGGACCGTAATTGGCCTGATGTCATTGTTTTGGATGTAGAAATGCCGCGTATGGATGGAATTACCTATTTGAAAAAAATAATGAGTGAGCGACCTACGCCGGTTGTAATTTGTTCTTCGTTGACCGAAAAAGGTGCAGAAATCACCATGCAAGCCCTTTCTTCTGGAGCGGTCGCTGTCGTAGAAAAACCTAAAGGGCAAGTTAAGGATTTCCTGGAAGATGAGGCTTTAAACCTCACTCATGTTGTAAAAACTGCGGCAAAGGCCAATGTGGCCAATCTTCGATCTACGCCACAGGAAGCGCCTGTCACTCCAGCTAAAGAAAAAGCAGGTATTGCTCTACCGCCAGTACCACATGCCATGCGAACCACAGAACGGATTGTCGCTATAGGGACGTCTACGGGCGGCACTCAGGCGCTAGAGACCGTTTTAACAAAGTTGCCGGTTAATGCACCAGGTATTGTTATTGTTCAGCATATGCCAGAAAAATTTACTGCCATGTTTGCGGAAAGATTGAATAGTCTTTGTCATATTAGAGTCAGAGAAGCGAAAAATAATGATCGGGTTTTACCCGGAACAGCTTTAATCGCACCGGGTGGTCAGCATATGGAACTGGCAAAAAGTGGTGCTCAATATTGTGTAAAAGTCTTTTCTGGCCCTTTAGTGAATCGTCATCGACCTTCGGTTGATGTGTTGTTTAAATCAGTCGCAAAGAATGCCGGAAAAAATGCGTTGGGTATGATCCTCACCGGAATGGGAGATGATGGTGCCGTGGGCCTGAAAGAAATGCATGACATGGGCTCACCCACCGTGGCTCAAAATGAAAAATCCTGTGTCGTTTTTGGTATGCCCAAAGAGGCTATTAACCTTGGAGCAGCCGACCATATACAGCCGCTCAGCAGTATGGCATCAACGATCAAAAATTTTTCCAGCACACATGATTTTTAGAGGTGAAAGCACTCAAACCAGTAGGCTAGGGCGGGTTGCACGCCCTCGAAATTATGTTTCGTCCATTGAAAGTAATCAATAGCGATCATTATTGTATTGCCCCCTGTGCCACATCAAGTCGAAACTAATTCACTTTCAGCCCGTCTTACCATGCACCTAACGGCCACGCAAAAATAATTTATCTAATTCAGCTAAAGAAATTTCAACATAGCTCGGACGACCATGATTACATTGTCCACTACGAGCCGTACGTTCCATATCTCGCAACAAGGCATTCATTTCCGGAATAGTCAGTTGACGTTGCGCACGTACCGAGCCATGGCACGCCATAGTCGCAAGGACTTCATCCATGTTTTGCGCCAGCAAATAACTCTGACCATGCTCACGTACATCGGACAAAATATCACGCATTAGTTTTTCTATATCGGCATGACCTAAAATAGCAGGGACTTGCCTGACCACAACAGTTTCAGGCCCGGCTTGACTACATTCAAAACCCAGCTTGGAAATTTCATCTTTAAAGTCTACAACCAAAGCCGCCTCTGCTTCACTGACCGTAACCGAGACAGGCAGCAACAAAGGCTGTGCCACCATACATTCATCGGCCCAAGACTTTTTTAGACGTTCATAGGTGACTCGCTCATGTGCGGCATGCATATCTACCAATATTAATCCTTGCTCATTCTCCGCAAGAATATAAATCCCTTTAAGCTGAGCCAAAGCATAGCCCAAGGTAGGCCTGTCCACGGCTTGTTGTTTTTCTTCTTCGACCTCGGATTGTTTAGGATGCAGCGCACCATATGCCGCCATTTGTTCAGCGACGACATTTTTTGCATTGACATTGAGTGCGGACGAGACATAAGATGACCGCCCAGCGCTATAGGTTCGGCTTCCAGAGTCTGACGAAGCCGCGGACGATGCACTATGACTCGTACCCAAAAAGGTGCTTTGCATCGGCGAAACCGCAGCCGCGGGCTTCGTTGTGGACACCACTTCTATCTCTGAAGTCACAGGTAAATCTTCAACCTCGCCAGGCCCCGCCTGCGCCAAGACATTGTGCAGGGTGCGATACAAAAAATCGTGTACCGCACGGCTCTCTCTAAAACGCACCTCATGTTTGCTGGGGTGCACATTCACATCAACATCTTTGGGTGACATTTCCAAATACAGCACAAAAGCAGGGTGGCGTCCGTGATACAGCACGTCGCGGTAACCTTTGCGCACAGCATGAGCGACAACTTTATCGCGAATCACCCGCCCATTCACGAAAAAATATTGCAAATCCGATTGACTCCGTGAAAAAGTGGGTAACCCTACCCAGCCCCACAAACGCATCCCTGATGCTTCCCAGTCTGCATAGAGTGTATTTTCAGCAAAGCTTGTACCACAAAGTTTGGCAATGCGTTTTAATTTTTGTTCCGGTGTTGTCGCTACCGGTAAATTAAATATAGTGCGGCCATTATGTTTGAGATGAAAAGCCACCGCAAAGCGGCTCAATGCCAGCCGCCGAACCCCCTCTTCAAGATGATTAAACTCCGTTTTTTCCGTACGTAAAAATTTACGTCGGGCCGGAGTGTTAAAAAAAAGATCTCGAACTTCAACGGTTGTCCCTTGAGGGTGCGCCATCGGTGCGGTTTCTACTTCGGGGTCACGTCCCTCCGTTTTAACCGACCAACCTGCATCTTCACCGGCCACTCTGGAAATCAGCAGCGTACGTGATACGGAGCTGATAGAAGGTAGAGCCTCACCTCGAAAACCCAGGCTCGCTACGTTTTCTAGATCCGCATATTTTTGAATTTTGCTGGTGGCATGTCGACTCAACGCAAGCTCCAAATCATCGCGATGAATACCTCCGCCATTGTCCCGTACCGTAATACGCTTACTCCCTCCTTGCTCAACCTCAATGTCCAACACAGTCGCACCGGCATCCAAGCTATTTTCAAGCAATTCCTTAACAACAGAAGAAGGCCGTTCCACCACTTCGCCTGCTGCAATTTGGTTTGACAACTGATTACTCAGCCTTTGAATTCTCATAAATATCCCATTTTTTCTTATATATTAAAAGGATAATAAAGTGCATAGCCTTATCTGCCCCCTCAAGAAATCATTCTACATTGCCGACTATGTTAACGGGAAAATTAAATCATTCACAATTATAGATTAAAGACACTCGAATTATGGCAAAAAACGAAACGGTACTCGTCGTTGATGATGATCCTAGTCTGGTTGCTGTCCAGTCCGCTTATTTACAAAGCTTTGGTTACCAAACCGTGACTGCTGAAAATGGCCATCAAGCAATAGATATTCTTAAAAAGCAGTGCTTACCTATTGATATTATTATTTCAGATGTGATGATGCCCGGTATGGGGGGGTACGAACTGTGTCAAACCATCAAAAATGACGAAGCAATAAAAGACATTCCCTTTCTTTTTGTTTCTTCTCATACCAGCCTGGAGGAAAAAATAAAAGGGTATGGGGTCGGTGGAGACGACTACGTCAATAAACCCGTCATTCCAGAAGAGCTGGATTTCAAATTAAAAATGCTGCTTGAAGCAAAAGATAAAAAGAAAGCGTTACAAAACCAACTCGCCGAGAGCCATAATGCGGCAATACAAGCGATGACCTACTCTGCTGACCTGGGTCAAATTTTAGAGTTTTACAAAAATACATTAAATGCGAATAATTTCGAAGAGTTATCGGCTTTTTTATTTGAAGTCACCAATAGCTTTGGACTACATTGCACTTTGCAAATCACAGCTCTGGAAAAAACACTCAATTTATCAACAAATAAAGGGGAAGTTTCACCACTGGAATCAAATGTCATCGAATTATCTCGCACCAAAGGGCGTTTTTTCGATTTTGGCACGAGAACCGTTATCAACTATAAAGACTTTTCTTTGCTCATTAAAAATATGCCCGTCAATGATCCTGAACGTTACGGCATTCTAAAAGATACTTTGGGTACACTGTGTAACGCCATAGAAGCGAGAACAAAAGTGATTCTTTCTAACAAAGCAGCCCAGCACAACGAAGTCATACTCAACACAGTGCAAGAGATGTTAGCTGAAGTAAAACAGATGTTCAGTAAAGTTCAAACAAGCAATATTGCGACCATAGAAAAAATGTCCGATCAAATAGAAGAGGCCATGTTGACCAGCTTAGGTTTAAGCGAAGAGCAGGAAGCAAGCATCCGAGTCATCGTACGAGCGTGCTTGAATGACACGAACCAGGTATACGAAAAAAGTACCGTCTTGACCAAAAAATTCGAAGGCATCCGGGCACAGCTAGAAAGCTTCCTTAGCATGAATATGTAATAATAGGTCTGCTCCACTGAAGATAAGACTCATGTTACCGGTATTGTTGCCCAAATTTTTTCAGGAAACGGCATGGTTTTTTTGACAGATGGATGCGAAAACACCCCAGTAATTCATTACAAAAAGGATGAAAAATGGAATTGCGGTATCAGGAATCGGCCGAAGAAGCCGCCCAAGTCGCCAGACAAGCTCTGCCCTTCGCTAGCAAACATAATTTACCCGCAAACCCTGTTAACTACGCTGTATTTTATGAATATATCATCGGATCTAATACTCCGTTTTGCCTAGAACTAGAGCATATTCTCAAGGAGCAAAACCTGACGCAGGCACAAATAGAAGACCTGTATCAACGTTATATTGTTCAAGAGAACGAAGAAAGCAATCTCCAAGCACAAGAACAGCTCCGCAACATCATGCTTAACGCATTAAGCTCTATCATTGATCTGGATTCTGATAGTACACAGTACCAAAAAAAATTGCGTGAAAGCATGATTAATTTAGAGCAAGATCACGATTTCAGTGAAACTCGAGCCTTTGTCGCACAAATTATTAAAGACACTCATATGATGGCTTCTTCAACCGCTCAATTGCAGCAAAATTTGAACCAGGCTAACCTGGAAATCACCGAGCTCCGACAAAAATTCGAACGCACACGCCATGAGGCATTAACCGACCCGCTTACTGGCTTAAGTAACCGCAGGGGCTTTGATGCCGCCTTATTGGAAATTCGCAAAGAAAGTGAAGTCAACAAACAAAACATGGCACTCGTCATCATTGATATTGATCATTTCAAAGCCGTCAACGATAAATTTGGTCATACAACGGGAGATGAAGTACTAAGATATGTTGCCGCCACGCTTCGCGAAGTAGTACGAGGTAATGACATTACCACACGCTATGGCGGCGAAGAATTTGCTATTATTTTGCCCGAAACAGACCTGGAAGGGGCGCATACCGTTGCCAATAACATTCGCAAGCGTATCTGTCGCGCGCCGATTGGTCGCAAAGCCTCTCAAGAAATTATCGGAACCATTACAATCTCCGCTGGCGTTGGGCAACTTAAACATCAAGAAGAAATTAGCACACTCATTGAACGTACAGATGCCGCATTATACGACGCGAAAAACCAGGGACGTAATCGGGTTTGTTTTGCAAAATAGCAAACTACAGAGGATCAACTCGCCGCCTTAAAACCTTTAATTTTGAGTGTTTATTTTTGCTGTCGAGACGGCGCCGTTGTGCTCCCTTTGTCATTTTAGTCGGCTTTCTTTTTTTTCGTACCAACGCAACACTCTGAACCAGGCTTTGCAGGCGCGTTAGAGCATCGTCCCGGTTGGATTCCAGTGTACGATACCGCTGAGCCTTAATCACAATGACACCGCCCTTCGAAATACGCTGATCTTTTAATTGAAGTAACGCTTGTTTATAAAAATCGGGAAGTGATGAGGCCGTAATGTCAAAACGCAAATGGATTGCGGATGACACTTTATTCACGTTTTGCCCCCCTGCACCTTGGGCACGAATCGCCTGTAACTCAATGTCTGCATTTGGAATCGTAACATTGCTGGAAATGATCAGCATTGATAACAACCTCATCCTTAATTTTAGATCCTACCCAACCCATTTTTTTATTACCTAAATCCTGAAAGTGATCGTATTCACAGTGCAAGATATTGATTCACATCGCGCTACGGATCAAGAGCTTGTGCTGAGTGAGCACTTGCAGGATCTAGGTATTATATCAAAATTCGTTGCCAACGAAGGAGCACGTTCTTGTCCAAAAACATAAGTTATGGTTTCATATGAGGGCAAATAATAACTGGCAGTAGAGATGTCGCTCCGACTATCCATAAATCCAGCCAAACAACAAGGACATCTTAACAATGCTAAAGCCATTGCGCTTATCGCACTCTTTATTTTTTTTGGTCTTGCTGCCCATCCTCGTATTACCAAACAACATCAGTCTTGCTGCGGAAAAACCTAATGCAAATGCGATCGCCTCCGCACACCCATTAGCCACAAATGCAGGTCACGAAATATTAGCTGCCGGTGGCAATGCTTTTGATGCAGCCATTGCAATCACTGCGGCGCTGGCAGTCGTTGAACCTGCGGGTTCAGGCTTAGGCGGCGGTGGATTTTTCCTCTTGCATCGTGCCCAGGATCAATTCGAAATCATGATTGATGCCAGAGAAAAGGCTCCGATCGCGGCTCATCGAGATATGTACCTGA
This sequence comes from uncultured Chromatiaceae bacterium, assembly GCA_964421045.1. GTDB lineage: Bacteria > Pseudomonadota > Gammaproteobacteria > JAADHS01 > JAADHS01 > JAADHS01. The sequence goes on from CAYQVF010000019.1 coordinate 41,620, forward strand.
ATAAGGCGGGGGATGTCATTAAAGGCGCATCGTTAAACGGCCCACTGGCTGCGGGGATCCCCGGTATTCCAGCCGCATTGGAACATCTCGCTAAAAAATATGGCCAGCTCCCTCTCAGCCGCTCACTCGCACCAGCCATTCGTTATGCCCAGGATGGTTTCCCCATTTCAAAGAGTTACCAAACCAAAATAAAGTGGCGCCTCAATATTTTTAAGCAATACCCAAAAACAGCGGCCATATTTTTGGATCAAGGAAAATTACCTAAAGTGGGGTTTCTGCTTAAACAAAGCGACCTTGCCGCAACGTTACAACAATTAACAAAAGGGAAATCTGGATTTTACTCGGGCGACGTCGCGCAAAAATTAGTGACGGGTGCCCGTGCTGCTGGCGGAATATGGACATTAGAAGATCTCGAACAATATCAAATCATAGAACGACAGCCCATTTCTTTTAATTATAAGCAAGCCCGTCTTGTTGCCGCAGCCCCCCCGTCGTCAGGGGGGATTGCACTGGCGACGATTTTAAATATCCTCGAAGGCTATGATTTAGAAAAAATAGATGAAGTTGACCGCATTCACTTGATTGTAGAAGCGATGCGTCGTGCTTATCGAGATCGATCTGTTTATCTTGGCGACCCTGATTTTATCGATATTCCTTTCAAGCGGCTGACCCATCAAGAGTATGCTGCCGGACTGCGTGCCTCGATCAGAATGGATCAAGCCACCGCCAGTACGACCCTGCCCGGTGCCCCGATCACATCAACAGGTACCGATACCACCCATTTTTCAGTCATGGATGCGGAGGGAAATCGTGTTGCCGCAACCTTGTCGATTAACTTGCCGTTTGGCGCTGCTTTTGTCCCCCCGGGTACCGGCGTATTACTCAACGATGAAATGGATGACTTTTCAATAAAACCCGGAGAACCCAATGCCTACGGCCTCATTGGTAACCACGCCAACGCCATTGCGTCAGGCAAACGTCCACTGTCCAGCATGACACCGACTTTTATTGAAACAAAGAATAAAGTCGCGGTACTAGGGACACCCGGTGGTAGTCGAATCATTACGATGGTTTTGCTGGGTATTCTCGACTTCATGGGCAACCAACCCGCTCATAGCTGGGTCAGTCAAAAACGGTTTCACCATCAATATTTACCCGATGTCATTCAATATGAAAAAGGGACTTTCAATAGCGAAAAAATAAAAAAACTCAATATGTTAGGGCATAAACTTCAAGAAAGCTCACGCCCCTATGGCAACATGCAAGCGATATTTTGGAATAAACAAACAGGGAAAGTAGAAGCCGCAAGTGACCCTCGCGGCATAGGTAAAGCCACCGTCATAGCTCAAGATGAGGCGCGGCTCGAGGATGAAAATCGACACTGAAAAACCCGGTTCGAACAAACGCCCAGACCTGAAAATATGGTATATTCAAGTTTACTGAGGATTAATTAATGCGTTCGAATCAAGCTGTTACAAAAATCCCTTTGCACTCTTTCATCAAGCAAGCGCGAGCACGTGGCGTTGACTGGAAGTTAGCCGGAAGCCGCTATGGGGTACTTCTGGCGATTATATTAATCCCCTTGCTGGGTATTTTTAGAATTGATGTTTCCTCTGGATTCATTATTCTAGATAGACAAATCTGGTTTTCTGATTTTCATATTGTTTTTGGCTTTTGGCTCGCATTTGCCAGCAGTATGATCATGCTCTACTCTACACTAGGAACCGTATTTTGTGGCTGGGCCTGCCCACAAAATACGTTTTCTTCCTGGGCGAACACCACGACTCGAAAACATCTGGGTAAAAAAGCAGTCATTGATTGGGATAAAGAAAAAGAGGCCAAAGTCGCCTCAGGTAAAAACCATTGGAGTAACTGGGTCTGGCTGAGTCTTAAAATGATAATAGCTTCGATGCTGATTGCGCTGATCCCGTTACTTTATTTTCAATCTCCCAGCGCGGTCTGGTCTTTCATCACCTTTCAGGAAAACGAAGAACTCGCCGGATCATTACACTGGATTTACACCGTGTTTACGTTCATCGCTTTGGTCAATATTGCCGTCGTACGCCATTTTGTTTGCCGTTACATGTGTATTTACAGGATGTGGCAATTTCTTTTTCAAACCAGTGATACCTTACATGTCGTGTATGATAAAAACCGCGAAAGTGAATGCGAAAAATGCAATTTTTGCGAAACAACGTGTACATTGGACATCAATCCCCGTAACACGAATGTCTACGACAGTTGTATCAATTGTGGGGAATGCATTACCGCTTGCAACGCCCTTCACGATAAAGACAAAAAACCGGGTTTGCTCAGCTTTAAAATCGGCTCCCGCAGACATCAAGATGGTACAAAAAAATCCAGCAACCTGGTCTCTGCAAAGACACGACTCACTTGGGTCACTCCGGCATTTCTTATTGGGGTAGGGCTAACCACATGGGGACTCTTCAATTATAACCCCTACCATCTCGCTGTGTATCGAGGCGAAGTCCCCCGAGGAGAACCCATTCAAGATTATAAAATTCATATCGCCAACAAGCTCTACAAACCCGTCGAGATGAAACTCAGCGTTGAAAATCTACCCTCAAATAGTTACACTCTATCTACTGAAAATGTGTTTTTTGAGACGGCAACACGCCAAGATATTAAGCTCCATATCCTCGATGAATATCTCAGCCCGGGCCTTCACCCATTCACTGTCCGCCTCACAGCCCGTAATGGCTGGGAATCAAGTTACCAACAACTCCATCTAGCAAAGTGAGAACCCTCTTATGACAAATACAAAAAATGAAATACCCAGCTCCGTGGATAAACCCAAATGGGGTGAAACACCCGAATCACACTTAGGTTATAAATCCAAACAAGAACGGATGGATAAACGAGGGCTGGAGGATTGGGAAATGGTCGCGGCGATGGAGCAATCAGACAACCCCATTCCGTACTGGTTTTTTGCAATTTTTGGTGTGCTACTACTGGTTGCTATTGGTTTGACCTTTCCATTCTGGGGCAACCGTCCAGGGTATGAACGAGCCTGGTTCGATTGGGGTATTCCGGCCGGTGTCGCATGGGTGGTCGTTTCGAGTGTGGCCATCTACTATATGGTTGACTATCGTCATATTCGCGCCGAAAAAAAAGCCGAAGCGGCCGCTGCTAAAGAAAACGGGCTGAGTGATGAGATCAAGGAGAAGTAACATGAAGCGCATGTTTTATTCAGTTTTCATGTTGTTAATATTCACAAGCTGCAGCTTATCAGGCACCGGTATGTATCCGCAACAAACCTGGGAAGATTTGACCATCCATGTAGAAACCCGCCCCGCCCCTCTCATAAAAGGCACCAACGAATTTCTGGTTTACGCCACGATAAATGCTCGACAGCCCGGCAGTGATTTAATCGTGTCCATAAAAGAACGCGGCTCTAAAAAATGGCACCAGGCCATTCAGGATGGTCATGTTGGTGTATACCGACGTGCTATCTTGATACAAAATCCAGAAACCAACGTACTCCAGGTTCGCATCAAAAGAGACAAAAAAGTCGGACTGCTCGAATTTGCTCTCAATGACTATGTCACTATTGACTAATACTTTCTAAAATAATAAATACCATAATGATGGCAACAACTGAAAACAACCCCAACGAAAGAGCTTATCAAGACACGGCAGGCACGGAACAAATTTGTGGTTGCCCAGAAACATTTCCAGACTGGGATGACAAAGACATCGATCTCGGTAACCATTGCGTGTTGAGTCAAAGCATTCCGACCTTTTTCCACATGCCTCTTTCTTATAATACGTATCAAAAAAAGCAAGCCGTAGAAATAGATAACCTAGAATTAACCGAAAAATGGCCCGGTTTTATTATGACCAAAATGGGTATGTTACGCGGCCGAATGATGCGCCCCCTTGAAGATTCGCAATCACCCGGAAGACATGTTGAATACCTGCCTTGCCCCTTTATGATCCGCGGCAAACTCCACCCAGGTGATGTCGGCACCGTTAAAACATCACTGGGCGAGATGCAAATGAAAATGGTAAGCGATGGCTTGCATCCCAAAGAACTCTACCTCTGCTATGTAACCTGCCCAAGATGTGAAGAGAAAAAAGGAGGCCCTAAAATACTGTTAGCAAGACGCTGGTTAGAAAGCAGCGGCTTAAAACGACAAGCTGCTAAGAGACTATAAATAAATCAGGTTATGAAAATATCTTAAAAAAGATAGAGGGTTGCGACTATGAGAAGTACAATATTCGTATGGCCAAAAATTGAGACTAACAGTCATCTGTTTGAAACACCGCCCGTGGCTATATGTATTTTGATTTTATTATTTCCCCCCATCACCTTTTGCTGGCTGAGTAGTTAAATAATTTTCTATAATAAACAAGCTCTACATCTCCAATGTTCCCCGGCTCGTGTAGCAAGGGGGTTTTTAAAAACCGCTAATAAATATAGATTATGCCGTGCAATATATTGCACCAGCAGAGCGGTAGCGTTCCCAAATCAAAAGTTTACACGAATAACAAATTGCATCGCGAAACGAATAACGTGTACTTTATTTATTTCCGTGTATTCCG
>CAYQVF010000020.1:0-43342 GCA_964421045.1 uncultured Chromatiaceae bacterium
GTAGAAAAAGTAGAAAAAGTAGAAAAAGTAGAAAAAGTAGAAAAAGTAGAAAAAGCGGACCCAAAAGATACAGGTGATACTACCGTTACCGAGGGCACTTAACCTCAATTCATAATTACAGTGGACAAAGTAGTTTTTAAATGGGCTTGATTCGCGCTAAATCTAAAGCTGCTTTGTTTATCTTCGAAATCTGAAATAATGCAGCAAATCCCTAAAGAGAACGTGGTGCTCTTTCATTGGGAATTTAGAGCACTGTCGTGCTCTAAGCTGTATAGAACTGACTTAGCTTGAGGTGAAAAAATGACAATAACGGCGGCGCAAGTTAAAGAGTTGCGTGAACGAACCGGCTCAGGAATGATGGAGTGCAAAAAAGCACTGGTTGAAACTGAGGGAAATATAGAAGCTGCAATTGAAGCGATGCGTAAATCAGGTTTAGCTAAGGCGGACAAAAAGGCGGGTCGCATTGCAGCTGATGGTGTGATTGCTTTGCAATTTACCAGCGATAATGTACGCGGTGTGATGGTTGAAATTAATAGTGAGACTGATTTTGTTGCAAAAGGTGATGATTTTAAACAATTCACTGCCGCCGTAACTCAACGCATAATCGAGTGTCGTCCCGAAAACCTGGAAGCTTTGCTCGCTATGTCTTATGAAGACGGAGGCAATGAGACTTTGAATGAAGCGCGGCAGCGCTTGGTTGCGAAAATAGGTGAAAAAATTTCCGTACGGCGCTTTGCAGACTTTAGCGCAACTGAGGGGGTCGTCGGAGGTTATTTGCACGGTTCACGTATTGCCGTGTTGGTTGAACTTAAAGGTGGAACAGCAGATCTGGCTAAGGATATTGCTATGCATGTGGCGGCTTCTCAGCCTGTCTGTATTGCTGCGGATGAAGTCCCCGAAAAGCTTATTAAAAAAGAAAAAGAGATATTTTCCGCACAAGCAGCAGAGAGTGGTAAGCCTGCAGAGATTGTTGAAAAAATGGTTGCGGGCAGAATAAAAAAATATTTAAAGGAAATTACCTTACTTGACCAGTCTTTTGTTAAAAACCCAGATGTTACTGTGGCGCAATTATTGAAAGACAATAACGCGACAGCAGTTCGTTTTATCCGTTTTGAAGTGGGTGAGGGGATTGAGAAAAAAGAAGAAAATTTTGCCGAAGAAGTCATGTCTCAAGTTCGTGGAGGTTAATGGGTGACAGACTGTACAACGCATAAATTAAAATACAAACGGATTATGCTGAAACTCAGTGGCGAAGCGCTGATGGGAACAGGACAGTATGGCATCAGCCCCGAGATCATGCAGCGTATCGCTCTGGAAATAAAAGAGATGGTGTCTCACGGTGTCGAAGTAGGACTGGTTATTGGCGGTGGTAATATCTTTCGTGGCGCGGGACTCGCGGCAGAGGGCTTAGATCGCGTTACCGGGGATCAAATGGGGATGCTGGCGACCGTTATCAATGCTTTAGCAATGCAGGATGCGTTGGAAAAGCATGGCTTGTTAGCGCGTGTGATGTCGGCTATTAAAATTAACCAAATATGCGAAGATTATGCACGAAGACGTGCCGTACGTCATTTGGAGAAAGGGCGGGTGGTTGTTTTTGCCGCAGGGACAGGGAATCCTTTTTTTACCACTGATTCTGCAGCGAGTTTGAGAGCGATAGAAATTGGTGCTGATTTATTAATTAAAGCCACTAAAGTTGATGGTGTTTATTCCGCAGACCCCATGAAACATCCAAATGCAGAACGTTATGCCACTTTAGATTATGATGAGGTGTTACATCGAAAACTGGACGTTATGGATGCCACTGCCATTGTGCTATGCCGTGATTACAATATGCCTTTAAGAATTCTGAACGTCAATACTCCAGGTTCGTTAATGCGTGCCGTCGAAGGCCAGGATGAAGGTACCCTTGTTCGATAAAAAATCAGTAAAAACTCGGTAAGAGGAAGGAACGATGGTCGAAGATATAAAAAAAGATGCTGCGACAAGGATGCAAAAAAGTGTGGAAGCACTGCGATCTGAGTTAATTCGAATACGAACAGGTCGGGCACACACTAGTTTACTTGATCATATTACCGTTAGCTACTATGGATCCGATGTCCCTTTGAGTCAGGTTGCTAATGTCGCCGTTGCTGACTCCCGTATGTTAACGGTGACACCTTGGGAAAAGCCGTTAATAGCGGCAATAGAAAAAGCGATTATGACCTCAAACCTGGGTTTGAATCCGGTCACGTCAGGTACGGTGATCCGAGTTCCTCTTCCACCTCTGACTGAAGAGCGCCGCCGTGACATGGTTAAAATCGTGCGCCAGGAAGCCGAATCTGGTCGTATTGCCATTCGCAATATTCGCAGAGATGCGAACAATGACTTCAAGACTTTACTGAAAGACAAAGACATTTCTGAGGATGATGAACGTAAAGCTGAGGATGCTATTCAGAAACTGACGGATCAGTATGTTGCTGAAGTTGATAAAGTGTTGGCTGCTAAAGAAGCGGATTTAATGGAAGTATAAAGTGATTTATCGGATTCAGATTCTGGGTATATAATCTTTAACAAAAATTATCCAAGCATTCATTCCGCACAGTTGGACTACAGGAATAGTTTACAAAATGCCTCTCAAATCTAAAAAAAATGCTTCAATGCTTGCTGTGCCACAACATGTTGCTATTATTATGGATGGCAATGGTCGCTGGGCAAAAAAAAGATTTTTACCTCGTATTGCTGGACACCGAGCAGGTGTGGGTGCCGTTCGAAAAGTGGTTGAAGCTTGTGCTACACGTAACATTTCAGTGTTAACTTTATTTGCATTTAGTAGTGAAAACTGGCGCAGACCCAAAACAGAAGTAGGTTTGCTGATGGATTTGTTTATCTCGGCTTTAGAAAAAGAGACACGGGTTTTACATAAAAATAATGTAAAACTTCATGTCATTGGGGATCTCAGTGCTTTTTCAGATAAATTACAAAAAAAAATTGCAGAAGCTGAAGGTTTAACCAGTAAAAATACCGGGCTGATGCTTAATATCGCAGCAAATTACGGAGGACGATGGGATATTACTCAAGCCGTACGCAAAGTAGCGCAAGAAATTAATCGCGGTGTTTATACTGTTGAAAAGGTATGTGAAAAGGCGATTGAGCAACATCTGGCTTTTCATGGCATACCCGACCCCGATCTCTTTATTCGAACAGGGGGAGAGCAACGTATTAGTAACTTTATGTTATGGCAGCTTGCGTATTCAGAGTTTTATTTTACTGAATTGAACTGGCCTGATTTCGATGATGTTGCTTTTGCCAATGCGATAAACTCTTTTCAAAATCGTGAACGTCGTTTTGGCCAGACCAGCGAGCAAGTGCAAAGTGCTTAAAGAGCGCGTTATTACGGCTGTTATTCTTGCCCCTATTGTCGTCGGGTTTATCTTTTTGTTGCCTACCGTTTTGCTTGCCGTTTTGCTTGGAATGGTTATTGTCTTGGGTGCAAGAGAATGGGCACGTTTTTTCCAATGGCCTGACGATTTTTCTAAAATATTTATTCTGGCAGTGGCAGGCTTGCTTGTTGTTGGTTACGCTCTAAGTTTTATGAGCATCGTGGTCAATGCTTTGCTGTGGGTGGTTGCCATTGCCTGGGTCGGTGCTTTTTTCTGGATACTCAAGATCCGTTTTCCTGTTGATGGCGGTGTTGATACTGTCAATGAGGTTGCAGCATTCCCTATTACAAAAAATGTTGCTGCTGTGTTGGGGGGAGGCATTCTTATTCCCTGTTTTATTGCGTTACTTTATTTACATGGCAATGATCGCTATGGTCCTGGTTTTTTGCTCTTTTGTCTGACTGTGATGTGGGTGGCTGATATAGGGGCCTATTTTTCCGGGAAGCGTTGGGGCAAAACGAAGTTAGCACCTAGGGTGAGTCCGGGCAAAACTTGGGAAGGGGTTGTCGGTGCATTGGTGCTGACCTCAATATGGGCTGTATTAGGTGCCTATATGTTGGGTTTGGATGAAAATCAATTTGGATATTTTGTAATAATCTGTGTTGTTACCGCTGGTTTTTCAGTGGTTGGCGACTTATTTGAAAGTCTATTTAAACGGTTGGCCAAGGTGAAAGACTCCGGCCAGATTTTGCCTGGTCATGGGGGAGTATTAGATCGTATTGATAGTATTACAGCAGGTGCTCCGGTTTTTGTGTTGGGTCTGAATATGATGGTGTAACATGATTGGCATTACTGTATTAGGCGCGACCGGATCGATAGGTATCAGTACACTTGATGTTTTGTCACAACATCAGGATCGATATCAGGTGCTCGCCTTAACGGCGAATACTCAAGTAGATAAAATGTTGGCGTTAGTACATCAGCATCAACCTAAATATGTCGTTATGACTGATCCTGATGCAGCAGAAAAACTTGAATTGAGCTTGCGTAGTGCCGCCATGTCAGTGGTTGTTTTATCGGGTGTTGCTGGTTTAGAACAGGTCTCTGTACTGGATGAGGTGACGGTCGTTATGGCGGCTATCGTAGGGGGGGCCGGTTTGTTACCGACGCTAGCTGCGGTAAAAGCAGGGAAACGAGTTTTGCTGGCTAACAAAGAAGCATTGGTGATGTCGGGTTCTGTGTTGATGAATGCTGCGCAAGAAAGTGGTGCGGTGTTGTTGCCCGTTGATAGTGAGCATAATGCTATTTTTCAGTGTTTGCCCGAACATTATGCTGATGGTTTAGCGCATGTTGGTGTTAAGCGTCTTTTGTTAACCGCTTCCGGTGGCCCGTTGCGAAATCTATCTGCAAGTGAATTGCATGAGGTGACGCCTGACCAAGCTTGCGCGCATCCTAATTGGGTTATGGGTCGTAAAATCTCGGTGGACTCAGCCAGTATGATGAATAAGGGGCTGGAAGTGATTGAAGCATGCTGGTTATTCAATACCAGTGTAGACACGATCAAAGTGGTTATTCACCCGCAAAGTGTGATTCATTCGATGGTTGAGTATGTAGATGGATCCATTTTAGCTCAGCTTGGCAGCCCTGATATGCGTACTCCTATCGCGCACGCACTGGCTTGGCCGGAGCGCATTGCAGCGGGTGTAAGGCCATTGGACCTTTTTGATGTGGCGCGACTGGATTTTGAGCCGCCTGATTTGGGTCGATTTCCATGTTTGCGTTTGGCCTGCGAAGTGGCAAAACAAGGGGGAACCGCAACCACCATTCTCAATGCGGCAAATGAAGTGGCGGTAGCCGCATTTTTGGAAGGAACGATAAGGTTTACTCACCTTCCCAAAATCATAGAACAAACACTAGAGGCTGTTTCAAGTACTGCGGCACAGACTTTAGCTGAAATTCTGTCTGCTGATGAACTTGCTCGACAAGCGGCAACCCGCTATATAACCACTGTAGATTAAGGGATGGGGCATTTACTAAAATATCAAGCTTGCTGGCCTTGTTGTTCGTATTTTTCTTTACGAATGGTCGCCATCCAGGACTCATGCTCTGATCTCCATCCAGGCAGGCAATTTGAGTTACCTGGCTCGCTATACGCTCAGTATCGTGATGAAAACGACAAGCAACAATTTTACACATCTTGGTATTTTACAATTGCCTCATCCTTTAAGGAAATATTATGAGTTCTGTTTTGTCATCGATCTTCTTTTTTATCCTTACCTTAGGCATATTAATCACTTTTCATGAATTTGGGCACTATTGGGTGGCTCGTAAGCTTGGGGTCAAAGTGCTGCGTTTTTCCGTTGGATTTGGTTCGCCCATATGGAAAAAAATAGGCAAGGATACGGACCAGGTTGAATATGTGATTGCCGCGATTCCATTGGGTGGTTATGTAAAAATGCTGGATGAACGGGAAGCTGAAGTGCCTCAAGAGGATTTACACCGATCGTTTAATCGGCAATCCTTAGCTGCAAGAACAGCCATAGTCGCTGCGGGTCCTATTTTTAATTTTCTTCTAGCTATTGTTGTTTATTGGTTTGTATTTATGCTTGGAGTGAGTGGTTTAAAACCCATTGTAGGGGAAGTGGCTGTCGACTCTATTGCAGAGCGTGGGGGCTTTCAAAAAGAAGACGAAATATTAAAAGTGGGTGGTAGTGATGTTGAGGCGTGGGGAGACGCTGTTTTAGCTATATTGAATGAGGCTTTAAATAAACAGTTTACGAATATTCAAGTTAAAACTCTAGAGGGTGCGATTGTTGATCGTAAGCTTGAGTTGACGGGGTTGACAGCACAATTGGAGCAAGCGGATGTACTCAGTTTCACGGGGTTGAGCGTGTATCGACCCAAAATTCCTCCAGAAATTGGACAGATTGAAACCGGAGCCCCAGCGTATAAAGCAGGGATGGAAAGGGGTGATCTTGTGCTGAGTGCGGATGGTGAGGCTATTTCTGATTGGGGAGCCTGGGTTGACTATGTTAGGGCAAAACCGGGTGAAGCTATCGTTGTTGACGTTGACAGAGATGGGGTTGTGCTGACGCTTAACTTAACGCCAGAATTGTTTTCAGGGAAAGAAGGGGAGTATGGTCGGATTGGTGCGGGTGTGACACTGCCGCCAAAAGAAGAGGGCAATGCGTATGTAATAAACCAACAATATGGTCCGATTGATGCTATGCAACAGGCTTTAGGTAAAACATGGGATGTGAGCGTATTAACGTTACGTATGCTTTATAATATGGTGTTTGGTGATATTTCCGTCAAAAACCTCAGTGGCCCGATTAGTATCGCTCAATATGCCGGTGGGTCTGCGAGCATTGGGCTGATTCCCTTTTTAATGTTTTTGGCGGTGGTGAGCATTAGCCTCGGAGTATTAAACTTATTACCTGTGCCAATGCTTGATGGTGGCCATTTAATGTATTATTTTGTCGAGTTTGTTAAAGGGAGTCCGGTCTCTGAACAAACCGAAATTGTGGGGCAGCGCATTGGTATAATGTTGCTCGTGGTGCTTATGGTGTTTGCGTTCTATAACGACTTGTCACGAGTGTTTGGTTAGGGCTGTAATAGTGTAACGACTCAGCGAGTTGTTACGTCATTTTTTCTTGGTTAATGGCTCGTTAGCGAAATAATTATGTAACACAATATGATAAAAAGTTTTCAAAAAATACTTCTTGCTCTATTCATTGTGTTTGTAGCCAGCAGTCATGCGTGGGCCTTTGTTCCGTTTAAAGTCGAAGATATCAGACTTGAAGGATTACAGCGTATATCCATTGGTACGGTATTAAACTATTTACCGTTACAAGTCGGAGAAGTTATGGATGAAGAGCGTTCGGTTGATGCTATTGGCGCACTCTATGATACCGGTTTTTTCGAGGATATTATTTTATCCCGTGACGAAGGGCTGCTTATTGTTCACGTTGTTGAGCGTTCTGCGATAGCTGAAATTAATATTTCCGGCAATGAAGATATCGACTCTGAACAACTTACGGAAGGTCTAGAGGAAATAGGGCTGGCAAAAGGGCGAACTTTTAACCCTTCTTTGTTAGACCAAGTGGAGCAAGAATTGCAACGGCAGTATTTCAGTAGAGGGAAGTATGGCGTGAATATAGACTCTTCTGTTGAAAATTTGCCGAGAAACCGAGTCGCCATCAATATTGAGATTTTTGAGGGCGATATCGCAGAAATTTCTCAAATCACTCTTATTGGTAATGAGGCGTTTAGTAAAAAAACCTTACTTAAGCAATTTCAGCTAGAGACACGTAATGACTTTTCATTTTTTGGTGGTAGCGATCAATATTCCAAACAAAAATTATCGGGTGATCTGGAAGCATTAAAATCATTTTATCTTGATCGTGGTTATATCAATTTTTCAGTAATTTCTACTCAGGTGTCGATTACCCCAGATAAACGGAGTGTCTATATTACGATTAATATTAAAGAAGGTGAAAAATATACGGTTAAAGACGTCAAGATTGCCGGTGATTTGGCTATTGGCAAAGAAGAATTAAAAAGCTTGATTTCTGTTTTGCCGGGTGAGGTGTTTTCACGACGTAAAATAACCGAAAGTAGCAGCCGATTGAGTGGCCGTTTAGGGCAAGATGGCTATGCGTTCGCCAACATCAACCCCGTTCCTGATGTGGATTCTAAAAACCAGGAAGTGGCATTAACTTTTTTTATTGATCCTGGAAAGCGTATTTACGTACGACGCATTAACATTGCGGGCAATACTCGCACCAAAGATATAGTACTGCGTCGAGAATTCAGGCAAATGGAAGGGGGGTGGATAGGGACCGATAAAATTAACCGAACACGGGAGCGGTTACAGAGGCTGGGTTTTTTTGAAGATGTGAATGTCGAAACGCCATCCGTGCCGGGTGTAGAAGATCAAATTGATGTTAATGTGAGTGTCACAGAACGCTCAACGGGAACAGTACAAGCCGGTATGGGGTATTCTGAGTCTCAAGGTGTGCTTTTTACTGCAAATATCAGCCATCAAAACTTTTTTGGTACGGGCAAACGAGTCAGTGCTGAGGTGAATACCAGTCAGATTAATACGGTATATAGCTTTTCCTATAATAACCCCTACTATACTCTGGATGGCGTGAGTCGAGGTTTTCGAGGTTTTTATAGAAAAACGGATCGAGGTGCACGCAATACGGCGAGTTATACTGCGGATACCTATGGCGTTGGCGTTGATTATGGTATTCCCCTTGGAGAGTTTAATCGTTTGACTTTTGGTATAGGTGTAGAGAGAACTAAAATTAATACAATACAAAATGTAACGCCGACGTCTTACACCGACTTTCTAGAGGAAAACTCGGATGAATTTAATATCTATCAACTGGAGATGGGCTGGTCATATGATTCTCGTGATCGTGCGATCTTTCCAACCAGAGGTGTCGTCTATGGTGTGAGCGGGGAAATAGCCGTGCCGGGAAGCGGTTTGGAATTCTATAAAGCTACGGTAAGAGCGCGGCGTTATCAGCCTGTTTTTGGGCCGTTTACTTTTTTGGCTCGAGGTCAGATTGGCTGGGGTGACGGCTATGGAGGGACATCAGGGTTACCCTTTTTCAAAAGTTACTTTGCGGGTGGTGTACGGAGTGTTCGTGGATTCAGAGCGAACACCTTGGGGCCTCAAGAGGGGGACTTTTCTATTGGCGGTGCGTTAAAAGGTGTGGTCAATCTGGAAATGTTATTTCCGATGCCTTTTGCTGAGGATAGTAAGACTGTAAGAATGGGTTTGTTTGTTGACTCGGGGAATGTCTATGAAAATGAAGCCAGCTTTGAGTTATCCGATTTTCGAGCATCAACAGGACTTTCTATGACGTGGTTATCTCCTATAGGGCCTATGGTTTTTAGCGTGGCTAAACCACTCAGAAAGCAAGAGGGTGATGATACTGAGTCGTTCCAGTTTTCTCTGGGTGCGCCCTTATAATGTAAGAAAGGTAAGCCACCTCTGGCTTTTTCAAGGGGAGGGCGGAGAAAAACAGACTAAATCACGCTGGATTTTTATTCGCAGGGCGGTATAAAAACAGGTTTATTGTGCGCTATATCCCTGTTTTTGTAACGCAGCATAAGGACAAAAAGGCAAGCAAAATGGTATATTCTTTGACAGAAATCACCTAATATAGTGTTAACGTATGGTGATGGTTTAAATTGTAGTTGTCGATGTGATTGTGGAGAAAACAATTTTGAAGCTAAAAAAATGGCTTGTTGTATCAGGAAGCTTACTGTTGTTGTGGGCAAGTTTTGCAGTGGGTGCCGATCTCAAATTGGGTTATGTCAATGCTGCAAGGTTATTGGAGCAGGCACCTCAAGCTGGAACGGCAACACAACAGCTAAAAAAAGAATTCGCACCTAGAGAAGAGTCGATTATCGCATTACAGACTGAAGTGGAAGACCTTGAAAAGGAAATGCGGCGTAATGCGGATGTGATGACGGAATCGAGGCACCGCAAGTTAGAGAGAGAAATCGTAGCAAACAAACGCGATTTACGGCGAATTCAAGATGAATTTCGTGAAGATCTTAATTTTCGCCGCAATGAAGAAATTGCTAAATTGCAACAATTGGTAAAAGAAATAATTGAAGCTGTGGGTAAAGATGAAGGGTATGATTTAATCCTGTTTGAGGGGATTGCCTTTGCTAATCAGCGGATCGATCTGACTGATAAAATTTTAGAGCGTTTACAAGCTGAAATGAAGGATGGTTGATGTTTGTTCAATTTTTCGGTTGATCATACGTATATGACGTGAAGACTTTAGCTGAGCTGGCCCAGCATGTAGACGGGAGAGTTGAAGGAAATGCGGAATTACGTATTTCTTCAGTGGCAACATTGGAAGACGCCCGGGAAGGAGCCATCACTTTTGTTGCAAGCTCACGGTACTGTCGGTCTTTGCCCAAGACACGAGCGAGTGCCGTGATCCTGGGAGAGGCCGATGTTGCGCTATGTCCCGTCAGTGCGATTGTTGTAGATAACCCCTATTTAGCCTATGCAAAAATTGCAAGCTTGCTTTATCCTTGTATTCATCCTGGTGGTTTTATTCATCCTACGGCTGTTGTTGCCGCCTCGGCTAACATCTCTGATAGTGCATTTATTGCTCAAAATGTAGTGATAGGTGAGCAGGTTGAGGTTGCTGCAGGGGTGGTTATTGGGTCGGGAAGTGTTATTTCTGACCATTGTAATATCGGAAAAAATACATCTCTGCTTGCTAATGTTACGCTGTGTACCGGGGTAACGGTGGGCGAGCGAGTACTTGTTCATCCTGGTGCGGTGATCGGTGCCGATGGTTTTGGAATCGCTAACGACAAGGGTACCTGGATAAAAATTCCTCAGTTGGGCAGTGTGCGTATTGGTGATGATGTAGAAATTGGTGCAAATACAACGATAGATCGTGGTGCGCTTAACGATACAATTATAGAGGAGGGGGTCAAGCTGGATAATCTCATCCAGATTGCTCACAATGTGGAAATAGGCGCACACACTGTTGTTGCTGCCTGTGTTGGTATTGCCGGTAGCACTAAAATAGGACGTCATTGTGCTTTTGGTGGCATGGTCGGCATTTCAGGACATATTGAAATTGTGGACAACGTGCAAGTTACGGGGATGTCAATGGTGACTAAATCCATTGTTAAAGCGGGAGTCTATTCTTCCGGCATACCCTTACAGGGTAACCTTGAGTGGCGAAAAACAGCGGTACTACTTAAACAGCTCAACCACATGCAAAAGCGGATAAAACAGCTAGAAAAGCAGGCTAAAGGAACATAATTTGATTTCTATGGATATCCAAGAAGTGCTTGATCACCTTCCTCATCGTTATCCCTTTTTGTTAATTGACAGGGTGATTGAAGTGGTTCCTGGTCAGTTATTACGTGGGTACAAAAATGTATCCATCAATGAGCCTTTTTTCCCGGGTCATTTTCCAGCACAGCCGGTGATGCCGGGGGTACTGATTCTCGAAGCCTTGGCACAAGCTGCGGGTGTCCTTGCATTTAAAACAGTAGGTCGTCAGCCTACTGATACTTCATTATTTTACTTGGCGGGTGTTGATGGTGTGCGTTTTAAACGCCCTGTTGTGCCCGGTGATCAACTTATGCTGGAGGTTAAGGTGTTGCGTAAATCTCGTGGCTTTTGGAAATTTGCTGGGGAAGCCTCGGTTGATGGACAATTTGTTGCTGGTGGCCAAATTATCTGTGCTGAAGGGGAAGCTTAGCATTGATCGACGAACGTGCCGTTATTGATCCGTCAGCGCAAATTGACGCTGGTGTTACGATTGGTCCCTATACGGTCATTGGGCCGGATGTTGAAATTGCCGCTGGAACATGGGTGGGTTCTCATGCGGTGATAAATGGCCCAACCCGTATTGGGCGAGATAATAAAATATACCAGTTTGTATCTCTGGGAGAGGCACCACAAGATAAAAAATATGCAGGCGAACCCACCTGGCTTGAAATTGGTGAGCGCAATGTCATTCGGGAATACTGTACCTTTAACCGAGGTACAGTCCAAGATGTGGGGGTGACTCGCATTGGTGATGACAATTGGATTATGGCCTATGTGCATATTGCGCACGATTGCCAAATCGGTAATCATACTGTGTTTGCTAATAATGCATCGTTGGCTGGGCATTGTGTTATTGAAGACCATGTGATTTTAGGTGGGTTTACGCTGGTTCACCAATTTTGTCGGTTAGGTGTGCACTGTTTTACTGCATTTAGTAGTGGTGTTGCAAAAGATATTCCTCCCTATGTTATGGTCGCGGGTCATTCAGCAAAACCGCATGGTTTAAATGTTGAAGGTTTGAAACGAAGAGGCATCGCGCCTGAAATAATACAAAATTTGAAAAAAGCCTATAAGCTGATCTATCGTTCTAATTTAACTCGAGCGAACGCCATTGAAGCTTTGGCACCCTTGTCCGAAGAGTATAGTGAGGTGCAACGGATACGCGATTTTCTGCAAGAAAGCCAAAGAGGCATTATTCGTTGAGCGATAATTAAAGTGCGTATCGGCATCGTTGTAGGAGAAGATTCAGGCGATTTGTTGGGTCGAGGTCTAATTGATGCAATAAAAAAACAGCACTCAGATGTTATTTTTGAAGGCATTGGCGGGCCCTTAATGGAGCAGGCCGGCTGCCAGTCGCTCTTTCCTATGGAGCGTTTGTCGGTGATGGGGTTGGTTGAAGTCTTAGGCCGGTTACGTGAGTTGTTTGCCATTCGCGCTTCCTTAGTTGACAGTTTTACTCGGAATCCGCCAGATTTTTTCATCGGCATCGATGCGCCGGATTTTAATATCGGCTTGGAGTATAAACTCAAGCAATTGGGTATCCCGACGATCCATTATGTTAGCCCTTCTGTTTGGGCTTGGCGACGTTATCGATTGCATAAAATCGCTCGCTCGGTAGATTTAATGCTGACGCTGTTTCCCTTCGAGGCACAATTCTATAAAAAAAGTGGTGTTCCCGTTGTTTTCGTTGGGCATCCGTTAGCCGATCAAATTGCGCAGATCCCGGATCAGCTTACTGCGCGAGAAGCCCTTTTTTTACCACAAGAGGGGCGAATAATCGCTTTACTGCCGGGTAGTCGAAGAGGGGAAATCAGTCGTTTGGCTAAACCATTTTTAGAGGCGGCCCAGCTTTGTTTGCAACAACAGCCCGATCTGCATTTTGTTGTACCTTTAGTTTCGGCTAAAACAAAAATTATTTTTGAGCGCATTGTTAAAGAAGGTGGGTATAGCCATCTACCTCTCACTTTGTATGAAGGTAATGCCAGGCAAGTCATGTTGGCTGCCGATGCGATTTTGTTGGCATCAGGTACGGCGACGCTAGAGGCGATGTTGCTTAAAAAGCCGATGGTCGTTGCTTATCGAGTAGCGACTGTTACGTATTGGATCGTACGTTGTCTAGTTAAAATCCCCTATTTTTCTTTGCCTAATTTATTGGCTGACAAACCCTTGGTGAAAGAGTTTTTACAGGAAGCGGTTACCGCTCAGAAGCTTTCTGTCGCGTTGTTATTAAGTTTAGATTCTGAAGGGGCATCGGTGAAAGAAATGAAGCATGTTTTTTCAGAAATTCATAGAGATTTGCGTCAAAATGCCAGCCAACGTGCTGCTGAAGCAGTGTTGTCCTTGAGTCAGAAAAGACAATGTAAAGAAATTCAGTAGGTGGAAATAGTTGCTTCGGGGGTGGCGTAGGATCTAAAAACCTAGGTAACTACTCAGAGAGTACCCAAAATTAACAGTAACTGTTCAGATTGCCTCTGCAATCCATCAAGTTCAAGGCGAAAAATATGAGTTTACAAGTGTAAATAATCATTTTTTAACGTTGAAATGGCAGTTCTCAGAGGTGAGCTGAGCATTACGCTAAGAAGCAGTATTTCTACTGTGAGGTTGCTGTGGTGCTTTTAGTCATTTTGGTTAGGGTCTTTGATGGCTTCCCAGTCAATGTTCATTACGGGGTCTATTTGCCCATCATAATAGGTGTAAGTGCTGGTTGGAAAATCAACATAGCCATTTGTTTCACCTAGTCCAGTAATAAACTCATCATTTACAAACGAGCGCACAAACTTGTATCGCCCGGCATTTACATTCGCCCCTTCACCCTGGTCTGTGGCAAAGTCAAAATTTCCTTGGTTTTCAGGAATGTCAGGGTCATTAAGGACAAGTTGATTAGTCATAACGCCTGCTATGCTGTCGGTGTCGTAATCACTATTGCTCATATCCATAACAAATTTTAAATTAATTTTGCCCGTGTTTATATCCTGGCTAATGATGGGCTTGTTTGTTAATTGGTCTTTTAAAAATTCTTGAGTAAAGCCACTGGTGTCATCGCTGATAAACTGACGCATGACCATTTTCCCGGGATCTCCAGTTCCATTTCCCGTTAAAATAGAATTTCTGTTTAATGGGTCAGCGCCATTATTGTCCGCATTACAGGCGACTCGTTCATCAAACGATGCTCTATTGCCAGCCAAACAGGCACGACCCCCACTGAAGGAGGTTTGTCTTTGCACGCCAGGAAGGACTCGCCAGTTGGTCCCTCCCATTTGCATATAAATCTCCTGAACAAAACCTTCTTCTTCGCTCCCTATGACCAAGTGGTAGTAGCTTACGCCATCAATCTCTACTTTTTCTTGGAGAAATGAAGTTGTCGTATCATCGCCCATTTGTCCGGTAGTATACCATTGGGGGTTATTCTGTTCTTGGCAGTTATAATCAGCTTGTCCCGCCATGCTACAGAAAAGTGTCGATCGGTCTAGGCGAAGACCGTCATCTCGGGGAGCGGAATTAAAAGTGAAGTCTAATGTTTGGGGGTTAACGTTAGTCAAGTTTTGTGCAAGTGACGAGCTTGATGCCAGTGCAAGCCATAGAAGCATAGCGGTTGCGATAGATGTCCTTAACGATGTAAACATTTTTTTCCCCAGTTTTCAAATGCTGTTACCGAGAGTCTATTTCAAAACGAATGGCATTTTGTCATTCTCTCTTAACTAAACCGCACCCTCATTGTCCTATGAAGAACTATGAATTGCAATACCCTTTGACCTGAAACAGCACCCCGAGTGGTGAGTTAGGACATGATAATCAATAATATCTCTTTGTGTGAATTCTCTTAAGGCTATGTTACTCTAAATTGATTTTACAAAATAATCTTTTATATTAAGTGGTTACGTATGGTCGGTATATTTATATAAGGTTCTTCCATGATGTTACAGAATATTCCACTGTTTTCTAATCTGTCAGAAAAAGATTTAGCCGCACTGACGCAACGCGCGACAACTAAAAACTATCCCAAAAATACTATTTTAGTGAGTGAAGGCGATGAAACCGACTCTCTTTTTGTTATTGAATCCGGGAAAGTAAAAGTTTTTCTTAGTGATCATGAGGGAAAAGAAATTATTATCAATGTTCATGGTCAGGGAGAATATTTTGGTGAGATTGCCTTGCTGGATGATTCTCCACGCTCGGCATCGGTAATGACTCTTGAGTCGTGTCGCGTTATGCTGATTTCAAAAAGAGATTTTGAAGAGTGTCTGAGTCAGAACCCCTCTATTGCACTTTGTCTTTTACGCGACTTGACTCTTCGCTTACGTAGCTTGACTGATAATGTGAAAAGTTTAGCCTTGATGGATGTTTACGGTCGCATCGCGCGTATTCTTCTTAGTATGGCTTCTGAAGAGGGCGATAAACTTGTTATTAGCCAGAAGCTCACACAGAAAGAAATTGCGAACAGGGTGGGGGCTTCACGAGAAATGGTCAGTCGTATTATGAAAGATCTCGCAACGGGCGGATACATTACAGTAAAAAAAAGTAGCATTATTATTAACCATAAATTACCAGAAAACTGGTAGCTTTTACTCGGTGCGACATCCCTTTCTCTATATTGTCTTTATTCCTCAGGTTTTTCAAAAAAGGTGGTAATTTATCACATTAATTTAGTGATTTAAGTCGAAGATCAAAATAACCTGTGAATATAGTATGTATTTTCAAGTTCACAAGAGGAAGCCAATGATGAAAACAAAAACTATTGTAGTGGATAATCAAGTACTGGTGAGAAACGGGTTGAGTAAATTGATACAACAGGCTGAGGGTATGACTGTCATCGCTCAATTTTCACGATTCGATGAGTTGTTAAATTATTTGCGCAATCATTATGCAGAACTGATTGTTATGGAGTGGAATCTACCAGGAATAGGTGGGATCGAGACGATTCGGAGACTGCGTAAAAGTTATCCCAGTATCAAAATACTTATTGTCAGTAGCGCTATAGATGACCCCTTTCCTCGTCGGCTTATTGAAGCCGGTGCGAATGGTTTAGTGAGTAAAAAAAGTTCGTCAGATGAATTAAACAGGGCGTTGAAGGAAACGATAAAGGGTCAGCAATATATGAGTGTCGATGTTGTGCAGCAGGCCTTAGCTCGAGAATATCTGGCTCCCAGCCAAAAATCACCTTTTGAAGAGCTCAGCAATCGTGAGTTGCAAGTGATGAAGTTGGCTGTAGAAGGGGAGCGAACTCGAGATATTTCCCATAGCTTGAGTCTCAGCCCTAAAACAGTCAGCACTTATAGGCACCGGCTTTATGATAAGTTAGGTGTTAGAGGTGACGTAGAATTAACGCGCTTGGCTATTCGTTATGGGGTGACTGGAGAACAGTTTGTTCCTCATAAAGTAAGTACACCATGCGGTCACCTCAGCCATTAAATATGATTAACAGCCAAGGAGGGCTTAATTTAGAACAAATTACGATTCTATTTTGACGTTTAAGTTTGTTCCGCTCCAGGCGTCGATTCCCCTTTAATATTGCTGGCAATACTATCGAGATCCCTATAATTTTGTGCCGCCGATTTAATTAATTGAAGACCCGTGTCAACCAGTTTATCTACAAGATTTGGAATCCGGTAGACGGTCAGGCCTAACCAAACAACAGCGGGTACCGCTACGATGGTTGCAAAAATTCCGTTGAAACCAATACCGTGGTCGAGAAAGCTAATGATGGCGTATAGAACTACCAAGGGAATCAAGACGATGCTACCAATATAAGTCATAATGATGGTGGTAAAGAAGAAGCATGCGACTAATTGAATGAGTCTTGCCAGTATGATCTCAACCGTTTGCATAGTGTTTATTTATCCTTGCATGTTTGTGGGTCAAGATCCTTTTATACATCAGGATCTTGAGTAGGGTTCATTCTAGCGAAACCGGCTCGTGAGAACAAGAAAAATGCAAAAACTTGTCGAAATTCTTTACGATAGATGTGGGTCTGATAGGTCTAAGTTTAACTTAAGATATTGAAAGTAATCTATAAATTTTTATTGGTTCAATTCCTGCAAAGGATGGATTTTGGTGGAAATTAAGGATGTTCGATGCAGCAATATGATATGAAAGAGGATAATACTGAGTTTGAGATGGAGCGGCGACACGAAAAAAACCGCCGCGCAGGGAAATATAACTTTAAAATGAGCTGGGGGACTAAGGGGCAGCGGTTATCAGGACGTAGACAAGGAGATTTGTTGAACACTTTCGTCGACCGTTATTCGCCACGGGTGCGATATTTCAGTATTGGTTTGTTGATTTTATCTGTTCTTGATGCGTTGTTTACACTACGTATACTTGAGAAAGGGGGGGTAGAGCTTAATCCGTTTATGGGTGCATTAATTGCTTTTGATATCGGCTGGTTCCTCTTTGTCAAAATAGCAATGACAGCCGCTGCTTTGTTTACATTATTAATTTTTTATCATTTTAGCTGGATGCGCGTGCTCCGAGTTTCGCACATTATATATGGCGCATTTGTCATGTACGCTATACTTATTCAATATGAAATTGCGTTGTTATGGATGATTTATAAATAGAACCCGGAGTTATTTTGCTCAGGTTTATGCGAAAAGGATTGTGATGCGGAAATGCTTGATGACATGGATCGTCGTATGGTTCTCTGGAGTTGTCTATGCTGGAGAGCCTTTGCATCATCAGCTTGAGGTTGAGATTAAGCCGACATTAAGTTCGCTTGAAGTTACGGATACTCTGAAAATAAAAGCGGGGATAAATAATAAAACCTTAGTTTTTAAGCTCCATTCCGCGCTTAAAATTGAAAAAATTGAAATATCAGGCAATGCGGCTTCTTTTAAAAAAATAAAACGTGGGGTCACTGACAGTGGGGTATCGTGGGCAGCCTATCAGTTTTCCCTCCCTCAGGAAGGCGGTACGGTGCAGATTGCCTATGCGGGGCAAATTGGTCATCAGGTTTCTCCTGGTGAAAAAGAGTACGCAAGAAGCATTAGTGAAACCCCGGGATTAATTCATCCGGGTGGTGCCTATTTAGCCGCGACGTCACTTTGGTATCCCTATTTCGGTGATGACCTTATTACATTTGATTTGCAGGTGACGGTACCCGCAGATTGGGAGGCTATCAGTCAAGGGGAGCGTAAAAAACATATAAAATCAGATGAAAAAACCTTGGTGAAGTGGCAAGAGCAGGCGCCGCAGGATGAAATTTTTTTGATCGCAGGTCAGTACCAGGAGTATACGCAACAGCACGGTCAAGTTGAGGCGATGGTATTTTTGCGAAAAGCAGACCCTGCATTGGCGCAAAAATATTTAGAGACCACCGGTCAGTATGTGGGTATGTATAGTAAATTGCTGGGGCCATACCCATATAAGAAGTTTGCGTTGGTAGAAAATTTCTGGGAGTCTGGTTATGGCATGCCCTCTTTTACTTTGCTGGGTTCCCGCATTATTCGCTTTCCATTTATTTTGCACAGTTCTTTTCCTCACGAAATATTACATAACTGGTGGGGGAACGGGGTTTATGTTGACTATCAGCAAGGCAATTGGGCGGAAGGTTTAACGGCCTATTTAGCCGATCATTTAGTCAAAGAGCAGCGCGGACAGGGCATCGTTGAGCGGCGCAATGTATTGCAAAAATATACGGACTATGTTGGCGAGGAAGAAGACTTCCCGCTGGCTGGTTTTCGATCCCGACACAGTTCGGCAACGGAAGCGGTGGGTTATGGTAAAACCTTAATGCTGTTTCATATGCTGCGGCAGAAAATGGGCGATGATTCTTTTGTGCACGCCTTGCGTCGTTTTTATCGAGAATACCGTTTTAAACGTGCGAGTTACGAGGACTTGGAAGAGGTTTTCAGTAAGGTTTACGGCCAGAGTTTAAAGCCTTTTTTTTATCAATGGGTACGTCAAGCAGGGGCACCTGAGCTCCAACTAGCCCTAACACAAATCATTAAACAGCGTGATGCTTATGAGCTGCAACTGACCATCAAGCAAATTCAAGTCGGTGCTGCCTATCAATTGGACGTGCCCGTTAGCGTGACTTTGGACGGGGTAGAGGCCGCATTTCAAACTATAGTTCATCTTGATGGGGCGAGCAGCGATGTCAGCATTAAAGTTCCGGCAAGGCCAGTGCAGGTTGATGTTGATTCCGAATTCGATATTTTCCGGCGTCTGGATAGTCGGGAAATTCCGGCAGCATTGTCTCAGGGCTTTGGTAGTGAGCAAGTGTTGCTGGTCTTGCCCAAAGCGGCATCTATGGAATTGGCCAATGCCTATTTGGCCATGGCAAAGGCTTGGCAACAATCACAGCCTGGAAATTGGCAGCTGATGTATGATGCCGACCTGACCCATTTACCTAAAGATAAAACCGTATGGTTATTGGGTTGGGATAATCGATTTTTTTCAGAATTCAAACGCGCTTTGCCAAAGGATCAGGTTGATTTGAAAGCGACGAGCGTACGTATAGACAATACCCTGTTCAACAAATCTGAACATAGTCTTGTTTTAACCGCTCGTGATCCTGAAAATCCAGAGCGAACTTTATTATGGCTAGGCTCAAATAGAGCGGATGCATTACCTGGTTTGGGGCGTAAACTCCCTCATTATCGTAAGTATAGCTATCTTGCTTTTACCGGTGAGGCGCCGAGCAATATGCTGAAAGGGCAGTGGCGGGTGAGCACTTCGCCTTTAAGTCAATCGTTTCCTGGTTTACATACCGCTTCACGGCCAAACAAAGCTAAGATGAAAGCAAGGTCGGCGTTAACTTTGTTGCCCGCTTTATTTTCTCAGCAGAGCATGCTGCAAGATATTGCGGTGTTAGCTGATGAAAAGTTGGCCGGTCGGGGGTTGGGTAGTGTCGAGTTAGACCAAGCGGCTGATTATATTAGCGATGTTTTTAAGCAGGCGGGTTTGGCTACGTCTTTTCAGCAATGGCAAGAAAAAGTGCCGGGCAAGCCGGGTTTAACGCGCTTGAAAAATGTGATCGCCGTGATACCCGGCAGTGACCCTGCTCTGGTGGGTCAGAGTGTTGTTGTTGGTGCGCACTATGATCACCTAGGTCATGGCTGGCCGGATGTGCATGCGGGTGATGAAGGCCAGGTTCACCCTGGTGCTGATGATAATGCCAGTGGTGTTGCGGTGATGTTGGCGTTGGCGAGAAATATGGCTAAAAGTTTCAAGCCGAAGCGCAGCATCGTCTTTGTCGCTTTTTCTGCTGAAGAAGCTGGCCGATTGGGGTCACGTTACTATGTACAACATAGCGATCCTTATCCTGCTGACAAAATGATGGCAATGCTGAATTTAGATACAGTAGGTCGCCTGGGCAACAATGATATTACTGTGTTTGGCACCGGAACCGCCAGCGAGTGGAAGCATATTTTCAGAGGCGCTGGGTTTGTGACCGGTTATGGCGTGAAAAGCGTCAAGAATGATGCCGGATTCAGTGATCAAAAAAGTTTTCATGAAGTCGGTGTTCCGGCAGTACAATTTTTTGGTTCGGTTCACGCTGATTTTCATCGGCCCTCAGATAAAATAGAAAAAATTGATGGGGACGGTTTGATTAAAATGGTAACGGTTCTCAAAGAAACGGTTGCCTATTTAGCTGACCGACCTGAAGTGCTTAGTGTATCTGATGCGATTAAAAAGAATCGTAACAGCGATGTCCAGAAACGGCTAGAGGTGCCGAAAGAAGGGCGCAAAGTTAGTCTTGGTACCATTCCTGATTTTAACTATAGTGGTGTAGGTGTACGCATCACCGGCGTAGTACCCGATTCCCCCGCCGCCCTGGCGGGTTTGACCGAAGGTGATGTTTTACAGAGTCTTAACAATAAAAAATTAAAAAATCTGGAAGCCTATGCCCAGGTGCTACGGGGGCTGACAGTCGGTGATAAAATAACCCTGGCTTGGCTCAGAGATGGGGAAATAAAAAACCAAGAGCTGGTATTGGTGGCACGGTAAGAGCAGGGAATGATCAAATAGACTTGCGCTTATTCCGTAGATTATTTAAATTTTGCAAGTAGTGCCGTTGCATCGGTCAATGCAACGGGATGGGAAATCCAGTTCCCCTGACCAAAATCGCATGTATATTCTAATAAACGGGCGGCTTGTTGGGGGGATTCTACACCTTCAGCTATGGTCGTCATGCCCAAATTGTGCGCTAAGTGAGCAAGGGTACGCACAATTTCAGCGCTTTTAGTGTTGCAAAGTATCTCGTCAATAAAAGATTTGTCAATTTTCAAGCTGTCAAAGGGGAATCGGTAGAGATAATTAAAGCTGGAATAGCCCGTGCCAAAATCATCAATAGCGAGTTTCACCCCAATTTTTTTTAAATTATTGAGTGTTGTGCTTGCATGTTCGGGATTGCTCATTAATAGTGTTTCAGTGATTTCTAGCTTGATATCTTCAGGGTTATTTTCGTATTTGTGAATGACTTTCGCAATGGTTGAGGCCAGGCCGGGTTTCTCAAATTGCAACGCTGAAAGATTGATGCTTATAAAAGGGGAAATGTTGGGAAAGTGATTACGGAGTATTTTTTGTGCACGACAGGCTTCTTTTATTATCCAGTTTCCGAGGGGAATGATTAATCCGGTTTTTTCTGAAAATGAAACAAATTCAGAGGGTGGAATCAGTCCTTTTGTTGGATGTTGCCAGCGTATTAATGCTTCGAAACCTTGAATAGCGTGTTTTTTCAGGTGAGTTATGGGTTGGTAATAAAGCACAAACTCCTCTTCTTTTAGCGCTTTTAACAAGTTGGCTTCAAGTTTGATATCATGGATCGTCCGTGTCTTGTCCGCTTCGTAGTTGGCATTGTGATTGAAACGTTGCTGGGCTGCAGGTTGTTTTTCATATTCTTTTTTTAGCGTGACCAGGTTTGATCTGACTTCTTGGAAACGGTCAAGCAGTGCTCTAAGAAAAAAGGTAACGATGGGGTCGGCTTCATCCAGCTTTCGTTTGAACATGTCTCGGTCAATCAATATGAGCTGTACGTCATCTAACGCTTGGGCGCTTGCTGACCGTAAATCATCATTAATGAGCCCAAGTTCGCCAAAGAGGTCTCCGCTTGCTGCCATGCCTAAAGCTATACTTTGGCCGTTTAATAAGATGCTGATTTCAACCTGTCCGGTTTCCACAATATAAGCGCAATCTGCGGGTGCGCCCTCTTCAAAAATGATGTCCCCAGCAAGAAAGTTTTTTTTATGGTAGCTTTGTTTTATCTCACTCATTCTTTTCGCTTGGCTTTCCCCATAGCTGTTGAAGGCGTTTATCTCTGCCGCAGTTATAGCGATAAAATTTATAACGTAACGGGTTCTTGGTGTGGAAGTCCTGATGATAGTCTTCAGCGGCATAAAACACGCTGGCGGCGGTGATTTCTGTAACAATCGGTTCGCTGAACGGTTTGGTCTGATTGAGTCGTGTTTTGGATTGTTCCGCCCATTGTTTTTGTTGTGGGTTTTGATAAAAAATTTCAGCACGATATTGGTTGCCATGATCACAAAACTGTTTGTTTTTCTCTGTGGGGTCAATGTTGCGCCAAAAAATTTCAAGTAGTTGTTCATAACTTACTTTGTTCGGGTCAAAGCGCACTTGTACTGCTTCGGTATGGCCGGTGCTACCCGCTGAGACTTGTTCGTAGCTGGGGTTTTTTACATGACCGCCGATGTAACCTGATACTGTTTCTGTGACGCCTGTTACTTTGTCAAAATCGGCCTCAATGCACCAAAAACAACCGCCAGCAAAAAGGGCGGTTTGATCGCTGGTCTGTATTGTCATTTGTTGGCTTGTGCTTGGCATTGTAATAAATAGCAATAACAGGGTTAATGAAAACAGGGCTTTAAATTTTTTCATAGTCAGATTTTCTATGCTGGCATGAATTTCAATGCGAGTCCATTGTTGCACCATCGTTTTCCGCTGGGCTTGGGGCCATCTTTGAAAACATGGCCTTGGTGTCCCTCGCAGCGAGCGCAGTGATATTCTGTGCGTGGATAGATTAACTTAAAGTCGCGCTTCGTTGCTACGCTAGCATCAATAGTCGTGAAAAAGCTGGGCCATCCCGTGCCGCTGTCATATTTCATATCGGAATTGAACAGGGGCAGTTCACAGGCGGCACAGACATAAACTCCCTCTCGTTTTTCATTATTTAACAAGCTTGAATGGGGGGGTTCGGTTCCTTCTTGTCGTAAAATATGATATTGCTCTGGGGTGAGTAATTGTGCCCATTCGGCATCTGATTTGATGGTTTTTTCGATGTGGTTTGTAGAGGCTGCATTGTCACTCATGGCGCGTGTCCCAAAAATCGAGGCTGGAATTAACCCCAGCGTGCAGATAAGGAAATGTCGTCGTTTCATCGCTTATCACCTTTAATGTTGTCATGGCGGAGTGACTAGTTTAGAGGTTGCCGGTTGTTGTTTGGTTGCGTGAATGTCACAAATAGTTAACATTTTTTAAATGAATCCCTTAGCCTGACAGGTTTACCTTGAGTGTACACTGATTTCGCTATCCATGATTCTTCAATGGTTTGGAATCCTGAGTAAAATACTTGGAGCTTGTGTGAATAGGGTTTGTCATGGTTTTTTATTTTCAAGGCATGGATAGCTCACTTTTAGCACTAAATTAATGGTAAGATAATCGTGCGAAATACAAAAATTTCGTTACAACAAGGCTGCTGTAAAGCATGGATTAAAGGTGACAAACATCACCTGAAGCAACGGTTTGTTTACAAAGTGACGGACTCTGAATGAGAACGCAAGTATTTGTGAATACGTGCCGATAGAGAGGCTCTGTGAAACATTTTTCACTTTCTGGGGATGCTACCGAATCGCGTTATATCAGTCGACTCACCCGGAACACTTTGGCGCTGGTGCTGGCTGGAGGGCGAGGTACAAGGTTACAGGATTTGACGCGCTGGCGGGTGAAGCCGGCGGTTCCCTTCGGTGGGAAATTCAGAATTATTGATTTTCCATTATCTAATTGTATTAACTCTGAAATCCGAACGGTTTGTGTGCTTACTCAGTATAAATCACACTCTTTGATTCGTCATATTCAGCAGGGTTGGAATTATTTACGTAGTGAGTTTGGTGAGTTTGTCGAATTGTTGCCAGCACAGCAGCGAGTCCAGGCATCCTGGTATTCAGGGACGGCGGATGCGGTATATCAAAATCTTGATATCATTAGAAGCCATAAACCAGAATACGTTCTTATTCTTGCGGGAGATCATATTTACAAAATGGATTATGGTCCCATGATTGCACATCATGTTGCGGCAAATGCGGATCTTACTGTTGGGTGCATTGAGGTTCCGCTTGATCTGGCTAAGTCATTTGGTGTCATGGCGGTGGGTAGCAATGGTCAAGTCTTACGTTTTGCTGAAAAACCAGATCATCCAGAGCCGGTGCCAGGGCGCAGTGATGTTGCGTTGGCCTCTATGGGCATTTATGTTTTTAGTACTGAATTTTTGTTTGATCAATTGATCAATGATGCTAAAAATAAGGATTCTGCGCACGATTTTGGTCACAATATTATTCCTTCTGTTATTGAAGAATATACGGTGAGTACCTACTTGTTTAGGGATGTGCAAAATAATACGCAGGCTTATTGGCGCGATGTTGGGACCGTTGATGCGTTCTGGGAGGCCAATATGGAGTTGGTTGATATTACCCCCGAGTTAAACCTGTATGATACAGAATGGCCGATTTGGACTTATCAGGAACAACTTCCTCCGGCTAAGTTTGTGCTTGATGATGACGGTCGGCGGGGCATGGCCGTAGACTCTATGGTTTCAGGGGGGTGTGTGATTTCTGGGGCCGTGGTTCGTAAATCTTTATTGTTTTCAAGTGTTAGGGTTGAGGTTCACTCGGTAGTGGAAGATTCGGTTGTTTTACCCGATGTCGTTATTGGTAGTCGTTGTACTATTAAAAAAGCAGTGATAGATAAAGGATGCATCATCCCGGATGGTACCTCTATTGGTGAAGACCATGAGGCGGATAAAAAACGAGGCTTCACCCTGTCGGATGGCGGTGTTGTGCTCGTTACGCCCGATATGCTGGGTCAGGGTGTGCACTACGTTCAAAAATAGGTTTTTGAGTTATGAATAAAGACGATGCAAGCGAGTTCGGATTTGTCTGTGACTGATTTTGCTTGGTTGGATCGACGGTGCGCGGGGGTGGTGTTACATCCTACTTCATTGCCGGGTAGGGGTTCCTGTGGGACACTGGGCACAGAAGCCTTTCGATTTGTCGATTGGTTGGCGAAGAGTGGTTTAAAAGTATGGCAAATATTACCACTGGGTCCAACGCACGACGATTTATCACCCTATCAATGTTTGTCGGCTTACGCTGGTAATCCTCGTTTGATTTGTTTTGCCAAGCTCGGTTTAGAAGAGTTTAGTGTCGAGCAGCAAAATACTTCGTCTTTGTTAATTCAAGCATACCAGCGCTGGCATCGTCTTCAAGGTGAGCAACACGCTGATTATCGCCGTTTTATCGCGTTTAACGAATACTGGTTAGAAGATTTTGTGCTTTTTGTTGCGCTGAGAGCAGAGCAACATGAGTTGAGTTGGAATGAGTGGCCAGTAGAATTAAGAAGCAGACAACCGCAGGCCTTGGCGATGGCACGGCAGCGATTGTCTGAGCAATTAGATCATCTACGTTATGAGCAGTATTTGTTTTTTTCGCAATGGTCAGAACTTACAGGTTATGCGTCCAGCAAAAACGTTTTGATTTTTGGTGATATGCCTATTTTTGTCGCTTACGATAGTGCCGATGTTTGGGCGAATCAAGATCTGTTTCTATTAGACTCCAATGGCAAGCCTTCCGTTGTCGCGGGCGTACCTCCAGACTATTTTTCGGAAACAGGCCAGCGTTGGGGTAATCCTTTGTATGATTGGCCTGCTATGGCCACCAAGAATTTTTCTTGGTGGCAGCAGCGATTTGCATTCCAGTTGCAGATTTTTGATTTAGTCCGTATTGATCATTTTCGTGGTTTTGAAGCCTATTGGGAGATTGATGCAAATTGTGAGACGGCGATCGCAGGTCGATGGGTTAAGGCACCCGGTGAAGCGCTATTTTCAAGTGTGTTAGATTGTTTGGGTCGTTTGCCGCTGGTTGCTGAGGATTTGGGCGTGATCACAGAGGAAGTGGTTGAGTTGCAGAAGCAATTTCACCTGCCTGGTATGAAGATATTACAGTTTGCATTTGATAGTGGTGATGATAACCCCTATTTGCCACAGAATCACATAGAAAATTGCGTGGTTTATACTGGTACGCATGATAACAATACATCACTGGGGTGGTTTAACAGTTTAGATGACGAATCGCAGCAGCGGGTGTTGTCATTTGTGGCAAATGACAACAAGGTTGCGATGCCATGGTCTCTGGTAGAGCTGGCCATGAGTTCTGTCGCTAGGTTGGTTATGGTGCCGATGCAGGATTTACTGGGCTTGGATGAGGACGCACGGATGAATACTCCAGGTGTTGCGGAGGGGAACTGGCGATGGCGTTTTGCCTGGCAGCAAGTGCCCGCAGAACTGGCTGGCGATATACGTCATTGTATTGAGCGGAATGATCGAGCTTAGAATTAAGCAACTTGTGCATCAGTGTGCGGGCTACACCTCGTCATTTTGCCTTGCTTACAGGGGGGGTTAGGTAACCTCCTGTGTAGCGTAGGATGGGTACTGCTCACCAATGATACTCCTTTTCATTTTTGATTTTGTTATAGGCTTGGTGAGTCTATAAATTTAGCCTTCGATTGCGTCTTATTGTCAAAGCATCAGTTTTTTCTAAGCTGGTATTTACCACCTTCCTACCTGATGAACCAATGCTTCGTCATTCATACCGACTGGATTTGTTGGATCACGCCGTCAATTCTATTCGAGGTAGCGACACTCTCGGTTTTTGCTTGTATATTCATATGTTGAGATGGTGCCGGGAGAGAGAATCGAACTCTCACTCTGTTTCCAGAACCGGATTTTGAATCCGGCGCGTCTACCAGTTCCGCCACCCCGGCATAAAGTTGGGTGAGCTAAATGGCCGCTAAGGTTACACTGCTGCGCAAAAAATGGCAATATTAATGCTGGGTAAAAGCACAATTTAAAACTGTTTTCTAGGTTAAATATCGACTATAGCCGTTACTTTATTACCACAGCCTTCATAGTTTAGCTTGGAAAAACTACCCATTTTAGCAAGAGCAATGCCTCGGCCATGGCTATCGAACGCTCGTGCGGGATCAAGATCCAGGTATTTTTCCCATTTGAAGCCCTGTCCTTCGTCGACAATGATAAATTCAATATAGCTGTTGTGACGAGTGTAGGAAACATGAACTTTTTTAGTTTTATTTTCCGGTTGTTGTAAGCGGTTTTCAATTTCCTGTAACCAGCTTCCATCTCTTTGTATTACCGATTTTTCTGCGTAGCCTATGCCGAGATTACCGTGCTCGATGGCGTTGATAAGCAATTCTGAAAGCCCAGTGACGATTCTTGTCGGATTGGGGCAAGTGTCGGCCAGCAAAGAGGCCAAGTTTTGTGCTTCATTCAGTGTCTGAAAGCTGAAGTGACCCGTGTCGAGCAGGGTGAGTGTGCGTGAATGTTGATGCACTTTTTTTTGCAATTCTAAATAGCGTTGACGATCCTGGGTGACTGAAGTAACGAGAGAAATGAGCTGATTTTTGTTAAAAGGTTTGGTTAAATAGAAGAGGGCACCGGCCGCCAAACCTTCTTCAATATCCTCTTCGCTGGCTCGAGCAGTTTGGATGATGACAGGAATATTTTTCAGCTCATTATGTTTTTTCATGCGTTGCAAGACAGCAATACCATCTAGTTTAGGCATCATTCTATCGAGCAGAACTAAATCATATCGTGTTGGTGCTTCTGAAAGCATTTCCCATGCCGCGTCGCCATTTTGAGCGGTATGTAATCCGAAATTTTTATCTTCGAGATGAGCGAGGATGATTTCTAAATTAAAAGGTTCGTCATCAACGACCAGTAGTTGAAGTTGTTTTTTAGTCATAATTAAGCGTCTATTATTTCAAGGCTGATGTTAAGGAATGGGCACGTAATAACTTCCCGTTTTGGAATCTCATCTTCAGCTCGTCTTTGCCCGTTCTTCAATCTCAAAACCTCGAAATAAGAGCGACTATTCCTGCGCTTTTACTCAATCAGAACGAACAAATACAAGCTAAATCTGAACCCCAAAACGGGAAGTTATTACGTGCCCATTCCTAAGTCCCTCCGCTATCATAATTATTTTAACATTTATGGGTCTTTTTCGCGTGACTCCGCGTTGCAGCTCCAGTCACATGGTTCACTATGCTCGTTTCGCTGCGCCTTGATTCGCGCGAAAAACCCTTCATAAGTTGAGTTGAAATAATTATGGCGGGACACTTAAAAAGTGATTTTTGCTAAAAAATGTCGCTGTTTTTGTCTCTTTTTTATGAACAAAGGTTTGGCGCAATCCGGAGTATTTTTCTGTCATCACCTTGTTATCGGACTGTTTGTCCATACGTTGAGGGAATATTTAATACAAAACTTAAGTTTATCATGAGCCTATGGAATTATGTTATGATCCCGCGTCATGCTACGTAGTGATTTTATTTTTCAGTTGCCAAAGGCGCTTATTGCGCAATACCCACTATCGCAGCGTAGTGACAGCCGACTACTCCATTTAGCACCACACACTTTTCATCCTCAGGATCGACAATTTGCACAATTATCGGAGTTGCTGAAGCCGGGTGATCTTTTAATTATGAACAACACTAAAGTGATTCCCGCCCGCTTGCAGGGTAAAAAAGCTTCAGGTGGTCAGATCGAAGTGTTGGTAGAACGAATTTTGGCCAGTGATCGTTTTTTAGCCCTGGTGAAATCAAGCAAATCGCCTAAAAGTGGTACTCGCTTGATATTAGGCTCAGAAAAAGGTTCGGTCAATGCAGAAGTGCTGGGGCGTCAAGGTCAGTTTTTTGAAATTGCTTTTTTAGACAGTCAAGTCGATGTGCTTGCATTTTTAGACTGCGAAGGTGCAATACCGTTACCACCCTATGTAAACAGACCTGTTATCGATGAAGATTTAGCGCGTTACCAAACGGTTTATGCGCAACATAGCGGTGCTGTTGCTGCGCCGACTGCAGGGTTGCATTTCGATCAGACCTTGATCGCAAAACTAGCTGCTACGGGTATAACAACCGGGTTTATTACGCTACATGTGGGTGCTGGAACATTTCAACCTGTGCGTGTTGATGATTTAAGCGATCATGTTATGCATAGTGAGTATATTAATGTGGATGGGGCGCTTTGTGAGCAGATTAAAAAAGCCAAGGCCGCAGGCGGAAGAATTATTGCCGTGGGTACAACCGCAGTCAGAGCGTTGGAGGCGGCCTCTCAATCTGGAAAATTGATGCCTTATCATGGGGATACAGATATTTTTATTCAACCCGGTTATCGTTTTCGTTCGATTGATGCGCTCATTACTAATTTTCATTTGCCTGAATCTACATTATTAATGCTCGTTTGTGCTTTGGGCGGCTATGACCGGGTAATGGCTGCGTATCAACATGCCGTGGCGCAACAATATCGGTTTTTTAGTTATGGTGATGCAAATTTAATTTGGCCTTATTCACCTGAGTAAATATGATGCAATTTAAGTTAAAAGGGCAAGTTGGTTTAGCGCGTCGCGGAGAATTTGTCTTTGAACGCGGCGCAGTACAGACGCCTGCTTTTATGCCCGTGGGTACGGCGGGAACAGTCAAAAGTGTTTCCCCTGAAGAGGTGCGTGATTCAGGTGCAGAGATGGTGCTTGGCAATACTTATCATTTGATGTTGAGGCCGGGAACTGAGGTGATAAGCGAGCATGGAGGTCTACATAACTTTATGAATTGGCCGGGGCCAATTTTAACCGATTCCGGTGGTTTTCAGGTGTTTAGTTTAGGGAATAGGCGTAAAATTTCAGAAGAAGGCGTGATGTTCAAGTCGC
Source organism: uncultured Chromatiaceae bacterium (assembly GCA_964421045.1). GTDB lineage: Bacteria > Pseudomonadota > Gammaproteobacteria > JAADHS01 > JAADHS01 > JAADHS01. The sequence goes on from CAYQVF010000020.1 coordinate 30,138, forward strand.
CTATTAATGGTGATCGGGTGTTTCTTGATCCCGAGCGATCAATGGTTGTGCAACATGCTTTAGGGTCGGATATCGTGATGATTTTTGATGAATGTACACCCTATCCAGCTAGTTACGAAGAGGCTGAGGTGTCAATGCAATTGTCTTTGCGTTGGGCTAAGCGCAGTAAAAATGCTCATGGTGAGCATACTTCAGCTTTATTTGGCATTATTCAGGGCGGGATGTATCACGATTTGAGGAAAATATCCCTGGCGGGTTTACTTGATATAGGCTTTGATGGCTATGCCATTGGCGGTCTGTCCGTAGGGGAGCCGAAGGATGAAATGAGGGCCGTGTTAGAGAACATCACGCCTGATATGCCAGAACAGCAACCGCGTTATTTGATGGGGGTCGGTACCCCTGTTGATATTATCGAAGCCGTGCGTCGTGGTGTCGATATGTTTGATTGTGTCATGCCTACAAGAAATGCTAGAAATGGCCATCTCTTTGTTCGTCAAGGTGAAATTAGAATTCGCAATGCACGTTATGAGCGTGATACTCGCCCGCTTGATGAGGCTTGTGGTTGTTATACCTGCCAACATTATAGTCGTGCTTACTTAAAACACCTTGATCGCAGTAAAGAAATGCTAGGGGCAAGACTCAATACGATTCATAATCTTTATTATTATCAGGCGTTAATGAAAGGGATACGAGAGGCTTTGGATGAAGGCAATTTTACTGCGTTTGTCAAAGAATTTTATGCCTTACGTGAGCAGGAGCCGGATTAAGTTAGGGTTTAAAAAAATAGACCCTATTGTTTGTGCTGAAGCATGCCAAGATAGACTAAAAGCGTATCTCTATCTTTTTCTTCGTCTACGGCATCAAAAGAGTAGTCAATATTTAGAAAATATACGATCTTTAGCGCATTAAATCGGGAATGTGTCATAATACGCGCTTTATTTTGCTGGCCGAGGCAAATTACCAAATGAATCAATGGCTTTGTTTTCAGAGCAGAGCTGAAAAATAAAAAACATTAATTAATGGAGAGAGTCTATGGAGTTTTTTATATCTGATGCAATGGCGCAAGGTGGGGCCGGTGGCGAAGGTAGTGGTTTAATGGGGTTCATTCCTTTGATTATTATTTTTGTTGTTTTTTATTGGTTGTTGATGCGTCCACAAATGAAACGTGCTAAAGAACATCGACAAATGCTAGGAACCTTAGCCAAAAATGATGAGGTGACAACAAGCGGCGGTATACTGGGGCGTGTTGTTAAATTAGATGACAATTTTGTTAGCTTGGAAATTGCTGATGGGGTGCGCGTGAAGGTGCAGAGAAGTGCGGTGGCTTCATTATTGCCTAAAGGTTCTATTAAAAACGACCAACAAAAAAACAAAGACGATAAACAGAAAAACAAAGATGATCAACAGAAAAACAAAGACGATCAACAGAAAAAAACAGATTAAGGTGATTGCCGGAAAAAATAGACCCGATCTCGTCGGATTTTTGTTTCTAAGATTAAGCAAAAAAAACAGGTGCATAGTAAGCTGTGCCACTGTTTTATAATGCCATAAATGGACAACAAAGGCCGGGTGAGTGGTAGCGAATCTTATGTATTGTGGTACAAGTAATACGGTCTATTTTTTGACAAAAATCACCTAAGCTCGAATTGGGACAGATAAGGACATGATGAATCAATATCCGGTTTGGAAGTACACGCTGATTGCGGTTATATGTTTGCTCGCTGGTTTTTACGCACTTCCTAACTTGTTTGGCAATGACCCGGCGTTACAGGTGTCAGCAACGCGTACAACCATTGTTGATGGCTCAACCGAAGTGCTCGTTAAGGAAGCGTTGACTTCATCTGGAGTTAAATATAAATCAGCTGAAATCACTCCGCAGGGACTGTTAGTTCGTTTTGACGATACTAATGAGCAACTCAAGGCACAGCGGCTGGTTAAATCCGAATTGGGTAGTGATTATGTTGTGGCATTAAATCTTGCGCCCGCGACGCCAGGGTGGTTGCAGGACATGGGCGCGGATCCCATGTTTTTAGGTCTGGACTTACGTGGTGGTGTGCACTTTTTAATGGAAGTCGATATGCATGCCGCGATTAAATCCGCTGAAATTCGTTACCGGGATGAAGTGCGAACATTATTGAGAAAAAATAAAATTCGTTATCTCTCAATCTCTCATCGCGCTACAGGGGGTGTCTCTGTGAAATTTCGTGATGCGACTGATCTGGCCACCAGTCGAGATCTTATTCGTAAAGAATTGGATACCCTGGATCAGCAGGAAAAAAATGATGACGGACGTGCCACTCTGTTCTTGACGATCACAGAAGATGAGGTTCGTGCGGTCAAAAGTTTTGCGTTGCAGCAAAATATGACGACTTTACGTAACCGGGTGAATGAGTTAGGTGTTGCTGAGCCTGTAATACAGCAACAGGGCTTAAACCGCATTGTCGTACAACTTCCTGGTATTCAAGATACAGCCAGAGCAAAAGAGATTCTTGGTGCAACAGCAACTCTTGAATTTCGCATGGCGGATGAAACGAGTGACGTTCAAAGTGCCGTAGAAGGGCGTTCACCCGCTGGATCCAAGCTGTATCGCGAACGTAATGGTAGTCCAATTTTATTGAAAAAGCGGATTATTGTTACGGGCGATCAGATTACTGATGCCGCTTCAGGTATAGATCAGCAAGATGGCAGTGCTGCTGTATTTATCAGTCTGGACGGCAAGGGTGCCAATAAAATGCTGGATACGACCAAAGCTAATGTCGGTAAATTAATGGCGGTGGTATTTATTGAAAACAAAACAGAAACTAGACTCGTCGATGGCGAAGAAGTTAGAACAAAGCGTCGCGTAGAAGAAGTGATCAATGTTGCTCGGATTCGTGAAGCGTTTAGTCATCGTTTTCAAATTACGGGTCTGGATGATACCGAAGAGGCACGAGACCTGGCTTTGTTACTGCGTGCGGGTGCTTTGTCTGCGCCTATGGATATTGTTGAAGAGCGTACAGTAGGGCCGAGTCTGGGTAAGGATAATATAGACAAAGGCTTTTTGTCTGTGCAAATTGGCTTTGTCCTTGTGCTTGTTTTTATGGTTTTTTATTATCGAATTTTTGGTGTGATTGCTTGTGTCGCGTTGACCGTCAATTTAGTTTTGTTGGTTGCGGTGTTGTCGCTGTTACAAGCAACGTTGACTTTGCCGGGTATTGCCGGGATTGTTTTAACGGTAGGGATGGCCGTTGATGCAAATGTGCTTATTTTTGAGCGTATCCGGGAAGAGATACGTAATGGTAATTCATCGCAGGCGAGTATTCATGCGGGCTATGAAAAAGCCCTTTCAACGATTGCTGATGCGAACATTACAACATTTATTGTTGCGATAGTACTTTATGGCTTGGGTACAGGAGCCATAAAAGGTTTTGCCGTCACTTTGTCGATTGGCATCCTGACCTCAATGTTCACCGCTATTATGGGAACACGTGCAATCGTGAACCTGGTTTATGGTGGTAAACGTATCGAACGGCTTTCTATTTAGGAGGTGTGACCAAAATAACCCGGGCAAATTGCGCAGGATATCGTTTCGTATTCAAGGCTTCCGCCATCTATGGTTCATGCGCCTTACCTACTTCCATATAGGCAAGGCGCACAAAGGGACGCGTACTCGTTGTAAGTAACTCTTTGTGCAACGCGGAAGACGGAAGGATAGGCAAGCAAGATGTCCAGATTATTTTGTCACACCTCCTCAGGAGTGTCCTTGTTTTTTGTTTTGTGAATATGAGTAAGTGAGAAAATATGAAGCAATTAATTAAGCAGCTTAACATTGACTTTATGGCTATGCGTAAGCCTGCGTTGATAGTGTCATTAGCTTTGATATTGATTTCGTTTATTTCTCTTGGTGTAAGAGGTCTGAATTTAGGGATCGACTTTACAGGAGGTACCTTGATTGAAGTGGGCTACCAGCAAGCAGCCGACCTCAATAAGGTGCGTGATGCTTTGGTAGAAGCTGATTTCGATGATGCCATTGTACAGCATTTTGGTAGTGTGACCGAGGTGTTAGTTCGTGTGGCACCTCGTGAAGGGCTCGATACAGCAAAAGTAAGTTCTCAAGTTTTGCAAGTTCTACAAAGTCAGGATGACAGCGTCTCCATGAGGCGGGTTGAATTTGTTGGGCCTCAAGTCGGTGAGGAATTAACAGAGGACGGTGGCATGGCGCTATTAATTGCGCTGGTTTGCATTTTGGTTTATGTCACAGTACGATTTGAGAAGCGTTTTGCTGCGGGTTCAGTATTGGCTCTGGTTCACGATGTCACGATTACTTTAGGTCTGTTTTCAATATTCCAACTTGAGTTTGACCTGAGTGTTTTAGCTGCAATTTTAGCGGTGATCGGTTATTCGTTGAATGATACGATCGTTGTGTTTGATCGCATTCGTGAAAACTTTAGAAAGATTCGTAAAGCAAGCTCAGAAAGTGTTATTAACACGTCTTTAAACCAAACATTATCAAGAACATTGGTCACTTCTTTAACGACATTATTAGTGCTGTTCTCACTTTTTTTGTTTGGGGGCGAGGTTATTCATGGTTTTGCTACCGCTTTAATTATCGGTGTATTGGTTGGAACATATTCTTCTATTTATATAGCAAGTTCAGCTGTTTTGATGTTGGGTGTGAGTAAAGCCGATTTGATGCCGGTTGTTAAAGAAGGTGCCGAGCTGGATGATCGCCCATAGACCTTAATTAAAGATTTTTTTTATAAAAAGGTCGCCCCTTCTCTGTGTTCTGTTATGCGAGGCTCGTCTTTAGAGGCAACTTCTATACGATTACGGCCTAGGTGTTTGGCACGATATAATGCCGTATCGGCTCGTTCAATGATTTCTGTGGGTGTTTCCCCCAGTTGATAGTGTGCAATGCCTGCTGAGAATGTAGGCGTGGGGATCATGACACCATTGTGCTCAGTGGCATGTTTGGTGACTTGTCGTTGAACCTTACGAACGGCGCTTAATGCCCCCTCAGCATCGGTGTTGGGTAACAATACGGCGAACTCTTCGCCGCCATATCGAGCAACCATGTCATGATGACGGAAAATGGATAAAATATTTTCTGAATACAACCGTAGTACTTTGTCGCCTGCCGCATGACCGTATTGGTCATTAATGCTTTTAAATCCATCAAGATCAATCAGAACTAATGGCAGGTCATTGCCATAACGTTGTACTCGCCCTATCTCATCCTCCAGTCTGCGCATAAAAGCGCGGCGATTGGGTAGCTCGGTTAGCTCGTCGGTCAGGCTTAATAAATGGACGCGGTCAAGTTCATCATTAAGTTCCTGGCTGTCCATGGCAATTCTATCCAGGTACTGGCGGGCATTGTTAAATTGATTGGACATTTCATGATGAGCCGTGAGTAGTTTTTTAACCTCTATAATTAGTGTTTTTCGAGATAAATCTATTTCTTTTTGTGAGTTTGCTTCCTGGAGAGTGTGTAATTCTCCATTTAATAACATACCAAACTCTTCATTTCGGTGCTTGGTATCATTGAGCTGCTGGGCAAGGTTTTGTTGGATTTCTACAATGGTTTTCTTTTTTTCATGCAAATGACGCTTATATGCGGAATTAACAGCATTATTTGACGCGGATTCATTGCGTGGTATCCGGCGTCTTTCTTGAAAGGTGGGCTCATGGGGCAGGTGTGTTGTCAGCGTGTCTTGTTTTTGTTGGGCTGTGTCCGATGTCCGTTTCTCATTACAGTGTGCGGGGTGATCATTAAACACAGGTTCTATTGATTCTTCTATGCTTGTATGGGTAGGTGTCATTTCCATTTGTTCATAACAAGCTTCAAAGCAGTTTTTTAAGGTGATGAGCTCAGGTTTTGATAAGGGAGGAGACAAGTGCAACATAATCAAGTTGAGTTGAGCTTGCAATGACGACCCTTTAGTGGTGCGTGATATAAATGCTTTTAATAGTATATCTAAAAGCTGTGAATAAGCCTCTTCCATCTCCGCATGATTGGCTTCGTTGCGTTCCAGCATGATTTCAAGGTGCTTATATATAGTGGCACCTACAGTCGTATGGGACAGCCCTTTTAGGGGTTGCAAAACCACTTTAGGGAACGGTATTTTTGCTATATCTAACTTTTGTGACACCTTTTTTGCTATCCTTTTGATGGGTTGGCTTTTTGGTATGTCTATTCTACGCTAAGATCAGCTTGTAATGCTATATTTACTATATGGATATGTTGTGCGTTATATCTTATTGTCAATTTTTTTTGAGTAGACTGACTAGCATTAAGCAAAGTATATGCCTTTTTTATAAATTTGTTTTAAATTAAGCTGTTAAGTGTCTTAGTTGTTTCTTGAATACCACGTTATGTCAAGATTGCCGACACCTTTGTTTTATTCTTCGTGAAGTAGAGGAGCGGCTATTATTGGTGTGGAGACAAGATGAATATATCTGTGCAGCGAGCAGGTGGATCATGTATTCTTGGCCTCTTTTTTGTTTCATTACTTACATTGATTAAGTTAGGCTAGAAGGTGGAATTGATGTTCAGACGAGATATGAAAATCGCAGACTTTGATGAAGAACTCTGGAGTGCAATGCAGCACGAATTACTGCGGCAAGAAGAGCATATTGAACTTATTGCATCTGAGAACTATACCAGTCCAAGAGTGATGGCAGCGCAAGGTTCTGTCTTGACTAATAAATACGCGGAAGGTTATCCAGGAAAACGGTATTACGGAGGATGTGAACATGTTGACATTGCTGAGCAACTTGCAATAGATCGTGTCAAAGCTTTGTTTGCAGCAGACTATGCCAATGTGCAACCTCATTCTGGTTCGCAAGCCAATGCGGCTGTCTATCTGGCGTTATTGAATGCGGGCGATACGATATTGGGCATGAGTTTGGCGCATGGAGGGCACTTAACCCATGGCTCGAAAGTCAACTTTTCAGGTAAGCTGTTTAATGCCATCCAATATGGCTTGAATGAAGCAACGGGAGAAATTGACTATGAGCAAGTTGAAGACTTAGCGCAAGAACATAAACCAAAAGTGATTGTCGCCGGGTTCAGTGCTTATTCACGAGTTGTCGATTGGTCGCGTTTTCGTGACATTGCAGATCGAGTGGGTGCTTATTTGTTCGTTGATATGGCTCATGTTGCGGGTTTAGTTGCTGCTGGTGTTTATCCTAGTCCGGTGAATATTGCGGATGTGACCACCTCGACGACACATAAAACTTTACGAGGGCCTCGTGGTGGTATTATTTTAGCAAAAGCAAATCCTGAATTAGAAAAAAAGTTAAATTCTTTGGTTTTTCCGGGTACGCAAGGAGGCCCTTTGATGCATGTTATTGCTGCTAAAGCAGTTGCGTTTAAAGAAGCTGCTGAACCAGAATTTAAAGTGTATCAACAGCAAGTGGTCGATAATGCGCGGGCGATGGTGGCAGTATTTATTGAGCGTGGGTATAAAATAGTCTCTGATGGCACAGATAATCACTTGTTTTTAGTTGATTTGATTGCTAAGGGCATGACCGGCAAGGTGGCCGATGCTGCATTGGGCGCAGCAAATATCACGGTCAATATGAATAGTGTCCCTAATGATCCTCAATCGCCCTTTGTGACGAGTGGCATTCGTGTCGGAACCCCCGCCATTACTACTCGGGGTCTCAATGAGGCTGAGGCGGCTGAGCTGGCGGGCTGGATGTGTGATATTCTTGACGATGTAGAATCTCAGGAAAGCATAGAACAAGTCAAAGCGAGCGTGCTCGATTTATGTGCACGGTTTCCAGTATACGAATAAACAATATGATCTGTCCTTTTTGCAACCTCGATGAGACAAAGGTGATCGATTCTCGTTTGGCTAATGAGGGGGCAGAAGTACGTCGACGGCGTGAATGTCAACATTGTCTCGAACGGTTTACAACGTTCGAGTCGGCCGAGTTAGTGATGCCGAGAATTATCAAACGAGACCAAAGTCGAGAGCCTTTTAACGAAGAAAAATTACGCTCAGGTATTTTAAGAGCATTGGAAAAACGTCCTGTTGAAATAGAGGAAGTTGAGGCGGCGATCAATCGTATCAAACATCGGTTACGCTCAACAGGAGATAGAGAAATTAAAGCGGACAAAGTGGGTGAATGGATTATGAGTGAGCTCAAAGATCTTGATCAGGTTGCCTATGTACGTTTTGCATCCGTATATCGTAGTTTTCAGGATGTGAATGAATTTAGAGAAGAAATCGAACGGCTAGAAAAAGAGTTGCCACCCATGCAGTCCTGACTGTGGCAGAGTATTTTGTGTTATGTACCTTCGAGATTAATACAGGGTGAAAAATGCTCAGGTGTTATTTTCTGAAAATGACCATCGCTTCATGGCTCAGGCTTTACGTTTGGCGTATCGAGGTCTCAATACAACACAGCCTAATCCTCGTGTAGGGTGTGTCCTTGTTGTGAATGAACACGTTATCGCCGAAGGTTGGCATAGGAAAACCGGGGGCGATCATGCGGAAATTGTTGCGTTGAAAAATGTAACTACAAGCCCGGAAGGGGCAACAGCTTATGTGACTCTGGAACCCTGTTGTCATTCCGGGCGAACCGGCCCTTGTACCTCAGCTTTGATTCGTGCCGGAGTGCGTCGTGTGGTGGTGGCGATGATGGATCCCTTTCCTGAAGTAGCAGGGCGTGGTATCGAAATATTGCGTCAGGCCGGAGTGCAAGTGGATGTGGGTTTGATGCAACAACAGGCAGCCCATCTGAATGTCGGTTTTATTAAACGGATCACCACCGGTTATCCCTGGGTTCGTAGCAAAATAGCCTGCTCTCTTGATGCTCGTACTGCCGCAGCTAATGGTGAAAGTAAGTGGATTACCTCAGACTTATCACGGCAGGATGTGCAACGGTGGCGGGCACGCAGTAGTGTAATCATGACGGGCATAGGCACGGTTATGGCCGATGATCCTTCGCTCAATGTAAGGCACTTTGACGATGATTTTCAGCAGCAACCTTTGAGAGTCGTTTTGGATAGTACCTTGAAAATGCAGCCGAGTGCGCGAATGTTGGCTTTGCCGGGGCAGACCCTGATTTTTACAGCAGGAGGAGAGGCATCACTTCGTATGCAAGCCTTGCGTGATGCTGGGGCAACGGTGGTGGTACAGCCAGAACAAAATAATAAGCTGGATTTAAAACAAGTACTGTCATACTTGGCAACGCAACATATCAATGAAATTTTGCTTGAGGCGGGAGCGACTTTAAATGGTGCTTTTGTGGACGGTGGATGGGTCGATGAATTTTTAATCTATATGGCACCCAGTTTTATGGGGAATAGTGCGCGTGGGTTATTTGATACCGCTAATATGGAATGTTTATCTGACCGGGTTAACTTGCAGATTGATGAGGTTCGTCAATTGGGTAATGATATTCGCATTCGAGCTTTTCCCTGCAAGCATAACGAGGTGGTTTGAGTGTTTACCGGAATGATCGAAACGATGGGTCAGGTTGTTAATATTGAAAATGGCCAGCAAGGGTGTCGTTTGCGCTTGCAGTCAGAAAAAATAACTCCGGCCACGGTTGATTTAGGTGCGAGCATTGCCGTGAACGGGGTTTGTTTAACCGTTTGCGAATTTGCTGGTAAAGACTTGATGTTTGATGTCTCTGCTGAAACACGCTCGCGTACTACGCTAGGTCAACTTACAACGGCGAGTCGTGTTAATTTGGAGCAGGCTGTCACACCGAGTACCCGCTTGGGTGGCCATTTAGTGAGTGGCCATGTTGATGGTATTGGCAAAGTGGTTTCTATTGTGGCAGACGGCTTTAGCCAAATTATGACGTTTGAGATTGACAAAAAATTAGCTAGATACATTGCCACAAAGGGGTCAATTACCGTTGATGGTGTGAGCCTCACTGTCAATCAAGTTGTGGGATGTCAGTTCAAATTGACCCTTATCCCGCATACATTACAAGAGACGACGATAGGATCTTATCGTTCTGGACAATCCATTAACATTGAGGTTGACTTAGTCGCACGTTATATCGAGCGACTGATGTCTGAAGAGGCTTCGTCATCGCATTCGACCCTCACGGCAAAATTTTTAAATAGACACGGTTTTATTCGTTAAAGATGAATAGTATTGAAGAAATAATTAACGATATCACCCAGGGTAAAATGGTGATTATCATGGACGATGAAGATCGGGAAAATGAAGGTGATTTATTGATGGCCGCATCATGGGTTCGGCCTGAAGATATCAACTTTATGGCGCGTTATGGTCGTGGCTTAATCTGCCTGACGATGACGGAGTCGCGTTGTGAGCAATTGCGGTTACCTTTGATGGTGGGTGATACTCATGATCAACATCACACTAATTTCACGGTATCAATTGAAGCTGCAGAAGGCGTGACCACGGGAATTTCTGCCGCAGACCGGGCGCAAACGGTTCGTGCTGCTGTGGCGCGTGATGCGAAGCCGAGTGATCTTGTTCAGCCAGGGCATATCTTCCCCATTATGGCGCAACCCGGAGGCGTATTAACTCGAGCAGGCCATACGGAGGCAGGCTGTGATTTGACGGCACTTGCAGGCTTGGAGGCGGCGAGTGTTATTGTTGAAATCTTAAATGAAGACGGAACCATGGCGCGTCGGCCCGAGCTTGAACAATTTGCACAAACACATCAGCTGAAAATGGGCACCATCGCCGACTTAATTCGTTATCGAGTGTCACATGAAAAAACGATCCATAGAGTTGCAGAATGTGACGTGAATACAGAATGGGGTCAGTTCAAATTGCTGGCTTTTGAAGAATCGCATCGGAAGCTGGTGCATCTGGTGATGGTTAAAGGTGAGCTTAATGCGGACGTCCCTGCATTAGTGCGTGTTCACATGCAGGATCACTTGGCTGACATGGCTGGTTTTGAATGGGCGGCCATGGGTTGGCCTTATCGCCGCGCCTTGGCACGAATAGCCGAAGAAGGAACTGGCGTCTTGGTTATATTGAGTCATATGATGGAAACCCAGGATATTATACAGCGCATCAATCAATTTACATTGAGAGAAAAGGGGGTCTCCTTACCGCAGCCCTCACCCAGCGACGATATGCGAACCTATGGTGTGGGTGCGCAGATTTTAACCGAAATGGGCTTGCGCAAGTTACGGGTACTGGGTACGCCAAAACGTTTTCATGGCCTGGCGGGGTTTGGCTTGGAAATAATCGAATATGTCGATTGTGATTAGGGGGTGAAGATGACAAAAGTAAATACATTTAGAGGCAATCTGGTTGTTGTCGATGCCCGGTTTGCAATTGTAGCGGGGCGGTTCAATAGCTTTATCGGTGAACATCTGGTTAACGGTGCCATTGATACCTTGTTACAGCATGGTGTCGATAAAAAAAACATTGATGTCATTTACGCGCCCGGTGCCTTTGAAATACCATTATTAACAAAAAAAGCAGCGGAGACCCATCATTATCAAGCGATTATCGCTTTGGGCGTGGTGATCAGAGGGGGGACGGCTCATTTTGATTATGTTGCCGGTGAGTGTGCTAAAGGTATTGCCAAGGTTGCGTTAGAGTCGGGTTTGCCTGTTAGTTTTGGTGTGTTGACAGTAGATAACATTGAGCAAGCGATAGAACGAGCTGGCACTAAAGCAGGAAACAAAGGTGTGGATGCCGCCTTATCGGCTATTGAAATGGTGAGTGTTATTAAACAATTGGGCTGAATCAGTTTTTATCTTCGTTATTCCGAAGTTTATTTGTTGTTATTGAATTGTTGGAGAAAAAATTTGAGTCGGGGACGTCCTATGGCGCGGCAGCGTGCTGTGCAAGCGCTTTATCAATGGCAACAAGTGGGTCATGATTTAAGTGAAATAGATGCTCAATTTTTGGCTGGGCAAGATATGTCTCGAGCGGATGTACCTTATTTTCAGGAATTGTTATACAAAATCCCCAAGCAAATTGAAATTCTGGATGCGTATCTAGAGCCTTTATTAGACCGCAAAATAAACGAAGTCGACAGTGTTGAACGCGCTATTTTGCGTATCGGTACTTATGAATTAAAAAATAGGCTTGATATTCCCTACCGTGTGGTTATTAACGAAGGCGTGATGCTCGCAAAGAAATTTGGTGCTGTAGATAGCCATCGTTTTATCAATGGCATCCTTGACAAGCTCTCTTTTACTTTGCGTAGTGCAGAGCGAAAATAATTGTAGCATTGATACCCATGCTCAACGAGTTTGAACTGATCGACCGATATTTCGCAAAGCGTACTACCAAACGAACAGATGTGGTGACGGGCATAGGTGACGATGCAGCGGTATTAGCTGTTTCTGGCCATCAAAAGCTCATTGTTGCGGTGGACACCCTGGTTTCTGGTGTCCATTTCCCAATCAATACGACCCCCTATGATATTGCTTATAAAGCTTTGGCGGTGAACTTGAGTGATTTGGCCGCGATGGCCGCCGTTCCTGCCTGGATGACGCTGTCATTAACTTTACCCGAAAGCTCGGAAGCCTGGTTAAAAGAGTTTAGTGACGGTTTATTTTCTCTTGCTGACGAATTTTCAATTGAGCTCGTCGGTGGCGACACCACACGGGGGCCTTTGTCGGTGACAATACAGCTCATAGGTGTGCAGTCGAGAGATAAAGCTGCCTTGCTAAGGAGTGGCGCCCGTTCTGGAGATTTAATTTACATGACAGGTTTTCTCGGTGATGCGGGTTTAGGTTTGCTCGTATCCCAGGGGAAGTTACCCAATATCGAAATATTCAAACCCGCACTTGAACGTTTACAACGACCCCAAGCCCGTGTTGAATTAGGTCAAGCCTTGTTAGGTCTCGCGACATCGGGGATCGATATTTCAGATGGTTTTCTCGCCGACCTAGGGCATATTCTTACCGCCAGTCATAAGGGGGCGCTGTTGTATTTGGACGTTATTCCTTTATCACCTGCCTATCAATATTTGAAAACAGCGGGTTTGACGAGTCAATGGGGTGAGGTCGCAGAGGCAAACGTTATGTCCGGCTTACAGTTTGCTTTAAATGCGGGTGATGATTACGAACTTTGTTTTACCCTTCCACCAGATAAAAAAGAGGCGTTAAAGTCTATTGCAGCATCAACAGGTTGTATGATTACTCAAGTGGGTTTGGTTGAGCAGGGCGCAAACATCAAGGGCATTGATGCCTTAGGTCACACCGTACCGCTTTTTCAGAACGGTTACCAACATTTCTGAATTTGGCTCGTTTGATGTTC
>CAYQVF010000021.1:0-42886 GCA_964421045.1 uncultured Chromatiaceae bacterium
ACACCAATCTCCACTTTTTTATTGGCATCTTGCACTTCAACCAATGCCAAGTGAATCTGTTGATACACTTTTTCCCATAGAAAATAGGGAGTGATATCGCCACTTGGTAATAATGTTATTTCGATATAACATTCCATCTGAATCATTCCTTACCGCTGTCGCCAAAAACACCGCCACGAATTAAAATAGCCATAACATAATGTTGTTGATCTAACTCTGGCTCTTTGTCTTTTAGTATCCAGTTATCTAATAAGCTATAAAAGTCTCCTTTTTTTACAGAGCGATAAGCTTTACCTCGGTTTGTCACTGAACCATAAGGCTCTACAGCAATAGGTCCTACGGCTTCAGATTCTGAATGCCATGTATCAATAGTACGCAGCGCGTTACCAATTTTCTGCGAGTGCATAGCTGCCACACCATTTAATTGATACAGGTATTTACTTTTATCTCCACTTTCGCCTTTCATTACCATTTCTTGAGACGGATACACCGTTTGTCCTTGACCTAACTTAATAAATGCATCAACTTTAATGAAGGAATAAGACTTACCTGTAAGACCTTTTTGAATAACACTTGCTAGTTTAGTGAGGTCATTGGGCATTTTATCTGAGCTAGAGAATTCATTTAATGGAATATCATAAGCATCAAAATTTATAATTTCATCATCAAAGCTTATATAGATTTTAATCATCTCAGCACAAACTCTGTTCCGCCATAAGAAGCGCCCGCTAGCTATATTGGTCGCGTAACGGTTTGCTAATTCTTTGAACTGTTGATTTTCAATGTATTCATTGATGGTAGCTGACAGTTTCTCTTGATAATCTGGATCATTACAAGCAGATGGTGTCGCTAAATCACCTAGCACTCTTAGCGTGAAGCTGACCTTCAAAGTATCTGTATCAAAAGGTAAGGCCGCATTATCAACAGTTTGCAGATTAGCTTTAGTCACTTCTAAATCAAGCTTAGCAGGGTCTTTAAATTTAGGATCACTACTTTTTAATCTGTTTGATATTGTCCCCCTTACTGATTTTTCATGAATCTCAATGGCTTTCCATTTTTCTGAATTTTCAGGCTCTTTTATATCTCCCCAATTACCCGACATCATTATTGCATCTGAATTAGCCAACTTACTTTCGAAGGCAAGCACACTGGCCGTTTTAAGTTTTTTTTTCTCAGCATCAAGAGTCATTACTTATTCCTCATTCTTAATCAATAAAATCAAAATTGTCTTCTTCGTTTTCTGACACATAGGTATTAGTGTTATTTGTTGCTTGATTGATACATAAATACCAACCTTCTTCATCTTGATAATCCCAAAAAGCGTTTTCTATGTTTTGCAAACGATGCGGACTTTGCCATTCACCAAGGCCATAGATTGCTTCTACAAAACAAAAAGGGACTTTAGGGTCACGAGTTCCAGTAACCTTACCTGCTTTATAAACTTCAGAAATAGCCCTGTATCCTGTTGTTATAGGCACTAAATATCCTGATTCTGGTTTTGGGATATACTTCCAGTTAGTCGTGGTTTTTTCACTGAACTTTTCATCCTCTTCTAACCTGGGCTCGGCTTCAAATTTTAACGTTGAAAAATCTAGCCACGCATCTAACATTTCTGCTTTTGGATTACTTTTTTGCAAAGTAGATAAATGCTTTTTTAAATATTGAGAGCGATCTAACAATAAAAATCCGGGTAACAATCGACGACGTATTTTCTGAGTCATTTTTGTTTTTTCGATATCACTATTAGCCGATTCAATTACAACGTTCCTAATCTTATTGATAACTCCGCCAGCCAGTTTTTGTGTTAAACAAAGTTTTTTCAGATTCTTTTTTAATGCTGTCACTCCATTTTCACCACCCTCAATAAGTCCTTCGCACTTAATAACTAGAGATACAATTAAATGCATTTTTCCTTCTTCGATAATAGGAGCCGTTTGACCTCCCTTTGTTAAAGGGTTTCGAGTTAAAGAAAAGACATATTCACCAAAACCTTTAGGTTGATAGGCATGTATTTGATACTGATGACAGATAATGGCACAACCACCTAAAGTAATATTATGACTTTTTTTTAGTTTACGTGACAACGCATGAACATAGCCCAAAAAATGTGTAACAGATGGAAAACCAAAAGTTAAACCATTTACACAATTAGCATTTTGAATTTGGATATGATTTAGGGTGATATAAGTACTCATACTGAGACCTCATTTACCTGTTTAATATCACATTCAAATTCTCGCAACTGACGCCTTAATAGTTTTGCCCAATGAGTAGACTCTATTTTGGCTAATACCATTGTTTTGCTTTCTAACTTTTTATTTAACCAAAGACCAAAGTCTTTACAAACTTCTTTTTGCCACTCACCACTGTCACGACATAACTGAAAATTTTCATCTTTACGATGAAGATCAAGCCAAAGCTGATGAGTTTTTTTTAATTTACAGTTGGTTTCACTCCAGCCTGCTTGAATTTCTAGATTCTGAATTTCTGCAACATAATCAAATAAAGTATCAATGATTTGATAGACAAGTTGCGTTACATGGTTGCGTATTTCCATATTGCTTTTTTTTTCTTGAAGCTTTGCTAGGTAGAGTTGTAAATCTTTGGCTATTTTCCATGCGCGATGGTCAAACTCACCCTCATAAAGAGAGATTTTGTTTGTTGGTGGTTTAAGGCTAGATTGCCATTGAGGTGGAAAACAGGGTAGTAAAAAAGCCTCTCCATGTCGCTCAAAATTACCTGCCGTTATATTTTGTGGTTGAGTACCCCCAAAGTTCATTACAGCAAAAGTAGGGTGCTCTACAAGCACTCCCTTTGCATATTTGTTATTTTTCATTGCTGTTCTTAGTTTTTTATTTTCTTGGCTAAATGTGCTGAATCGAACCTTGTCATAAATAGCTTGGCAAATAGACGATGAAAATAGGGGAGCAGTAATATGGTAAGAACCATTTGAAAGATAAAAATAGTTTTGTTTTAATCTTGATGCATCTTGTATGGCTTCTGTTTCTGCTACCCATAGCTTTAATCCCTCTACCCATTGCTCTACTTGTTTTTGCTTCTTTGTAAATTCAAATAGCCAAGAATCATCAGAGTTTTCCAGTTTGTTATAAACCGCTTCACCATCGAGGTTTAACATTAAGAAACGAGCATGTGTAATGAGATTTCCATTGCTATTGGTAATATCATAATAGGAACTCTGTAGGCTCTCTGTGGTTAAGTAGCGGTTTGTATTCTGTGAAGAAGGTTTTGTATAAATTCCGCCATAAGGAATGAGTCCATGAGTGAATTTAACAGGATGCGTTACTTTAAACATTGGTTTATCTACAGACTTTGCTTTCTCAGCACATTCGGTTAAATAATCTGGTATTTCTGTTGCGAGAGAAGTTTGTCTTTGTTTCTTTAACTCTATTTGTAATAGTTTTAGCTCTTCTTCCTTTTTAACTCTGTCTTTATCCGAACTTTTTTCTACATCTTGTTGCTTTTTATCTACTTTTTCTTTTATCTTAAACAGAGCAGACTTCTTTATTTTAGTTTCAAAAAAACCAAAAATGGACATTTTTATTGTTGTGAAATCATCAGTTTCCATTTTTTCCTCCTATAGCCAAATAATTTTCGACTATGTTACTGTTCACAGTACACCCCCAAAACAGGGTGATAACACCACTCGACAACTCTTTCTTTATCTTCACGCAGTCGCAATTCTCCAAATACTTTACTGACATATTTCCTGTTTACTCCTAGCTTCTCAGCCAAATCCAAATAAATATCATCAGCCTGCAATGACAGCCATGATTTATTTCCATTGGCTATTGCGATTTTTTTTGTCTCAATCACATCTGTTTCTGGGTAAGTTACAGGCTTGCTGGTTTCATCCTTTTTTGTCCAATACAAATCTTCACCTTCTTCCTCGGAATAAAGACAGTAGGATGCATCGGGTGAAGATTTTCTAAAAGGTTGTGTCCGTTGTAATTCCGCATTCCAGGTAGGTTCGTTTACCCACCAATGCCTTGCATTGTTTTCTTCTTTTCCAGATCCTAATAAGCATTGAAACAACGCCCATTGCTCTAACTGTACAAAATCCAAATATTGTCCGTTTTCCTTGTCTACTTTGCCCTTTAATATTTTAATTCTTGGGACAGCATTGATTTTCTGATAGTTCTTTGGTTTTAATAAAGCCGTAAGATCATGGCTTGCAAAAAGTCGATTTTTTGTTTCAAATCCTGGTTTAGCATAAGCAGGCGTTATATTTTTTAATGCCTTAAAATTTTTTGAAAGAATCAGTAGATTTTCTGTTTTAGGTTCTTGCTTTCGATGGCGTTGAATTCGTCCTGCTAATTGTATTAATGAACGCATAGAACTCGGCTCTGCAATCGCCCAGTCATAATCATGATCTCGACCTACCTCAGCTACGGAAGTTGCTAAAACGACAAAAATATGATGCTTTTCGGGATGTGTATCTATGGCTTGTTTGATTTCTTCCTGTTGCCAAATATCCTCTTTATTATGACGAGTCAATGCGGTATCTAATTTTCGCTCAATATATGAGCGCACCGCTAATGGGAACTGGCTGTGATAGATACAATAATGAATGTAATAATCATCGTGAGGTGATAGTAAAAAAAGCTCTTTTGCTACGGCAACTAATGGATTGATATTTGCCATTCTCACTAAGCCAATTGATACTGTTTTTCCCATTAAATTTTTCTGATGATGGTCTTGGTGTAATTGCTGAATAGCACCTTGAATTGTTGTTGAAATAGTTTTAAGTGCTTCATCTGGTTTGGTACAACTTACGGGAAGTAAACGGGCTTTTCTTAAAGTTTTTTCTTTGCTCAGTTTGGAGATGCGTTTTTCCGTAAATTCAGTATGATTTTTTTTGAATTTATCTTTGTTATTAATAGAGGCATGATTACAACCAAATTCATCAAACCATGCACAACAAACGGTGTTTGTTTTGCCTAAGTCACCATTGACTGCGGTAAAATCTCTTCGCCCAGATTGATATGCTTCAAATAGCGCATAAGCCAGTGCTGGTGGCATAGTAGCAGTGGATAGCAATACGCGAGAGCCTAATACTCCTGCCCAATTTACTAGCCGACATAGTGCAGGTAAGTCCTCCAAACCCAAATCATCGGGTTCATCAAGTACTAAATCGGATGTTAGTAATCGCAACATAGGGGCAATTTGTTTACCACCTCTTGTACCTTCAGTTGCAGGGATAAGGTAATCAATGGTACTAACAAGTACAGGTGCATTGAGTAGTTTTTCTAATTTGGGGTTTTGCCCCAACCATTTAGATAATACTCCATCGTTTAATGCTCCTTTGTATTCAATATGAAGGTCTTTAGAAAATAAAGTATCTAAAGATTCACTACCATTTAATTCATTTTTTTTCGTTTCTGCATTTTTATCTTGTTTATTGATTTCATGCAGTCTTTTAACTGCTGATGAACCGATTAGTATAGCCAACTCTGTTTCATCTAAGAGCAGTCGTTCAGCAAGCGCATCACCGGTTTGAAGAGTTAAGGTTCTTAAACCCAATGCAATATTAAATCGACAACCTTTTTTATCACCCGATAAAGCATACATGATTCGTGCATTACCTAGGGTTTTCCCTAGCCCTGTAGAAGCCATATTGATGCCAAAAAAACCATAGTTTTCACTTTGCTCGCTGAGTAACTTTGCTAAATTGTAAGCTTTGTTTTGCCAAATAAATTTTTTATCTTTGGTTTGTGTAGTGAACTTTCGGTCATAACCCAGAGTGGGTAAATCTGTTTTTAAGCTTGGTAATTTTCTGGCTAACAAATAGGCATTAGAAGCAACACCGATATTGTGTTCATCCAGCTTTTGTTTGAGTACTCCATTGTCACTATTAGCAAAGCTTTTATATCGTTGATCTTGCCATGCAACGGTTACATCTAATGAAGAATAATAATGATCGGATAGCATTAGTATTAATCGGGATAAATGGCTCGTAAAGCGATTTTCAAACCAGTTATCTTGCATTAGTCTTTGGCAATTTAATGCTCTTGAGGCTAATTGCTTTGCTTTAGCTCGCCATGTTATGCTCAATAAGGGTGTTCCATGATGAAAGTTCCAATTGTCTTTCTTTACTTTTTCATCCCAGTCATCAAAGCTATTTGCTGAATTCCATAACGAATCAAATGAGCTTTCGAGCCATTGGTTTATGTATTTAATATTGGGCTTGTTGTCTTTATTATTTGGATAAACGGGTAATTTATGGTGTGAAACTATTAGCCATGCCACTAATTTAGCGACTTGAGGCAACTGAAAAAACGGATTATTGATTATTGCTACTGGATCTTTTTTTAATCTACCTAATACCACTGACTCATCATTTTCAGCCACATTTTTTAAAGATTGTAACCACTCCTCATCTGTTTTTTTTCCAACAAAAGCTTGAAAAAGTCGTAATGAAACCCATTCATGCCGATAAGGTTCCCAATTTTTGCCTTTGTATGTTGGGTCTAACTTATTTTGAAAAAGAATATTGGCTTTGCCAAAGTCATGAAATAGACCTGCAATACTAGCGAGCAAGGCAATAACATCAGCATTGAGCCAAGTATTTCCCCAGTGGGTTTTAAGTATATCCTTTTTCGTAAAATTCACCGGCACAACACCCTGAACATTAAATTTCAACCGATTCCCCACCACCCAAACCAATTCACTGCGACTTCGGCTGCGTATCCAGTGACAACTTACTGCGGTATTTTTTGAGGCTGTTTTTCGCAGTAATTTTTTAACGGCTTGTAAACCTTCGTTGGTTATTACTGTTTGCCAGGTTCGCATTCCAATACGGTTGGCAAAGGCGTCGAGTACGCGACGTGTTTTATTCAGTGCTTTTTTTTCACACTCTGAAACAAAGGTGACCATCATAAGTGGCTACCTTCTTCGCTCATTTGTTTTACTGCGTCAAACATAAAATCCAGCGCTTTGTGTTTGGTGAAATTTTGCAAGCACTGTTGGCGAAATTCTTGTTCTGTTGCGCCTTCTTTGGCGCAGATGAATGCCCACGGTAGTATTAAGGTGTCTTTAATGAGATCGGCGACATCGAAAACTAATGCGCCTCGTCGTGTTTTACCGTGTAAAACAGCAAAGCCATGGGGTATGCCGAGCACCCAAAGCGTGCTTGCTGCCAACCCATAGGCTAAATAATTGCCATGATTGAGAAAGGCATTGGCATTGTCAACGCTGTCATGCTGCCGCACGAAATCTTTTTGTTTGGTATGATTTGCCGCTATTTTGTACAAACTTTTTGTGAGCCGAGCTTCAATTAAGAGTAGTTCTGTTACATTGCTGCTCTTTTCTAAGCGGGTCGAAAATTGGGCTAATGCCCGTTCGGTATTGGCATCATCGATATAGAATCCTTCTTCTTTTAAATCCCTGTCTTTGTTCCAGATTTTTTGCAAATAGTCGATGCGGAGTTGTTGGAATCGTTTGGCCACTTTCAGTCGTTTTTCTTCGTCAAACCAAAAGGCCAGCCAGCCTTGCACATATTCAGTAGGACGATATTCGCTCTGTGGTGAGAGCCACTCTATTTCGTTCGCCATAATCAACGGTGTTCCGCCGCTGCCACTAAAGCCAATCAACACCCCTGCTGAGGCCAGCATTCGTACGGCGGCTTGTGTTATTGAGGTGCCGGTGCCTAAAAGGATAACGGTGGTATTGGCAATGGGTATATTCCAATATTGTTTTTCTACCTTTTCTTCGGTCAGGTATAATACTCGCCCGTCTTTTTGCATCACTCGACATTTTTCCAAATAATAAATATTGGCTCTTTTCGAGTGCAGTATGGCTTTTAAGTCTGTTAATTGTTCCATCAATATTTTTCGGGAATGTCCAAGTCTTACAAAAAATAAAATGCTAATTAGCTATAAACTATTTTCTACTGGGGGGGTAATTCCAATCGCAATAGCAAGTGAAAATAGACCAGATACTATAAATAAGTTTAGAAAAAAAAGACTAAAGATCAAGGATTTATTCGTTATGAAACCCGCCCAAAAATAAAGGGAAAAAGCTTTGTTTGCCTTGTGTATTCGAGAAATGGGGTCGAAATGGAGTTGATGTAAGAGCCAGGTAAAGGCAATGTAGGGATGTTGTGCTGAGGTCAGTCTGTTTTCGAGCTAGCGCTTAAAGCTTTACCGCATTTTCAACATTTACCTTTAAAGTGTAACTGGTTATAATGGAATGTTTATTTCCAGGAAAATTAGGGGCGGGTATGTATATTGTTGAAGAAGCATTAACGTTTGATGATGTTCTTTTAGTGCCGGCTCATTCTCTGATTTTGCCTAAAGAGGTTAGTTTAAAAACCAGGCTGACCCGCGAAATTACTCTGAATATCCCTATTGTATCGGCGGCGATGGATACGGTGACTGAAAGTCGTTTGGCCATCTGTTTAGCGCAAGAGGGGGGGATCGGAATTATTCACAAAAATATGACAGTAGAAGAGCAGGCCACCCAGGTTCGTTCGGTTAAAAAATTTGAGAGTGGGGTAATTAAAGAGCCGATTGTTGTGTCGCCTACCAGTACGATTCGCGAAGTGCTGGATATTACCGCTGCTGAAAAAATATCGGGTGTCCCGGTGGTGGAGGGTGAAAATCTGGTGGGTATTGTCACTAACCGGGATCTGCGTTTTGTGAAGGGCTATGATAATCCCGTGTCTACGGTTATGACACCAAAAGAACGTTTGGTGACCGTGCATGAAGGCGAAAGTCATGAACGTGTTCTGTCGCTACTGCATAAGCACCGTTTGGAACGGGTGTTGGTGGTCAATGAAAAATTTCAATTGCGTGGATTGATTACGGTTAAAGATATTCAAAAGGCCAAAGATAATCCGAATGCGTGCAAAGATGAGCGTGAACGATTACGTGTTGGTGCGGCGGTGGGGACGGGGAAAGGAACAGAAGAACGTATTACCGCTTTAGTTGCGGCAGGCGCTGATGTGGTTGTTATTGATACGGCTCATGGACATTCCCAGGGTGTGTTGGATCGGGTGCGTTGGGCGAAAAATAAATTTCCGAGTTTACAAATAATTGGTGGCAATGTGGCGACGGCAGCCGGTGCGTTGGCGTTGGTCGAGGCCGGTGCCGATTGTATTAAAGTGGGCATTGGCCCAGGATCCATCTGTACTACACGCATTGTGACCGGTGTGGGGATCCCGCAGGTGACGGCGATACATAATGTAGCTAAGGCATTAGCAAAAACGAATGTCCCCCTTATTGCTGATGGTGGGCTTCGTTTTTCCGGTGATGTTGCCAAAGCGATCTGTGCGGGCGCGCATGTGGCGATGATTGGCAGTATGTTTGCCGGTACTGAAGAGTCACCCGGCAAGGTGGAGCTTTACCAGGGTCGATCCTACAAGGCTTATCGTGGAATGGGGTCGATTGGTGCGATGGAAAAAGGCTCTAGTGATCGATATTTCCAGGATGGCACGCTGGAGATGGAAAAACTAGTACCCGAAGGGATAGAAGGTCGGGTTCCCTATAAAGGGACGATTGTGGCGATCATCCATCAGTTATTGGGGGGGGTGCGTGCCAGTATGGGCTATACGGGTTGTGCAGATATGGATGAAATGCGAACCAAACCCGAGTTTGTACGGATCACCGGAGCAGGCATAAAAGAGAGTCATGTTCATGATGTTGCGATTACGCGCGAGCCGCCTAATTATCGCGTAGACTAGGAAATAAATTACTGTGTCTGATCTTCATTCCCAACGTATTCTCATTTTAGATTTTGGTTCTCAGTATAGTCAGCTTATTGCGCGACGAGTACGAGAAGCGGGGATTTATTGTGAGCTTCACCCCTATGACTGGCCATCGGATGAAATTAAAACGTTCGCCCCCCAGGGTATTATTTTGTCAGGTGGCCCCGAGTCCGTGATGTTAAATGCCACTCCACGTGCACCACAGTGTGTTTTCGAGCTGGCTGTGCCGGTACTGGGTATTTGCTATGGTATGCAGACCATGGCGGAGCAGTTGGGTGGTAAAGTTGCACCTTCAAGCCATCGCGAGTTTGGTTTTGCGCAAGTGCGAGCTCGGGGGCACTCGCGGTTATTGAAAGATATAGATGATCATGTGACGCCCGAGGGCTATGGCATGCTGGATGTTTGGATGAGTCATGGTGATAAGGTGACCGAATTACCCAATGGCTTTAAACGGATTGCCAGTTCTGACAACGCGCCTTTTGCGGGTATGGCAGATGAGGACAAACATTTTTACGGTCTACAGTTTCATCCTGAAGTCACACATACTCACCAAGGCCATCGTATCTTACAGCGGTTTGTGCACGAAATTTGTGCTTGTGAGTCTTTGTGGACGGCTAAAAATATTATTGACGATAGCATCGCTAGGGTGCGTGCTGATGTGGGTGAAGATGAGGTTATTCTCGGTCTTTCTGGAGGCGTTGACTCTTCTGTTGTTGCTGCTTTGTTGCATCGAGCGATCGGTGATAAATTAACCTGTGTGTTTGTTGATAATGGTTTGCTGAGACTACATGAAGGGGATCAGGTTATGGCCACCTTTGCTGAGCATATGGGTCTTAAAGTGATTCGGGTCGATGCTGAGGCACGTTTTTTAATGGCACTTGCAGGTGAAACGGATCCAGAAAAAAAACGCAAAATCATTGGCAATTTGTTTGTTGAAATTTTCGATGAAGAATCAAACAAACTCAGTAATGCACAATGGTTGGCGCAGGGAACTATTTATCCTGATGTGATTGAGTCGGCAGCTGTGAAATCGGGCAAAGCACAGGTCATCAAATCGCACCATAATGTGGGTGGTTTGCCTGAAAAAATGAATTTGAAACTGGTTGAACCCTTGCGTGAACTATTTAAAGATGAAGTACGTCGGTTGGGTGTGGAGCTGGGTTTACCTTACGATATGGTTTATCGTCATCCTTTCCCTGGGCCGGGCCTGGGTGTTCGAATTTTAGGTGAGGTGAAAAAAGAATACGCTGATTTACTGCGCAGTGCGGATGCGATTTTTATCGATGAATTACGCAAATTCGATTATTACAATAAAACCAGCCAGGCCTTTGTTGTTTTTCTTCCGGTACGCTCAGTTGGCGTGATGGGCGATGCCCGTAAATATGATTATGTTGTGGCATTACGAGCAGTAGAAACCATTGACTTCATGACCGCGAGGTGGGCGCACTTACCTTATGAGCTATTAGAGGTCGTATCGAATCGTATTATTAATGAAATCGACGGGATTTCTCGTGTGACTTATGATATTTCGAGCAAGCCACCGGCAACCATAGAGTGGGAGTAAGGCAAATCCTACTCTATCGGATTGTCGAACAGCGCTATCTATCCCCATGGCGTTATGAATTTAGGTGTTAGCGCGTACAGCTGTGCCTTAGGTTCGGTTTTTCTGATTGAAAAAAAACGCAGACCTAGCTGGCTAAGTTGAGTTTTTCCGATTGAGGAAAAGCCGAAAATGAGGTGCAAATGTGCGTGAAAACACCTAAATTCATAACGCTATGGGTATATAGCTTGCATTGCTCATTGCTGCGAATCTGACTGAGTGCATTGAGCAGTTTCCGGGACTCTGTCATTTAAAAGAGAGACGATTTATAACCCAGGTCACCCCCATTTGTCGAACCCACAGGGTAATGCAGACCAAAATAAGTAAGGCGTGAATCCACCATAAACCAATACTTGCGGGTACGACACCTTGTTCAAGCCAATTACGTCCTATTCCCATAAGATTGTTATAGACAACATAGACTAAAATTGCGATGAAAAGCTTACCAAAACGGCCTTGACGAGGGTCGGTGTGGCTTAACATTACCGATAAAAATATTAGAAAGACAGTGGATACGGGCAAGGCATATCGCCACTGCAATTCAGCGATGTCATCTAAATGTGTGCTGCCAATCAATTCATGGGTAGGGCGTGCTGACAGTCTGATATTCACCGCTTCAGTTTTTTTCTGTTTAATACGTATCCCATGTTCTTGGTATTTAATAATTTTAAAATCAGGTTGTCCTGGTGTCCCTTCGTAGCGATAGCCATCCGAAAAGACAATGAATCGATCTCCGCTGTGTTCATCAGTTTTCTGAAAGGCTTGAGTTGCGGATAATAACTGCGTTACGTTATTTCGCTCCTGGTGAGCAAACACGTTTTCCATTAATTCCCCGTTTTGACTTAACTTCTCAGTGTAAAGTACCAGGTTGTCCGATGAAGTTTCTTTAAATCGACCTGATGCTATTCCGCCAAAATCAGAGCTAGATTTAGCATGTTCCTGTATGACCAGGGCTTTATGGTGAGCCCATGGTACGGCGTATAGTGATATCACAAGCATAAATATAGCCACAAAAACTGAATAGATACCTGTTATACGCAGAACGCCGCCAAGACCGATGCCACCTGCAGCCAATGCTGTCATTTCGTTATCTTTATACATGCGACCTAAGGATAAAAGAACAGCCAGATAAAGTGCTAATGGTAATAAAATGGGGAGAGAAGTGAGGGACTTGAGTGCAAGTAGATTCAGCACGACATCGGTTGGCAACGTGCCTGATGCGGCGGCTGACAGGTAGCGAATAAAACGATTGCTAATATAGATGAGAAATAAAACAAGGGTAACGGCAAACCACGTTAGTGTTATTTCTTTCAATAAATAGCGATAGATTATCAAGCATTTGTCCTCATTGATCCGGCATCGCCCTATCTCTCTTCAGGAAAAGAATAGACCCAGACTCATTTTTGAATATATCATTAGTCAACATCGATAAATAGTATAATAAACTCGGTTGTTAGAATTTTGTGAATGCTGTCATTGGGGTTTCCACGGGTATATGAATAATGCAAACAAAGTGACCAGAAAAAATACAAGCAAAACCGATATTTTAATTGTATCTCTTATTGTCGTATTTCTATATTTTTTGCCAAGCCATTCTGTTTACGCGCAAAATGAGCGTGTCTGGATCCCGGGTTGGCAGAAAACAAATTCATTAGTGATGGCTCGTGCGGGTGCTGCCGTTGTTAATGAAGGGAATCATATTTATGTGATGGGGGGGGTTGATGGCAAACATTTTTTACGTAGTGTTGAGCAAACGAAAATTAGAGATAAAGGGGGGGTTGCACCATGGCGTGATTCCCGGCCGCTCAACGAAGCACGCGGATTTTTTGCAGCGGCGATACACAACGGTTATGTTTATGCGGTCGGTGGCGGTAATGGGCCATCAGGCCATAACTTGTTACGTAGTGTTG
Source organism: uncultured Chromatiaceae bacterium (assembly GCA_964421045.1). Lineage (GTDB taxonomy): Bacteria > Pseudomonadota > Gammaproteobacteria > JAADHS01 > JAADHS01 > JAADHS01. The sequence continues at coordinate 13,235 of CAYQVF010000021.1, forward strand.
AACAAGCGAAAATACTGGAGGAGGGTCAGCTTGGTTCTTGGCAGACCAGCGAATCAAGCCTGAATATTCCTCGGCGATGTAGCAAGGTCGTAGTGATTAACGGTCGGCTTTATGCTTTCGGTGGTTTTGGCGGCGCGCTACTCGACACGATAGAAAGCGCTGAAATTAATGCTGATGGTTCATTAGGTCCCTGGCGTATTGAAAATAAAAAACATGTGTTACCGCGCTATGTTCATACCGTAAAAAAAACAGCTAAAGCGCTTTTTGTTTTAGGTGGACATAATGAGCAGCAGGGCGTGGGATTAAATGACATTGTATGGAGTTCTATTCAACCTGATAAACTCTTAGACTGGCAAGTGGCCCCCTCTCTGAATACAGGTCGCTATGCACTCAATGCTTTTTATTACAAAAATTGGTTGTATGCTGCTGGGGGTTTGGATAATATTAATTACTTGCGTAGTATTGAAAAAGCCACGCTGTCACCAAAAACTCACGAAATAACCCAATGGACGGAGAGTAACCCGCTCTCTTCTCCGCGAGCCAATTTTGGCATTGTTCAGCATCAGGATGCGGTTTATATTATAGGCGGCACCAATTCCATTGGTTATTATAATACTGTCGAGATGGCCTACTTTAATGAACGAGGTGATCTCGGTTTTTGGGGTACAAAGCAACAAGCTCACGAGTATGAGTCTCAGGAGTCTTCGACAAGAAAAACAGCAACGGTTACGGTACCCTTACCACATCAAGGGGAAATAGTTGAGATTATAGACGCAGGGAGTTACAGCTATATTCGCAGCCAGTCTGAGTACGGTGAAGAATGGCTGGCAGTAGGTCGGGCTCGTTATCAGATTGGGATGGACATCCGTTATAGCGATGGTGTGCTCATGCCCAATTTCCAGAGCAAAACATTAAAAAAAAGTTTTAAATTGATTCGTTTTGTCAGTCGCGTTGAAGTGGTAAAGCCTTGAATGATCTTGCTTGTCCAGTTTTAGTTGTGGACGGAAATGAGAGTCTCCAGTCTAATTATTTTTCTAATTCGTTAAGGGGCGGGATTGAAACCGGGCGGTAAATGTCAACTTTGCGAAAAAATTGATCAGCGATGTAGATACGCCCCTCTTGATCAATATCGATTCCTGCTGGCAACATATAGTTTGTTGCTTTACTCGATTGTCCGCGTTGGCCTATAAAAAGCAGAAGTTCCCCGGCTGGATTGAAAATTTGAAAATTACCAAATGCCGTATCGACAACATAGATGTTGTTTTTTGGGTCAGTTGCAATGCCCTTGGGTCTTGCAAATTGTCCGGGGTAGCGACCTAATGAGCCGAAGCTATGCTTGAACTTGCCATTGTGATCAAATGCTTGAATGCGAAAATTACCGCTATCTACAACATACAACAGGCCGTTAGATGCGACGCTGGCTTGCAGTGGGAGATTAAACTCGCCCGTTTTTTGGCCACGTTTGCCTATAGTACGTATAAAATTGCCAGAGTTAAGGTCATAAACGGCAATGCGGTGTTGTTGGCTATCGACACCGCCGGTATCAACAACGTAAACAAGTTGGTTATTTGAATCAATAGCAACATCTGAGGGACGTCTTAATTGCTTGGGGTTGCCTATGCTGCGTAGATATTGGCCTTCGGCGCTATAGATCAATATTCGTTTGGCTTCAACGTCGCTGACAAAGACATCGCCGTTGTCGGCGATGTCAATCCCCGTTGGTTTGCGCAGACTTCCGGGTTCCATCGTGCCAAATTCAAAATAACGAGCGCCGACAATATCAAAAACAATAATGGCTCTTTGTACCGTGTCGGTTACGTAGACGCGCCCATTTTTAACTGCTATATCATAAGGTTTCACGAGGCCTTTTTGCTCTAGTGCCTGGCCTGTGGCGAATTGTTTCAATTGCTGAGCACGACTTGGTTTTATGATGTTGCTGGCAAAACGCAGTGTGCGCTCATAAACGAAGCGAGGTTCGGCGGGAGGCGGGGGAAATATCGGTGGAATAAATTCGGGTTGTTGAGGTTGATTGCTACAGCCAGCCAGCGAGAAGATGAATCCCGTTGCCACGGTGAGTGCGCTCAACCACCTGAATACGGGGCTTATTTTATATGGCACGTTTCGCACAACCGATCGGCGCTGGTGCGCAGCAAGATGTCAATATCAGGATTATGGACGTTATGACATGAGGCACATTCCACTTTGCCTTCGTAGAGCTTTACTCCGTTATCAAACCCATAAGGGCCATCGGGCGGACGAAAATCGGGGTCGAGATGAGTCAGCCCTGCATAAGTCATAGATATCGGATGGTCATTTTGTAAATCCGTACCAAGATGTTTAATTTCAATGCTATGCGCCGCATTCCCATTATGGCATTTTCCACAATTCATAAGATTGTTCGCTCCGTTGAGACGGAGATGTAGCGCGGTATCTTCTTCTGAATTAAAGGCGTCGGGTCTGAAAACCGTCATATCAACGGCCATTGTGCCATCGTGGCAGGACAAACATAATAAACTCACTGGGCTGGGGGTGCGAACTTTGTTATCCAGTGTTCTGCTGTCATAGACATCAAAGTTAGTCGTTGCCGGTACAAAACGGTTCCAGCCTGGAATCCCCCCTTGTTGGCTGCTGTCTGCCCCCTCTTTTTCTGGAGGAAGATGGCAATAAACGCAAGACGTTCCAAAATCAGAAAAGGCTAATCCAGGCATAGCAACGACACTGGCACGCTCGTTGAGTCCGGTGAAATCGTGTTTTGTTCCCAGAATGGTATTTGCGTAGGCAGGCGTCAACAGGATAATTGAAACAAAACAAACTAAAATCAACAAAGTATAAAGATGCAGGGGCATCGGCTGTATTTGAAAAGCGCTATAATCTTTTGATATGCCCAGATAACGGATCATTTTATTTTCCACGCTGCATTGCTCCCTGCAGAATGTTGGGGAGGCTCAAATATGTATGTTGTGAAAATAGGTAAATTGCTCACAATAAAGAACTATTCTGACTTATACTCTTAACTTGGTGTTGTTATAGGATGAGAATACCACAGAGGTGCAGCGACGACAAAAACGGTGGGTAAACTAGGTAAGAAAAATAAACCGGTTAGTGACTTTAGATTTAACCCGCGTACAGTAAATGGTTAAGATAACAATATTTAAGGAATGAAAGATCAGTGTTGCTTATATTTACTCTAAAATTCAAGTTTAGTATGTTCATGTCCTTTTTTTGCATGATGGCGCTTGTTTCAACGTCTGTTCTGGCTGAGGGAGACTCTCAGGGAGAGGCTATTTACCAAGAGTATTGTTCCGTTTGTCATGGCGATCAGGGTGATGGCATGACTCGCGTGCGTCGTGGTTTAAATCCCCCGCCCAGAGATTTTACCTCACGGCTTGCTAAAGCAGAGTTAACGCGAAAACGAATGTTGGCAGCGGTTAAACAGGGTAGACCGAATACGGCGATGATGGCTTTTTCATCGAATTTGAGCGAAAAAGAAATTAATGCCGTGGTCGATTATGTGCGGAGTCGCTTCATGATTAAAGAAGAAGTCGCGCTTGATGCCGCTATGGTCTTGTTAGAAAAAGGAAAAAATGCTTATACTGCAAACTGTGCGGTTTGTCATGGAGATGATGGCAATGGTGCAATGTGGACCAAAAACAGCCTTAATCCGCCGCCGCGTGATTTTACTACTTTGCAAGCATTGGAAATGTTGAGTCGCGACAGGATGATTAATTCGGTTACCCATGGACGCCCGGGTACGGCCATGATGTCTTTTGCTCAGCGCCTAACCAGCGAAGAGATCAGTGCGGTTGTTGATTATATTCGTACTACATTTATTGGTCGGGTTAAGACCGTAGACCAGGTTCCGGAAGCGGTTGCGGGACATCATCAGGGTCAAGGTGTACGACCATTGGCTACGCAAGCTTCGTCGTCTCCTGTCACGGCCGCAGATATGACCTTACCATTTGCTAATGGACTTCAGGGTGATAGGGAAGCGGGTCGGCAGTTTTATATGAATAATTGCTTTACTTGTCATGGGCGTGAGGGGGATGGCAATGGTCCAAGAGCCGGTTTCATTCGTCCTAAACCTCGAAATTTTGTGCATGCAGATTCTCGTCTCAGTCTAAATCGTCCGGCGTTGTTTAGCGCCATCAGTATAGGTAAGCAAGGTACCGTGATGCCGGCCTGGAATAAAGTGTTAAATGAGCAACAAATTGCTGACGTGGCTGAGTTTGTTTTTCATGCGTTTATTATAAAAGATACGGTGATACAGAAAGAGACGAAAAAAAAAGCCGGTCGTTAGCGGATAAAAAACAGGCGTTATCTGAGTTAGTACCGTCCACTGTCGTTGTGGCGGCAGGTCGAAAGGCGCAATCTGAATTTGCGCATGGACGCGATATTTACAATTATCGCTGCTATTTTTGTCATGGCTATAGTGGCGATGCAAAAACATTGGCCAGTTCCTATTTATCACCGCAACCACGAGATTTTACGACGGTGAGTAAAGGGGTGTTATCTCGTGAAAAAATGATCCTAGCGGTCAAAGAGGGGCGTTCTGGAACGGCGATGGTGGCGTTTAATCAACAACTGAGTGATAAAGATATCATCGCAGTCGTTGATTTTATTCGCGCAGAATTTATGAGCGGTGAGTCAAAAAATACACGTTATCATACCGTTGCCAATGGTTGGCCGAATCATCAGCGCTTCAAGGCGGCTTATCCGTTTGCCTTGGGTGAACTGCCTCTGGATATGCCCTGGCCGTCGATGACGGAGGTTCAGCAGCGGGGGTGGCGTTTATATATGTCATCCTGCATCACTTGTCATGACCGTGCGTCAGTTGGTGAAGAAGGAGAGTTATGGAACCGTCGCTCTATTTCTTTTCCAAGAGGGGGGTATTCTCACAAAAATACCTCAAAAAATAAGGCGGATGCGGTGTCGGCAGCGAGTCCCTACGCGATACATGATAAGGTGCCATCTATCGATGGCTTGACCTCTTCAGAGCGGCGAGGCGAAATGATTTTTCAGGACAATTGTGCTTTTTGTCATGGTGCGGACGGTACGGGTAAAAATTGGATCGGTAGTTTTTTGCAGCCTCACCCGCGGGATCTAAGTGTTCATGCTTATTCGATTGATCACTTGAAAAATGTGGTGCAAAATGGCATTCCAGGTACAACAATGTCCGCCTGGAAGTCGGTGTTAACAGAGCTGCAAATTGATGATGTGAGCGCTTATGTGAAAAAACTGTCCGAGAAGGGAGAATCTCCGGTGGGGCTCGATGTTCCCTTGTTAAGGAGCATGCACGTTCCTAACTAACTCTTGGCGTAAAAAATTAGGCTCAGACGCTTTTAGAGTAGTTTATACCTACTGATGTTATGAATTTAGGTGTTTTTACGCACATTTATACCTCATCTTCGGCTTTTTTCCACGTTAAAAATAAAACGGTATTAATAATGGTATGAAAAAAATTAAAGTGGGTGTTGTTGGCGGGACGGGTTATACCGGGGTTGAATTATTGAGGTTGTTGGTGGCGCATCCACAGGTCGAGTTGGTTGCGATTACCTCTCGCTCAGCAGCCGGTCAAGCCGTATCCTCACTATTTTCAAGTCTGCGCGGCTGTGTTGATCAGGTCTATGTTTTGCCCGAGCTTGATGTGCTGGCCTCCTGCGATCTCGTTTTTTACGCAACCCCCAACGGCACTGCCATGCAGCAGGTTCCCGATTTGTTAGAGCGGGGGGTACGAGTCATCGATTTAGCTGCGGATTTTAGACTTAAAAACGAGGCCGAATGGGAGCAATGGTACGGCATGGCGCATGCGTGCCCTGAATTATTGAGAGACGCTGTTTATGGTCTGCCTGAGGTCAATCGAGAGCGGATCAAAACCGCACGGCTGGTTGCTAATCCAGGATGTTATCCCACTGCGGTGCAATTGGGCTTATTTCCCTTATTAAAGAACAATCTAGTTGATTTTAATAGTTTGATTGCAGATTGTAAATCTGGCGTCAGTGGTGCGGGTCGTCAGGCCAATGTAGGGATGTTGTTCTGCGAAACGGTGGAGAGTTTTAAGGCCTATGGTGTGGCGGGTCATCGACATTTGCCTGAGATTAAACAAGGCTTAAGTTTGTTCGCAGAAAGCGAAGTCGATTTAACTTTTGTACCCCATTTGACGCCGATGGCTCGCGGTATTCATGCGACGCTTTATGCCAATTTAACCACTTCGGTTGATCTACAAGAGGTGTATGAGCGTTATTATGAGCAAGAATATTTTGTCGATGTGATGCCAGCAGGGTCGACACCTGAGACACGTAGCGTCCGAGCTAGCAATGTTTGTCGGATGGCGGTTCACCAGCCGCAAGGCGGGCAACGGGTTGTTGTGTTGTCGGTGATTGATAATTTGGTTAAAGGGGCTGCCGGGCAAGCCGTTCATAATATGAATATTATGTTTGATTTAGATGAATCTACAGGTCTTTCATTAGCAGGCTTGCTACCGTAAGGTTTGACTTAAAGCCTATGAATTTTGAAGTTAAAGCGCATCGAGTTGTACCTCGCCGCCCTCTCTGGCGGGCTGTTTGGATTTTTGTCGTTATATCAACTTTAGCGAGTTTAGCCTGGCTGTTGTTTGACTATGGTCGTACTAGCGCGGGTTTTGAAATAGAGGTGGCCCTGGAGCGTACAGCGGGATTGCAGCAAGAAAACGAAAATTTATTGCAGGCGCAGTTATCTTTACAAGAAGCGTTCACCCGACTTGAACAAACACGGAAGGTAGAGCAGCAAGCACACGCTAAAGTTGCTGCTGGTTTGGCTGATCTACAGTCTGAAATTTTAGAATTAACACAGAAATTGCGTTTTTACCAGGGTATTGTGTCACCCGCAGATATAGCCGATGGTGTCAAAATAAAGGATTTGAAAATTGACCGGACTGTAGAACAAGGGCGATATCGCTATACTTTGATATTAGTACAAGGGCCAAAGCGGGCGCTACGTCAAATAGGTGCGGTGAGTTTGTATTTAGAAGGCCAGGTCAAGGACAAGCTGCAAACACGGTCGATGAAACAGTTGACCGATGAGAAACGTTCAAGTCATAAGTATCGATTTAAATATTTTCAACGGTTCTCTGGGGAAATTAAAATATCAGAAGGTTTTGATCCAAAACAAGTACGGGTGCGAGTGACGCCTTCAGGTCAGCGCGAAAAAAAATATGAAGTAAAATATCTATGGACAGATTTGTTAGGTACGTATGCGCAATAAGGAATAAAATTTAATGTTTGGTGGTAAAAAAAAGGCCAAAATGACAAAAATAAATACATTAATTGATCAGCACACGGAAATTAATGGCGATTTAGTATTTTGTAATGGCTTGCATCTTGATGGCATTATTCGGGGCGAGGTTTCGGCTACAACCGATAGCATTGCGACGTTAACTGTAGGTGAGATGGCGTTGATCGAAGGTAGTGTGAGTGTGTCTTATTTGTTGCTGAATGGTACAATAATCGGAGATGTGCGTGTTGCTGATCGAGTTGAGTTGACGTCAACTGCGGTCGTAACGGGCAGCATCTATTATAAGAGAATAGAAATGGCGATGGGTGCTGAAGTGAATGGTCAGTTAATACATGTAAGAGAGCAGGCTGACGACACATCTAGTACGGAAGCGCCGCCTTCTAATCTTGATCAAAATGATAAAGAATGCTAATATCCTAAAACCCCCTAATGAATATGATAGTGAGCAGTGACGAATGATCAATTCCAGTGTCGAAGCAATCCCAGCCTCTCCCATGATTTTTACCGATAGCGCGGCATCTAAAGTCAAAGCCTTGATTGAAGAAGAAGGTAACGCGGATCTAAAGCTTAGAGTCTTTATTTCAGGGGGCGGATGTTCTGGTTTTCAATATGGTTTTAGCTTTGATGAAAGCACCAACGAAGGGGATACTTTGGTAGAAAAAGCAGGCGTGACGTTGTTAGTGGATCCAACAAGCTTTCAGTATTTAGTCGGTGCGGAAATAGATTACACCGAAGGACTGGAGGGGGCGCACTTTGTCATTCGTAACCCGAATGCGACGACGACGTGTGGGTGTGGTTCCTCTTTTTCCGTGTAGTCGATGAGTCGGCTTTTGCAGGCGATCATTCTTGGTTATCTCGTCCTCATTAGGGTGCGTCCATAGCGGATGAAAAGTGTATCACCCCTTGTTTTGAATTTCATTATGACGACCCATTTATATTCTTTCAATCGGTAACGTAGTGCATCTAAACGCACCAGGCAATTTTAAAACTTCGGAATAATCTACAAAAATTACCTCGACTCCTTTTTTCTCAAGCAATGAAGCCAGGCGAGTACTTCGTTTTTGCATCACAACTTTTTTCGGGGAAATAGATAACGTATTTATTTCAATATTTTCCATTTCTTTATCTGTAGCCTCAATCAGGTCAAACTGGCTTTCCAGCCATTTTAAACTCTTTGGCTTAAAGCTTTTTGGGTGGATAAGCCCAACGTTTTCAACAGGAATGTTGAATTTTGTATCTAAATGAATAACGCCTCTATGTGCAAATTCAAGTGTGATTATTTCACGATCTATAGCTGATTTTTTCATTTCATTTTTCAGGCAATCAATACCTTCTTTATTTGTTTCTTCTCCTAACCCGATAATGATAGCGTTGTCGTCTACAATTACATCGCCGCCCTCTATGACCCCATGATCAATGTAAGAAACTTTAGAGAATTTTGAAAGCAGGTCGTGTATCCCTTCTAATTCTTGTTTTCTATTATGACGCCTAGGGTTAGCAACAAAAAAAACATCATCAATAGCAAACCCTATATCGCGAGTGTAATGTTGAGTAGCACACTCTGGAATTGAGTCTACCAGCAATACCCGAACCCCGTTTGATTTCAATATATCCATGAGTTTTTGCTGCTGAAAACAGACCTTGTTATGATCAAAAAACGGATTGATTTTGTTGTGCCACAGTTGATGAAACAAGGCGACATCAATGCCTTTATACCTAAGCATTGAAGTCGCATTAACTGGGTTAGCAAAGCACATCACCACTGTTTTTAGTGTCGCCGTTTCGGATGGCAAATTAACTTTTATTTCGTCAAGGTTCATATTTTTCAATGTCGCTTCTTCTTCCCGAATAGTATAAAAAATAGTCTGATTCTTTGCCTCGCTTATCCTCTGAGTGAGCGGGTTAACGCTTTGTTTTAAAATATCTAAAACGCTTTATGCTTCCTCAGTTATAACTGGGTTTCCTTGAAAGTGGACAATAGCATAATTCCAAGTGAGTATGGGTTGCCCCGGGTTTGAATGATATGTAAGAGAAACATAGCTGTTTGAGCCATTAAAGACGATCTTGACGCTCTTTCCTGTTAAAAGTTGTTTCCATTGTTTATTTTCTTTTGTTATGTGCCCCATTAGTTTTCCGTATGTGTCATTACTTGTAATAGACAAAAATGGCAAATGACTGATAAGAGGCCCCCTCTATGTTATTGGATATTTTTATCAACGGTAAACGCCATATTCGCGTGATTTCAATGCTGGATCAAAATTTATGGGGGCGACGGGTTAAAATAGCTCGTAGATATGCGCGGCATGTTAATATACGTCGCAGCATGACAGGTCCATACCGGTTTTTTTAATTCTTAGTCGTTGAAAGGCAGTTCAAGGTGCCTAGTTTATGAAAAAGAAAGATTCTACTATTTTTGTTGCCGGGCATCGAGGCTTGGTCGGTTCAGCCATTGTTCGTTGTTTAGAGTCGAAAGGTTACCATCAGATTATTACTGCGCCCCATGCAGAACTAAACTTGGAAAATCAGGCTGAACTTGCACCCTTTTTTCGTAAAAACACACCCGATTTCATTTTTCTTGCCGCAGCTTATGTGGGTGGAATTCAAGCCAATAATAGCTACCCAGCTGATTTTATCTATCGAAACTTGATGATTCAAAACAATGTAATTAACGCGGCATATGAAGCAGGCGTACAACGGCTGGTTTTTCTCGGGTCGAGTTGTATTTATCCAAGGGTATGCGCGCAACCTATTAAAGAAGAATTTCTTTTAACTGGTTTGCTGGAACCTACGAACGAGCCTTATGCGATTGCAAAAATAGCAGGGATTAAACTATGCGAAGCTTATAACCGACAATATGGCACTGAATATCTTTCTGTGATGCCAACCAATTTATATGGCCCCGGTGACAATTTTGATTTGAATACCAGTCATGTTTTACCCGCGTTAATTCGCAAAGCGCATGAAGCCAAGGTCAATGGCGAGTCTGAAATGGAGGTCTGGGGGAGCGGAACACCCAGACGAGAGTTCCTTTATGTGGATGATATGGCGGATGCCTGTGTCTTCATGATGGAAAAAAATATGACATCTGGTTTATATAATATTGGTACAGGCAAAGATATAGAAATAAAGGAGTTGGCTGAATTGGTCGCGGCAGAAGTGGGTTTTACTGGACGTTTAACATTTGATAGCAGTAAACCAGATGGTACACCTCGAAAACAACTGGATGTCTCTAAAATAAAGGCCTTAGGTTGGCAAGCATCAACATCGCTACGGGATGGTATCAGGCGTTCTTACGAATGGTATCAACGGCAAATCTAGAATTTACTCAACATTATGGTATTTTGGCCGCTGATGAGTGATTGATATTAAAACATGATAGGAGTTGAATGGTGAAAGCGGTAATCTTGGCGGGGGGCTTAGGTACCCGCATCAGTGAAGAGACGGACGTAAAGCCAAAACCCATGGTGGAAATTGGTGGCAAACCGATTCTTTGGCATATCATGAAAATATATTCTACCTATGGGATTAACGACTTTATTATCTGTTGTGGATATAAAGGTTATGTGATCAAGGAATATTTTGCGAATTATTTTTTACATGTGTCGGATGTGACTTTCGATATGCAAAAAAACTCGATGGAAGTTCACGAAAGTGCTTCTGAGCCTTGGCGAGTAACTTTAGTGGATACCGGAGATGCCAGTGGTACGGGAGGCAGGCTGCGTCGTATCAGGCCATTTTTAGATGAAGATGACTTTTGTTTTACTTATGGTGATGGCTTAGGCGATATCGATATTGGTAAATTAATGGCGTTCCATCGCCATCATGACCAGTTGGTGACCGTCACTACGGTGCAGCCTCCTCATCGTTTTGGTACGCTCGATATTGAGGGGCATCATGTCGCTAGTTTTCGAGAAAAACCCCATGATGGTGGCTGGATAAGTGGAGGTTTTTTTGTACTATCGCCTAAAGTGCTTGATTATATAGAGTCCGATGAAATTATGTGGGAAGCCGATCCCATGCGGAAACTCGTCGCTGAGGGGAATGTGAACGCTTATAAACATGAAGCATTTTGGTATGCTATGGACACTTTGCGGGATAAGCACTATTTGCATGATTTATGGGTGGATGGAAAAGCACCCTGGAAATTATGGTAAGTTTAGGTCGTTATTCGTTGTAATCAAAAAATGTAACTACTCATTTTTTTGACTCTGAAATGGCAAATTTCAGAGGGGAGTTGAGTCGTTACCAACAAATTAAGGAGACTTCATGGCCACTGCAGAAAAAAAATGCCGTTTTTGTGATGGGAATTTACAATTTTCTTTTGCTGATTTAGGTATGTCGCCGTTAGCAAATTCCTATTTAAAGCAAGAAAATTTGCACAAAATGGAGGCGTTTTATCCATTGCATGCCTATGTTTGTGAGTCTTGTTTTTTAGTTCAATTAGAAGAATTTGAAACAGCAGAGCATATATTCAGTGACTACGCCTATTTTTCGTCTTATTCTAAAAGTTGGTTGGCTCACGCCAAGGCTTACACCAATGAGATGATTGAAAGGTTTAGTATAGATTCATCCTGGAAAGTGATGGAGATTGCGAGTAATGATGGTTACTTGTTGCAATACTTCAAGGAGCAAGGTATCCCGGTGATTGGCGTTGAACCTGCGGCTAACGTTGCCAAGGTAGCTGAAGAAAAAGGTATTCCTACCGCTGTCGAGTTTCTGGGTGTAGCTACAGCGAAAAAGTTATTGGAGCAAGGGCATCAAAGTAATCTCATAGCAGGCAATAATGTGTTTGCTCACGTTCCTGATGTTAATGATTTTGTCGGCGGCTTGAAAATTCTTTTAGCACCGGAAGGGGTGATTACCATTGAGTTTCCTCACCTCATGCAGATGATGGAAAAAAATCAATTTGATACGATATATCATGAGCATTTTTCTTATTTTTCATTTGTGACGGCAGAGCGGGTTTTTAAAGCGCATGGATTAGTGCTGTTTGATGTTCAATTTCTTGAAACGCATGGCGGTTCGATTAGAATTTTTGCACGTCATGAAGAAAATGGAGATAGAGTGGTTCAACCGTCCATTTCTGATTTACGAAAAAAAGAAATTGATGCAGGATTTGAGTCCATAGAAACATATCGTAATTTTGCTGAGCAGGTCAGAGAAACAAAACGAAAACTGCTTGAGTTTCTCATTGCAGAAAAGAGAGCGGGTAAGACAATCGTTGGCTATGGTGCGCCTGCAAAAGGGAATACCCTGTTGAATTATTGTGGTGTTAGAGCCGATTTCTTGGACTATACTGTAGATTTGAGTCCGCACAAAGCAGGGCTTTATTTACCAGGCACACATATCCCCATTTTCTTGCCAGACAAAATTGCTGAAACCAAGCCTGATTATGTGCTCATCTTGGCTTGGAATCTTAAAGATGAAATTATGGAGCAAATGGCACATATTCGCGATTGGGGCGGGAAATTTGTTGTCTTTATTCCTGAAGTGCGCACATATTAGGTTTGTAACTACTCAGCCCACTCCTGAAAACCGCCATTTCAGCGTTTACCCTCAAGGGACACCTGGAAAAAATGATCACTTACCCTTGTAAACTCATACGAATTGACGGATTTTAGGGGCAAATCTGTGCGGTTACTGTTAACTTTGGCTGCTCGCTGAGTAGTGACTTAGGTTTTTCTGAAAAAATAGGCATAAAATATGGAAAACAAAGTGGGCGATGACATGTATTCGATGATTCGCACATTGTACCCGATATGTCGCAGCATTACAGGTGATGGTGTGCGAGCTACGTTGGCGGAAATCAGCCATCATATCGATATCAATATAGTCGAGGTGGCAACAGGGACGCAGGTATTTGACTGGGTTGTGCCAAAGGAATGGAACATTCGTGATGCTTATGTGATTTCTCCGCAAGGGGAAAAAGTCATTGACTTCAAAGTCAGCAATTTACATGTTCTCAACTACAGTGTACCCATAAATAAAACGATACCTCTGGATGAACTACGTAAGCATATTTATACCCTGCCGGATCAACCCGAGTGGATTCCGTATCGAACTTCCTATTACAATGAAACCTGGGGGTTCTGCATGGCACATAATGACTATTTAAAACTTGAGGAGGGCAACTATGAGGTTGTAATTGACTCTGATTTGTCAGCAGGTGCTTTGAGTTATGGTGAATTTTTCATTCAAGGGGAGACCGATGACGAAATTTTGATTTCATGCCATATTTGTCATCCTTCTTTATGCAATGATAATTTGTCGGGCATTGCTTTATCCACCCAGTTAGCTCAACAGTTGCAAGGTCGAAAATTAAAATACAGCTATCGTTTTTTGTTTATTCCTGGAACCATTGGTTCGATTACCTGGTTAAGTCGAAATCAGGAAAAAATCAGCAACATTAAACAGGGCTTAGTCGTGGTCTGTGTCGGAGATGAAGGTCAGTTTCATTATAAAAAAAGCAAATCGGGTAATGCACACATTGATCGTGCAGTAGAAAATGTATTGAATCATTCGGGTCATGATTTTGGGTTGATTGATTTTTATCCCTATGGCTATGACGAACGCCAGTATTGTTCGCCGGGTATCAATCTGGATGTGGGTAGTTTGTCTCGTAGTAGCCATGGGCAATACGATGAATACCATACGTCCAAAGATGATCTGGCGCTCGTGAGTGAGCAGGCATTAAGCGAATCATTAACGTGTTATTTGAATGTCGTCGATGTGCTGGAAAATGATCGATGTTATATAAATTTGAGCCCCATGTGTGAACCTCAACTGGGAAAACGGGGGCTGTACCGAAAATTAGGTGCCTCTGAAGGCCGTGCTTTTGGCGAAATGGCGCTATTGTGGGTGTTAAATATGTCTGATGGTAAAACCAGCTTGCTTGATATCTCGAACCGCTCTGGTTTGGCATTCCCTGAAATAAAAAATGCAGCGCTCGCATTGAAGCAAGCCGAATTGCTTCAATGAAAACTAGGAGGCTGTTCTTGGACAGCCTCCTAGGTAACTATTCAGCGAATAATTACAAAAATAGAAGTAAAATATTGGGGTGATGGTGTCACAAACTGAATTGAGTGATAAAACGGTATTGGTGACCGGAGCGACAGGGTTTATCGGCGCGCATTTATGCCGTCGGCTTAAACAGCAGGGCGCTCGGGTTCATGCGGTATCGAGGCATGTCGTCGACAATACAACTTATCAATGGCATCAAGCTGAGCTTGCAAACTCAGAGCAGGTTGATTCCTTGTTCGGCCAGATTAAGCCGCACTATGTGTTTCATTTAGCCAGTTTAGTGAAAGGGGCCAGAGATGAAGCCCTGGTGATGCCCATGTGTGAAGCCAACTTGTTAAGTACCCTTCATATTTTATCAGCGGCAACAAAAATGGAGCAGTGTCGGCTCATACTTACGGGGTCTCTAGAGGAGCCAGAAGGTCAAATCTCCAGCTCGGTTCCTTCTTCCCCTTATGCTGCAGCTAAGTCTGCGGCCAGTGCTTATGCACGTATGTATCGAGAGTTATATGGTCTCTCTGTGGTTACGGCACGTCTTTTTATGGTGTACGGGCCGGATCAAAAAGATGACAAAAAACTGATCCCTTATGTGATAAAAAGCTTGTTAAAAAACGAACAGCCGAACTTGATGAGTGGGCAAAGACAGGTCGATTGGGTCTATGTTGATGATGTTGTGAACGGCTATATCGCGATTGCTTCACAAAAAGAGGTGATGGATCATGATGTCGATATTGGTTCCGGAGAATTGCATACTGTCCAGGCCGTTGTTGAAATGTTAACGACGATTATTCAGCCCTCAACACATCCCCAGTTTGGATCTATGCCCGATAGACCGATGGAGCGAATCAGAGTTGCTAATATCTCTCGTACTCAAGCACTAACAGGTTGGTGTCCCCAATATTCTTTATACTCAGGTTTAGAGAAAACGGTGCAATGGTATGCAAAAAATATTTGATTGAAGGGGTGGTTTTGGATTATGAATGAGCATTTTTGGAAAGGCAAAAAAGTATTATTAACGGGACATACCGGTTTTAAAGGAAGCTGGATATCGTTATGGTTACAATCAATGGGTGCGGAACTGATTGGTTATTCCTTAGCACCCCCTAGTCAGCCCAGTTTGTTTGAAGTTGCTAGCGTCGCCAATGACATGCAGTCACTGGAAGGCGATGTGCGGGATCTTGATCATATCATGGCGGTTGTCGGGCAACACCGGCCAGAAATTGTGATTCATATGGCGGCTCAAGCCCTGGTTAGACCTTCTTATGACTCTCCTGTGGATACTTATGCAAGTAATGTGATGGGGACGGTGAATGTATTAGAGGCCGTCAGGGTCGTCGGTGGTGTCAGTGCCGTTTTGTGTATTACTAGTGACAAATGTTATGAAAATCGTGAATGGGTTTGGGGCTATCGAGAAAATGAACCTATGGGTGGGTATGATCCTTATTCCAATAGCAAGGGTTGTGCTGAGCTGGTTGCTTCGTCGTATCGTAATTCTTTTTTTTCGGCTGCAACCTATTCGCAACATGGTGTTGCATTGGCAACCGCTCGGGCAGGCAATGTAATTGGCGGTGGTGACTGGGCGCTGGATCGTCTTGTCCCTGATATTTTACGTGCCATCATGGCTAAACAAACGGTTGTTATTCGGAACCCTAATGCGATCCGACCTTGGCAGCATGTTCTGGAGTCGCTCGCCGGTTATTTATTGCTGGTAGAACAACTGGCTACAAATGGTGCAAAATATGCAGAAGGATGGAATTTTGGACCGGCGGATGAAGATGCAAAACCCGTCTCCTGGATTGTTGATCGTTTGACAGCAAGCATGGGTGAGGGTCTGACCTGGGAACGGGATGGAGCCGAGCAGCCTCATGAGGCACATTACTTAAAGCTGGACTGTTCAAAAGCAAGAACACACCTGGGCTTTAAGCCTCGTCTTGGTTTGGCGACCACTCTGGATTGGATTTCTGAGTGGTGTCAGGCTTACATGGCTGGGCAGGATATGCGCCTGCTCACCTTGTCTCAAATAGAACGTTACAAAGGCATGGGTGCGTTGTGATTTTTCACGAAACCTCAATCTCAGGTGCCTACAAACTTGAACTGGAATCCATCGCGGATGAGCGGGGTTATTTTGCTCGCGCCTGGTGCCAGAAAGAATTTTCTAAAAAGGGGTTATGTGCCGACTTTGTTCAGAGTAATGTGTCTTCCAACCGGAAAGCTGGCACACTGCGAGGCATGCATTTTCAAACTGAGCCTTATCAAGAGATAAAACTGGTACGTTGTACCCAGGGTGCAATCTATGATGTCATTGTTGATTTACGTCAGGAGTCTGATACTTATTTGCAGTGGTATGGTGTTGAACTGAAAGGGGATGGATTGACCTCATTATACATTCCCAAAGGCGTTGCGCATGGTTTTCAGACTTTGCTTGATGATTCAGTTGTGTTGTACATGCATTCGGAATATTACGTCGCTGATGCCAGTTCAGGTGTCAGGTGGAATGACTCGAAACTCAATATTAAATGGCCTGATATTGAAAAGCGTATTATTTCTAAAAAAGACAATTTATGGCTTCCTATAGTTTAGAAAGCGGTTAAAAAATAGAGAATCTCGCTCTATTTTTTATATCTGTGCGCTCGGATTGTGGAATATTAAATTCTGTGTATTCGAGTCTTTTAAGTTCTGCTTTGTCCCGAAAATAGATAGTTTTTAACCGGGTTTTACCGATAAAAACTTTTCTTTCTTGTTTATTCTTTCCTAAAGACCGCTCTTGTTATGGCCGATATTAGAATGGCTGTGAAAATCTTGCTCTTAAAAATTAATTGCTACGGGTATAGAAGGGGCGTAGAAAGAATGGGTGCTGAGACGAATATATTGCTGGTTGAAAACAACCCCGGTGATGCCAAACTATTCAGGGAAGTGATAAGAGAAATAAGCGAAGTACGTTTTACAGTACAAAATGTGACTTGTCTACAAGAGCTTATTACCTTAAGTGGTGAGTCGAGTTCAGATGCTGATTTTGATATTATTGTCCTTGATTTAGATTTGCCAGATTCAGCTGGACTGAGTACCTTGCTGAGTTGTAAAAACGCTTTTCATGAAGTGCCTATTATTGTATTTTCCGGTCATGATGATGAGTCCATTGCCGTCGAGGCGGTTAAATTCGGTGCTCAGGATTACCTAGTTAAAGGTTTTGTTGATGGTCGGGCTATGGTGCGGACTATTCATCATGCCATTGAGCGACATGCGTTGTGGCAGCAACTAGAACAAGCTGAACAACGTGAACATTTTCTGGCGACTCGCGATCCCCTTACCGGTTTACTCAATCGATACAGTTTAAGTGAGATCCTGAAAAACCAGATTAAGCACAGTGCACGTCGCCAAGAACTCATGGCGACGATTATCCTTGATATCGATCGTTTTAAGAGCGTTAACGACTCTCTGGGATATTTAGTCGGTGATGCTTTGTTGATTGATGTCGGTCGAAGATTGCAAAACTGTGTACGAATCACCGATACGGTAGCCCATTTGGGTGGCGATGAATTTGTCTTGATTTTGACTAATTTGCAAGCACAAGATGATGCTGCACGCGTTTGTGAAAAAGTTTTAAGCGAGTTAGCAAAGCCATTTTTTTATCAAGCACATGAGTTATACATTGGTTGCAGTATCGGTATCGCGCTTTATCCAGACGATGCGGCTGATTATGAATCGATGATAAAACATGCTGGTGCAGCTATGCATTCTGCTAAGGATGCCGGGCGGCAGTGTTACAAATTTTATTGCCAGAAAATGGCAGATACCGCACGTCAACGTTTGACCATTGAAAACGATATGCGTCGAGCCATTGAAACGGGTGCTTTTAAACTGGTTTATCAGCCCATATATAATGTGGCTACACAAACCCTGGAAGGTGTGGAAGCCCTGATTCGCTGGCCACGCGAAGATGGGACGGTTCTTAATCCATACGCTTTTATTGATATTGCTGAAGAAACGGGTCTAATTGTGCCTCTGGGAGAATATGTTTTAAGAGAGGCTTGCGAGCAAGCGATACGTTGGTCAGATTCAGGATTACCGCCTATTAGCATGTCGGTCAATGTTTCGGCACGTCAATTTGAGGAAGAAAATTTTGTTGGGACGGTCAGCACTATTTTAAAAGAGACGGGTCTTAATTCAAAGCGGTTAATTTTAGAGTTGACGGAACATGTTGTGATGGCGGATGCTGAGGTGGCAGCCGTGACGTTGAATGAATTGAAAGCGATGGGTATTCGTCTGGCTATTGATGATTTTGGCACAGGTTATTCCTCTTTGAGTTACTTGAACCGCTTTCCAATTGATACCTTGAAAATCGACCAGACTTTTGTGCAAAAACTCGAACATGGAGAAAAAGATCTCGCCCTGGTTGAAGCTATAGTGGCTTTGGCGCAGCGTTTGGGTTTGGAAATTACCGCCGAAGGCGTTGAAACGGAGCATCAATGCAAAATTATGAAAAATTTGGGTTGTGATCGGTTGCAAGGTTTTCATTTGAATTGCCCTATGGACGCGGATCAAATTCCCGATGCATGCGCAGCTTAGGAATGGGTCCGTAATAACTTCCCGTTTTGGAATCTCGGCTTTGTCTCCTGAGTTGCCTTATCTCTCCCATCCATGGGGTCGTCATCTTCAACTCGTCTATAGTGGGCCCCATAGTCAAGACAGTAATCCAAAAACATAAGATATAAATCTTATTGTTGTAATTTAATTAATCCGTTGTTGATAAGCTCGTGGGCGGCCTGTGTGTTAACCTGTGGGCAACTCGAAGAGTTGTCCATCAGGTTATCCACAGGATCGTCCATCAGCTTATCAATACTCATTTTGCTCTTTTTATTTGCCTCGCCTTCATCTTTTTTCTCAGCTTCTCCAACATACTTTTCCGCTGGCGTTACATCACCAAATGATTGATGAGGACGCTCATAGTTGTAAAACTGAAAGTAACGTTTAAGTGCTTTCTTCAGGGCAGCAACCGATTCATATTCATTGAGATAGATCTCTTCATACTTAACTGACCGCCAGAGGCGCTCCACCATAATATTATCCAGTGCTCGACCTTTTCCGTCCATACTGATTTTTATATCATGGTCTCTGAGTACGCCTGTGAACGCATTACTCGTAAACTGTGAGCCTTGATCCGTATTGAAAATCTTCGGCTTGCCATAAAGCCTAAGGGCTCGCTCCAGCGCACTGAGACAGAAGGTCTCGTCCATTGTGTTTGAAACTTCCCAGCTCAGCACTTTTCTAGACCCCCAATCCATCACCGCCACTAAGTAGACAAATCCGTGGGGGAGGCGAATATAGGTGATGTCCGTACACCAAACATGATTGGCTTCTTGGATATCAAGATCGCCCAACAAATAAGGATAGATTTTATGGCCCTTCCTGGGTTGGCTGGTATTGGGCTTCGGCGCAACGCTCACCAAACCCATTTTTTTCATCAGTCTTCGAATTCGTTTACGGTTCACTTGATGTCCAAGGCGTCTTAAATGGCTCGCCATTTTAAGACTCCCATAAAATGGATGTTTTGTATATAATTCATCAATTAAGCGCATCAGAAGAAGGTTATATTCGTCCTCTGCTGCCTGTTCCTGGCGAGCCAGGTTCCAATAGTAACTCGAACGGTTCAGGCTCAGTAATTCGCACTGCCGGACAACACTTAACTCTGGATAATTTGCGTCTATCATTGCGCATTTTTCCTCCAGAGTTAATTGAGATGCCCCGTCTTTTTTTTTAGCCAGTCTACCTCAACCTTAAGACGGCCTATTTTTTCGAACAGGCGACTTTTTTCTTCCTCAAGTTCACTGACGTCTTGACCCTTTGATCGACTGAATATATCACTCGCACCTTGTTGGAGTTCTTTTTTCCAGGTGTTGATCTGCGTGCTATGAACCTCGTATTCCGCAGCCAGTTCATTGACTGTTTTATTTCCTTTTAAAGCCTCCAGTGCTACTTTGGCCTTGAACTCTTTACTAAATTTCTTGCGCTTCATATTATCCCTTTTTTTGACAGTGACTCTATCTTATACTACTGTCCAAAATCTGGGGACCACTATAATGAGACACAATAATTTATGCACGTGGCGTACAAGTTATTTTATTCTTATTTCTAAGTCGCTCCTGCATTCATGCAATCGTCAATTAAAAAACTGAATCTAAGGCGCATCTGTACACGCTAACACCTACAACATAAGGCCAATAGAGTGAATTTTTGTTGGCGTTTTTACGCTTGGTGTCTGATTTTTATACAACGATAGGGCAAATCGACTTAGATGTTGTAATATACCCGTAGCGCTTGAGATTTAGATGTTGAAAATGTGTCTTATTCATTTTCTGGCAAGGCGAAATGACGAGGTGTTTGTAACGTAGCCAGGGATGAAGAGGGCGTGCAATCACATCTAAATCTCAAGCGCGATGGGTATATATTCGTAAAAAGCACGAATAGTTTTTATTTGATTAGGAACGTGCATGTTTCTTAGAGGATGGAATAGTGGATTTTCCTGGTCTTGAGCACTATGTTGGAAAAACGCCTTTAGTTCGTTTGCAGCGTCTTGTTTCTCTTGAAAATAACAATGTTATTTTGTTGAAGCTGGAAGGCAATAACCCGGCAGGCTCCGTTAAAGATCGACCGGCGTTGAGTATGATCGCCAGGGCAGAAGCGCGTGGTGAGATCCAGCCCGGTGATCGTTTGATCGAAGCGACCAGTGGCAACACGGGTATTGCGCTGGCCATGACGGCGGCCATGAAGGGCTATCAAATGACCTTGATTATGCCTGAGAATATGAGTGTTGAGCGTCGCGCACCGATGATCGCGTTTGGTGCAAAAATTATATTGGTTTCTAAACAAGCAGGGATGGAAGGGGCCAGAGATTTGGCTTTGGATATGGCGCGATCAGGCGAAGGGACGGTGTTGGATCAATTTTCAAATCCAGATAACCCCTTGGCACATTATGAAACCACCGGCCCTGAAATATGGCAAGCGACACAAGGAAAAATAAGTCATTTTGTTAGTGCGATGGGGACGACCGGAACGATTATGGGCGTTTCTAAGTTTTTGAAAGAGCAAAACTCTGATATTCAAATTATCGGTGTTCAGCCTGCTGGAGAGAGTAGCATTCCGGGTATTCGTCGCTGGCCAGAGGCCTATTTGCCAAAAATTTTTGATGCTTCGCTAGTGGATCGAATTATCGATGTCACTCGCGAAGATGCGGAAACGGTGACAAAATCGCTGGCTGCTACGGAAGGTATATTTGCCGGGATATCTTCTGGAGGTGCAGCGTGGGTTGCGTTGCAGTTAGCGCAAAAGTTGACTGATGCGGTTATTGTGACCATAGTGTGTGACCGCGGAGACCGTTATCTTTCTACTGGGGTCTTTGATACTCCGTAATTATAACAGGGTAGTGGCTACGATGGATCGTAATTTTTCTATTAAAGATTTTTCTTTATTTACATTTTTGCTCTTGTTAATGGTTGTTATGTTGTTGTCTATGTATATGGTAGACCGGCAATGGAGCAAAATGGCACAAATGCAGAGTTTGTTGACTGAGCAAGCCAAGGATCTGCGACAAATGCAAGGAATGGTGCGTAAAATAGATCGACGTTTACGTGAAGGGCAGCCCGTTGTGGTTAGCCATAACGTATCGGCAAAGAAAAAAGCAGAGCAGTCTCCCCTGCCTGATGCTTTTCGCCGCGCGGCTTTAGCTGCAAATCAAAGTGATTACGCAGAGGGCGACTGGTACGTACAAGCCATTGCGACGGGTCTGAAAACCATTACGCCCTTGGTTTCTCAGGATGTCTATTCGGCGGGTATTCAGTCCTATATTTTGGAGTCTTTATTAACCCGGGATCCTGAAACACTGGAGTGGGTGGGCTTGATTGCCAAGGACTGGCAGATTGACGAAGGGGGTTTGGTGTTGACCTTTAATTTGCGCGAAGATGCCAGTTTTTCAGATGGGACGCCTTTGGCAGCCAAAGATGTCGCCTTCAGTTATCAGTTTATTATGGATGAGCGCATCGCGGCGCCTCGTAGTCGGGCTTATTTTGAAAAGATAGAAAGTGTGACGGCTTTGGATCAGTTTACGGTCGAATTTAAATATAAAGAACCCTATTTTAATGCCTTGTCTCTGGCCGGAGGGATGGCGATATTGGCGCAACATTTTTATGAGCCTTATCTGGAAAAAGCGGAGGAATTTAACCAGTCCAAAGGTTTGTTGTTTGGCTCAGGGCCTTACCGTTTGCAAGATCCTAAAGGATGGACCCCAGACCAGGGGCTGGTTGAAGTGACCCGAAACCCCCGCTATTGGGGTACAGTCCAACCTTCGTTTGACCGGATTTTATGGAAAATAATAGAAAATGACAGTGCACGCTTGACGACCTTTCGCAACGGCGAAATTGACGCCTATAGCGCGCGTCCCAGGGAATATCAAAATCTGTTAAAAGATGAAGACTTGATTGATCGAACTCAAAATTTTGAATATATGAGTCCTTCAGCAGGCTATAGCTATATTGGCTGGAATCAAAATAAATCAGGAGAAGCGACCCCTTTTGCTGATCGAAGAGTGCGTCAAGCCATGACCTATCTGACCGACCGGGTTCGTATTATCGATGAAATTATGTTGGGTTATGGTGAGGTGGCGATCAGTCCATTTAATCCGCGCAGCCATCAACATGACAAAAGTCTCAAAGCCAGAGACTTTGATTTAAAAAAGGCGCAGCAATTGCTGGCCGAAGCCGGTTATCAAGATGCCAACGGCGATGGCATTATCGAAGATCAGTCGGGTACGCCCTTTGAATTTGAGTTGGTGTATTTTCAGGGCAACGAAGATACCAAGCGAATCATCTTATTTTTAAAAGATCTTTATGCGAGTGCGGGTATATTGATGAAACCCAAACCCACGGAATGGTCGGTAATGCTGGATCTTTTAGGTAAGCGAAATTTTGATGCAATTTCTCTGGGCTGGTCCAGTGGTATAGAAACCGATATTTATCAAATGTTTCACGGTAAGCAGGTAGAAGATAATGGTGATAATTTTATTCATTATAAAAACCCGAAATTGGATCAGCTCATCGACAAAGCACGGGCGACCGTCGATGAAAAAAAACGGATGCCGTTGTGGCAGCAAGCAGAAAATATAATGTATGAAGACCAACCCTATACTTTTTTAATGCGCCGTAAATCCATGGTGTTTATAGATAAGCGCATGAAGAATGTAGAGATTACCAAGTTAGGTTTAAACAGTTCATCTGTGCCTGTGGAGTGGTATGTACCGCCAACGCAACAAAAATATTCTCCTTAGGTTTATCAGGTCAACGACATAGATGTCTACTTATATCATTCGTCGATTTTTGTTGATGATTCCCACTTTGCTGGGCATCACTTTAGTTGTTTTTACGGTGATGGCTTCAGCGCCAGGCGGTATTAGTGCGCAAAGCCTGGTTGAAGGCCAAAACCTAGAGCCGCAAGCCAAAAAAGCCCTGGAAGAGTATTATAATAAACTTTATGGTCTGGACTCC
Organism: uncultured Chromatiaceae bacterium; assembly: GCA_964421045.1. GTDB lineage: Bacteria > Pseudomonadota > Gammaproteobacteria > JAADHS01 > JAADHS01 > JAADHS01. The sequence goes on from CAYQVF010000021.1 coordinate 37,054, forward strand.
CCGGCTCCTATTCAATATTTACGCTGGTTAAATAATGTTTCCCCTGTAGGGTTTACTTTCGATGAAGCGGGGGAGTGGAAGGGTTTTTCTTTATTTAAGGGTTCAAATTTAGGTAAAAGTTTTCTCTACGGACGTCCGGTGACAGATTTGATTGCCGAAAGAGTACCGATTACGGCGCTGCTGAATATCATTTCCATCCCTATCATTTATATTATTGCGGTAGCGATTGGCGTGCGTGCCGCCACCCAAAGAGGACAGCCCTTTGACGTGGGCTCCAGCGCTTTTATGCTGGGCTTATGGTCAGTGCCCACTATGTTAACCGGTGTTTTGTTAATTGGTTTTTTTGCCAGTGATCAGTATTGGCATTGGTTTCCTACTTCGGGGCTTAATGACAGAGCGGCATTGGACATGGTTTTTTTACCTCATTGGGGGTCTTTTTCAGATGTTTTCATCCTGATTTTTTCTGTTCTGTTTGCAACGGCTTTTTTTGTCTGGATCAGTCGTTGGAGCAAACCGTATGCGCGGGCGGCTTTTTTTGCGGTGGTGGGTGTGGCGATGGGCTTTTTTATGGCGGAGGCGTTGCCGGAAAAAGAACAAGGGCTGATGACCTATTTTATGTTAATTTCTTTTGTCGCCGCTTTGTTTGGTGCCGTGGCCTACGCACAATATTCGGTGTTGCGCGTTTTTTTTATGGGGCTGGTGGGTCTGGCGATCGGTTTTATGGTCGCCGCTTATTTTCAAGAAGGCTCTTTTGTCCGAGGTTTTTTATTAGACAGGGCATGGCATCTTGTTTTACCCGTGATCTGTTTAACCTACGGTGGCTTTGCTTTTTTATCAAAATTAACCCGTACCGCCATGTTGGAAAATTTACTTTCTGATTATGCACGCACTGCCCGAGCCAAGGGGGTCAGTGATAATGATATATTATGGCGACATGTTTTTCGTAATAGTTTGTTGCCTTTGATTACTGTTTCTGCCAGTTTGTTACCCAGTTTGCTCGGCGGATCGGTCATCGTGGAGAGCATTTTCAGCATCGATGGCATGGGTAAACTGGCTGTTGAAGCTGTGAAGGGGCGTGATCGGGAATTGGTTTTATCGATTACGCTGATCAGCGGTTTGTTAACGCTCTTAAGTTATTTGATCGCCGATCTTTGCTATGCCATTGCTGATCCCAGGGTGAGTTATGAGTAGTGCCGACGAACAAGCTGAGCGATCCGTTGACGTGAGTTACAGCAAAAAAATTGTGCGTGACGTGTTTTCTCGCCTCGGTGCAAAACTGGGGTTAGCCTGGATTTTAATCATCGCTTTTGTGGCTATTTTTGCGCCTTTTTTGGCGAACTCCCATCCTCTGTTATTAAGTATAAAGGGCGAAATCAGTAGTCCTGCACTGCGTTTTTTAAGCTCAGGTGATGTGACTATTTTAGGTGTGTTTATTTGTGTCGTGGTGTTGTATTTTCTCCATTTATCTTTCTCAAAAAATCTGGTGGCTCTGGCGATTGTCGGAGGCGGCATTGCATTGCTGAGTACGATATGGGTGAACCCGCCTCAGTTGACTGTTTATGAGCAGTATCGTGTCAACGAAATGGCCGCAAGCTATGATTGGGTTATTCGTGCGCCGATTCCTTATTCGCCAAAAGATTATATCAGGGATCAGGGCGATACTGGCCTGGAAGCCCCTTTAAGTGCCGATCAGCGCATTCATCTTATGGGGACGGAGGAGAATGGCGCTGATGTGTTGAGCCGTATGATTCATGCTTCACGTATTGCTTTGGCCATTGGTTTTATTGCGACCGGTATTGCGATGTTTATTGGCGTTATCCTGGGGGGCATGATGGGGTATTTTTCTGGCCGGGTTGATATGCTGGGGATGCGTTTGGTTGAAATATTTGAAGCGGTGCCCACTTTGTTTTTGTTGTTGATTTTTGTTGCTTTTTTTGAGCGCAGTTTATATGTCATGATGGTGATTATTGGCATCACGGGTTGGCCGGGCTATGCACGTTATGTTCGTGCTGAATTTCTGCGCTTGCGGCAACAGGAGTTTGTGCAAGCCGCGATTGTTTGTGGTTTGCCGCTGAGATCTATTTTATTTCGTCATATGTTACCCAATGGGATGGCACCCATTTTAGTCGCCGCCAGCTTTGGTGTGGCCTCGGCTATTCTCGCAGAAGCGACGTTGAGCTTTCTCGGTTTAGGGTTGGTTGATAATCCATCATGGGGACAGATGTTGAACCAGTCGGTGCAATCGTCTACATTTAATTGGTGGATGGCCGCCTTTCCCGGGGGGGCGATATTTTTAACGGTATTTGCTTATAACTTGATAGGGGAATCAATGCGCGATGCCATTGATCCTCATTTGAAACGTAAGTCTTGAATGATGTTGTTGACCGTCAAAAACTTAAAAACCTATCTAGATTCTGGCGCGGAAGTTGTTCGGGCGGTAGATGGCATTTCATTTGACATCAAAAAAGGTGAAACATTTTGTCTGGTTGGCGAGTCAGGCAGTGGTAAATCAATTACGGCGCTTTCTATTATTCAGCTCATTCCCAAAGAAATTTGTCATCACCCTGAAGGTCAGATCTGGTTTAATTATCGGCATAACGATGGTGTGCAAGAGCAGGTCAATATGCTGGCTCTGGAAGATCATCATCAGAGCGGTATTCGCGGTGCCCGCATCGCCATGATATTCCAGGAACCCATGACTTCGCTTAACCCGGTTTATACGATAGGGGATCAAATTATTGAGGCTTTGCAATTGCACTGGCCCGATTTGGATTATGATAAAGCCAAACAACGCGCTATTGAAGCTTTGGCGCAGGTGCAAATTTCGGATCCTGAGCAGCGTGTTGATGAGTATCCGCATCGCTTGTCGGGTGGGCAACGGCAACGAGTAATGATCGCGATGGCCATGGCTTGTGAACCTGATTTGTTGATTGCTGATGAGCCAACAACGGCACTGGATGTGACGGTGCAAGCAGAAATTTTACGCTTAATGAAAGATCTTCAGGAACGCAAGGACATGGGGATTTTGTTCATTACGCATGACTTTGGCGTCGTTGCAAAAATGGCACATAAAGTGGCGGTGATGCGCAATGGCGTGATTGTTGAAGCTGGTAGCTTACAACAAATTCTGAAACAACCTAAACATCACTATACTCAGGAGCTTTTAGCGGCCTTACCCGAAAACATGATTCGCGCTCGCGCTGAAGCGGCGGGGGAGGGTGTTAAACAGCCCCAATCTTTGCTCGAGCACAAACCCATACTGGAAGTGCAAGGCTTAAAAGTTCATTTTCCCGTTAAAAAAGGCTTATGGGGGCGGACGGCTCATTATGTGAAAGCGGTAGACGATATTGATTTGAACATTAACGAAGGTGAAATTGTCGCGTTGGTGGGGGAATCGGGTTGTGGTAAAACAACGTTGGGCAGAGCACTGCTGCGTTTAATTGAACCCACGGCCGGGACAATTTGCTTTGCTGGTACGAACATTGTGCCACTGAAGCACCGTGACATGCAGCCCTTTCGAACGCATATGCAAATGATTTTTCAGGACCCGATGTCGTCATTAAATCCTCGTTTGAATATTGCGACAACCTTAACCGAACCGATGGCGGTACATGCTATTGGCGAAAACCAGGAAGCGCGACTGGATTTGGCACGACAAATATTGTTACGAGTGCAATTGTCAGAATCTCATTTGTGGCGTTACCCCCATGAATTTTCTGGAGGGCAGCGCCAACGTATTGGTATTGCACGTGCCTTGGTGCTCAATCCAAAGTTTATTGTTTGTGATGAAGTTACCAGCGCCCTCGATGTTTCCGTGCAGTCTGAAATTTTGCAAATGTTATTGGATTTACGCAACGAACGACAGCTTTCCTTGCTTTTCATTACTCATGATATCGGCGTAGTTGAATATGTCAGCGATCGTATGGTGGTGATGAATGCAGGAAAAATAGTTGAACAAGGCTTAACCGATAAAATTTGCCACGCGCCACAGGAAGCCTATACACAACAATTATTAGCTGCCGTACCAAGGTTGTATGGGGCAAACTCGAAGGGGTGATACTTTGTCCCATTCCAGAGAGCTTGAGTGGGTTATGGACTGAATTCAAGTCATAAGTGCATAGCCGAGTAAAGTTTCTGATATCCACTAAAAGTCCCAGAATAGCTCCCTATGAATCAAAATAAAAGTGAAAAAAGATAATTGACATGATTAGGCGTTAAACCAAACCCACCCCACCCGTTCCTCGGGTGGATTTTTTATTGACTCTCACCTAACTGGCGAAGGCATTAACACTGGGGGAGCGAAAAAAACGGTTCGCGGGGACGTTGATTGTGATGAAACAATCTCCTTCTCCACCAGGAGCCGGTTTTTAATACAAATACACCGCCCCAGTACTTTCTACGGTGTTATTCGTACCTACAGCGTCCGCACCGTTAGTCACGCCGGTGGCATTGCTTTTTTCTCCAGATGCTCCCACCACTAGGGTGTTGCTGTCGCTGCTCAGTGCTACGGAGCTGCCGAACCAATCAAAGTCCCCGGTATTGGAGGCCTTGATATAGGTTTGCTGCGACCAAATGCCATCACTGTAGTTGAAGAGGTAGACGGCTCCGGCACTGTCTGTCGTGTTGTCGTTTTCACCGCTGCCATTGGTGCTGATGCCGGTGGCTTTGCTGGCCTCCCACAAGGCTCCCACCGCCAGGGTGTTGCCGTCGCTGCTCAGTGCCACGGACATGCCGAAGCCGTCGCCGTAGGTATTGGAGCCTTTGATATAGGTTTGCTGCGACCAAACGCCACCACTGCGGCTGAAGAGGTGGATAGCACCGCGATTATCCTCTTGTCCTATTGCCCCTACCGCCAGGGTACTGCCGTCGCTGCTCAACGCCACGGATAGACCGAACCAATTTTCACTGTCGAAATTGGTATAGGAGGCCTTGATATAGGCTTGCTGCGACCAAATGCCATCACTGTAGCTGAAGAGGTAGACGGCTCCGGCACTGTCTGTCGTGTTGTTGTTTTCACCGCTGCCATTGGTGCTGATGCCGGTGGCTTTGCTGGCCTCCCACAAGGCTCCCACCGCCAGGGTGTTGCCGTCGCTGCTCAGCGCCAAGGATGTGCCGAATCCATCGAAAGAGTCAGTATTGGAAGCCTTGATATAGGCTTGCTGTGACCAAGCGGCACCACTGCGACTGAAGAGATAGACGGCTCCGGAATCGTCTGCCGAGTTGTTGGCCTCACCACTGCCGTTGTTGCTGATGCCGGTGGCATTGCTTTCTTCCCCTTGGGCTCCCACCGCCAGGGTATTACCATCGCCGCTCAACGCCACAGAGTAGCCGAACCCATCGCTGCCGTCGGTATTGGAGGCCTTGATATAGGCCTGTTGCGACCAAACGCCGCTACTGCGGCTGAAGAGGTAGACGGCTCCGGCTCCGATGAAGAAGTAGCCGGCTCTGGAATCGTCTGCCGTTGCCGAGTTGTCGGCTTCACCACTGCCGTCGGTGCTGATGCCGGTGGCAGCACTTTGTTCAGAAGGTGCTCCCACCGCTAAGGTATTGCCGTCGCTGCTCAGCGCCACGGATCTGCCAAACTCATCGCCGCCGTCGGTATTGGAGGCCTTGATATAGGCTTGCTGCGACCAAATGCCATCACTGTAGCTGAAGAGGTAGACGGCTTCGTCCCCAATGGCTCCCACTGCCAGGGTGTTGCCGTCGCCGCTCAACGCCACGGAGCGGCCGAATAAATCGCCTTCGTAGGTATTGCCAGACTTAATATAACCAATGGCAGATAAAACACCCCCCAGGGTGCTGACTTCGTTGGAGTTACGACTACAACCCTCGC
>CAYQVF010000022.1:0-23557 GCA_964421045.1 uncultured Chromatiaceae bacterium
GGCTGAGATTTAGGTGTTAAGTGTGCGTCCTATTCATTTTATGGCAAGGCCAAATGAAGAATAATAGCCAGCTATTGCGAGGAATTTCAACATTGCCAGGAAATAATATAGAGCGTGCCATTGTACCTAAATCTTAATCGCCACGGGTACAACAAGGCTAAGATAAATTGACGGTACTTAGAACGGACTTACTGGGAATAGGGAGGTTTAATGCCAATTAGAAAAACGAAGCTTGACCAAATCAAATATCAAGTAACGAATCATTCAGCGTTATCAGTCATAATTGCTTTTGGACTTATCATCATAAGTATAGCCAGCTTCACTGATGCAACGAGTAAAATAATTACTTTTATGAACGGGTTATTAACTAACGAATCGATTAGTGTTGAAGGTACGATTCGTTCAAAAAATGTAAAAGTACGTTGGAATGGCGATAGTCGAGTACCTTGGTATTATTCGTTAAAGGATACAAAATATCAAAATGAACTTAGACTCGATATCTCATTTAAAAACGTGGGAAAGCAAGAGGCAAATGTTGAGGGTATGAGAATACTGATGAATGATGATGGAAAGAAGATAATATGGGAAGGCGCATATGAAACCGATAGTTTGCCCTTAATTCGAAATGCGTCAATCAATCGACAAATTCAAAAAAACCGAAATGATTTGATTCCTTTTCAGTTAGGTGGAACGTATCAGGATGTTTTGTTTAAAACCATTCATTTTGTACCAATAAACGCTAAGGAAGAGATGACAATTGGTATTTATAACGGGTTACTTCAAATGAAAGAAAGTTCAAAGGACGTTTGGTTAGATATCGTTAACTTTTCCTTCGAAATTCCATCTGACTTTAAACTGGTTGAATATAGAAAAGATGGACAACCAAAGCGTTTAAAATATAATTATTGGCAATCATTTAACTTACATTATCCGAAACCAGTAACAAATTAAAATTTTTATATTCGCTCACTGTCCATGCTCCTAAAATAACAAGTCAAGTAGGCAATAAAGAGCCTCGATATTTAGCCATAAAAAAAACCGATCCAGTTGCTTTTTTTGTTGAGCAAGCTTACACTTGTTATTACATATGTAATAACGTTAAGTGGTGCATAAAGTGATCAAGGTTAAAGTGACTGCCGTTGGCAACTCTATGGGAATTCTCCTCCCAAAAGAAGCGCTTCATAAAATGAAAGCGGATAAAGGCGATACACTTTACCTTGTTGAAAGCCCTGAAGGTTATACGCTTACACCTTATGAAAAGGATTTTGCTAATCAAATAGAAGCTGCAGAGAAAGTGATGAAAAAATACCGTAACGCTCTGCAAAAACTTGCGAAGTGAAAAAGCCTGTTTGGGTAATGAAACAGCTTGTCATATCGGCTCATAAAATGCTGCTATCGGAACATGGCGGATCATCAGGCTTACGTAACGAAGCGTTTTTAGATTCTGCGCTAGCGAGGCCGCAGCAACGATTTGCTGATGAACCTGAATTATCTATTTTTGAACTGGCTGCTTCATATAGTGGTGGTTTTGCCAAAAACTACGCCTTTATTGATGGCAATAAGCGAATTGCATTTACAGTCGCTGCCGTATTCTTAGAGATAAATGGATTTCACTTTAATGCGTCTGAATCAGAAGTCGTCGTGATCTTCAAAAATTTAGCATCCAATAATATTACCGAAAATGAAATAGCGGATTGGTTTAAAGCTTCGTCTGTTTCAATTGCCACCGGGTAGGTCAGAGAAGCTTCTGTTCTCACTCAAAACCGTACATGTACAAATGCGGCTCAGCCTTCTTACACCTATGTCAACGGATGTACCTAATTTCGAAGAATGGGTAACGACTCAACAAGGAGTCAAAATAGTAATTTAATGGAGTACACAATGTTAATCGCGGGTGTAGATGAAGCGGGCAGGGGGCCTTTAGCAGGGCCGGTCGTAGCAGCCGCCGTTATTTTGGATGTGAATGATCCCATTGCGGGTTTGGCGGACTCAAAAAAATTAACCGCGACCAAGAGAGAGAAGTTAGCTCAGGAAATAAAAAACAAGGCGTTGGCTTGGTCTGTGGGTCGCAGCGAGGTGGATGAAATTGACGAAATCAATATTCTCAGAGCGACGATGAAAGCAATGGAGCGTGCTGTACAGGGCTTGGCTAAGTTGCCTGAGAAAGTGTTAGTAGATGGTAATCAAGCTCCTCACCTGCCTGAGTTTATAGTAGAGACCATTATTAAAGGCGATGATAAAATTGCCGCCATCAGTGCCGCATCGATTATTGCCAAGGTGACTCGAGATGAAGAAATGATTCGTATGGATCGTGCTTATCCTGGTTATGAATTCGCCAGACATAAAGGCTATGGCAGCCAATTGCACATGATAAAACTGAAAGAACTGGGTGCCAGTCCAATTCACCGACGGTCTTTTGCTCCTGTTCGACGAGTTTTACAAGGTACAGTTTAACGCTATGGAAGCTTCTTTTGTTCATCTCCGCTTACACTCAGAATTTTCGATTTCCAGTGGTGTCGTTCGCCTCAAACCTTTAGTCAATGCGGTGGCTCAGGCGGCGATGCCTGCGGTTGCCGTCACCGATCAGTCTAATTTATTCGGTCTGGTTAAATTCTACCGTGCTGCACAGAGCGCGGGTATCAAACCTATTTTTGGCGCGGATGTATGGATTGCCAATGAGACAGAACCGGAGAGTCCAACGCCTTTGGTTTTGTTATGCCAAAATAAAGTGGGCTATCGTAATCTTTGTGAATTAATCAGTTTAGCCTATATTGAGGGGCAGCACTATGGCTTGCCGACGATAGAAAAAAAAGGGTTTGAAGGCAAAACGAAAGGCTTAATTGCGCTGTCAGGGGGGCGACTCGGCGATGTAGGTCAGGCATTATTAGCCCATAAAGAAGAGCAGGCTCTGGAACTAGCGAGCTTTTGGCAAAGCTTATTTCCTGATCGTTTTTATATCGAACTGCAAAGAACAAATCGAGAGAACGAAGAACGTTATCTATGTGCGGCTGTTGATTTGGCGTTAAAGCTGGATCTGCCTGTTGTTGCGACTAATGATGTCCATTTTTTACAACAGGACGAGTTTGAAGCGCATGAAGTGCGGGTCTGTATTAATGAAGGACGAACCCTGGATGATCCGCGTCGCTCTCGCAACTATTCTGAAATGCAGTACTTGCGTAGCCCAGAAGAAATGCTGGCATTATTTTCTGATATTCCCGAAGCCTTAGCCAATAGTGTTGAAATCGCCAAACGTTGCACGTTAGAGCTGGAATTAGGCAAAGCGGTGCTGCCTGATTTCCCCATCCCGGATGGTATGACCGAGGATGAGTTTTTTAGAAAACAAGCTCATGAAGGTCTGGAGCGGCGTTTGCACCTTATTTTGCAAGATATTAGTGACCGGGAAGAACGGCAACAGCGACGCCAGGAATATGATGAACGTTTACAGTTGGAGCTGGACGTTATTATTCAAATGGGTTTCCCAGGTTATTTTTTGATCGTCGCTGATTTTATTCAATGGGGAAAAAATAATGATGTGCCAGTGGGCCCGGGGCGCGGCTCAGGTGCAGGCTCTATTGTGGCCTACGCTTTAGATATTACTGATCTGGATCCGATTAAATATGAGCTGCTGTTTGAACGTTTTTTAAACCCGGAGCGGGTCTCCATGCCGGATTTTGATATCGACTTTTGCATGGATAAACGCGACCTAGTCATCGATTATGTGGTCAAAACGTACGGTCGGGATCAAGTTTCGCAAATCATTACCTATGGCACCATGGCGGCAAAGGCAGTCATCCGGGATGTCGGGCGAGTTATGGGACACGGTTATGGTTTTGTTGACCAGCTTGCTAAAATGATTCCGTTTGAAATCGGAATAACGCTGGATAAGGCATTGGCCAGTGAAGAGGCTTTACAGCAACGTTATAACGATGATGAAGACGTACAAACCCTTTTTGACATGGCACGTTCACTCGAAGGTTTAACCCGCAATGCCGGTAAACATGCTGGAGGGGTGGTGATTGCGCCGACGGCCTTGACAGATTTTTCACCTTTATATTGCGAGCAAGGCAGCGACAGTATTGTCACGCAATATGATAAAGATGACGTTGAAGCAGTCGGACTGGTCAAGTTTGACTTTCTCGGTTTACGTACCTTGACAATTATTGACTGGGCGGTGAAAACCATTAACCGTCAACTGGAAGGCAAAGACGAACCGCGATTGCTGATCGAATCTATTCCTCTGGATGATGAGGCGACCTTTACGCTCTTGAAAAACAGTGCGACCACGGCCGTATTTCAACTAGAGTCGCGCGGCATGAAAGACTTGATTACACGTCTGCAACCGGATTCATTTGAAGATATTATTGCTTTGGTGGCCTTGTTTCGCCCTGGTCCGTTGCAGTCGGGTATGGTCGATGACTTTATCAATCGTAAACACGGTCGAACTCAAGTTGTCTATCCCCATCCTGATCTTGAACCGATATTGAAGCCAACCTACGGCGTTATTTTATATCAAGAGCAAGTGATGCAAATCGCGCAAGTATTGGCGGGCTATTCGTTGGGTGGTGCCGATATGTTACGTCGCGCTATGGGTAAGAAAAAACCTGAAGAAATGGAAAAGCAGCGGGTTATATTTACCGAAGGCGCGGTTGCTCTTGATGTTGAAGAAAAAACAGCAACCTATATCTTCGACTTGATGGAAAAATTTGCGGGCTATGGCTTTAATAAATCACATTCTGCCGCATATGCCTTGCTATCCTATCAAACCGCCTGGCTGAAAGCGCATTATCCTGCCGCTTTTATGGCCGCCGTGTTATCGGCTGATATGGATAATACGGACAAAATAGTCACATTAATTGATGAATGTCGCGATATGAAATTAAAAATTCGCCCCCCTGATCTTAACGTCAGTGTCACCGCATTTGCGGCACAACCGGATGGTCAGGTTCAATATGGTCTGGGGGCGATTAAAGGGGTAGGGCAATCTGCGGTGGACAGCATTGTTGATGAACGAACGACAAACGGCGCCTTTAAAAATTTATTCGACTTTTGTTCACGAATGAATACCCGCAAAGTGAATCGACGCACACTGGAGGGTTTGATTCGTGCTGGTGCAATGGATGAACTGGGGCCCAACCGGGCGACGTTAATGGCTTCACTCACCAAAGCCATGCAAGCCGCAGAACAGGTAGAGAGAAACAGCAGTTTAGGGCAAGTTGATCTTTTTGGTAACGTGTTGTCACAGGACGATGACCCAGGTTGTTCAGCAGATTATGTGCAGACTCCGGAATGGAGCAAGGATCAGCGTTTACTCGCAGAAAAAGAGACCTTGGGTTTATATTTAACAGGGCACCCCATAACCCGTTACGAAGCGGAACTTCGTCATTTTATTTCTTTTAAAATAGCGGATCTCAAGCCCAATAATGATCAAAAAATAATTATTGCCGGGCTGATTGTTGCGGTGCGAACGATGAGAAGTCGCAAAGGCGATAAAATGGCCTTTATTACTCTGGATGATCGTACCGGGCGGGTTGAACTCGGTCTTTTTCCAGAGAATTATCGCCTCTACCGAGATAAGCTGATTAAAGATAAACTACTGGTGGTAGAAGGCAGTGCCAGTGTCGATGAGTATTCAGGTGGCTTCCGGGTCAGCGCGGACCGATTGTTTGATATCGACGAAGCGCGATCTGCCTTTGCCAAACGGCTCGTCATTACGCTGAGCGCCGACTCCGATTGTGCGACTGTAATACGGGGGCTGGCCGAAGTCTTAACCCCGTATCGAAATGGGGCCTGCCCCGTTTTGGTTCGTTATCAATCCTCTGCAGCATCCGCCCAGATTGCCTTGGGACAAGAGTGGAAAGTACACCCTGCCGATGAACTCATCCATCGACTAAACGAATCAATGGGTCATAATGAAGTTCGGGTGATGTATTAATAATACCTAGATCCTGCAAATGGACACACTTCAGTTTTTGTGTGTATTTCCATACAGGAAGATATGATTCCCCAAAGATTTTTTAAAGAATTTCTGATTTTTGTCGAATACTAATGTTGATATTTAGTGCTTCGTTTTTCCTTGGGAAAAAATAAAACAGGAGTTAATTGTGAAGGAATTACTTTCCCCGCTTGTCGCGGTATTTAACAAATTGCGATTTACTATTAAATTTGGGGTCGTGATTGTTATTTTTATGCTACCCATATTGTTTCTGGGGTTCATGGCGTACAACGAGGCGAAGACTCAAGTCAACACCGATACACATAAGGTCAATGGACTAAATTATTTAAAACCTTTGCGTAACCTCAGTACACACACGGCTCAGCATCGAGGCATGATCAACGCTTATCTCAATGGCGGCGGGGAAGGCTTTAAAGCGGACATCATGAGCAAGCGTGCTGAAATTCAAGCCGATTATGCTGCATTAAAAGCATTAAACTCCACACATTCTTTTTTACAAGGATTGAATACAAACGCTAACGTATTGCAACAGCGCTGGACAATACTGGCTGAAAATGCCTTTTCAATGCAGCCAGAAGAAAGTTTCACGATACATACTGCATTAATTGCGGCCATTCTGCTTTACGTACAGGATATTGCTGACGCGACGCAGTTAAGCACGGAACAAGCATTAGATATTCATTACCTTAACCTGGCTTTAGTTGACCGCTTACCCAGCCAAATAGAAATGCTGGGACAAACACGAGGGTTTGGTGCCGGACGCATAGCGGCAAAATCCCTCTCTGCGGATCAGCGACTCCACTTAACCTCACTGACCAGCACCATTGAAGCAACAAAAATAGCCCTTGATAGGGATATGATAATTGCTTTTAAGGGGCTGCCCGCGATCAAACAACGTTTAGCAACGCTTTCAGATAAAGCGCAGCAAGCCAGTATGAACTTTATTGCCTTGAGTAATAACGAGCTGATTACCACAAACAAAATCATTATCGACCCCAAACGTTATTTTGAGGCTGGCAGTAGTGCTATCTCTGCTAATCTCGCTCTCTATAATGAAATGATAGAAGTTACCAGCGATTTACTGGCAGATCGTCTGCAAAACGCAAATCATTTTCAGAACATGCTGATTGTTGGGTTGGTTACCGTTTTTGTTTTGTTGCTCTATGTTTTTGCCGCACTTTATAGTTCTTTGCGCAATAATATTGAGCTGATAGGTCAAAGTGTGACTCAGCTGGCTGAAGGAAATTTCAACAAACTGCCGGAGATTCACACATCAGATGAACTGGCTAATATCGACAAAGCGTTAAACCGCTTGCGGGTAAGTGTTGCTAACCGGGTATTGGGCGTATTGAATTCAACGGTATTTTTGGTGGCGCAGTCAAAAGATATGTTGAATTTGAGTGGGCTGGCACGTGTTAATGGTGAACAACAGAAAACCAGTGTTGATGAAGTGTCTATTTCTATTTCACAAATTGATGATGCAATTCAGGAAGTTTCCAGTACAACAATCAATGCAGCCGAAGCCGCAGATAAAGCCAATCAGTCATCCAGCAGTGGTAAAAAAACTGTACAAATAATGATTAGCAATATTCAATCGTTGCGCGATGAAATTCAAGAAGCCAGCGTAGTTATAAAAAAACTGGAAGAGGATAGTGATAGGATCGGGAAAATTCTTGATGTGATTCGAGATATAGCTGAACAAACCAATTTGCTGGCTTTAAATGCAGCTATTGAAGCCGCGCGTGCGGGTGAGCAAGGTAGGGGATTTGCCGTGGTTGCCGATGAGGTGAGGTCACTTGCCCAGCGCACTCAAGAAGCGACTCTGGATATAAAAAATATGATTGAGCAACTTCAAAAAGGCTCTCAATCAGCGACTCAAGTCATGTTGAAAAGTGGTAACAACGCCCAGAAAACATTAGACCAAGCAAGCAATACGAGGGCTGTTTTTACTGAGATTGCAGGGCATGTTGCAGGGATTGATTCGATAACAGCTCAAGTTGCTACCGCCACTGAGGAGCAATCGAAAATGGCAGGGGAGGTTAATAACAATATAATTAACCTCACCCAGCTGGCTACAAAAACGGCGAAAACCGCGCTTGATTCATCGCTTGCCAGTAATAAAGTTTCATCATTAGCGATGGAGGTTAAAACCTTGCTGACCTCTTTTAGTATTGATGAACAAGAGCTTGAGGCCACTGAGCGTTCGTTACAGGAAGTAGAGCCACTGTTTGTATGGAAGGACGACTATAATATCAGTGTTTCAGAAGTGAATCGTCAACATCAAGTTTTGGTACGTTTGATCAATGATTTGCACCGCTTAATTAAAATACAGGGCAGTCATCAATCTATCGAAAAAGCATTGGATGCTTTAGTGCAATATACCATTAGCCACTTTGCTTTCGAAGAAGAAATGTTTGAACAGACCCAGTATCCCGAGACCGAATCTCATAAAGCAAAGCATAAAAAACTCCTTGGGCAAATAGAAGGTTTTGTTCGTCGGGTAGAGTTGGGGGGGAATGAGCAGGTTTTTGATGAATTGCTTGGCTTTCTTTCCGATTGGTTGGTGAAGCACATTCATGGGACAGATAAATTGTACGCACCCCATCTGAATCAGCATGGTATCGAATAATTACCTTTGAATGATATTTCAATCGGCTCTTTTGTGTGCGATATGGTTTAAAAGTTTTAAGCCACAGGGTACAGACAAAAGAGCCGGGTAGTTTATTACAGCCCGTTTCTTATTTAATAGAAAGTAACTCAATTTCAAAAATGAGAGTGGAATGAGGTGCTATTTGAGCACCCGCGCCGCGATCACCATAAGCTAACTCAGAAGGAACAAAAACTTTCCATTTTGAACCGGTGGGCATTAGGGGTAAAATTTCCTGCCAGCCCTTGATCACACCATTGACTGGAAATGTGGCGGGTTCGCCTCGACTAATAGAACTATCAAATTCATCACCGTTGATCAGTGTACCCTCGTAATGAACGGTAACCGTATCGCTGGCACTGGGTTTTTTGCCTGAACCGGCTGTGATTATTTTATATTGTAAACCGCTATCCAGAACCGTGATGTCTTTTTCTTTTTTGTTCTTTTCTAAAAATGCTTCGCTTATTTTCTGATTTTCTTCAGCCAGTTTTGTCATGACGGCTTGACGTTTTTCTTGAAACGAGGTGAATGCTGCTTGCATTTCTTCGTCTGATAATTTTGGTTCTGAGCCACTTAAAATGTCTGAAATGGCTTGGCTGAATGCCTTGGCATCTACTTCCATACCTTGGCTGCGAAGTTGCTGAGCCATTTGTACACCGACGGCATAACTGAATTTTTCTTTTTCAGATTTAAGTGCATCGTTTGCATTTGCAACTGGAAATAAGCTGAGCAGTACCATACTGCCGGCAATTTTTGAGATCGTTCTCATTGGACGTCCTTTATCATTTAGTCGATGTTAGATAAGACAAGTATACAATATTCAGGCCTATTCCCAAAATGATGTAAAACAACGGACGCTCTCAACATGATTTACGGGATCCATTTCGATTGGCAATGACGATGGCACGGAGGGGGGCAGGATAACCTTCGATGGTTGTTTGTATGTTGTTGGCGGCTAGAAAGTCCGGAAGTGATTCGAACTGCATCCAGTTTGTGGTGCGTTGCTCTTCGATGGTGGTCGGTGATACATCAATCACTCTTATATTTTCGAAATGACAACGTTGTAACCAGGTTTCTAGTTGTTGTGTCTCTGGAATGAACCACACATTTCGCATTTTTGCATAACGGTCGCGGGGTACCAGTAGGTTGGCATAATTTGAGGGAATAACCAGGGTTTCGAGAATCAATTCACCTCCGGGTCGCAACGCTTGTCTTAATTCAAGAAGATGATCTATAGGTGACCGCCTGTGGTAGAGCACGCCCATAGAAAATACACTGTCAAATTGTGCTGTAGAGTCAGGTAGATCTTCCATTTTAAAGGGGACAAGATGAACGGGGACTTGCGGTGCATAGCGCTTTAGCGCATGAAATTGAACTAAAAATAGCAAAGAAGGATCGATGCCAATCACTAATTGGGCACCCGCGCCGGCCATTCTCCAGCAATGATAGCCATTACCACAACCCACATCTAAGACCTGGCGTCCGGCTAAAGGGGCAATATGCGGGGCGAGTCGATTCCATTTCAGATCGGAGCGCCATTCAGAGTCGATATGAATATCGAAGAGTGAATAGGGGCCTTTGCGCCAGGGGTGAAGTTGTTGTAAGCCGGTTTTTAACTGAACCTGTTGTGTGTTTCTACAGTCCATTATGTCACCAATAATAATCTCTTTATGGTTAAGGTTGTAGTGCCCAGTTTCAATTTTGGGTAGCTGTTCCAACGTTTTTAACCAATTTTTGAGATTGCCATTAACGTTCACATTGACTCGTTGCTCAATGTGTTTGGGTAATGTTTTTAACCAGGGTTTAAGTGATGAGGATTCCAGTGCCTCGTACAAGCTTTGAAAGTCTATCATTAGAGACGCATTATTTTATGGCAACCAGGGACACAAAATTCAGATTTTGATAATAAAGATAACTGTGTTTGAAGCCCACCTGCTTAAGGCGGGACTGATGTTCCACTAACGTATCCGCAACCAAAATGTTATCCAATGCGCTACGTTTTTGACTGATTTCCAGTTCGCTATAGCCATTTTCTTTTTTAAATGCATGGTGAATCAAAGTAAATAAATCGTTTTGTGCTTGTTCCGAAAATCTGATTTTTTCAGAGAGTATCAAAGCGCCTCCGGGTTTCAAATGAGTGTATATCGACTCCAACAGCTTGATACGACCCGATCTGGCAATAAACTGTAGCGTAAAATTTAAAACTACGAGTGAAGCGTTAACAAAGCTGATTTTTTGAATATCGGCACAGGCCAGCGTATAGTCAATGGGACTGTTTTGCTGTGCAAGCAAATTTTTACAGCGTAGTAACATGGGTAATGAGCTGTCCACGCCAATAATCTTGCAACTGTGGTGTGGGATGTTGGCACGCATTGCCAGGATAGCCGCACCAAGAGAGCAACCCAAGTCATAACAAATGGAGTGGGCTTGTGCATAACGTTGGCTGAATATGCCGATCGCGCTGATGATGTCTCGATAACCGGGTACGGAACGATTAATCATGTCTTCAAAAACGTAAGCCACTTCGGTGTCAAACTCAAAATCTGGAATTTTGCTCAACGCTTTGGCGTATAAAGTGTCGTGATGTTCTGGTTTTTGTGTCAAAACGTGAGTGTCCTGCCTGAATTAAAACGAAGCCAACAACACATCTTTGGCCTTGTTTATTTTGGCTGCCAGGTAGGTTGAACCACCCCGGTCCGGGTGAAATTTTTGCATGAGCTTGCGATGCGCAGTTTTAATGGTATTTTGATCCGCATTTTTTGCAATGCCCAATATTTGATAGGCTTCTTCTCGCGTCATTTTACCCTCGGTGACAGATGAATTAACGCCATGGGTGTCCTCTCCTTCTTGTTGAGATCGCCATTCCGTGCCAAAGTAACGATCCAGGAAGCTTTCGAGCAGTGTCGCCGATTCATGATCTTCTATACGGTATATTTTAAGCAGATCGATTAACTGATTCTGCTTGAGTTCCGAGAGTTTTGTCCCCGCATGTAAGCCATTAAGAACCAAGCCCTCCAGGTTGCCCGTGTCATGATTCAGAGACATTCTCAGAAAGCGAGTTTCAATTCGAGAGTAGGAATTGTCGTTATCGCTTGCCTGCGAATCGTGGCCTGTGCCCGTACCGGAAAACTGAGAACGAATAGCTTTGAACATCTGGTAGCCTCGCAATAGACCGGCGATGCGTTGAAAAAAAGGTAAGGCACCGCCAATCAAGGCAAAGAGCCAAGGCAGTTTTCCCGTTAGAACAAGGAAGATCAATAACAACCCAGCCATAACAAGTCCAGCTCGCTTTATAGCACGTGATATTGTTTTGGCAGGGGTGTGGGTAAACCACTGCACTATAAAAATGAGAGCAATCAGGGTAAATATAAAAATAATAAATTTAATTAACATGGGATGGTAAGTAATTATTTATCAGGTAATTGTTGTAGAAGCTGTTGTACTATTTCAGGGTGCGTACTTTTGTTGTGTTCCAGGGCGGCTCGTCCCTTCACGACAAATTGAGAGACGGCTAATAATAATGCTTTTAACTGAGCGGCACTACCGGCATCAAAATGGCAATAAGCTCCGCGGGTGATCTTTGCAATGCGACGAAAAACGTGTTCAGTTTTGGGTTCATAAGCCTCCTGAAACATGAAAACAGGGATGCCATGCATAGCCAGCGCCCCCGCCCGTTCATAAAGGCATTCGGTTTGTTCTTCTACGCTATCGCCAACAAAAACGACGGCTTGTATTGGCTGTTTGTTGTGTTCTGTAAAGGCATGGGCTAAGATCCGCTCGATTTGAGTGATCCCGGCTAAACAGGTTACGCGCGACATTTCACGTAACAAGGCATTAGCATTCGTCGCCCAGGGACAGGCATAAAATTCGCCACAGCCTCGATAGTAGGCCAACTGAATCGACAAATGACCAAGCTGAGCGGTTTGTTGAAACATATCCGACTGAATGTCGCAAGCTTGCTGCCACAGCATGGCGCGACTTGCCGTTGCATCCATTGCAAATAACAGTCGTGCATCCATTTGCCGTGTTGTAATAGTGGGCGGTGATGTTGCCGCTAGCTTTTGCAAAAATGCCTGCACATTATGATCAGTTTTTAGCTCGGTTGATTTTTTCATCGCGCACTCTTAAATCGGTTTAACAAGATTTTATCATGAAGGTTTGTTATTATTGTTCAAAAATTATTATTCTTAAATACCTATGATCCTATAAGTGATCGTATTTTCGCAGTGCAAGAGATTGATTCGTAGAGCGAATGACAACTTTGAGCGCCATCCTTATTGAGATGACCGAAAAGTTTCATATCGCTCTACGGATCAAAAGCTTGTGCTGAGAGCACTTACAGGATCTAGGTAATAGCCTATATCAACAGCCTGTTTACTTTATGTGCCTCCCGTCAGGTACTTGTTATAACTGGAATTTAAATGAAACGGTAGTGTGGTGAAATCAGTAAATTTTTTGTATGTTATTGTTTTTTTGTTGTCTGGCTGTGTCGCAACTCAAAAAACCCCCATGCCTGTCGATCCTGAGCCGATTCTCAGTCCGGAGCAATTTCAAGATGAATTGCTATCACATGAGCAGCGTCTAACACAAACTATGGTCGGTATTTTTCAGCAAAGTCAGCAAAGTCAGCAACTGATGAAGATGGATGCGGATTTGAATACCTTACTGGCACAGGTTGAAAAAATTAATGAAAGAAGTAAGCGAGTGCGACGTGCTGTGGCCAAAGTAGAAAAAGCCTATCCGCCCAAAGTGCCTCCTTTAATTGAAGATAAGCTATTACTGGGTGAGCGGGAATGGGTCTATTTAAACGAGTTTGAGCACGTCTTTACCGCCTATATTGATCCGGGTGTTGATTCGTCGATGCTCAAAGCCGATAATATTAACCTGTTTGAACGCGATGGAGATCAATGGGTTCGTTTTGATGTTTTGTTGCCGGACGATAATAAGTCCGAGAGTGAAACAGTCAAAACCTTTAAATTTAAAGTACAACGCATGATCCGCATCAAATCACGTTCCAGTGACCAGAAATCTCTGCGTTACCCCGTTATTCAGGTAAACCTGAATATTGGGAAATACCAAGGCATGACGGAAATTTATCTTGGAACTCAAAGTAAGCGAAAGCACGCTCTGGTGCTGGGTCGTAAATTTCTTAAAGATATTGCAGTTATTGATATCAGTCAAACATTTATTCAGGGCAAAACGAGTTTGCATAACTCTAAATAATGAAAGTGTGTTATGGAATCACGTAGACCATTTTATTTTCTAATCATTTTACTTGTTATCGCTGGAGTAAGTGCCAGCCTTCATCGTCATCTGGAATTCAATGTTCCCCTTTTTCCTGGTAAGCAACTTGATATTTGGTTGATCGATGCCAAGGTTAGTTTTCAAAGTGAAGGCGGGGCGGCGGAAGCCACACTGTCTTTGCCAACTGACCCGGGTTTTCAAGTCTTGGTTGAAAATGCAACCTCACTGGGTTATGGCTTGACAATACGAGAGAAAAAAGCCGGGGTACGCCATGCGATCTGGTCTATTCGTGAAGCTGAGGGTTCACAACAGCTTTATTACAAAGTCACCCTGATATCGACGGGAAATAATCGTCTCTTTGCCACTGATATACCTGCTGCACCCGGTACGGTTAATTGGCCGAACAGCATGAAGTCTGTCGCTGAACAGCTTGTTGCTCAGGCCTATAACCGCAGTGCCAACAATTTATCTTTGGCAAGAGAACTGAGCCGGATACTGAGCAATCCCTCGCGGGATCAAAATGTTGCCTTGCTATTATCAAGCTATTCGCCGGATAAACTGTTTGAAATGCTGTTACATACAGCAAAAATTCCCGCTCGGATTGTTAAAGGGTTGTCTCTCGAAGACCAACGCCGGGGGCAAGCATTGATTCCATTAGTCGAAGTTTATCATGAGCAAGAATGGCACCTTTTTGATCCTAAAGCTGGTACGGAAGGACGACCGGATCATTTATTATTGTGGGAACGTAATGGCCATTCGGTGCTGGATGTTATTGGCGGACATAATTCAAAAGTAACCTTTTCCATGCTACAACAAACCGGCTCCGCACTAGCGACTTCGGTCGAATTGATGATGAATTATAAACCGATGGCATTTTCTTTATACCAGTTACCGCTGGAAGAACAGAGTTTATTTAAAGGTATTTTACTGATTCCGGTGGGGGTGCTGGTCGTCGTTTTCTTGCGCATCATGATAGGCATAAAAACATCCGGTACGTTTATGCCGGTATTGATTGCTTTGTCTTTTATTCAGACTACTTTGCTGGTGGGCCTAATTGGGTTTTTACTCATTGTTGCCGTTGGCCTGGTGATTCGCTCCTATCTTTCACATTTACACCTGCTTTTGGTTTCGAGAATATCCGCAGTGGTGATTGTGGTCATCGGTATTATCGTTCTTTTTACTTTGCTGTCCTATAAATTTGGCTTGAGTGCGGGTTTGACTATCACTTTTTTCCCAATGATTATTCTTGCCTGGACTATTGAGAGAATGTCCATTCTCTGGGAAGAACAAGGCGCTAAAGAAGTGATGATTCAAGGGGGGGGCAGCTTGATTGTGGCGACGATTTCATACCTGGCTATGAGCGATGACTGGGTACAGCATTGGGTGTTTAATTTTCTTGGAATTCACCTGGTGATACTCGCACTGGTTTTGTTGATGGGGCAATACACCGGTTATCGTTTTCTTGAATTAATACGCTTTAGTCCGATGAAAAAAGATTGATGTCCCTTTATGTTATGTAGTCCACTGACATTGAGTCGAAAAGGGGTGTTGGGCATGAACAAGCGCAACGTTCATTACATCAGCCGCTATAACCCACGCAAACTCTATCAATTGGTCGATGACAAGTTGATGACTAAAAAGTTGGCTCTGGAATCGGATATTGCAGTGCCAAAATTACTTGGGGTGGTCAGTACACCCCATGAAATATCAGGTATTAATTCTCTGTTTGAAGGTGAACCGGGCTTTGTTATTAAGCCTGCACAGGGTAGCGGTGGCAGAGGAATCATCGTGATTACTACTGTCCGAGAAGGTCGGTTTTATAAATCTAATAACGAGGAAATAACAGCGACGCATATTAAAGACCATGTCTCTAATATTCTCGGAGGATTGTTTACCTTGGGGGGGCATACCGATGTGGCCATGGTTGAAGGCTTGATTAAATTTGACCCGGTTTTTGAAGGCTATAGTCATGAGGGGGTGCCGGATGTTCGACTTATTGTATTAAAAGGCTTTCCGGTTATGGGCATGTTACGTCTTTCGACCCGTGCCTCCGATGGTAAGGCTAATTTACACCAGGGTGCAATTGGTATCGGTCTGGATATTGCTACAGGACACAGTATAGCGGCGGTTCAATTTGACAGGCCTATTGCAGAGCACCCTGATACAGGCAAGTCTCTTGACCATATCCAGGTGCCGCACTGGGATCGTTTGTTAAATTTAGCTGCTGGTTGTTATGAAATGTCGGGGCTGGGTTATCTGGGTACGGATATGGTGTTGGATGTTGATCAGGGCCCGCTGCTGCTGGAACTGAACGCCAGGCCAGGTTTGGCCATTCAAATGGCTAACCAACAAGGAATTTTACCTCGTTTAAAGCAGGTCGAGGCTCTGAAAAAAACGCATAAAATGACCGTAACCGAGCGTGTTGATTACGTCAAAAAACATTTTTCACATCGTATCAAATAGTATTTAAATGAAACTGAATTCAATCTTGTGGTTTTTTATTATTACTGTCGTTCTGGGTGTGCTTTTTTCCCCGGATTCAGCTCTGGCAAATAACAAAGTAAAAAGTTATCGTCTTGATTATAATTTCGATTTTTCGCCCGAGGATAAACGAGTGTTTGTGACAATTCGGTTATCAAAAAATGCGGGGTTGCTCAAAAGCTTGCGTTTTAATATTAAGCCAGAGTATCACAGCCAATTTGATGGTGACGGGAAAATCAAGCGCCAGGCGAATTATATTACGTGGTCTCCGCCTAAAAAAGGGGGGCGTTTAACGTATCAGGTCAAAATAGACCGTCAACGTAACTCGGGAGGTTACGGTGCCTATTTTGCCAAAGACTGGGTGATATTTCGTGGTGATCATGTGGTTCCTTCTGCCAAAGTCGTAACAAGAGGGATAGCGGAATCTCAAGCCCGACTGCGGTTTAACATGCCTGCGGGCTGGGTCGGTGAAACCATTTACGAATCGACAGATAAAATCAATTTTGTCGTAGATGATCCGCAACGACGTTTTGATCGACCTATCGGCTGGATGATCGTCGGTGATATTGGTATTCGCAAGGAGCAAATTAAAAATACGCTTGTTGCTGTCGCCGGGCCAAAAGAGCAAGGTGTTCGACGTATGGATGTTCTGGCTCTTTTGAATTGGAACTTGCCGGAGTTGCTCGCTGTTTTTCCAAATTATTACAAAAAAATTCTTATTGTCAGCGCTGACAGTCCAATGTGGCGAGGCGGATTATCAGGGCCAGGATCATTATATATGCATAGAGACAGACCTATGATCGGCGAAGACGGTACCAGCACACTCATCCATGAACTCATTCATACCGCGATGCGTATTAATGGCGGTGAGCAAGATGATTGGATCGTAGAAGGTTTTGCTGAATTCTATTCTCTAGAACTGATGCGTCGCTCTGGGACGATACCTCAGCAACGCTACGAACTGACTCTGTCAAAATTGTATAAAAAAGGTGCTGATATAAAAAAATTACGAGGTGAAAACTCAAAAGGGGCAACCACCGCTCGGGCAGTCTTATTTATGAAAGAACTGGATGATAAAATCAGAGCGATGACTCATAATAAAGCCAGTTTGGATGATGTGGCAAAAAAACTGGCTCTTAAACGGGGGCAAGTCAGCTTGAAATTGCTCAGAAGTTATGTCAAAGAAGTCGCAGGTGCTCCGCTTGACATGTTGTCTAAAAATAATCCCTTACTGTCTAATTAAATCATTCCAGGTATATTCACCTGGAAGGCCATGCGCATGAATTCTAGACTGCATTTTATTATTCTCTTATTCGCCGCTGTCGCTGTCTCCTTTGTTCCGGTTCTCCGTTGGCCATTTAATTGGCTGGAAACGTACTTTCACGAGTTGAGCCATGGCTTAGCTGCTTTGTTTACTGGTGGAAGTATTCAATATATTGAACTTCATTTTCGAGGCTCTGGTTTATGTGTGACCGCAGGTGGGTGGCAAGTCGCGATCGCTTTTGCAGGTTATTTTGGTGCCGTATTCTGGGGGGTAGCAATTTATAAAACCGTGACGGCTACAAAGGCTCAGATTTCACGATTATTAACGGCTGCATTGTTACTGACGCTCTTGACCACAACCGTGCTCTGGGTCAGAGATATCAATACCTTGATCATTTCAAGCATCCTTTTTATCGTGTTTTTAGGGGTTCTAAAGTATGGCCATGGACTCGTACTGAAAGTCATGATGCAATTTTCAGGTCTTTATGTTCTGACCAATGCGATTCGTTCTCCCTTAGCGTTGCTTGATGGAGAATCAATAGGTGACGGCGCGAATCTTGCGATATTAACCTGGGTACCCGAGGGCATTTGGATTGCCGTTTGGATGTTTGTTTCTATTGTTGGACTCTGGATAGTTTGGCCACCAAAAAAGAAAAATGTAAAAGCACATCGTTTTTAATCCTTTCCACTTGCTATCTTTACCCTGAATACACCCGTGTCAACGGAATAGACTTCGACTTTTTGCCCTGCGGTGATTTCTTCTACGCTTGCTGCATCGTCTATTTCGACACGCCATGCTATCCCTGAATAACGAGTCGTGCCAGGCTGAGTGTGTGTGATGGTTTCGCTGAGTCTAAATGAATGACCAATGAGATCACTGCTGTAATCTTTGGTGGAAATGTGAATATTTTTGTCTTGAAGTTTCTTGAATGGCTTCCAGAGTATGGCAGTAATAGCAACAGAACAGAGACCAAAGCCGGCTATACCAGCAATCCAGGTGGAGGGGATAATGCCAAGCCAGATGAGGGCGCCAGTGAGTAATGCACCCAGTCCCGAAAACAGGATAACACCTGTACCGAAGCCCAGTACCAGCGCTTCTATTGCCAGCATCAAAAAGCCTGCGGTAAACCAAAATGCGTATTGATGGTTATTAAAATATTCAATCATAATTTTCAATTCGAATGGGTTTTATTTGAAAAGGCGGGGCTTTGATTCATTGCGCTTACCACCGCAACCGCTTCAGCGACGACACTGCCGGTGTTATTACTTTGTCCATCCATAAGTACAATAGTAGATTCTTTGGCGATCTCTTGCTTAGCTTCAATTGCTTTAGTGGCGAGATCCAGTTGCACTGCTTTTTGACCTTCATGCGTCGCTGCAGACTGACCAATGGTGGTTAATGCGTTTGCTTTGGCTTCGGCGACCAAGGTGATGGCGCGCGCTTCACCTTCGGCCATGAGAATTTGCTCGGCTCGTTCGGCTTCAGCGGCTAAAACTTTGGCTTGTTTTTCCCCTTCAGCTACA
Source organism: uncultured Chromatiaceae bacterium (assembly GCA_964421045.1). Classification (GTDB taxonomy): domain Bacteria; phylum Pseudomonadota; class Gammaproteobacteria; order JAADHS01; family JAADHS01; genus JAADHS01. Next base: position 19,113 of record CAYQVF010000022.1, read on the forward strand.
TTGATCGAAGATTGTCTTTCTCCTTCAGACTCGAGTATGGCGGCTCGTTTTTCACGCTCCGCTTTCATTTGTCGCTCCATGGCCTCAAGTACACTACGGGGTGGAGTGATATCGCTTATCTCATAGCGCAAAACCTGGACACCCCAGGGTTCAGCAGCTTCATTAATGGCGGACACAATGGCCGTATTAAGCTGGTCTCGTTCTTCGAACGTTTTATCCAGATCCATTTTCCCGATTTCGGAGCGCATGGTGGTTTGAGCCAGTTGAGTGACAGCAAAGGTATACTCTTCTACGCCATAACTGGCTTTGTAAGGATCCAAAACTTTGAGGTACAGCACACCGTCAACGGTTAACCCTATATTATCCTTGGTAATTGCACCTAGGCTGGGAACATCTATAGCCTGTTCCTTAAGGGTTCGATTGTAAGCCACTTTATCTATAAAAGGGATGATCAGGTTTAGACCGGCAGTGAGAGTGCGCTGAAACTTACCAAAACGTTCAACGACCAGCGCTCTATTTTGCGGCACAAATTTGATCGAGGTTCTTAACAAAACAATTGAAATTACGGCCAGTCCAGTCCAAAAACTGAATAAAAATGAGAACGATTCTTCCATTACTTTTGATCCTTTTAACTAAAGAGCTTACGTGTTTTTATGATTTAAATTCTGCTTTTTTTAATTCAGGCATTTGAGAAACAATGTTTTTAGTACTGGGTATGCGTATTAGTATCAATATAGGGATAAAGAGTAAAAAGACAAGTAGACTTTTACCGACGAGACCAAAAGGAGCGAAAAAAAGAGAAATTGTACCGGCACAAACGATCGATATCAGGCCAAATATTTTGGCTTTGTGTGGAATGGTACGATGTTGTTGCCAATGAAGGATAATGGGGCCAAATAGCCGATTGCGCGTGAGCTTTCGATATAAATGATCGGAAGAACGGGCAAAACAAAAAGCGGCGAGCAGTACAAAAGGGGTCGTGGGTAATATGGGCAGTACCAGGCCCAGCAGACCTAATAATAAGCTAAAGAATCCCAGTGCGATTAATAAAATTTTTGTGATCATACCCATAGTCGCGCTTGAAGTTTAGTCCGTGAATGAATACATACCCGTGGCGTTATGGCATGGAGTAGGGCATACAATCATAACTGAATTTCAATCGTTACAGGGATAGTTCATTAAAAAAATCATGTCCTTTGTCATCAATAATAATAAAGGCGGGAAAGTTTTCGACTTCAATACGAAAAATGGCTTCCATACCCAGTTCCGGATAATCAATGACTTCAACTTTCCGAATACAATCTTTTGCCAATTGTGCTGCAGCACCGCCGATAGAACCCAAATAAAACCCACCATACATCATACAGGATTCAGTGACGATAGGGCTACGATTACCTTTGGCTAACATGATTAGAGAGGCACCTTGTTTTTGAAAGGCGGCAACATAGCTGTCCATACGCCCGGCTGTTGTTGGACCAAAGGACCCTGATGGGTATCCCTTGGGCGTTTTGGCGGGTCCTGCGTAATAAATAATATGATTTTTAAAATAGTCTGGTATCTGTCCACCCGCATCCAGGCGAGCTTTAATTTTGGCGTGGGCACTATCTCGAGCAACGATAATTGGGCCATTGAGTATCAGTTGGGTTTTAATCGGGTGTTGTGCAAGCGTGTGGCGAATTTCAGACAGGGTTTGATTAAGGTCAAGATGAACCACTTTTTCTGTTTTTTCACTCTGTACCGGTTCAGGCAAAAAACGAGCGGGATGGCTCTCAAGTTGCTCTAACCAAATTCCAGAACGATCGATACGGCCAAGAATATTACGATCGGCTGAGCAAGAAACACCGATTCCTACGGGACAGGAAGCGCCGTGACGAGGGAGTCGAATAACCCGTGCATCGTGCGCAAAATATTTCCCGCCAAATTGTGCACCTATACCTAGGCCTTGAGCGATGGTCATGATCTCAGCTTCCAGTTTCGTATCGCGAAAGGCTTGTCCCCCTTCATTTCCTTGTTGAGGTAGAGTATCCAGATAATGTGCGGAAGCCAGTTTAACTGTTTTTAAATTGGCTTCCGCTGAGGTGCCACCAATGACTATAGCCAGGTGGTAAGGAGGGCAAGCTGCTGTTCCTAGCCGTTTTAATTTTTCTGCTAAAAAGTTAAGCAAGTTTGAGGGGTTGAGCAGGGCCTTGGTTTCTTGATACAAAAAAGTTTTATTGGCTGAACCTCCTCCCTTAGTCATAAATAAAAATTGGTAGACCTCACCAGGCACGGCTTCGATATCAATTTGCGCAGGCAGATTACTTCCCGTATTTTTTTCTTCATACATGGACAAGGGCGCGAGCTGCGAGTAACGCAAATTATCTTGGGTATAGCTGTTATATATTCCTTTGGACAGCGCTTCAGCATCGTTATAGCCCGTCCAGACTTGTTGCCCTTTTTTCGCGACGACAATAGCAGTCCCGGTATCCTGACAACCGGGTAATTGCATGTTCGCAGCAATGTTTGCATTTTTTAATAATGCCAAGGCAACAAAACGATCATTGCTTGAGGCTTCGGGGTCGTCCAGAATATGGCGCAATTGCTGTAGGTGCGATGTTCTGAGTAGATGGGAGACATCGTGAATAGCGGCGGCGGCCAAAAGGCTCAGCCCCGCAGCTTCAATTTTTAGTATAGGCTGTTGCTCAAATTCACCGATACTAACAAAACGATTCGTCAATAAACGGAATTCAGTGGTATCAGGTTTGAGCGGGTAGGGCGCGCAGTATTGGAATGCGGTCATAATTTTTATAACTACCGGCTTACTGGCTTGACGGAAAAATCGATAATACGGTCAATCGCCCCTAATTCTTCTGCAAGGCATTTAAAATTTTCAGATTTGCGTGTTTGCACCACCATGGCATGACGTACATTGCGGCCTTCGTCGACTAGAGAGTAACTCTGGTTGCTCGCTGTCATTTCATATTTATCCAGTACCGCATTAATTTCTTCTTCAGTTATCATATTTTTGCGCAAACTGGAGATAGACAGATTGCCATACGACAAGGACGGAATATATTTTTCCAAAAAACGAAACAAAGAAAGGATGCCTAAAGACAATACAGTTGCAACAACTGCGGCAAAATAAGACCCCATGCCAATTAAAATACCAATGGACGCGGTGATCCAGATAGAAGCGGCGGTAGTGAGTCCCCGTATCGTGTGTCTGTCCTTCATGATGACACCGGCACCGAGGAAACCAATTCCTGTCATAATGCCCTGCGCCATGCGTGTAGGGTCAACCCGAATCGTTTCTATTGGCATCTCTTGCAATAATTGCCATTGAAACACGGTCAACAACATCAGTAATGAAGAGGCCATGCAGACCAGGCTGTGCGTACGAAATCCTGCAGGTCGACCGTTGTAACTGCGTTCCAGGCCAATTAAACCTCCCGCTATAACGGCGGCAAGTAATCGTATAATAATTAGGGAAAATTCAGAGTCCATCACTTCCTTCTTATTTTACGAAGTGGTACGTCACCCGCATTATATACCCGTCGCGTTTAAGATTCAGGTGTTATTGCTTTAATAATTCCCCCGTTAGAAATATTGATAACTTTCATAAAGGCATTAATTCAAAAGAGTGTTTTTTAATAGACAAATTTCTGGCATACTTTAAATCCTGTCTCATTTTGGAGATTACACAGGCTATTAAGCTTTTTAGAGGGAGTTAGAAAAAAATGAGAAGCGTATTTTTTACAATATTGTTATTGAGTAGCGTAACGGCTAATGCCGCTTTATTTTCATTTTCTGGAAATTTAGAAAATCGTGATGACGTTCAGTTGTTCAACTTTACAACGGACTCATTTAGTAACGTGACATTACAAACGTTCTCCTATGCAGAGGGTGGGTTTGATCCGGCACTGGCACTTTATAATAATAGTGGAGATCTTATTGCTCTAAATGATGATGCTTTTGATGATGGTTTTCTTGTTCCAGCAGACCCAGTCAGTGGTTTTCAATACGATTCATTATTAATGGCCAACCTTGATGCAGGTGAGTATACGGTTGCCTTAATGCCATTTCCAATCTTCCCTGAAAACACATTGGCTGATGGCTTTCAAGTGTTTGATGCTCAAGACTTGAATGGACGGTCTGATTTTTGGGCTCTTGATATAGACGGTGTCAGTGTAGCGACTGAAGCTTCTGTTGTCTCTGCTGTCCCTATTCCTGCTGCGGTATGGTTGTTTGGCACGGGTTTGATCGGACTTTTTGGGATGATGAAAATCAAAAAAACAGCATAGAGGTGGTACCATGCATGCCTCTTAAAAAAAACCTTAAAGTCAGGAAGGGGTTAAGGGGTTCTAATTGCCATTGAAGCAAAGCGGAAAGGAGGCGAGCCGAACCACGTTTTCGCCTCTTTTCCTCGATGCTAACTCCTAAAAATTGAAAATTTTATCAAGTTCAGT
>CAYQVF010000022.1:23657-29985 GCA_964421045.1 uncultured Chromatiaceae bacterium
GTCTGGTCTTATATGTCCGATAAATGACAATATCGGACATACCTGTTAGAAAGAGATAACGCTTAAAGATTGGTACGTCACCAAGGTTTAAGCCACCGTATCGGTGCTGTCAGGAATGCGGAATTGCGCCTCATTGCCAGACAGCCGTTCACGATGCACGGTTTTAACGACGTCGGCCACCGAGAATGTCCTCGCTAATATGGTCTGATGCTTCAAGCACACGCAGTTTTTTATTAAGGCTTAGCCGCCATTAAGTCACTGTAACCACCCGCATTTAGTACATTGCTAAAACCATTTTCTCTCAAAACACGTTCAGCCTTGTCTGCTCGTGCGCCGCGCTTGCAATACACGACTATTTGACGCTCTTTATCCTCACCAAATTCGGCGATACGATGGGCAACTTCGTCCACAGGAATTAACGTTGCTCCAGGCAAATGTCCTTCGTTAAATTCCGCAAGGCTGCGTACATCGACCAATAAAGCACCGTTATTGATTATTTTCCAGGCTCCCTCGGGTTCACCTTGCGAACAACCCGCAGACCCGGCTAATAACAGCACAATGACTACCCACCCTATCGTTTTCATGATTCGCATTAAATATCTCCAAAGTTATTAACTAAACGCAGCTCCGGACTTTTTACCCAAAGCTTTAAGAATTTTAGCCAGAGGACAAAACCCGGTAAAAGCGGCTTGTAACATATTGGCTCCAACAAATGCGGCTAACCATAGCCAATTGGGGGAATGCCAGAGGCTCAAAGCCAAACTGGTCAATATGACCGTGCCTGCAAAAGCGAGCACAATTCGATCAATATTCATTAGGTTATCTCCTATGTTGTAAGCTATCGTTATACAATTCAAACGACAAATACTCTCTTGTTTTAATATTTGCATATGTTAATATGAAATGCAAGTTATTTCCTTATCCTTGCCGAGGCAACCATGAGTAGTCAAGATAAAAACAACATCTTAATTCAATATTCAGTCAACCACCCCAAAGTGATTAGTTGGGCCATGGGGCTTTCTACTCTTCTATTGATTATGCTGGCTTTGCTGCCCAGTCTTTGGCCTGCGACGTTTAACTCTCTCAACCCGCTGGCAGTGGATACGGACCCTGAAAACATGCTGGCGGAAGATGCCCCGGTGCGAGTCTTTCACAACGAGATGAAACGCACTTTTTCACTGAGTGATATGGTGGTTGTAGGGGTGATTAACGAGGCGCACCCCAACGGCGTATTCAACCCCGAATCACTTCAACGGGTATATGAACTCACCGAATTTGCCAAGACCCTCACTTGGCCTGATCCAGAAAATCCAGGCAAGCAAGGAGGCGTTATTGAGGTGGACATGCTCGCCCCCTCTACGGTCGATAATATGGAACAGGGCGGCCCTGGTATTGTTAATTTTAGCTGGTTGATGGAAAAACCACCCACTACCAAGGCCGAAGCTTTAGCCATTCGTGATCAAGCGCTGCGCATTCCGCTGCTTAACGATACCCTGGTGAGTAACGACGGCAAAGCTCTGGCGCTCTACTTGCCTTTAACCGAAAAGCACTACAGTTACGATGTGCGAGAAGCCTTGCTGGGAAAAATTGCGAGCTGGCCTGCATCGGCGGATCAGTTTCACATCACCGGCTTGCCCGTAGCGGAAGATACTTTTGGGGTTGAGATGTTTATTCAGATGGCGATCTCTGCACCGTTGGCGATGTTGGTGATTTTTCTACTGCTGTGGTTCTTTTTTAAGAAGTTACTCCTGGTGGTTTCGCCCATGATCGTGGCCATGGTCTGTTCCCTCTCCGCCATGGGTGCCCTGATCATTAGTGGCAACACGGTTCACATTATGAGTTCGATGATTCCGATCTTTATCATGCCCATCGCGGTGCTCGATGCCATTCATATTCTGTCGGACTTTTTTGATGAATACCCCAAACATCAGAATCGGCGCAAAGCGATATTGGTGGTCATGCGCCATCTTTATAAACCCATGCTTTTCACCACACTGACCACCATGGCGGGGTTCGCTTCATTGGCACTCACTCCTATCCCCCCCGTGCAAGTGTTTGGGTTATTTATCTCCCTGGGGGTTTTTCTCGCTTGGTTTTGGACCATCACCTTCATCCCGGCTTTCATCATGCTGATGCCTGAAGAGAAATTGGCCGACTTTGGCCACAAGGTCAAAGCAGACAGTAACGAGCAGGCCACTACGCCCATGTCCCGATGGCTCAATGTTATAGGCCAACAAACCTATCGTCACGCCCGCTTGGTGTTGATGAGTACGGTAGCGGCAGTATTTGTGGCGGTCTATGGCATCAGCCAAATTAACATCAACGACAACCCTATTAAATGGTTCGATAGCGAGCACCCCATTCGTGTGGCAGATAAAGTGCTTAACGAACACTTTGGTGGCACTTACATGGCCTACCTAGAACTAGAACCCGGCGAAACCAGTGGGGATCAAAATATCGTCTCACCGTTAATTAAACGCCTTGCTAAACAACAAATAATCGCGGTAGAGGACGAAATTGAAAACGCCAACAACGTCTTTAATGAAGTGCGTCAACGCATCGAACAATTTCAGGAAAATAACCGAAGTGCTTTGCTAAAATCGGTACAAAGTTTTGTCGAAACAGAATTAGATAATAGCGAAGATGACACCTACGATGCTTGGGATGCCGTTATGGTTTTCCTGGATCAGGAGCGTCAGAGAGATGAAATATTTAAACAACCCGAGGCATTAAATTACATGGTGCAACTGCAAGATTATCTTGCTTCGCTAGATATCGTCGGTAAATCTAACTCGATGGCCGACATCGTTAAAACCGTGCATCGTGAACTGCTGTCTGGCAATGAGGCGCAATTCCGCATTCCTGACAGCGCCAATGCGGTGGCTCAAACCTTGGTGACGTACCAAAACAGCCATCGCCCTCACGATTTATGGCATTTCGTTACTCCCGACTACCGCAAAGCCGTCATCATGGTACAACTCACCAGCGGCGACAACCAAGACATGGCTGCCGTTGCCCAAGCGCTTGATCACTACATCAGCCAAAACCCATCGCCATTTGCACTAAAACAGCAATGGTTTGGCCTGACCTACATCAACGTTATTTGGCAAGATGAGATGGTCGCGGGTATGGCCAAAGCGTTTGCAGGCAGTTTTATTATTGTTATGCTGATGATGATTTTCCTCTTCCGCTCTATTCTCTGGGGGGGGCTCGCCATGGTACCGTTGACCGTTACCGTTGGGTTAATCTATGGCGTGATCGGCATCATCGGCAAAGATTATGATATGCCTGTAGCCGTACTCAGCGCCCTGAGTTTAGGGCTGGCCATCGACTACGCTATCCATTTCCTGGCTCGTGCACGTCAAATCGTTGAAGAGACAGGCAACTGGCGCGACAGCATTAGCCCCATGTTTGCAGAACCCGCCCGTGCTATCACCCGTAATGCGATTGTGGTGGGCGTGGGATTTTTACCGCTGTTAGCCGCACCCCTGGTGCCTTATCAAACCGTCGGTGTCTTCATCGCTTCGATATTGATTTTAGCGGGCGTTGCTTCTCTGCTAATCTTGCCTGCGATGATTACGGTGATGGAAAAACGATTGTTTAAAACTGTAAATAAATAAAGAATGGGGCATTGCTAATGAAGCAAAAAACGTTAAAAAAAGGAGTTTTACATGCATATTTTATTATTAACTCTGCTGTTTTTTTCGGGCATCACCAGCGCCGCGCTTTCTGTCGAGGAAATCGTACAACGTGCTAATAAAACGATTTACTATCAGGGTCAGGATGGTCGAGCTCAGGTTAAGATGACCATCACCGACAGCCAAGGCCGTGAGCGCAGCCGACGTTTAACTATTTTACGGCTCGACGAATCTAAAAGCGATGCAATTGAAGACGGTGCTTATGAGAGCGGGCAGAAATTTTATGTTTATTTTCAGCGCCCTGCCGATGTCAGTAAAATGGCTTTTCTGGTGTGGAAAAATCTGGATAAAGAGGATGATCGCTGGCTCTATTTACCCGCGCTTGATCTGGTTAAACGTATCGCCGCAACCGATAAACGTACCAGTTTCGTCGGCTCTGACTTTTTTTATGAAGATGTATCAGGTCGTCGTTTGAACGAAGATACACACGAATTGTTAGAGACCACAAAAAACTACTACATCATTAAAAACACACCGAAAAATCCCGCTTCAGTTGAGTTTCATTACTATAAAATGTACATTCATAAAACCAGTTTTATTCCAGTCCAAGTCGAATATTTTGATAACAAAGGAACAAAGTATCGTGAAGCTAAGGCCCTGGCGATGGATACCATACAAGGTTTTCCAACCGTGACAAAAGCCAGCATGGAAAATCTGCGCACCGGTAGCAAAACCATCATGGCCTATCGTAAAGTGGAATATAACATCGGTTTAGATGACTCCTTATTTACCGAGCGTTTCTTGCGCAAAGCACCTAAGAAACAATTGAGATAAAACACCAATGCGACTTATATATTTAGTCATCATATTTTCTCTGCTGTGGGTCGATCTTGCTTCAGCCGAAGAACCTGACCTTCCCTCTGGCCTTTTGTCTGAGCTACCACAAAGCAATGATGTTTGGGATGATGAAGAGAATAGTGATAGCTGGCAAACCACCGCTTTTTGGGAGGCGCGTGTAGGTTTTTGGCGCAATAAGCAAGATTTTTTAACCCAACGCCCTCTAACTGAGGGTCGTTTTCAACTCTCAGTAGAGCGTGATTTTAAGCTTATCACGGCTTATTTTACCGCCGATTTACTTTATGACAATATCGAAACCCAGCGTCGGGTCAAATTAGAAACCGGCCAAGGTTGGTTTGATCTGCGCAGTGCCAATATCGTCTTTTCACCGCAGTCAAATCTGGACATTCGGCTAGGTCGTCAAACGCTAACCTGGGGCACGGGGGATCTGATCTTCATTAATGATCTCTTTCCTAAAGATTGGAACTCCTTCCTGATGGGTCGTGATGATGCCTATCTTAAGGCGCCCTCAGATGCTGTGAAATTTTCGCTATTCAGCGACCAGGCCAACCTTGATCTGGTCTACACGCCCCGCTTCGATGCTGATCGTTATATCAATGGTGAGCGGGTCTCGTATTACAACACCAATTTGAAGCGAGTTACAGGAACAGAGGCCATTGTGTCTGTGGAAAAACCAGAACAGTGGTTTGAAGACGACGAACTGGCCTTGCGCCTCTACCGCCATATCGCCGCCTACGAAATAGCTCTGTATGGCTATCGCGGTTTTTGGAAAAGCCCAGGGGGTGCGAACCCCGTTACCAGCAACGCCCTTTTTCCACGCCTCAACGTTTACGGTGCCAGTCTGCGCGGCCCACTGCTGGGTGGCATTGTCAACGGCGAATGGGGGTTTTACGATTCAAAAGACGATCCAAACGGAACCAACCCCTTTATTAATAATAGCGAACAACGGCTCTTACTGGGCTATGAACATGAATTGATCAGCAACCTAACTCTGGCTTTACAGCTCTATAGTACTCGCCTGTCTAATAACAACATCAATAACTCCAATCGCCATGAAGTAAGCAGTCGACTTACTTGGCTGGCACTCAATCAAAAACTCACCACCTCACTTTTTTTGCGTTACTCAACATCCGATAACGATTACTATCTACGCCCTAAAGTACATTACAGCGTCAACGACTACTGGTCTTACGAATTCGGAGCCAATATTTTTTATGGTGAACGAGCGTATACTTTTTTTGGACAGTTTGAATACAACGACAATATCTACATCGCTCTGCGTTACGGACTTTGAAAAGCAGGAAAAAAGAATGGACAACATTGATCCAGATAAAATAATCGCCGCCGCAGACGCTTTAAAAGGCATCGCCAATGAACGCCGTCTACACATTCTTTGTGTTTTGCTAGAGGGTAAAAAAAACGTTGGTGAGCTGCAAGAACTTACCGGCATCAACCAATCCAACCTATCTCAACATCTGGCTAAAATGCGCGCCCAGGGCATTCTTACCAATAACCGTGAAGGCAAACAGGTTTACTACAGCCTCTCCCACCCCGCCTTCAAAAAAATAATCATGGCTTTGAAAGAAATTTTTTGTCCCGAATAGCGATCAATACCCCGACATTATGGCCCTCAGAAAATCTGAATAATCGATAGTCAAAGATTGCGGACTGAAAGTAATAACAAGGGGTTTTCCTGATTGAATCCCTTGGGGTTCTATTCCCCGCCGCTTACAGCGGGCATATTTTATTCTAACATTTCCACCTCAGCGGGTGTTTCCTCTACGACTTCCGCAGGCATTTCCACTTCAGCGGGTATTTCTTCTACGACTTCC
>CAYQVF010000022.1:30085-40249 GCA_964421045.1 uncultured Chromatiaceae bacterium
TTCCGCAGGCATTTCCACTTCAGCGGGTGTTTCTTTTTCTATAGGTCGTTTTTTAGCCGTTTCCACTTCTTCTGACGGTATTAAGAAGTGCTTTTTGTCACTCACGATCAATGATTTGGCGATGGCATCATGTAACGTAAAGAAAAAGGGCAGGTCGGATCGTTTTAAAATATATTGACCTTCAGAGGATCTCGATAACCGATACTCTAACGTTGCGGATTGATTTTCAACAGTAAGTAATAATAAGGGGTTTTCCTGATTGAATATGGCGCTGGCTTCTTTACCCAGTACGGTGACGGTATTGAGTGCCGCCAAATTTTGCACATAGTCGGCTACGGTTGTTTGTGCTATGGTTTCGCCCTCAGCAAGTCCGTCCAGAACAAACACGTCCCCTTCCTTAGCCAGGCTAAAACCCGGCGTACTGATTTTTCTAATGTCCTTTTCTTCCAGTTTTAATAATGAAGTATCACGCCAATCTGCTATCTTGATCGAGGCATCGAAAGCACTGAAGGCGACATCATAAATATTGCTGTCATCCGGTTTGCGGACATGAACTTTACGAAAGCCTGGAGAGCTGCCAACGTAAAGTGTTTCAAGTAAGGTTTCTCCTTGATATAACTCAAGCTTACGCTCAAAATCATCATCACTGACTTTGAAACGTTTTGCCGCCGCCGCTGTGGTTGCAACGGGCCACCCTTCTTTAAAATCGGCTAGTTTCTGGATGAGTGTGGAAACCCGATTCTTGGCCACAGGGAAGTCATAATAGTCGGGCAATATCCACTCGGCATCTGGGCGTGTCAATGTCAGCGTTTTATCTTCACCAGAGATGACGATTTTATCTATTTGACCTTGTATGCTCGGTACAAGACCTAACAAAGCTTGTTTGCTGGCTTTGTCTTGTGGCTCATTTTGTTGCAATAGCAATGCTGCGACAACAATTAACTGGACTATGAAAAGAACACCGAGAAGACGAATTGTTTTATTCATAATTTAAGACTACCGTGATTGTCGTTTGTATTGAGGGTGATTTCAAAAAAACAGACCATGATTAATCTCCAAAACGTAAAACACGTTGATAACGAGCTTGTGCCTTTTTTCTTAACAGTCGTTGGCCCAACCATAGCAGCAACAAGGCCATGCCGCCCAACACATAGTTAAGATACTCCCAAAATAGCTGTCCATTTTTATCTATAGGGTTTAATGTACGGGCAAAATGATCGCGACTGCGGATACTTAACAAACCCTCGTCTTCCAGCGCCCAATCTACCGTATTTTCCATCAGGATAAGGGGATTACTGTAAAGGTTACCCCCGACACTGGAAGCCAAGTCAATCACACTGTCAGAAAGAAACGTTTCTGAACCATACAAAATAATTTGAGCTGATGCGGGTGATTTGTCAATCACGCGATTAAAAGCTACTTTTTTGTTCTCCGTATCAGATTCCCCTTCTGTCTCTGCGCCCTCCTCTGATTCTTCATTTTTTGTTTCTTCAATGTTTAACAAAGGAGAAGGCTTATCTTTAAAATAGGAAACAAATTCCCCTGCTACCGCAGCGGCTACGAGACTACGTTTTTGGTCTGTACCTTCAGGAAAACCTAATAATTCATAACGCTGAAAATCAGGTTGCACTTGGGTACTTTCCGAAGTCCATGATCGCTCTGAACTCTCGAGTAGCCGTGTTATTTTACGCTGACTGTTTTTACTCTCGTCAATAACAATAGGGGATGCCCAGTTTAAAGTCAGTTGTGGAATGCCCGCAGTCAAACCCACCTCTGAGTTCATCCCGCTATCTCGGATATCGACAAAATAGGGATAGTCAACTAACTGAACTTCCTGCACCATAAAACCGCCCAGATCACGTTGCATAGGTACAGGGAATGCGCTGTTTTGCAAATCCATTACCATTTTCTTTTCCAGGCTAATACCCTGGTGTTGCAACCAGCCTTCGAGGCCACTTTGTTTTTCTGTTACCGAAAACTGGCCTTGTAAATTAACATCGAAAGCAGAGGCTGCAATCACAACTGTGCCGCCTCTCATCAAAAATTGATCCATCGCAAACAACTGTTTATCATCCATTTCCTTAGGTGCTACGACCATGAGTAAGTCAGCGTCCTCTGGCACATGGCCCTGTTTAAGATTAGCGGGACTCAAACTAACACTTTGTCTAAGTTGCTCCTCTAACATAGAAAAACTCATACCGCCACCAGCAAGACCAAATTGTGGCATAGGCGGGGTACGGGTCGGCGCAGAGAAAGCAACGGTTTTAAGAAACCCGCTGGAAAAACGTTTAAGCGCCGCTTCTATCCCTCTTTTCACACCACTGGCGGACAAATCCTCAGGAAGAGGAACTTGAATTGTTTGTTCTCCATCACTTAGCACCATATAAAACCAGAAAGTATTGCTGTCAAAAAGACTGGCGCTCATCGGGCGAAAACCATATTCATTTTTCAATTGTTCTGCTACACCGCCACCATTGGCATCAGGATCTATTGTTTCTACACGAAAAACACCGCCTGATTCAATGGCAATTTCCTGAACTGTTTCATTCACTGCGGCATGTAATACTTGTAGCTGCTCAGGAAGTTTGTCCTGTGTCGAGATAAAAGCATTAAAGGTCACAGGCTTGCGAATATTCAAGAATAAATCTCCCGAACCTTGATAGGCATACAATACTTTTTTAATCGCGCTGGTGATGTCGTATTCAGGATTACGCAATTGCACTTCAACTTCTGTTTCACTCATCGCTTTGATATCGATCAAATCCCGGAAACCCAGCACCTCATACTGATCTCCATATTGAATTAAAATATCGAAATAAGAGTTCACCAAAGCGGATTGATATTTATCAGCGGTTTGAAAAGCAATGGGTTGGATACCAAACTTTTCACCGGCTTCTTTTTCCAACTCCGGGTTCTCCAGAGGGTCAACAAATTCGACCCGAACCTTTCCTTGAGCGGCCACTTCATATTCCTTGATTAAGTCTCGTATTTGCGGCCCCAATGGGGCTAATAAAGGGTGAGTTTGAGGACTAAAGTAACCTCGAATAAGCAAAGGCTCCTGAAGTTGCGCCAGATAATTATCCGTTGCTTCTGATATAGAATATATGCGTCCTTCGGTAATATCTGCACGAAAGCCATTGAGCTGCTGCATCCAGATATTGCTAAAAAGAAAGTTAACGACAAACAAACCCGTTAACCAACGCCAGTGACGTTGCGCGCCCTCTTTTTTTTGGCTTGCCCAGCGCAATTTTTCAACAGAATATACATTTAGACTTAAAAACACACCGACAATACTGAGATAATAATAGATATCTCGCAGATCAAGCACACCACGGGTAATGGATTCAAAGCGACTGCCACTGCCAAATAATTTGAAATACTCGGCTAGCGGAGAACTCAAAAGATGGATTAATCCTTCTGAGCCAATCAAATAAAATACACCACAAATAAGTACCGTGAGCATTAAACTCACAATCTGGTTATCACTCCGGGCACTGATATACAATCCAATGGCAATGTAGGCTGCCGCTAAACATAACGTTGCAACATAGGCTCCCAACACCGGCCCCCAATCTAACGGGCCTAATAACGCAACACTCAGGGGTAAAGGTAAGGTCAGTAATAATGCCAATACCACTAAACCCAAGCACGCAAAAAATTTACCTAAAACAAATTGTAAGGTCGCCACAGGTGAAGTTAATAAAAACTCCAGGGTACCAGCACGACGTTCCTCGCTCCACATCCGCATGGTAATGGCGGAACAAAGAAAGATGAGCAGTATGGGCATCCAGTTGAAAAGCGGACGAACATCCGCAATATTACGTGCAAAGAAAGTTTCTACCCAGAAAAATATAAATAAAGTCGCCAACATAAACAGCCCGAGAAATATAAATGCAGCAGGGGATGCAAAATAGCTGGCCAGTTCTTTTCTAGCGATAGGTAATGAATTACTCATGAGACTGCTCTCCCTGCGGAGTATGGATTTCTTTATCGTTATTAATTTCCTTGAAAACCCTTTCCAAATCGCGTTGCTCCTGATGTAAGGCGTGTAATTGATACCCTTTATTTATAATTTGTTTGGCGATTTGTGGCACAACCTGATCATTTTGAGCCTGGCCATTCAGTTGCAATGCATAATAATGTAAAGACCTATTTTCATTAAGATGGTTCACTGAAGAAATAGCGGCGATGCTTGTTGTTACTGCGGCAAAATCCTCTGGTTTGGCATCCACTGTCACGAGTAAACGTTGTGCTTTTTGCAGTTCATCCAATTTGGCATCGAGTACTTTTTGACCGCGACGCATAATTATGACCCGATCACATACTGCTTGCACTTCCTGCATAATATGCGTTGAGATAATCACCGTTGCTTTTTTTGCTAGCTCTTTAATCAACTCACGCATATGCTGAATTTGCGAAGGATCCAGACCATTCGTGGGTTCATCTAAAATAAGAATTTCAGGCTCATGCAATATAGCTTGTGCCACACCAACACGTTGGCGAAAACCGCGCGACAAAGTCGAGATAGTTTGACAGGCCTTTTCTTGTAATGCTGTACGTTCAATCGCGCGATAAACGACCTGATCCCGCTCCACTTTATTTACGCCATGTAGTTCGGCGACATAATTCAAATAATCTATAATGGTCATTTCAGGGTAAACAGGGCAATTTTCGGGTAAATAACCGATTTTCTGCTGAATATCCCGGCGTTTTGTTTCCATATCCAGCGAATCGATCATAATGTCTCCGCTACTGGGTTCCAGGTAGCCTGTCAACATTTTTAGCAGCGTCGTTTTACCTGCACCATTGTGACCCAGCAAACCCACGATCTCTCCATGCTTAATTTCAAATGAAACTTGATCTACCGCGATAAAATCATCATAATTTCGCATCAGTCCATTTACACTAATCATGCATTAACCCCTATATTCCGACCCAGCCAAAACATCCATTATTCCACCGTCATTTCATATCTATACCCATGGCGTTAAACCAAGGGCTGATATTGTACACAACTCATATTTTATATTTCAAGATGATTATGCTAGATTTAAAAAAATTGTAGTAGACAATCGGAGACAGTTGCAGGGATGAATAAACTACCCAAAAAAATAGAAACTGAAAACTACGTCGATGAATATAGTGACGAGCGTTATTGGGACAAGCTTAAACAGTTTGCAAAAACAGCCGGCTGGGAAATAATCGAAAAGTCTTTGTGGCTCTATTATGCAGCACAAAAACCCGAAACACCAATGTGGGCAAAAACCGTTATTTACAGTGCTCTGGGCTATTTTATACTGCCTGTCGATCTAATTCCTGACATGATCCCTGCAGTGGGTTTTGCTGATGATCTCGGCGCCTTAACCGTCGCCATTGCTTCCATAGCCGTCTATATTGATGCAAATGTAAAAGAACAAACTAAAAAGAAACTACAAGATTGGTTTGAACGTTAGATAAATGCCTTAATATACCCATGGTGTTATAGATGCAGAAAATAGGCTAACGCAGGGGCGATTTACCGAAAAAATGCAGATCTAGTCGCTCTAAATTGAGTTTTTTCGATTTAGAATAAGCCGAAGAAGAGCTACAAGGTGTTTTTATGACGCTGTTTTGCCTTCTCTACCTTGCGTGATGAACTACGATTGTCATACCGGAAGCTTGGATAAGTCCCTCCTCACTCATATTTTTGAGAATTCGCCCCACTATTTCCCGAGAGCAACCAACAATACGCGCTATTTCTTGCCGGGAGATTCTAATTTGAGTCCCATCAGGGTGGGACATGGCGTCAGGTTGATCACAAAGATCTAATAAAGTTTTGGCAACACGGCCTGCCGCGTCAACAAAAACCAACTGGGTTACTTTTTTGCTCGTAGCAATTAAGCGTTTTGACAAATGCATCCCTACAGCATGAAGAATAAGCGCATGTTCATTTTTTAATTCATTAGCAAATAGTTTATTCAGTTTGTTGTAACTGATTTCGGCAATTTCACATTCTGTACGTGTTCTAATTGTGACGCTACGTTGATCAGGCGTCAGGAATAGTCCCATTTCGCCGATAAAGTCACCTGCATTCAAATAAGCTAAAACTATTTCATGGTGGTCTTCACTTTGAGCGATAACCGAGACGGATCCTGAAATAATATAAAATAGACTGTCTGGTGTATCACCAGGTAAAATAATGGGGCGCTTTTTAGGCAGGCGGCGGAGCCGCGTATATTTTAAAAATCGGTCAATAGCTTGCTGATTTATACTGTGGCGCTCAATTGTCATAGTAAGCCGATGTTTTTATTGTCTGTTATTAATCTGAAGCCTGGATAATCAGTCAGTATAACGGCCGCAAGCTTGGGTAGCATAAGTTTTATAAACCAAAAACAATAATGGATATATAACCGTCGTGGAATGAAAAAGACGCGCAACACGACCTAAATCTCAATCGCCATGGGTATAGCACTAAAGAATTGTGGAAACCTGCAGATAACATGTCATGAATTAGAATCTTCGGGAAAAGCAACAACGATGGCTCATAATAACGAAAAAAGATCTATTACGATAGTTGACGATGCGAAATGGGCGAGGAAAATGTTAATTAAGTCTTTGCCAGAGGAATGGGATGTCGAGATCACTGAGGCTTGCAATGGACTTGAAGCGCTGGATGCTTATAAAAGCGGGAAGGCAAGCGTGATGTTTCTAGATTTAACGATGCCAGAGCTTGATGGTTATCATGTTTTAGAAACAATACAGAAAGAGGGAACGAGATCCCTCATTTTTGTCATTTCTGCAGATATACAACCAAAAGCAGTAGAACGAGTCATGATTTTAGGTGCTGCTAAAATGTTACCCAAACCCCTAAAACAAGAAGAACTCATCTTGACTCTTAAAGATTTTGAATTAATCTAGCTTTAGTTTGTCGTGCGAATAACGCCTGATACAATGCCTAATACCTGAACCTCGTTATTGTGTAAATAGATCGGTTTCATTTCCGGATTCGCAGGTTGTAAGCGAATACCGTTGGCTTCGATATAAAACTTTTTCAATGTCACTTGCTCACCATTAATTAAAGCAACAACCGATTGCCCATTTTCAGCAGACTCTCTTTTTTCAACAATAATGATATCTCCATCCTGAATATTATCATCGATCATTGAATGTCCGCGGACTCTTAACGCATACGAGTTTTTTTTGACCATATTGCTGGGCGCAGCAATGGTTTCATTATCTTCGCAAAGATCAATGGGTTGACCCGCTGTCACCCAACCCAGTAAAGGTAGTTCTATCATGCTATCAGCATAACAGTTCGCTTCGTCGAGATGAGGTGTCCATTGAGGTCTTTGATTCTTAGGGAACAGGATGCTTACCGATGCCATAATCACTCCTTGTATGTTTTTATTACCTTAAATATATTCTGTACCTAACTCGGTTTGATGTCAATAAATTTATGTCTAACTGATCTTTAAAGCTCGAAAACATAAACAGCGAGTCGTTGAATTCGATGACTAAAAATCAAGCGTGTTAGCCATTTTTCAGTTAGAATAATCGCACTATGACGACTGAACGGACTCAGCCTATGACAAAAAATACACTCGTAATCAAACGCCCTCATAAATGGCAATTTTTTCGATCGGGTGGATTCGATCAGGTACAGCTTAAAACCGGTGAGGATTTACTTGCACTTGAGCAACTGGATCAAAAACTCTGGGCAGCATTGAGTTGTCCTACTCGTGGCCTGGAAATGGATCATAAAACTCTAGACTTCTTAGACAGTGATGAAGACGGGCGTATTCGTGTTCCGGAAATTCTAGCAGAAGTTAAATGGGTCGGCTCCGTTCTAAAAACTCCCAATGACTTAACGAAAGGCCGAACTGAGTTACCCCTGGCTGCAATCAACGATGAAACGGACGAAGGCAAACAACTGCTGGCCTCGGCCAAACAAATCCTGAGCAATCTGGGTAAAGCCGATGCGACTGTCATTACTGCGGACGATACAAAAGACCCCGCTAAAATATTTGCGCACACAAAATTTAACGGTGACGGGATTATTACCGAAGATGCCACCGATGATGAGCAACTCAAAAGTGTGATAACCGATATCATGGCCTGCCTCGGTTCAGAGACAGATCGCAGTACTGTTGAAGGTATTTCTGCTGAAAAAACAGAGGCGTTTTTTGCTGAAATTCAAGCTTATTCTGACTGGTGGCAGGAAGCAGAAAGTGACAGCAGCATTTTACCTTTTGCAGAAAAAACGGTAGCAGCGGCAACAATTTTCAATAAAGTTAAAATCAAAATAGACGATTATTTTACGCGCTGCAAGCTGGCTGCATTTGATGAACGCGCAGCCACTCACCTCAATTGTTCCGAAAAAGAATATGAAGTGTTGGCACCTCAAGCGCTTTCTTCGTCTGTCTCAGAAATCGCCTCTCTCCCTTTAGCGATGGTAGCAGCAGGTCAGCCCTTGCCTCTAAATGAAGGGCTGAATCCAGCTTGGGTTGAGGAGATAACAGGTTTTAATAACGCTGTCGTTACCCCAACCTTTGGTAACACTGACAAAGCCGCTCTTTCAGAATCAGAATGGCTAACTATATTAGAGAAGTTTGCGCCCTATGAAGCCTGGTCTGGCAAAAAAATGGGGGAGGCAGTGGACAAACTCGAACTGGCTCGCATAAGAGCAATTTTAACGGGTACAAATAAAGAAAAGATACTGGCGTTGATCGAACAAGACAAAGCACTCGAAGCGGAAGCCAGCGCCATTGATTCAGTCGATAAATTATTACATTACTACCGTGATTTATTTACCTTATTAAACAATTTTGTCTCGCTGAGAGACTTTTATACCCGTCAGGCTCCCGCTGTATTTCAGGCTGGCACACTTTATTTGGATGGTCGCAGTTGCGAACTTTGTGTGCATGTCGATGACATGACAAAACACAGTACGCTTGCTAATTTAAGCGGGACTTACCTGGCTTACTGTACACTGACGCGCAAAAGCAGCGATGAAACCATGACCATTGCTGCCGCTTTCACTAGTGGTGATTCCGATAATTTGATGGTTGGTCGTAATGGCCTTTTTTATGATCGAAAAGGCGTCGATTGGGATGCGCATATTGTTAAAATAATAGAACACCCGATCAGTATTCGCCAAGCATTTTGGGCACCCTATAAACGTTTTGCACGCATGATCAGCGCCCAGGCAGAAAAAATGGCCTCCTCTAGAGAGAAAGCCATGGAGAGCAAAGCAGCGGCGGGCGTTGCCAGTGGCGCTGATGGTAAAGCACCACCATTTGATGTTGCAAAATTTGCCGGTATATTCGCAGCGATTGGCATGGCCATTGGTGCCATTGGTACCGCCATTGCTGCGGCAGCGACGGGGTTTTTAAGCCTGGTTTGGTGGCAGATGCCCGTGGCTATTGTGGGAATTTTGTTACTGATCTCTATCCCTTCCGTCATTTTGGCCTGGTTAAAACTACGCCAGAGAAATCTAGCTCCCATTCTCGATGCCAATGGCTGGGCCGTCAATACTCGTGCAAAAATTAACATCCCCTTTGGTGCTGCATTAACCGGTACGGCTGAACTGCCGAAAGGCGCAAAAACGGCCAAAGCTGACCCCTTTGCCGTGAAAAAGAAACCCTGGAAAAGTATCTTATTTTTTATCTTTCTCTTCGCCGGAACCGCTTTTATCTGGCACAAAGGTTATCTTAACTCTGGTTATGATAAAGGCTATTTTGACCCGATTAAACCGATCGTGGAAAAAGTCTTATCGGCGACCGAACCGAGCGGGAAGTAGCAGCATCCAAGTAGTACGGTACGTCTGTTTTCTGGAATTCACCTGGCGCCACCAGGATCAACCCAAAAAGTAGTCCGTTCGTGCCTGACTATACCCGTCGCTGAAAATGTATCGCTTCGACTCCATAAATTCCCGATAAACCCATCAATACTAAAGCGAAGTCCAATGTATGACTCATGATGGTATCCAATAGCATTTTATTGCTTTCAAACCTCTCGCCCAATGCGCCAACCCATTATTTTTTCTCCAAGCTTCTCTATACCTAATTGAAAAAAAAGAATATAAAAAATAAATTCTTAAAGTAAGCCATATGCAAGGCTTATGTAAGTAGTCTGTTGAGCTGTCCATTTATTCTGAATAACTCAGTTGCACACTAGACTGATGAG
>CAYQVF010000023.1:0-4056 GCA_964421045.1 uncultured Chromatiaceae bacterium
CTGTTATTTAACACGGATTTTTTAACAGTGATTGCAGTCAGGTCGCCTTTGGCTTCGCTGTTGATAATATCATGACCTTCTTTTTTCAGGCTGGCGGTGACTTGATGACTGGGTTCACCGCTTTCAAACAAAAAAGTAACCCTCTCTCCGCTTGCAAGTTTACGCATTTCATTGCGTGCTTTCACAAAATGCAGCGGACATTCAAAGCGAGATAAATCGATAGTACGTATCTCATGGGCTATTGGCACCGTTCTATCTACACCCAAATCCAGTTGTTCGTCCAGTTGTTGGCACCGTTGCCCGGCGAGTTGAATCCAATTGTCTATTTCTACTTTCAATTCGAGAAAAATATCCTGGTTTCGTACTAGGTAAGCTTCTTCGAGTGTCACCCATAGCCCGGCGAGTTGATCGCCTAAGCTTTCGTTGGGCAATACTTTTCGCAATGCTGTGGCGATATGTTTTATCGTTGCCGGTGTTTTTTCACCACAAAGAAAAAGTAGTGCACTACCGCAGAGTTTAAACATATGCTCGCAGCAGGCATAAACTTCATCCCATTTTTTTTGCTGGATAAACACGTCGCGATAGATTTTTTCATTCAACGCTTCGGAAAAAGAAGCAGCGACAAAATCTTGCGCAGCGCCCGCACACTCCCCCCCACCGAGTGGTACCACTTTAAACGTATGCTTCTCTCCGTGATCACGACAGACAGAATCCAGGTCTGTTGCTCTGACTTCGCTCAATTTTTTCAGCAATTGACTAAAATAATTTTTACCCTTGCGCTGCGCCCAAGTACTAAACGACTCTATATCATAGGCGTTGTCACGATAGGCGGATTGCAATTGTTTGATCGCAGCTTCTACACGCATCGCCGGTATGGTGGGGCCCATGATGCCAATATGTGAATTGCATTTACCATCACCACCAAGATGCAAGGCGTATGAAGGCACCAATTTACCATGTCGACGTTTGCCTTCTCCATGTAAACCAATATCAGCAATATGATGTTGCGCACAGCTATTATGGCAGCCACTGATTGCAATATGCAGATTGCGCTCTCCGCCGCTCAGTTGTTGTGCCAGTGAGCGCGAAGCCGTAATGCCTAAGCGGCAGGTTGAGGTACCCGGGCAGGCAACGACTTTATCGCCAATGACAGGGGGGTGTAGAGCCAGATGATGTAAGCTTTGTAACACGGCATTGAGCTGTTTTTTATCCACACCGATTGCAAGAATATTTTGATCTATCGTCGTTCGTAGTTCCTGAATTTGTTTTTTTTCTATCAATGTAGCAACACCAGTTAACTGCTCACTCCTTACCGAACCAAGCGGAAGAGCAAGTGGAATGGCATATAAACCATTATGTTGATGCGTTATTTTTCGCGGCGTGCCCGAACCACATACGGATCCATTAGTCGATGGTCGCCATGCCAGCTTTATTGTTGCGCTGGCAACATGAAGTTGTTTACAACGCGAAAACTCAAGCATGAATTGTCGGCGAAATTCATTCTCACCCAAATGCTCAACAAGAAATTTTAAACGTGATCTTGCACGCCGTTTTCGATCGGAGTATTTATTATGTAGTGTGATTAAGGCTTCTATTGCAGGCGTAATTTCATGACCTTTGAGGTTATCCGCAACCATAATCGCAATTTTTGGTTTGTGTCCTAACCCCCCTCCAGCAAGCAGTTTAAAGCTTTGTTGACCGTTAGCGACAATACCCGCATCATGGATGCCACCCAGGGCACAATCTGCTTCACAGCCCGAAAAACTGATTTTAAATTTACGGGGTAAATGCTGAATCAGCGGACGGCGTAAAAATTGTGCTGTTGTCTCTTCGGCCAACGAAAGTACGTCAAGGTGTTCTTTAGGACAAACACCGGCCAGGGTGCAAGCGGTGATGTTACGTACGGTATTACCACACGCTTCTCGCGTAGTCAGGCCCGCATGCGCTAAGGTTTGCATGACCTGACTTGTTTTTTGCAAAGGAACAAAATGCAATTGCATATCTTGCCGAGTGGTCACCGAAACTTTATCTGTATCTGAATAATGAGTCAAACAATACGCAATCGCTCGGCATTGCACAGCATTGAGCCGACCACCCGGTATTTTAATGCGGATCATATGCGTATTATCTTGACGCTGTCCGTAGATTCCATGTTGTAACCGGATCGCCATAAACCGGCTCGAATCTATTTGACCTTGGACAAGATCCTTAACCGCTTTTTCGTAGCGCTGAATTTCATCTACATTAGCAAATGTTGCAGTGGAAGAGGATGCCATATTGAATGCTTGAGCCTATAATAAAAGGGGGTAAGATAGCAGGTATAGGGATCTTTAAACATTACCCTGGAGAATCCGTTGGCCCACGGCGCAGAGCACAAGCTCTTGATTCATCTAACTATGCGAAAAAGTCTCATCACTGGCAAGGTGTCGACCCTTTTTTTGCTACGTAATCTAAATCGATTGCTTGCTCTCTACATGCGCGTCCAACTTGAATTTCTAGGCTTATTATAACAGGGAGTTGACCGTGAAGTTACAACAGCTTCGTTTTGTATGTGAAGTCGTTCGCAGAGGCATGAACGTATCCGCTGCTGCTGCAGCCCTGGAGGCAACCCAACCCGGGCTCAGTAATCAGATACGACAGCTAGAAGAAGAGCTCAACATTCAAATATTTAAACGACATGGTAAGCGGCTCGCAGGACTGACTGATGCCGGTCAAATCATTTTTAAAATGGCCGAACGGGTGCTGGCAGAAACCAACAATATTAAGCGTATTGCAGAAGAATATTCGAGTGATGAGCGCGGATGTTTAGCTATAGCAACGACACATACTCAGGCGCGATATGCTTTACCGCCCATCATCAAGGCATTCACAGAATCTTATCCCAAAGTGACGTTACAGATCGCACAAGGTAGTCCGACGCAAATTGCCGAAATGGTCGTATCCGGGGAAGCCGATATCGCGGTAGCGACAGAAGGCATTCATTTATATGATGAGCTGGTGGTAATGCCCTGCTATGAATGGAATCGCTGCGTGATTGTACCGCGCGGACACGCTTTATTGTCCCGCTCACCACTGACCTTGGCACAAATAGCAAAATACCCTTTGGTCACTTATGATTTTGCTTTTGCTGGACGCTCGAAAATTAATAAAGCATTTGAGCATGAAGGTCTGGAACCCAACGTGGTTCTCACCGCTCTGGATTCGGATGTGATTAAAACCTATGTCGCACTGGGTTTGGGCATCGGTCTGTTGGCTGAGATGGCCTATGACCAGACCCGAGATGCGGAATTGGCGGCCATGGATGCCAGTCATTTATTTGACCCCAGCACCACCTTTATTGGCGTTCGACGAGGTAGCTATTTACGCGGCTACATGTATGACTTTATACAACGCTGCGCACCTCACCTCAGCAGACAAGAGGTTAACACTTTATTCTAAATTCCAAGATCCCCACTCTTTATTTTTCTCCCTCATCACCGGAACAAAGCCTTTAAAAAAATGGCCAAGCTGTCGAGCTACAGTCGTTTTGCCTCTATTTTATTCACCTTTTTTATTTGTTTATTTTCCGCCTTACTTGAACAGTGCAGCCGGTTTTTAAAAACATAATGTTGACTAATTCACTTAACATTACTTTAAAAAAACAAATAAATACAAATACTTAAATATTAAAAATGACTGTTCATCATTTTTACTAATGTTTACATTTCCTCGACCGATAACTCGTGTTCCAGTTTATTTAAAATGCTTTTAACGGAGAGGAAATATGAATACCTGTAAGAATTTCAAGAATGTGTGCGTGTTCGCTTCAGTCATGGTGTTACCTTTTGCGGGTCCCACTGATCTTTATGCAGCGGCAGCCTATGGATATACCAGCACACAATCGCACACCTATAACTATAGCAAAGACTATAGCAAAAGATCTGGCAAAAAACCTGCCAAAAAATATGGCAATAGTTCTGGCTATGTCTATGGTAATACCAATACTCAAACCAACACCAACACGCAGACCAACACCAACACACAAACCAACACCAACACACAAACCAACACCAACAC
>CAYQVF010000023.1:4156-21900 GCA_964421045.1 uncultured Chromatiaceae bacterium
ACCAACACCAACACGCAGACCAATACTAGAACCTGCACGCAAAATGGGGTTCGGCTTGATTGCAATACCAGAGAACCACTTGTACAGGACTCGAATGCGTTAACACCCGCTGAAGCTTGTCCCCATCAGCAATACACTTTGTCTTATGGTCTAAGCTGTAATCACAAAGTTGAAACACTGTCTTATGTGGCCATTGAGCTTCGTCATGCCTACGGAGGCGGCGGGTTTAACATCAATGAACGGTTAACCCAGCTCGGTGGACTGAGCAATTACGACAAGGTTTCTGGACAGGCCGTGAATCAGGCAGGAGAGGCTCATGCGGTGTGGATGACCGTGAATGATCGATCACCCGGTAATATCTATTTTAGTGATTCAGATTTTTCAGGAAGTGAAAGCGTTGCACATGCGATTACCGCAAATCATGTGATGATAGGCCAACAGGATAATAATGCTGTCCGATGGCCCTATAATAACCCGGTTCTATTATCAACAATAGACACTGTGTTCTCAAGCAGTGCCGCGTATGGCGTTGGTCAGGATAACCGAATGACATCCTATATCGCTGGTTCGGGAGTGGCCAATGCCGATGAGAAAAATCATGGCTTTCTCTGGTGCAGTTATTGTGACACAGGAAACTATCAATACGGGCCTGTAACCTACGTCATTGGCAATAACAATCAGGAAACCTATGCTTTAGAGGCAAATGATTTTGGAACGGCCGTAGGCTATTATCCGGTTTCTGGCGTTGATAAGGCTTTTTCATGGGGCAAGTCTGCCCGTGTTATCCGCCCATATACCGACTTGGGTGGTACCTCTCGTGCTCTTGATATTAACAACAACCGAGCCCCGATTACCGTGGGCTATGCCAGCAAGGGCCACAGTCAATATGCGGTTTCCTGGAAATCTGGTCGCTTGACCCAGCTTCCTCACCTAAATGGCTCAAAGATCAGCGCGGCCCGCGCTATTGCCGATGGAGGGGATATAGTCGGAAGCTCTGGTGGCAAAGCCGTGATTTGGCGTGACGGTTCAGCTCATGATATTAATGAGCTGGTGGTCAATAATGTCAACACAACCTTTATTAATGCTACTGACATCAATTGGCATGGTCGTATCCTGGTAGAATCCAGCGATGGTTTTTACATCCTGATTCCAAAAGAGGCCATTCAAGAATAAAATGTAGGTTCATTCTTCATGACCCGCACTTAAAACCAAGCAACCAAGGTAGCGCGGCTACCTTGGTTGCTCATTTTGACTGCTCGTTGAGCAGTTACTTTTTTTCTTCCTTTTCATTTGCGTCATATTCTTCGGTGAATCCGCATTCTTTTTGCGGGCACGCTTTTTCGGTGCCGCGACGCTTTGTTGTTTTTAACGTAATCATGGGCCAGCTACAGTTAGGGCAAGGTTCAGCCAGGGGTTCATTCCAAACCGCATATTTACAATCCGGATATTTTGAACAGGAATAAAAAACCTTACCCGAACGAGAGCGCCTTTGCAGCATCGTACCGACCTTACACGTTGGACAGAGCACTTCCGTATCCGCCGGCTTTTCCAATGGTTCAATGAATTTGCATTTAGGGTAAGTGCTACAGCCTATAAATTTACCGTAACGACCCGCGCGAATGATGAGTTGAGAGTCACACTCAGGACAACTGCGCCCTTCTACGATTTCAGGTTCATTTGAGGATTCATCACCGTCCATATTGCGGGTGTAATCACAATCGGGAAAACCACTACAACCAATAAAACGACCTCGGCGACCTAAACGAATGGAGAGCTGTTTATCACATTTTGGGCAGTTCTCGTCCATCATTTCCTGCGTAACGTCTTTACGCTGGACATTTTCTTCGGTGTGGTCAATAAGCTCTTTAAACGGCGCCCAAAATGAGGTCAGGAGTGGCACCCATTTTTTTTCGCCACGAGCAATCGCATCAAGATCATCTTCAAGCTTGGCGGTAAAATTATAATCAACATAACGATGAAAATAAGTGGTTAAAAACTTGTTGACGACACGACCTACGTCCGTGGGTGTGAAGCGTTTCTTTTCAAGCTCTACATAGTCCCGGTCTTGCAAGGTGGCGATAATCGAGGCATACGTTGAAGGTCGGCCAATGCCGTGTTCTTCCAGGTCGCGCACCAGGCTGGCCTCGGTGTAACGTGGCGGCGGCTCGGTAAAGTGCTGTGCGGTAATAATTTCTTGTAGTTGAACGACTTGCTTTACCTCTAAAGGCGGCAAGATTTTGTTGCTGTCATCGTCCCCTTTTTTGGCATCATCCACATCTTCGCGATAAACGGCCATGAATCCCGGTTTGACAATAATAGAGCCATTGGCTCTAAACAACTGTTTTTCAGAACCGGCAGCCAGATCGACCGCAACGGTATTAAAAGTTGCTTGAATCATTTGACAAGCGATGGTTCGTTTCCAGATCAAACTATAAAGCTTAAATTGCTCAACAGTTAAGTTGGCCTTAATCGATTCGGGATCAATCGTGGCAGAAGAGGGGCGAATCGCCTCGTGGGCTTCTTGTGCATTTTTAGCTTTTGTTTTAAAGCCGCGCGGCTCTTTAGGCACTTGGTCAGCACCGTAACGTTCCTGGATGACGTTGCGAATTTCTTCTAGCGCTTCATTGGCTAGGTGTACCGAGTCCGTACGCATATAAGTAATCAGGCCAACCGCGCCATTGCCAGTGTCGATACCCTCATAGAGTTGTTGGGCAACACGCATTGTCCGCTTGGTGGTGAAGCCTAATTTACGCGAAGCTTCTTGTTGTAACGTTGACGTGGTAAAGGGTGCTGACGGATTGCGTCGTCGTTGTTTTTTATCTATCTTGGTGACGGTAAGTTGGCCATTGGCGGCGTTGAGCAGGGTTGCTTTAGCCGCCGACGCTTGCTCTTCGTTAATGATACTGAATTGGCTTAGTTTTTCCCCGTTCAAATGAGTCAACCGGGCTGGAAAACCTTGCCCCTCACTGTTCAGGTCGCTGATGATACTCCAGTATTCTTGTGACTCAAAAGCTTCAATCTCCAGTTCTCGTTCAACAATCATGCGCAGCGCCGGGCTTTGTACTCGACCTGCAGAGAGACCCCGTCGAATTTTTTTCCACAACAAAGGAGAAAGGTTGAAACCCACCAAATAATCCAGCGCCCGCCGAGTCTGTTGCGCATCGACCATTGGCATGGAAAGTTCTCTGGGGTTTGCTATGGCATCCAATACCGCTTTTTTGGTAATTTCATTGAACATAACCCGATAAACGGGTTTGTCTTTAAGAACTTTTTTATCTTTAAGTAATTCGTACAGATGCCATGAAATAGCTTCTCCTTCTCTATCCGGATCCGTTGCAAGATACAGAGCGTCGCTTTTTTTCAGCAATTTAATAATGGCATCAAGATGTTTGGCGTTGCGTTCGATCACTTCATACTTCATCTTAAAGCCATTCTCGGTATCAACCGCACCCTCCTTTGGAATCAAATCTCGTAGATGTCCATACGAAGCCAGAATTTCAAAATCCTTCCCCAGGTATTTTTTGAGGGTTTTTCCCTTAGCGGGAGACTCTACTACGACTAGGTTTTTTCCCATTATTTTATGCTATATATCTATGTAAGTCAGTTTCTCGATACGCGACTGTTTGGCTCCGTAAAGCAGCTGTTCCAGAAGCTTTCGTCAAAGTATGGCGGTGTGACGCCAAGCGTAATTTTGCGCAAGTGGCGGTACTCTACAAAACTGAATGGTAGTTGGTCAAACAATAGTTTTGCACGACCAGCATACTACAAAGAAGACAAAACAGGTAACTTATTGTTAACAAAAGATTAACTCAGGAAAAAAGCCAAGCGAGCCGGGTTTTTATTTGCTCGCCACTTGCAGTTGGGTTGTTTTTTGGACAGTCCGCTAATGGGTATGAGCAGCGACAATGGTCTCATCAAAAACCTGGTCTTCAATCCAGGCTATGGCATCTTCATGCCCGGGCTGATTGAAAAGCACCATTAAGATGACCCATTTTAACTCTCTTAGCTCGGTGCGATCCCCCTCCAAAGCCATCACCCGATCAATAACCAGCTCTCTATTTTTTGAATTAAGAACTTGGATTTGCTCCAAAAACATTAAAAAACCACGACATTCCAGACTCAATTTCTGGTTTTCTTGTTCAGTAAAAATCCGGATAGAATGGTGTGTGATGATTTGCCCTTCCGGATGGTCTTTTAAATAAGCCAAACCATCTAACCAGGCAAATGCTTTATCAACTTCATTATGAGTAAACCCCGCAGCAATCAATTCACTTTTTAATAAGTCGTGATCGGAGACGACTTCCAATTCACTGTCCATGTAATGTTCAAATAAATACATCAGGACATCTATTATATTTTCTTTCATTTTTTGCCTTTTAACGCATTCCGGGCGTATAGACCACCTGAAATTGATGTGATATAACCCCGTAACTCTAAGTCCGTTAGCGCAGAAGAAACGACCTGCGCTGTGAGCTGACTGCGCTCAATGATCGTATCGATCCGAGCGGGATCATACCCTAATGATCGCCAAACAGCACACTCCTTTTGGTTCAGAGACGTTTCTATTGTTTCTTCATTTTCTTCCCATGAGGAAACAAGTACGGAGGTGCTTAGCATTGATCCTATCTCTTCAAATATATCATCGGCCGTTTCTGTCAATTTTGCACCTTCTTTGATTAAATTGTGGCAACCGCGAGCTAATGGATTGGTAATGGCTCCGGGAATAGCAAAGACTTCACGCCCTTGATCTACGGCAAAGCGAGCGGTGATCAGTGAGCCGCTACGTAGTGCCGCCTCAACGACCAAGGTGCCTTTACTGAGCCCGCTGATCAGACGATTGCGACGAGGAAAATGAGGCCGTTGAGGTGCGGTGCCGAGCGGAAATTCAGAGAGAATAGCTCCCGCTTGTTCGATTATTTTTTGTGCCAATCGGTCATGACGTTTGGGGTAGACTTGATCCAGGCCGGTTGCCGCAACAGCCAGAGTTGTACCGTAACAATCCAACGCACCGCGATGAGCGGCTGCATCAATACCTATGGCCAAACCACTGGTAATAATATAACCTGCGGAACACAATTTTTGGGCGAAGTCGTAGGCAATTTCTCGACCCAAAGGGGTTGGATTACGACTACCGACTATGGCAATTTGTGGTCGATTCAAGCTATTTATGTCACCCTCGATAAACAATAACGGAGGCCCACCCCCCGGAATTTCTTTTAATAATGCAGGGTATAAGGGGTCTTGAAGGGTAATGATATGATGATGATCTTGTGTGCTCCAGAGTAAGTCTCGCTCTACTGCATTCCAATCCGGGTGGGCCAGATAACGCAACGTTGGTGCTCGCAGTGGCAATGCCGCGAGTTGACTGGCCGAACAGTCGAAAAGTGCTTTGGGTGTTTTGTAATACTGAAGTAATTTGTGAAAGTTTGCAGGCCCTATTCCCGGAGCACGCAATAATGCTAACCAATAGTTGAGGTCATTCATTTTGAGAGAATCTGCTTTTCATCTTAAAAAACACATTTACTCTGGGTAAACTCTGTTTTTTTATTTGTTTTCGCCTTGCTCGCATCTTGCTCTCTAACTTGTTTAAAGCTTCTCTAAATCGCATTCGTTAACTTACCGCGCATGACACGAATTTTATATTTACAAAACCTTTTATAAATAAGATCTGCGTAACAGATTAAGCGTGTAAGCCACAAAAAAAGCTGATTATAATATTCAACCCTTTCATTTAGCTAACATTCAAAATCATAGCGAATATCTCTTACACATATAGACAATAAGCCTTGCATTTCACTGACAAAAAAAACCATTGTAAATAACTTAATTAATCAATCAGATAGACACAAATCAAAAACAGGCGTTTTAAGCGCGCACAAAGCGAAGCTTTTTAATCGCAAAATTTCGGTCGCGCTGGATCAATTGCATTTCTTAGGTTCTTTCGGATGTTAAAGAAAAGCATTATAGAAAAAAACGGGGAATGCCTCTATGAGGCATTCCCCCTTATTGCTGTAAGAAAATACCACTGCCCCTATTCAGGGTTAGCAACGCGGTCGTATAGTTTGATATCTCGTTCTGCGCGCATAACTAAGGCATAACTGACTTTCTCAAAGACACGGAAAACAAGTACCAGTCCCGCATGTTCATCTGGCAGTGTGACGGTTTCGCCACCCGCTTTATCAGTAAATTTATCTTGCACCTGACGACCTGACTGAAATATGCCTAGAACATGGCCAAGTTTCATACCTTGGTCTTCACCAACATTAAGGACGACCACATGATATTGACCAATTCGTGAAACCCCATCCAGTACCGCAATGATTTTCCCATTGGCTTTATGGTTTGGTGCATGAGGTGAATAGCTTTGTAAAAAAGAGTCATTGATGACCGGAAATAAGCGATCCCCAGCCAGGGTCTCTCTTTCAACATAAGAAATCAAGAACGAGGCCGGGTCACCTGGTTTATCAAAACTAACACCAGCAACTTCAATGGTTTCATAGCCCAAAATTTCCTTGTTTTTTCCTGGGTTACGTAAGGCTTTTCCTAACCGAAGAACGCTAAATTTACTTTGTTTCGTCTTATCAGAAAAACCTCGCACATAAGCTTTGTCTGTTGTTGAGGCCATAACGCGGTCGTTTTGAAAAGCGACAATATAAGGTGCGTTATCATATTCTTCTTTGCTAACCACTCGACTGTTAGTTAAAAACTGTTGAATCGCATCAAGCGGGATCACCGAAATGGCCTCGTCAATCCGGGATGGACGCGCCTCCGGCGAGAGCTTAACGGTGGGGCTGCCTCGATGCAACGTAAGTACCGGCTTTCCTTCGGCATCATAACTGAGGAAAATAATGTCACCAGGGTAAATTAAATGCGGATTACCGATCGCGGGATTAACCTGCCATATTTCTGGCCATAACCAAGGCGTTTTTAGAAAACGTGCTGATATATGCCAAAGAGTATCCCCTTTTTTAACCACATAGCGATCAGGCGCATCGGGTTTGATTTTAATCGTTTCTGCATGAGCACCCAAGCTCAAAAACAAGAGTATTGCTAACGTAACGAGGTATTTTGATATCGCCATCGAAGTGTCGTCCTCTGATTTAGAAAGATGCACGGAATAATTGACCCATCTGGTTTTTAGCCCAAATAAAAACGAATTTTCTGCATTTTTGTGCACCGCTTCCGCATTCTGCCCACGCCTCATCGAGCGCCATTATTTCGTGTACATTTCTGATCTGAAATAGAGAAATTTCCGTATCTATATCCATTTTAGGTCTGGCCATGAGCACCCTAAATTCGGTATCATTCAAACCTTACTAGCATTGTATCGCCCCCATTTAAATTAACTTGATGATAATCTGTGGCTATTTTACAAATACTTCATTTTCCTGACCCTCGATTGAGGAAAATATCAACGCCCGTGATTGACATCGATGATCGTGTTCGCACCTTGGTGGATGATATGTTTGCAACCATGTATTATGCGCCGGGTGTAGGACTGGCTGCACCCCAGGTGAATGTCCATGAGCGCATTATTGTTATCGACGCTTCGGAACTGAAAAACGAGCCTATTTGTTTAATTAATCCCGAAATAATTTTGCAAGAAGGGATGGATGTACAAGAAGAAGGTTGTTTATCACTGCCTAATTTATATGAAAAAGTCCCACGAGCACACCGCGTGGTCGTTAAAGCTTTATCAAAAGAAGGAAAAAAATTTGAACTGGATGCAGACGATCTTTTGTCTGTCTGCATTCAACATGAAATTGACCATCTGGACGGCAAAATATTTGTGGATTATTTATCTAAATTTAAACGAAATAGAATCACAAAAAAAATGGAAAAAATGCGCTTGCGTACTTTGTAGCCAACCGAGCACGAAACCAACGCCGTGATGAACGAACCATACCGGCGCTAAACCGTTACAAACAGTTTAAGGAATACAGCGTGAAAATAATCTTTGCCGGTACGCCAGATTTTGCGGCTGTTGCCTTGGCAGCACTGGTAAAATCAAGTCACGATATCTGTGCGGTGTATTGTCAACCAGATCGTCCTGCTGGACGGGGACGAAAAATAAAAAAAGGGGCTGTGAAATTACTGGCCGAAGAAAAAAATCTCGCTGTTTATCAACCTGAAAACCTCAAAAACCCTGAAGTTGTGACACAGCTACACCGGCATGATGCGGACATCATGGTGGTCGTTGCCTATGGTCTTATTTTGCCGGTCAACGTCTTGTCTATTCCTGAAAAAGGTTGCATTAACATTCATGGTTCATTGTTACCCAGATGGCGTGGCGCCGCCCCCATTCACCGAGCTATTATGGCCGGAGACGATGAAACAGGGATTACCATTATTCAAATGGATGCCGGATTAGATACCGGGGAGATGCTCCTACGTCGCGCCTGCGTAATTAACGATGATGAAACGGGACAAAGTTTACATGACAAACTGGCACACCTGGGGGGTGCTGCGGTTCTTGATGCCTTGCAATTGATCGAGTCGAATCAGCAACATCCCGCCAAACAAGATGAAACTCTGAGCTGTTACGCCGCAAAAATCACCAAAGAAGAAGCCTGGCTGGACTGGTCTTTAAGTGCCGTAGTACTACTACGAAAAATCAGAGCATTCAACCCCTGGCCTGTCACACGAACGAATCTAGCCAATCAAGTTTTTTTGATTTGGCATGCGGTGCAGATTGAATCTTCTCAGTCAGCGGCTCCGGGCGTCATTGTTGCAGTAACAAACCAAGGGCTTGATGTTGCAACAGGAGAAGGGACATTGCGCATTACACAAGTGCAATTGCCCGGGAAACGACCTGTTTCCGTTGCTGATTTGCTGCGTGCCAGGGTCATCGAAGTCGGTCGTTTTTTTACTGGGTTAACAAAATGAACGCTCGTGTTGCGGCAGCTTTAGCCGTTAAACGGGTCAGCTGGGATGGACAATCCCTGAGCCGGGTCATTCCGAAAATGCTGGCTTCTTTAGACGATGCAAAAGAAGCTTCATTACTTCAAGAAATAGCTTACGGTACTTTGCGATGGCGCTTGCAACTTACCGCTGTCGCGACCTTGTTACTGAACAAACCATTAAAGGAAAAAGATGCCGATGTACATTGCATCCTCTTGGTCGGTTTATATCAGTTATTTTATATGCGAACCGCAGATCATGCCGCCGTGTCGCAAACCGTCAACGCTGTAAAATTAATCAATAAACCCTGGGCATCAGGCCTAATTAACGGCATTTTGCGTCAAGCACAACGAGATCAAGACGCCTTGCTTGAGCAAGTTAATCAACAAGTACATTGTCGTTGGTCTCACCCAAAATGGTTGGTGCGGTGCATAAAACGAGACTGGCCGGAGCAATGGCAACAGATATTGGCACAAAATAATGTGCGTCCACCCATGGTGCTCCGTGTGAATCGACTACAGGTAGATAGAGACCACTATTTAGCCGAGTTGGAACAATGTGGTCTGGCCGCCCAGCCTCATGAAGTCGCGCCAGAGGGCATTGTATTAAAACAAGCGGTTGCTACAGACCAGCTTCCCCGGTTTCAGGCCGGTGTCGTTGCCATTCAAGATGGTGCCGCACAGTTGGCAACCCACTTGCTAGATCTGGCACCCGCACAGCGCGTCCTGGATGCCTGTGCCGCGCCCGGTGGAAAAACCTGCCATATATTAGAACATCAACCGCAATTAAGTAAGTTACAAGCGCTGGAAATTGATGAAAAACGCACCGGCCGGATACAGGAAAATTTACAGCGCCTACATTTAGACGCTCAGTTGACTGTTGCCGATGCGGCTCAACCCGAACAATGGTGGGATGGTATCCCGTATGACCGAATATTACTGGATGCGCCCTGTTCTGCAACTGGAGTCATTCGGCGTCATCCTGATATTAAATCACTGCGTAAGGCCAGTGATATTGATGCCTTGGTGAAGGCACAAAATAAACTGCTGCTGGCGCTTTGGCCCTTATTAAAAGTAGGCGGTAAACTCCTGTATACAACCTGTTCAATATTAGCCGCTGAAAACGCAGCGCAAATAGAACATTTTCTAGCGACGAATAAAAATGCAAGCGAAGTCGTCATCACGGCCACATGGGGGCTAAAAATGAGTGCCGGTCACCAGGTACTACCTGGGGATCAGGGCATGGATGGCTTTTATTATGCCTGCCTGGTTAAAATATAAATGAGCGATCGAATATCACAATATTTATTTTTAATCTTGCTATTATTGCCGTTGCAAAGTTTCGCTGAACAAAAGTTCAGGATTGACGATGTTACAGGGACATGGCGCGGTGAAATTTATCATGTTGACGTCACGCTGACGAGCGCACTGAGTGACAAGGTAATAGAAGCCTTACATAAAGGTGTCGCGTTGACCCTCGTTCTGGATGTTGAGGTGACTCGAAGTCGACGTTACTGGCCAGATAAACAGGTTGCTTCGCTCGCGCAACGTTATGTGCTGCGTTATCACGCCCTGTCAGACCAATATTTAATAGAAAACCTCAACAGCGGAGTGAAGGAAAGCTTTTCATCACTACAAGTTGCACTGGACTTAATCGGGGACATTCATGATCTGCCTATCCTGGATCGGCGAAGTATTCAGCCAACGGAGCGTTACTACGCTCGTGCTCGAATACGTCTGGATTTAGACGCCTTGCCGGTTCCTTTGCGAATGTTCGCGTATTTCATCTCCGAGTGGCAACTCAGCAGCGACTGGTACATATGGACACTCAGAATGTAAAACGCAGTACATCTGGAGTTTGGCCAGTAATCTTGCTTTTGGCTTTACTGGGCGTCTCGCTCTATTTATTGCATCATGCCACCCAGGATCCAGAGAAATTTGGTGCTTTATATCCTGTTTTGTCTCTTGTTGCCATAGTAGAACTCATTGTTCTGTTACTCTTTATTGGCAGCGATGTTCTAAAATTATTTCGTCAATACAGAAATAAGGCCACTGGCTCACGCCTCAGTGTTCGCCTTATTGTGGTTTTTGTTATATTAACGGTTGCCCCCGTTTCTATTGTCTACTATTTTTCTGTAGAGTTTCTGCGCAGAGGCGTAGACAGTTGGTTTGATGTCAAATTAGAAGCCGCACTGGATGGTGCATTAAAACTAAGTCAAGCCGCTTTGGACGGGCGAATGAAAACCCAACTCAAGGCAACACGGCGTATGGCAAAGGAACTCATCCATGTCGCCAATAATGATGCCTCCTTCATCCTGGAAGATTTACGGCGCACCAGCGCCGCGACAGAATTATTAATGCTGTCTCATTCGGGAAAAATTATCGCAATTGCCAGCGTTAACCCGGCAGTGATTGTACCGAACTACCCCCATGAAAGCATTTTGGCACAAGTACGCCGTGGCAAGGATTATATTCGTGTTGACCCGCTATATGACGAGGGTTTATATATAAGAATAGTGGTGAGCGTTGCCGCCGAAAGAATGACAAAACCGAGAATACTACAGGCTCTGATACCTGTTACCGAGCGCATCAATGTCTTGGCAGAAGCGGTGCAAAGTGGTTATGCTCGTTATGAAGAAATGGCCTATTTGCGTGAACCGCTCAAATTCAGTTTTGTCTTGACGCTGTCTTTGGTCTTGGTTCTCACTTTGTTTACCGCATTATGGGCTGCTTTTTTTGCGGCAAGACGCCTGGTTGAACCTGTGCGTGTCCTCGCCATTGGTGTAAGACGGGTTTCTTCTGGTGAATACGGTTGGCGTCTGCCGCCGCAAAGAAAAGATGAACTCGGCTATTTGGTTGAATCGTTTAATGATATGACAGAAAAATTAGCCCAGTCTCGAGACGAAGCAGAGCAAAGCCAACAACGAGCAGAACGACAAAAAGTCTATTTAGAAGCCGTATTAACGCGCCTGTCATCAGGTGTCTTAGTCCTGGACAGAGGATTGTGCTTACGTACAGCAAATCAGGCCGCCTGCCAGATTTTAGACGTCAAGCTAGAGGGCTTTGTTGGCACCCACTGGCAAAAAATAGGCGAACAAATCCCTTTGTTAAACTCTTTTTCAGAGTTCATCAGCGAACAGGTGGCACGGGAAGAGTCTGAATGGAGAGATGAATTTACTTTTTTTGGCGCCTCAGGACGACAGGTTTTAATGTGTCGCGGTGCGGCCTTGCTCGGTGAAGGCGATAGAGCGGGCGTGGTGATTGTTTTTGATGATATTACCAGCTTGATTCAAGTGCAGCGTGATGCAGCATGGGGTGAGGTGGCACGTCGTTTGGCACATGAAATCAAGAACCCCTTAACGCCGATACAGCTTTCAGCAGAAAGATTACGCCACAAATATCTTAACAAAATGAATCCAGAAGATGCGGTCGTACTGGATAAAGCAACCCATACTATTGTCCAACAAGTGGGAGCAATGAAAGAAATGGTGGAAGCTTTTTCTGATTATGCACGTACCCCCGTATTAAACGTTAAGCCACTTAACTTGAACCAATTAATCGAAGAAGTAGTAGAATTATACCAGGGAGGAGCGCAGAATATCCGCTGGCTGACGAATTTCGACGCTTCACTACCTAAAATGAAAGCCGATGATGCACGGATCCGTCAGTTGTTGCATAATTTAATAAAAAATGCCAGTGAAGCGATGACTGAGACAGACAACCCTGTCGTCCTTTTTACAACACAGCGATTGCAAAAAAATAATTTTGATGTCATCGATATGATTGAAATGATCATTGAAGATAATGGCCCAGGCTTACCTAAAGATATGAAAGGTGAATTGTTTGAACCGTATGTAACCAACAAACCCAAAGGCAGCGGTTTGGGTCTGGCCGTTGTTAAAAAAATTGTCGAAGAACATGGTGGTATTATTCAAGCAAACAATAACGAAAAAGGGGGCGCCTGTTTCACCATTCGCTTCCCACTGGATCATGAACTCACGGTCATTGTTAAGCATGATATTTAACTTTTTTCTAGTCTATATTCCACTGAGGATGTTTACGGATGAGTAGAGCCCATATCCTGGTTGTTGACGACGAAGAAGGCATTCGAGAAACCGTTAAGGAAATTCTCGAAGATGAGGGCTATGAGGTCACATTGGCTGAAAACGGAGAAGCGGCACGTAAGGCAAGACAAATGCGGCGTGCAGACCTTATTCTACTCGATATCTGGATGCCAGATGTCGATGGTATTACGCTGCTTAAGGAGTGGTTCGACGAGGGCGAAGTTGACACCCCGGTCATAATGATTTCCGGCCATGGCACGGTGGAAACAGCCGTTGAAGCTACTCGGCTCGGTGCCTATGAGTTCCTGGAAAAACCGCTATCATTAGCTAAACTATTGCTGACGATTCAACGTGCTCTGGAAGCCGATAAATTAAAAATAGAAAATAAAGGGCTACGCGAACATGTTGTTGAATTACCTGAACCGTTATTCAAGAGTGCAAGCATGCGTACCCTTAAGGAGCAAATGGATCGCATTGCCAAAACCGATGTCTGGGTCTTGATTCGCGGAGAAGCGGGAACGGGCAAGCAGGCTTGTGCACGTTATTTGCATCAGCAAAGCGTGAGATCCAAAGGTCTGTTTGTTGATGTCGGTGTGGGCTCCCTAACTAAAGAAAACGCCGCCGTTGAGCTGTTTGGTAGTGAAAACGGAGAAACCCTGCATTATGGCCAACTGGAACGAGCTAATGGGGGAACGCTTTTTTTTGATGAAATTGCCGACATGGATCTCGACATTCAAGCCAAATTGTTGGGGGCGTTGCAGAGTCGTACTTTTTTAAGAGTAGGCGGGAGTGAGCCTGTAAAATTTGATGTCCGTATTATTGCCGCAACACAATATGATTTAGT
The DNA here is from genome assembly GCA_964421045.1 of uncultured Chromatiaceae bacterium. Taxonomy (GTDB): domain Bacteria; phylum Pseudomonadota; class Gammaproteobacteria; order JAADHS01; family JAADHS01; genus JAADHS01. The sequence continues at coordinate 17,965 of CAYQVF010000023.1, forward strand.
AAAGGCGGTAAAGTCAAACCACCTGCGACATGATTTATACTACAAGCTAAGCGTCGTCCCCATTGATGTTCCGCCGCTAAGAGAGCGCAAAGAGGAAGTGCCCGATTTGCTTAACTTTTATGTCAATAGCTTTGCGCAAACCGATGGCCTGCCTTTTCGCGAGTTTAGTGTCGGCGCACAAAATTGCTTGCGTAACTATGGCTGGCCAGGCAATATCCGTGAATTGAAAAATTTAGTCCAGAGAATGCTGATTCTAGGTGCCGGTTCGAACATAGACATAGCAGAAGTCAATGCCGCCTTAGGGTCTGCACCTGAAATTATTCAAAATCAGCTATCAATACCAAAAAATCATTTTGACATGCCACTGAGACAAGCCCGAGAACAATTTGAAAAAACCTACTTTGAACATCTTTTGAAAGAAACGGATGGTGCCATCAGCCAGGTTGCAAAAGCGGCGGGAGTAGAACGAACTCATTTATACCGAAAACTAAAAAGCCTGGGTATTAACCTTAAGGACTGAGACGTTATAACAACATGAAAATAATTATTCTTGGTGCCGGTCAAGTGGGTTCATCGGTCGCCGAAAACCTAGCTCGAGAAGCAAACGACATCACCGTAATTGATACCGATGTCTCACGCATCCAAGCCTTGCAAGACAGACTAGACATCCGCACTTGCGTGGGTCATGCTTCTCATCCTGACGTGTTGCGCCAAGCCGGAGCGGATGACGCAGACATGATTGTTGCCGTCACCAATAGCGACGAAACCAATATGATCGCTTGCCAGGTCGCCTACACCCTATTTCATACCCCGACAAAAATTGCTCGTGTTCGCGCCTATGAATATTTAAAATATACCGGCCTATTCGCCCAAGATGCCTTGCCCATTGATGTGTTAATCAGCCCGGAACAAGTGATCACCGACTACATGGAGCGCTTAGTTGAATATCCAGGCGCACTTCAAGTTCTTGATTTTGCTAATGGAAAAGTCCGACTGGTGGGCGTAAAAGCCTATTATGGCGGCCCTCTTGTTGGCCATGAACTGCGTGCACTACGTGACCACATCCCCGGAATCGAAACTCGTGTCGCTGCAATATTTCGTCGGGGAAACTCAATTATTCCAGAAGGCAATACGGTCATCGAAGTCGATGATGAAGTATTTTTTATCGCCGCTCGAAAAAATATTCGCGCCGTTATGAGCGAACTACGAAAGCTGGATAAACCGTGTAAGCGTATCATTATTGCCGGAGGCGGTAATATCGGCACTCGCCTAGCCAAGGCGCTGGAATCACGTTATCAGGTTAAATTGATCGACCATAACAAACAGCGATCACAGCGTATTGCAGAAGATCTGGAACGAACCATTGTACTACTCGGCGATGTCGCCGATGAAGAGCTATTATTAGAAGAAAACATAGAAAATACCGACGTATTTTGCTCTGTAACCAATGATGATGAAGCCAATATTTTATCCGCAATGCTCGCCAAACGACTCGGCGCGAAAAAAGTCATGGCATTGATTAACCGAGCCGCGTATGTTGATTTGGTGGAAAGCGGAGAAATCGACATTGCCGTATCTCCTCATCAAGCAACGATCGGTATCTTATTGACTCATGTGCGCCGAGGTGATGTTGTTGTCGTGCATTCTTTACGTCGTGGTGCCGCTGAAGCGATAGAAGCAATCGCCCATGGTGATCACAGTAATTCTCGGGTAGTCGGGCGTGCTATTGAAGATATTAAACTACCACCCGGGACAACCATAGGTGCCGTTGTGCGACAAGATGAAGTGATCATTGCCCACCATGACACAGTAATTGAAGCCGAAGACCATGTGATTTTATTTCTAGTTGATAAAAAACGGATCTCGGATGTTGAACGCTTATTTCAGGTGGGTATTACCTTCATGTAGCTCAGAAAGCAACACGTAATCACTTCCTATACTTTAGTAAATTTAATGACTCATGCAACGTAAAGCAATACAAAGAATTCTGGGGCTGCTCCTAATGGTATTCAGCCTCACCATGTTACCCCCCGTGCTGGTTTCTTTCATTTACAGTGATGATGCTGCCGCCCCTTTTTTACTTGGGTTTGCTCTAACTCTGATTATGGGCCTGGTCATCTGGTTACCGGTACGAACACATATTCGGGAATTACGTCTGCGCGATGGTTTCTTCATTGTTGTCATGTTCTGGACAGTACTGGGTGTCGTAGGTGCACTGCCGTTTGTGTTGTCTGAAGCGCCGCAGATGAGTTTGACTGATGCTATATTTGAATCTTTCTCAGGGTTAACGACAACCGGTGCAACCGTGATTGTGGGTCTTGATGAGTTGCCGCGCGCCATCTTGTTTTACCGACAACAATTACAATGGTTAGGTGGCATGGGCATCATTGTCTTGGCAGTTGCTATTTTACCCATGTTGGGTATTGGTGGCATGCAGCTCTATCGTGCAGAAACACCCGGCCCGATGAAAGATAACAAGCTCACCCCACGCATTACCGAAACAGCTAAAGCACTGTGGTATATTTATTTGGGCTTGACCATCGCTTGCGCTTTGGCCTACTGGCTGAGCGGAATGAGTGGTTTTGATGCCATTGCACACAGCTTTTCAACGATTGCTATAGGTGGGTTTTCCACCCATGATGCCAGTATTGGCTATTTCGACAGCCACTTGATAGAAATGGTCGCTGTCATATTTATGCTGTTGGCGGGCATTAATTTTGCGTTACACTTTATTTCCTGGCGCTCATTCAGCATCATGCCCTATTTGAGAGACCCCGAAGCCCGTGCTTATCTTAGCCATTTATTGATACTTGCCATCTTAACCGTCGTTTATCTTTATGCCAATGGTCTGTTTCCCAAGTTTAATGATGCGATGTATGATGGCCTGTTTCATGCCGTGTCTATTGGCACAACAGCCGGGTTCACGACGGCTGAATATCACGCCTGGCCTGGGTTTTTACCTATTTTGTTATTGCTTGCCAGTTTCGTAGGGGGCTGTGCGGGTTCTACCGGTGGCGGCATGAAAGTCATTCGCGTGTTGCTGTTGTTAAAACAGGGGGGGCGAGAAATTCAGAGATTGATTCACCCTAGCGCACAAATACCGGTTCGTATGGGTAAAAAAGTAATGACCGATCGCGTTATTGAAGCTGTTTGGGGCTTTTTCTCACTCTATATTGCTTGTCTGGGCGTAATGTCGATCATCTTGATTGCTACGGGTCTGGACTATGTCACGGCTTTTTCCGCTGTTGCGGCCTGTATGAACAACCTGGGACCAGGGCTAGGTGAAGTCGGAACCAATTATGCTTCATTGAGCGATTTTGCAAAATGGGTATTGTGTTTTGCAATGTTATTGGGCAGGCTTGAAATTTTCACATTATTGGTCTTATTAACCCCTCAATTTTGGCGAAGTTAGGATCTTGAGTGTATTCACGATAACCGAGGTGGTCATTTTCAAATTATCTGATGAATTTTGTAATGCGAAATAGATGATCCAACGTGACAACCAATGAACACAATCGGCAGATTCCTCGTGTTCATTGGCTATTTCCGGTTTTATTTAGTCAAAACCGGATCCGATACCAGACATCAGTTTAACCTGATAGCATCTATAGAAAATTTATCAGAAGAGCTACTGGCATTGCGCTGAGTATTGGTAAAGGTGAATTTATAAACTCCGGCAGCACTAAAATTATATTCTCCGATCATTGCAGTTCCAGAACCATCGGGGCTTGTATGCTGGTCAACCACAGCACCAACATTAGTACCATCTATTGACAGCTGAACAGCACCACGCTTAGCGATACCCCAGTAATCAAGGGCAATATCATACGTTCCAGCCTGAGCTACATCTACATCAAAAGTAATATAATCACCAACAGAATTTGACTTATAGAGAAAAAACTGCCCGTTGCTGGTCTCTTCATTATTGGCAATAAA
>CAYQVF010000023.1:22000-40198 GCA_964421045.1 uncultured Chromatiaceae bacterium
TTGACTTATAGAGAAAAAACTGCCCGTTGCTGGTCTCTTCATTATTGGCAATAAAAATATTATCTCCTGATGAGTCTGATATAGACAACTCTTCGCCTTCATAGTTTACTGGTTCATTAGTCTTTAATAGACTGATAGCATCTATAGAAAATTTATCAGAAGAGCTGCTGGCGTTACGCTGGGTATTGGTAAAGGTAAATTTATAAATTCCGGCAGTACTAAAACTATATTCTCCGATCATTGTAGCTCCAGAACCATCGGGGCTTGTATGCTGGTCAACCACAGCACCAACATTAGTACCATCTATTGACAGCTGAACAGCACCACGCTTAGCGATACCCCAGTAATCAAGGGCAATATCATACGTTCCAGCCTGAGCTACATCTACATCAAAAGTAATATAATCACCAACAGAATTTGACTTATAGAGAAAAAACTGCCCGTTGCTGGTCTCTTCATTATTGGCAATAAAGATATTATCTCCTGATGAATCTGATATAGACAACTTTTCGCCTTCATAGCTTGTCGGTGCATTATTCTCTAATAGCCTGATAGCATCTATAGAAAATTTATCAGAAGAACTGCTGGCGTTGCGCTGGGTATTGGTAAAGGTAAATTTATAAATTCCGGCAGTACTAAAACTATATTCTCCGATCATTGTAGCTCCAGAACCATCGGGGCTTGTATGCTGGTCAACCACAGCACCAACATTAGTACCATCTATTGACAGCTGAACAGCACCACGCTTAGCGATACCCCAGTAATCAAGGGCAATATCATACGTTCCAGCCTGAGCTACATCTACATCAAAAGTAATATAATCACCAACAGAATTTGACTTATAGAGAAAAAACTGCCCGTTGCTGGTCTCTTCATTATTGGCAATAAAGATATTATCTCCTGATGAATCTGATATAGACAACTTTTCGCCTTCATAAACAAACCCATTATCAGGATTGATGACTGGTGGTGACGGCTCTAACGGAGGTTTTGGAGGACTCTCTCCCCCAGGTACAACTTCGGCATAACTGGAATTGGCATCGCCTAGCTTAACTTCATCATAAACGATAGCTCCAGCGTTGGTACTTCCTACATAGATTCCATGCTGTTGATAATATCTGCGATCTTTATATTTATTAGATCCGCACGCACCCTTGAACAAATTTTCTGGGTCCGGCCCCATCCATAGGTTCACATTTGATCCCGTTCGCTCAATAACCTGCTTGCCATTTACCCATATTTTCCAAAAGCCATCACTTTTATCTGAATATTTAAAATTCATAACCACATCAAACCATTTGTCTTTCTGTAATGGAAAGGTATAGGCTATCTCTTGGGCAGAGTTTGCATTCCTTTTTCCTGGCAGATTTAAATTTCTTGATGGCGTTAAATGTATACTGAACTCCTCCCTCATCCTTATCGAAAATCCATTCCCCCCTGCATAACCACAATATGGCTGTCCTTTAGGGCTATCGGCGTGATGTTGATGAATAAGTCCAAATCCAGTATTTGGCATTCCAGACGGGATGTAAAAACTAAACCCGGACCAATACTCTTTTCCCCAAATAAAATTACCTACATCTTTAAATGACCGTATTGGTACTATCTCGCAACGCTTGCCCTTATTGGCAGGCTTAGTCAGATATGCGGCATACTTGCCGCTACGTACAATATCGGACTGGATACGAAAATGTTTCTCCTTGTCGTAACACGTCGCCTCCTTTTGAGCTTCCACTGCACCCGTCTCAAAACCTTCATTATATACAACAGCTGCCTGGGCATTTGGAATCAGAACAAATAAACCGACAACACTTGAATTAAACCACTTCATAGTTAATCTCCGAAATTATTATGACTTACCTCATTTACTTCAATGACTATCGTATGGTTTGCACCCATAAAACGAGAGTTATAACTTAATTTGGTGCCTCTCTCAAGCCACTTTAAAGTTAGAGAGATGCTATGGGGGCGAAGGTAGCCCGAGTTGACGATCAATCACTCATCAGATTGGTAATATGAGCGTAGCGTCTGTGACCCGACAGAATTGAAAGAAACGAGGTTAATTATTTCTCTTAATTTTAGTTGATTTTGGGTTAAAATAACCCACTCATTATTCAGAATAACTATAAAAAATTAAGGAGTCTATATGTCGAATGAAGGTTTGGTGAAAAAATGGGATAAGCATTATAAAACCGCCTCGCATAGTTCAGCCTCGCGTGTTTTATTGGAAAACCAACATTTGTTACCCAACAATGGACTCGCTTTAGAAATTGCCTGTGGTCTGGGTAATAATGCTTTGTTGCTGGCTGAGCAGGGTCTGGAGACCCACGCTTGGGATATTTCTTCGGTAGGGATAGACCAACTACAGAATAAAGCTCAAGAAAAAGACCTGGCTATTATTGGCGGCGTACGCGATGCTGTGGCGAATCCACCGGCTGTCGCAAGTTTTGACGTGATTGTCGTAACCCATTTTTTAGATCGTAACTTGATACCCCATTTGTTAGCTGCGCTAAAACCGCAGGGCTTATTGTTTTACCAAACTTTCACTAAAACAAAAATTGATGACACAGGGCCAAAAAATCCTGATTTTTTATTAAACGACAACGAGTTGTTGTCACTGTGTGCACCCCTGCATCTCTTGGTTTACCGAGAAGAAGGCCAATGTGGCAATACCACTCAGGGATTTCGTAATCTAGCCATGTTGGTTGGCCAGAATCAACCCATGCCCTGAGGGCAACAAACCGCATTTAAAATAATTTATTTTTGCTCAGCATACGTTGTTATATTATTCGCAAATTGATCTATTCTTTTTTGGCATGCTGCATTGAAATCATGATTGCCCCAATAATAACCATAGCTTGTTTGCTCTTCATGCTGATAAGCAATCATATCAAATGAAAGTAAATCATAAATTTTTCGCCACGACCCTTCAATACCAGGCAGCAAATTCTTTGAAGTGCATTTCCTGTCCAACAGGAACCTTTATGCTTTCCAGATACTCCTGGAAAGAGAGAAAATCGATTTGTTGATCTTCGTTGTTATAGCCCGCACCGTAATAGAAATTTCTTGAGTTATGAACCAGATAGGGGGAACGAGTGACATAGAGCACCGCCCCCTCAGCTTCTTTCATTTTTAAGTTGTTATTTTATAATTTATTCTCGCTCCTAAATGAAACTTGACTTTTTCACCGCCGAACTGAGAATGGAAAGGCTCACAATAAGCCAAGCTAAAGTGCATAAAAATATAAACACTATACCCATGATGTTATATTTTTACATAAAGCAGCAACGTTAATTACTTTATTTAATAAAAAAACAGATAGAACGAAGTTCTATCGAAGCGCAGATTAAGAAAACCTTCGGTGACGAATGTAGCGTCAAACCCAGGTTTGCGTAAACACGATGCTTATTGATAGGATCAAGTTTACGCCATTGCCAGATGAGCGGTTTAAAGCTTTACCGTAGTAAACTACTCCAGAATAACTTCTACTCTTCGGTTTTCTTGACGTCCAACCGCCGTCAAATTACTTGCTATAGGAGACGCACTGCCGTGATTTTCGATTTTAAGTTGCTCGCCTGGAACCCCCTGGCCACGAAAAAACTTCTCCACACTCACCGCTCTCGCTAAACTCACTTTATCATTCACTTGAACTGAACCGACACTGTCAGAATAGCCCACGATGTTTGCAATTTTATTGGTATCGCCTTGAAGAATCTCAGCAAAGGCAGACAAAGCAGACTTTTGTTGCGGTCCCAACACAGCCCCTCCCGTAGGAAAAGAAATCACCTTCTTTTCTTGCGCAACCGGACTGGACTCATCAATCGCACTCACGCTATCAGCGGCTTGATCTGTTTCCTTTATCGCAACGTGTGTTTCAACAACAGCCTGATTTCCCGTCGCCTCAAAAGTACCCTCGGATGCCCCAGCTCTCGTCGGGTCAGGCGGACTATCGGCATCATGAACAACCACCTCAGTTTTCTGAGCCATTTGTTCCGTTTGCGAAGCGGATTGTTGAGCGACCTCTCGAGTTAAGTTTTCCCAAACCGTAAAAAAAGAAACCCCGGAAATAAAAAGGAAAAGAAGGAAAATAAATGTGAACGCTTTCTTCATCTGGTCTACCCCGCAATAAAAACAAGAATCCAATCTCTACTTACTTAAATACACTCGCCATAATTATTTTAACATTTATTGGTCTTTTTCGCGTGACTCCGCGTTGCAGCTCCAGTCACAATAGCGCACTATACTCGTCTCGCTGCGCCTTGATTCACACAAAAAATCTTGCAGAAATTGAGTTAAAATAATTATGCTGGGACACTTACCAACAACCGTTCAGAAACGACGAAATGAGCGTGTGATCACTTCCTTTAAATTAAGGCTAAAGTAGTATTCTGTACCTAAAATGATCGGAAAAAATATGCAAAAAGGGGATAAGTTTATCATCATTCTCGCCATTATTTTAATTGGATATCTATACAATACTATGGGTTTTTATCACGGTATCGCCCAGGAAGCGAGGATCATTACCCCCGGACAAAAAGACATCATCATTCCTCTCACCAGGAATGCCAGTTTTACGGTCGAAGGCCCCTTAGGCAGCAGTATGATTGTGGTGAAAAATGGCAAGGCACGTTTCACCCGTTCACCTTGCCAAGGGCAGCAATGCGTTAGAAGTGGTTGGTTAGAACGAAATGGAACATTCGCCGCCTGCTTGCCTAATCGGGTATCACTTTTCCTTAGTGATCCAGAACAAACCTATGACACAATTAATTTTTAGACTTTAGCTTTTAGAGTATACTGCCGATCTGTTGAAGAGTTTCTCTAAAACCTAACAAACACAGTTGATCCCGATGGATAACATTTATGCTCTGTCCCCTGGGTACAAGCTCTTGATCCGCCTGACGCTGCGGAAAAATGTCTGATCATAATTAAAAGTGACGACGATTTTTCCCGCTACGTTATTCGAATCAATACCTTGCTCTATACGCCCTGGAAAAGGTGCCCTTGAGATACATTCGCATCCAACTGCGTTTTTTAGGCTAAACATATATACACTCGTGACGATTGAGATTGATGACAACAACGCAGAAGCTGAATACATGCAAAGAAGATCATATTGTTGCGTGGTTAGCAGCGTTAGCAATATCGATCCACATACTGGAAAGCGCACTTCCCAGCCCCTTACCGGGTGTCAAACCCGGTTTCGCTAACATCATTACCGTCACCGCCTTTCTTCTGTACGGCTGGCGATCAGCGGCATGGATTAGCGGACTGCGTGTATTAATCGGTAGTTTATTAATTGGCAGTTTTCTTTCACCCACTTTTTTACTTAGCTTATCCGGTGCCGTCGCAAGCATGGCGATGTTGATCCTGCTTGGCACAATCAATAACTCCCTCTTTGGCCCAATCAGCTATTGCGTTACAGCAGCCCTGGCGCATATGGCTACTCAAATTGGCATCGCCTATCTATTTTTTATTCCTCACCCAGGTTTATTTCAACTGATGCCTTTCCTGATGACCATTGCATTAATTACAGGAATAGCCAGTGGTTATATTGTTAATGCCTGTCTAAAGACGATAACGAGAGACCATCAACATGAGCAGTAATACTCAATATAATGATAAAGGAATTTCAGAAACCGACCGAATGGGGGTCACCATCATTTTTGCCGTTGTTGCCCACGCATTGGTCATCCTGGGTCTCACTTTTGATTATCAAAGGCACGACTCCGAAGCTCATACTTTTACTAACCTTGATGTGACTTTAGTCAACACCGTCAGCGACGAAACACCCGATAAAGCCGATTACTTAGCTCAATCCAATCAAAAGGGAAGTGGCAATACCACCGAAAAAGGTCGTGCACAAAGTCCACCGGAGGCTGCGCCTGACATCCTGCCCAGCCCAGGGAATGCAGCCCAGATTCGAGCACCCGTTGAAGCCAGCCAAGCTCTTCATCAACAAAGCAGAGAAGCGCTAACGATAAAAAATGCGGAAACACGCATTTTTGCTGGTGAAGATGAAAAAAAGGAAGACCAGACCGTTCCCGTTGCCGCAGAACTCATTAAACGCAGCCTGGAAATGGCTCAGCTTGAGGCTGAACTTGCGGAGTTAAGCAGCGTTTATGCGCAACAACCCCGCTCTAAACTTCTGATACCCAATACCATGAGTCATCCAGAGGCCGCCTATCTGGATGCCTGGCTTAAAAAAGTGGAACTGATTGGTAATATGAATTATCCAGAAAAAGCCAAGCGCAGCAACCTATCTGGAAACCTTCTTCTCATTGTTGCTATTAACCGGGATGGCTCACTCAACAACATTGAATTGATGCGCTCCTCTGGATACCAAATATTAGATGATGCCGCCATTCGTATTGTTAAACTTGCCGCACCTTATGCCCCTCTGCCTAAATCGGTTTTAGAACAAGCGGACATCTTGAAAATACCTCGCACATGGCAGTTTATGAGTGGCAACACCCTGAGCACCCGATAGCATTATCGATCTGCTTAGGAACATGCACGTAATAAAGCACTTATTTCTACCCTCTCTAAACTCTGGTATAGTTAAATTATGGCTTTTTCAGACACCTGCTTTACTAACCAGTTTCTCATTGCGATGCCAGGTCTGAGTAACCCCCAATTCCATCATAGTGTTGCTTATGTCTGCGAACATAACGAAGAGGGCGCAATGGGCATCATTATTAATCAGGTATTGGATATCAAGCTGGGAGAAGTACTCAGCCAAATGAACATTGCGGTCACTGCTCCCCACATTAAGGAACAAGCCATCTACCTAGGAGGGCCGGTGCAGCCAGAACGCGGCTTTGTTTTACATCGTCCTTCAACCCAATGGAGTAGCATGTTACAACTTGACTACGAAATTGCAATCACCACATCCAAAGATATTTTAAGTTCCATAGCACAAGGAAAAGGCCCTAACAACACACTTATTGCCTTAGGTTACGCAGGATGGGGCCCCGGCCAACTGGAAAAAGAAATGGGGCAAAATGCATGGCTTTCCGGACCAGCAGATGAATCCATTCTGTTTCGCACCCCAAGTGAACAACGTTGGGAAGCGGCAGCGGCACTGATGGGCGTAGACCTCAATTTTATCTCTAACGACATTGGACATGCCTGAACCTCAAACGGTACTGGGTTTTGACTACGGTTTACGACGCATTGGTACCGCCGTCGGTCAAACGCTAACTGCCACCGCAACACCGGGTGTGACTCTACTCGCAAACCAAGGCAAACCAGATTGGCAAGCCATCTCACAGCTGATTGATGATTGGCAACCTACTGCATTAATTGTCGGCCTCCCCCTCAACATGGACGATTCTGAACAACAACTCACCGCTGCCGCAAGACGCTTCGGCAACCAGCTTCACGGTCGTTATCGACTTCCCGTTTATTTTGCAGATGAACGACTCACCTCAAAAGAAGCGGCATGCCAATTGGGGTTTACCCCGCACAGTACAAAAAAACGAAAATTAAAGCGTGCGGATGTCGACAGCTTGGCTGCCAAACTTATTATTGAAACCTGGTTTGATACGCTCTAAACTTTAGTTCGATGTGTTCGATATATACCCGTAGCGCTTGAAATTTAGGTGTGATTGCACGCCTAAACTTTAATCTCTACGAACATAATACAGGCGTCCTGACAAGGAATAAAAAAATTTCTCATGTACGAAAAAATCAAAGAAAAAATTCTAATTGAACTGATTGACGAATTGGAAAGCGATACACTGATACTACCCAGTTTACCGGAAGTTGCGCTCCGGGTTAAAGATATCGTTGACGACCCCAATGCGACATCAAAGCAACTGGCGGAAGCCATTAGCAGCGATGCAGCGCTGGCGACACGTCTGATTCAACTCGCTAACAGCCCACTACTGAGAGGAGGACAGCGCGCCGATAGTCTCAACATGGCCATTACCCGCATGGGCAACTCCATGGTAAAAAATTGTGTGCACAGCCTGTTAGTCAAACAAATGTTTCAACCCAAAACAAAAAAAACTGAGCAGAGATTTCAACTGTTTTGGGCGCATAGCACTGAGGTTGCTGCAATCAGCTTTTCCCTCGCCACCATAGCCAGGCTACGACCTGACGAAGCACTATTAGCCGGTTTGATCCATGATATTGGTGCCTTACCCATTATGATGCGAGCAGAAAATACACCTGAATTGCTAGAAAACAGCCAAATTCTTGATGAAGTGATTGATGAACTCCATGCTCGGCTTGGCAAGGAAATACTCAGGCGATGGGACTTTCCCAGCGAACTGGTTGCGGTCGCGGCAGAGCATGAAAACCTGACCTATAACATGAGCCCAAAAGCCAACCTGATCGACGTTGTAACGGTCGCTAACTTGCAAAGTTACACAGGTAAAAATCATCGCCTAAGCGAAACAGACTGGAATGATGTTCCCGCATTTGCCAAGCTTAATATCACCACAAATTACGATGACTTTGAGTTCGACGAAGAGGATAATTCAATCAAAGAGGTACAACAAGCACTACGAGGGTAAAGGGTAAAAAATAGAGACACTCTATAATACCCTATTAAGCTGCATAAATTGTAACCCAGAACCCTTTCACTGCTTTTATAGCTATCTATACGCGCTAACACCTAAATTCATAACGCCATGGGTACATCCGACTCTAAAAGTGCCTGAGCCTAATTTTTTATGCAACGATAGGGCTATAACTTCCCTGCGCTACAACTGAAAACATGCGATAATCCAACCATTGCTGGACACGGATGTACCCTCAGAAATGAATGAACAAATCAATGTAGATGATCTCATTAAACAGTTAGCAGATCGCACCACACACTTTTTGAAAAATAAAAATATCGATCACCCGCTCGTCGTCGGCATTCATACCGGCGGAGTCTGGGTTGCCAAAAAAATTCATCACGCGCTACAACTAGACTCTCCGTTGGGACAACTGGATATCTCATTTTATCGCGATGACTTCACTAAAATTGGCATCAACCCTCAGGTCAAACCTTCTCATTTACCGTTTGCAATAGACAATCAGCATATTTTGTTGGTGGATGATGTTTTGTCTACCGGGCGCACGATCCGCGCAGCCTTGAACGAACTCTTTGATTATGGTAGACCCGCTTCAATAACACTGGTTGTATTAATCGAGCGCGATGGCCGTGAACTCCCTATACAGGCAGACCTCGCAGGAAAACATATTTCCTTAGCTCCAGGCCAACACATCAAATTACAAGGCCCCGACTCTTTAAGCCTAGTGTTATCGTAATAGTTTATAGCGACAGATGAAAAAAAGAAATTTGCAACTCGACCCAAATGGAAAACTGAGACACTTCCTAACGATAGAGGGTCTCTCTCGGGCAATGATCATTGACGTTCTTGACACCGCAGAGTCTTTTGCCGGTGTCACCCGTCGCACAGTAAAAAAAGTACCCCTGCTAAGAGGACGCACGGTGGTCAATCTTTTTTTTGAAGCCAGTACCCGCACCCGAACCACCTTTGAGCTGGCGGCAAAACGACTTTCTGCTGATGTACTCAACATTCAAATGGCCGCTTCAGCAACGACTAAAGGCGAAACTTTGCTTGATACACTGGCAAACTTTGAAGCCATGCAATGCGACATGTTTGTCGTCCGCCATAATCGTAGCGGTACCGCACATTTTATCGCTCGCCATGTCGCACCCCATATCAGCGTCATTAATGCCGGCGATGGCAGTCATGCTCATCCCACACAAGCCATGCTGGACATGTTCACCATCCGCCGTATAAAAGGCGACTTTTATCCTTTATCTGTCGCTATTGTGGGTGATATTGCTCATTCTCGAGTCGCACGATCACAAATTCATGCCTTAACCACATTGGGCGTCAATGAAGTTCGTGTCATCGGCCCAAAAACACTGATGCCAAAAGACATCAAGGCACTGGGCGTCCATGTTTATCACAACCTGGAAGCGGGGTTACGCAATGTCGATGTTGTCATCATGTTGCGCCTGCAACGTGAACGTATGGACAGCGAATTACTTCCTGGAGAGTTAGAGTATTACCAACAATACGGCCTGACAAAAGAAAAGCTGGAAGCCGCAAAAGCAGATGCCATGGTCATGCATCCCGGCCCGATTAATCGCGGGGTGGAAATTGAATCTGCGGTTGCAGATGGCCCCCGTTCAGTCATATTGCAACAGGTCACTCACGGTATCGCCATTCGCATGGCCGTGATGTCAATGACCATGGGATCAGGGCCAAACCTGGGGACTGAGACATGAAGATAGTCATAAAAAATGGACGTGTTATCGACCCGGCCAATAACATCGATGAAATTAATAATTTGTACATCGTTGACGGCATCATTTCTGCCATAGGCTCATCACCTCCCGCTCACTTTGTTGCTGAACAAAAAATAGAGGCTTCAGGTCTTGTCGTTTGTCCAGGACTGGTTGATTTGGCGGCCCACCTGAGAGAACCAGGAGAAGAACACAAAGCAACGATTGCCAGTGAAACAAAAGCAGCGGTGAAGGGAGGGATTACAACACTATGCTGCCCGCCCAATACAACTCCAGTTATTGATACCACCGCAGTTGTCGAACTGATTCATCATAAAGCAGAGCTGAGTGGGCGAACTCGTATTCATCCCCTCGGCGCGATGAGCAAAAAACTCGAAGGTCAAAAACTAAGCAATATGGCCGCTCTGAAAAACGCCGGCTGTGTTGGCATCAGCAATCACTGGTTCCCGCTAAAAAACACACTGGTACTACGCCGGGCTCTGGAATATGCTGCCACTTATGATTTAACTGTTTTTCTATATCCAGAAGACCCTCATTTACGCAACGATGGATGCGCGCATGAAGGCATCGTCAGCACCCGACTTGGCTTACCCGGCATCCCTGAATCTGCAGAAACAACCGCCCTTGCACAGCAACTCATTCTGATAAAAGAAACCGGGGTACGCGCCCACTTCTGCCGTCTCTCTTCTGCTCAAGCGGTCACTATGATTGCCGATGCTCAACAAGCCGGTCTGACGGTGACAGCCGATGTCGCAGTACACCAACTACAGCTCTGTGAAATCGACCTGTCCGACTTTGACAGCCACTGCCACGTACGCCCACCACTGCGTACCCAGCGCGACCAACAAGGACTCAACAACGGCCTAGTGAACCGAGTCATATCCGCCATCTGTTCCGACCACCAGCCCCATGAAGCCGATGCTAAACTCAAACCATTTAGTGATACCGAACCCGGCATTGCCGGTCTCGAAACCTTGTTGCCACTCAGCTTGAGACTCTTCCATGAACAACGACTCTCGCTGCCCGAAGTCCTCTCTAAAATAAGTTCGGAGCCCGCGCGTATTTTGCAAATTTCTGCAGGTACGCTGGGTATTCAGAGTGCGGCAGATATTTGTATTTTTGACCCTGACCATTACTGGGAAATCACCCCCGAATCCTGGCTGAGCCAAGGCTACAATACCCCTTTTATCGGCTGGGAACTCAAGGGACATGTCACGCACACCTTCATTAATGGTAAGCTAGTCTACCAATACCAACCGTAACCGATAATCATGCCACCGTTAAATTCATGCTAAATCAAAGAAACAGCATTCACGTCGAAGAAGCTGAAATTATCACACACCAACCCTTCGCCGGAAAACAATTCTATTTACAAGTTAAGTCACCACAAATTGCGACCCTTGCGACGCCCGGAAGCTTTGTTCAGTTGCGCTGCGCTGCATCGCTGCCACTACGACGCCCCCTGTCTATAATGAAAACCCATCCAGACAGTGGCACGGTTGATTTCATCTACAAAGTCGTCGGCAAAGGCACACAATTATTAAGCAAGCAAAATACGGGATCTACGCTTTCTCTTCTCGGGCCAATAGGCCAACCCTTCACCTTAGACCCAAAATTCAGCCTGCCTTTACTGATTGGTGGCGGTGTGGGCATTCCACCCATGGTCTTTTTAAGCGATCGATTACGCAAACAAAGCAAGCATTATAATCCACTGGTTATTATGGGATCTGAAGTGCCCTTCCCCTTCACACCGACACCATCGCAATATATGGTGCCTGGATTACCCGACGGCGTCATCGCCGCTATGCCTTTACTTGAAGACTGGGGAATCACCAGCCGACTGGCCACCTTACAGGGCTACCCAGGCTGTTTTGAGGGTTATGTCACTGATCTGGCCAAAACCTGGCTTGACAAGTTAACATCCGAACAACAGCAAAAAGTCGCTGTTTTTGCCTGCGGACCCCATCCTATGTTAGCAGCTGTCAACAACATGGCCAAAGCATTTCAACTACCCATACAGGTCTCGCTAGAAGAATTCATGGCCTGCGGGGTCGGCGGATGCGCAGGGTGTACCGTCCCCATCCAAACCCCCCAAGGCCTGGCCATGAAGCGGGTCTGTGTGGACGGCCCCGTGTTCAATGGCCATGACGTGGTATTCTCATAAAATTTCTAAAGGGCGATAACAATGCATGCCACTCTACCTTTATTACAAAAAACGGACTTCCCGCCTCTGAAAAGAAAAAACCTGGAAACGCTACAGGTCAACCTGGGCTATCTCTGCAATCAGTCCTGCGTTCACTGTCATGTCAATGCAGGACCTAAGCGAACTGAACTCATGTCGCTGGATAATATCGAGCATATATTAAATTTTTTACGCAACAACCCTCGTATTCAAACCCTGGATTTAACGGGCGGCGCTCCGGAAATGAACCCGCATTTTGAATACCTAGTAAAACAGGCAATAGCCCTGAAGGTACACGTAATAGATCGTTGCAATCTAACTATTTTGTGTGAGCCGGGCTATGAACAGCTTGCTGATTTCCTCGCCCAACAAAAAGTTGAAATTACCGCTTCACTACCTTGTTACCTTGCCGACAATGTCGACAAGCAACGCGGTAAAGGCACTTTTTTGGCCAGCATTCAAGGCCTGAAAAAACTCAATGAACGGGGCTATGGTCAACCCAACTCAGGGTTGATTTTAAATTTAGTTTTTAACCCTCAAGAGACGAACCTCCCGCCCCCTCAAGAAGAACTAGAACACACCTATAAACAACATTTATGGGATGAGTTCGACATTAAATTCAACTACCTTTTTACCATTGCCAATATGCCCATACAACGTTTTGGTAGCACCTTAGTCTCGCAAGGTCGCTTTGACAGCTATATGCACACGTTGAAAACGGCCTATAAAAAAAGTAATTTGGATTCCGTCATGTGTCGCACTTTGCTGAGCATAGACTGGCAGGGCTACACCTACGACTGCGATTTCAACCAGATGCTGGGTCTTAATTTGCAGGCTCAAGACACAATGCGCAGCCACCTCAGCAAACTCTCTCCGGCCGTGTTAGAAAACAACGCCATTGTCATTGGCGACCATTGTTACGGCTGTACAGCGGGCCAGGGCAGTAGTTGCGGTGGCGCATTAAACGAATCATGATTAAGGAGCAGACACGTAATAACTTTCGGACTTGAGACTCAGGTTTAGTTTGTCTTTGCCTGTCGTTCAATCACAAAAATTACCCCATGCCCATTCCTAAGCACCCTCTTTCTATTATCATCTTTGCCAAGGCGCCCGTAGCCGGTCAGGTTAAAACTCGACTGATTCCTTATCTTCAAGCAGAGCAAGCTACGGCTTTACATCAAAACCTGGTCAAACACACCTTATCTATGGTCACTAAAAACAGGCAAAACAATGTTGAGTTGTGGTGCACACCTGATGTTCAGCACCCTTTTTTTAAGCTCTGCGAACAAAGATATAATGTCGCCCTAAAAAAACAACAAGGAACAACACTCGGTGAACGCATGACTCATGCTTTCAATGAAACGCTACAGTACAGTCGTTTTGCTATTATTCTGGGGACGGATTGCCCCATTTTGAATATTTCAGATATAGAGCATGCACTGGAAAAATTACAGCACGCTTATGATGCCGTTATTTCACCAGCAGAAGATGGAGGCTACGCCCTATTAGGACTCGCTGCCCCCCAACCTGAGATTTTTAAAGGGATCAACTGGGGACACGAGAACGTGCTTTCACAAACACGACAAATCATAAACAAAGAAAAACTCCGTTATTGCGAACTAGACACACTCTGGGATATCGATCGTCCTGAAGACTACGAACGATTAAAAATACATCCGGGATTAAAACATCTATGTGGAAGATCATGATGCCAAGTGATATACTGTACGGCTTCATACTATCTGTAATAATTACGGATGGCTTACCGAACTGGCAGATACAGTACAGCAATCATGGCAACGGAAAAAATCATCATCAAGGGCGTCACAACCAACGGCGATAAATTCCGTCCTAGTGATTGGGCTCAGAGGCTCGCAACCGCCGTAGGAACACCAGGGCCTGGAAGGCGAATTAAATATCACCCGAAAGTACAAGTTGCATTAATAGAGGGTATAAATTGTGTTGTGGTTGCCAAAGACTTGGAACAAGAAGCGCCTATGCTGTATTCATTTTTAACTGATTTTGCTATTACAAACCACCTTCAAATGGAAAATTACTGAGGGTTCGTCTGTCTACCCGCCATTAACCACGCATATCGTAGTCGCGACTATCTGGCCGCGAATATATCATTGCAAATAACCTATGCCTCTGCGTCAGGCCAGTTCTTTATATAATTCATCAACAGTTTATTTTCAAATTCTGTTTTTGTCAGTAAGGCTTCCACCACGTCACTCATAGAAATGATACCTGAAAATCCCCCTCCATTGTCTACCACAGGCAAGTGGCGAATGCGGTGCTGTGTCTCGTTATTAATCATCATCTCCATGGCGTGATCCAAAGTAGACTCAGCATCACAGGTCACTAAATGGGTAGACATAACTTCAGAGACCTTGAGTGCAAATAATTTGTCGCCATGCTCAGCAACGGCATACATCACATCTCGCTCAGTCACAATACCGTGAGGCTTGCCATTTTGGAGAATAATCAATGAGCCAATACGATTATCGGTCATTGTCGTAATAGCCTCAGAAAGCAAACTGTCTGCTTCGATAATATAATTACCCGCATTTTTGCTATTCAGTATGTGTTCTACATTCATAAAATTTACGCCTTTCAAACCAATATATACGCCATATTATCACGTATTCTTTAAAAAAATCAGCCCGAAACAAAAATCAGCCTCAAAGCATCAACACGTACTTTCGCACCACTAATATAAGCATGTAAACTGCGAACACGATTCTGCAAATATACCAACTCTTCATCTCTAATATTTGGATTCACTGATTTCAACACACTAAGCCTCTGAATTTCTTCAGACAACGTCGCAATCATCGTTTTTCCCGCAACGGCTGTCATGCCATCAAGTCGTTTATTTGCTATTTTATGGCTAATTTTAATCATTTTTTCAATTTGTGTCATTTGCTCTTTCACCACTTGCTGCACTGCCATCGGGTCAATACCATGATCCACTACTTTGCTATTGACTGAAACGTGATCTAATGTGCCACTATAATCATTCAATTTGTCATCTATGATGACACGCAATACGTTCTGTGAAAGATATTGGCCGACCTGGCAGGCTTTGGGCGCAGGACATTCCACAACATAGTTAACCTCTAAAAATAGAGTACTTTTGCCAATGTCTTCTCCTTTACCATCAATGACCACGACAGATGTATTTCCTGTTTCACTACCCGAAATCCATTCCATCAACGAAACAATCATAGGGTGCTCCCAACTTAGATATAAAATATCTTCTCGGGATAACGCCAGATCACGATCAAACGTAACCGTAACACCGTCATCAATAAGATAGGGTACGCCTGAAATAGACATATGACTACCTGGCTTGACAATGTAAGCCAATGATGAATGATCCTCCATTTCAATGCCCGCACAATCGAAAAGCAATGCGACATAATCTTGTAGTTCTGCTTGATCACCATATTTTTCCGCTTGAGCAAGCAATAAGGTCGATCGCGCTATGTTATGGGAATTGAGTTCCAATAAACGATCCCGTCCCTCGGCCATCAAACCTGCCAGCTTGCGATGTAAGGTAGCCGCCTCCTTTATCAGTGTGTCCACAAGGGACACATTATGCTTACCCCCGACAGCAAGCCTGATCAATAGCTTGCGTAACCGTTCTCCCAGCCGCACATCAACTTCATAACGAGCCGCACTCGTATGCGTAAACGCCTCCAGCCCCTCGTGATACCAACGAAATAAAGCCTCATAAACCGACGCCTGGAAATAGGGAACATGTAGTTGAATTTCCGAGCGCTGACCAATACGATCCAGGCGACCAATACGTTGCTCCAACAAATCAGGGATCAGTGGCAAATCAAACAAAATTAGATGATGAGAAAATTGAAAATTTCGTCCTTCGCTGCCAAGCTCGGAACATATCAGTATTTGCGCACCCTGCTCGGTTTCAGCAAAATAAGCTGCCGCTCTGTCGCGCTGTACAATGCTCAAGCCTTCATGAAAAACAGCGACGCGTATCCTGCCATAATCGCGCACCGCCTGCTCTAAATCCAGTACAGTTTGTGCCGAGCTGCAAATCAATAATATTTTTTCACCTGGAGATGCCGTCACAAAATTCAGCAACCAATCCACCCTGGGATCTATGGCCAGCCAGTTTTTTTTACCACCGTCACTGAACAAACGTTCTGGACAAATAATAGGTGAAAGCGCTTGGTCATACGACACTTCTGCTTCGAGTTGCTTGGCATAAACGGACAATAAAGAACGATAAAGCTCTGGCAGAGGCAATGGATAAGCATTTAAAATTCGTTTAGGGAACCCCCCTACAGTTCGCCTGCTATTGCGAAACAGTATTCTACCTGTACCATGCCGATCCAATAATGCTCGAATTGCTTGCGCCTGGCTTACCGCATTCAACTGCACCGGTTTTTTTTCATCTGTAGCGCCAAAGATAGCTTCATAGTCTTTACCTAACAAGGTACGCAAACTACTTCGAGCCTGCTCATTCAATATTTGCTTTTCCATTATGCTGGCAACCGCACCCGCAATAATGCCGTATTCTTGCTCTTCTTTTAAAAATAACTGAAGATCAAAAAAGCGATCTGGGTCTAACAAACGCAATCGTGCAAAATGACTGGCATGACCCAATTGGTCTGGCGTTGCAGTCAACAGTAATATCGCTTGGGTCTGAGCGGCCAATTTTTCGATAATGACATATTCAGGGCTGGGTTTATTTTCTTCCCATTGCAAATGATGTGCTTCATCAACGATGAGCATACCCCATTCTCCTGCAAGCACCTGCTCCTGGCGTAATCTTGATTCGGCCAAAAACTCCAGACTACATAGTACTAGTTGCTCACTGAGAAAGGGAGACAATCCATCATCTTCAGATGCCTCGCACCGCTCCTCATCGAATAAACTGAACTGCAGGTTAAAACGTCTCAGCATTTCAACCAGCCACTGAAAACTCAAGCTCTCAGGCACCACGATTAATGCTCGTCCTATTTTTCCCGTTAATAGTTGTTGATGTAAAATCAAGCCCGCTTCAATGGTCTTTCCCAGGCCCACTTCATCCGCCAGCAAAACACGTGGTGCATAACGCTGCGCAACCTCATGCGCAATATACATTTGATGTGGCAACAATGCAGTGCGGACACCGCTCAGCCCATAAACTGCTGATGCCTGCTTATTTGCGCGCAGTTGTTGCGTAGCATAACGTAATTGATAGGCACGATCACTGTCGATCAAACCAGCAAAAAGACGGTCTTGAGGTTTATTAAATTGGATGGTGTCACTCAATGCAACTTCAGATATTTCAATAGGGCTCCCCTCTTCCTGAAACCCATAGTACGTCAGTACCCCCTGCTGTTCTTCAACCTCAGAGACCAGAAAAACCATCCCGTCCCGGCATTCGACCCCATCACCTGGCTTAAATTTAACTCGTGATAACGGTGTGTTGTTAATTGCATATCGGCGCTGTTCATCCACCGCTCTAAATTGCAAGGTTACTACGCGAAAATCAACGTCCACCACCGTACCCAGCCCCAACTCAGACTCCGTGTCACTCACCCAACGTTGCCCTACAACAAACACAGCCATCAAACACCTATAACTATTATCTATGACAATTAAGATTAGGCCTGATTATACGCTGTCTTTGCTCGTCATTTCGACTGGCCATAAAATGAAGAAGAGGCACAGTGCCCCGAACCCTAAACACTTTGAGCCTACCCTAAATAGCTACATAATGAGT
>CAYQVF010000024.1:0-39979 GCA_964421045.1 uncultured Chromatiaceae bacterium
AATAAATGATAATGGCGGAGAGGGAGGGATTCGAACCCTCGGTAGGCTTGTGACCTACACACACTTTCCAGGCGTGCTCCTTCAACCACTCGGACACCCCTCCGTATTTAACGCATCGAGGGGGGAGTTTAATTAACTTCCTTTAATTTATCAATCCGAAACAACATAAGCAATTGTTTTAACTGAACATATACTATTTAACTCAATTAAAAAAAAGGAACTTATGCGTATCTACATACTCAATATATATTATATGAACCCAAATAACAGCTCGTTAAACTGTACAGGCAGGATCTATGCCCCCGGCTGAAAGACATAAAACGTTGTTACCCTATTTAGTCGACAATGACTTGAAAATGGTGCCAGCACGTCGCTTATTAAAAGAACGTGCTCACGTTGACGACAACTACATCAATCGCAATATGATAGGTGTCATAGCAAGCGTACCGCCTTTTGACGGCGACGACTTATCCGGTACAGGTTTCAAGGCAGGTGGCTTTTTTATCTCTCGTTTTGTGACGGAATGCACAGTAACCACCAACACATCAGCACTAGCACACCGTCAAGGAGGTCATGACTAACGCTATCGTAAGCTGATTGATGTGAAACCTCTCACATTTTTATACTCTGCTATTACGATATGCAATCTTCCTTACCGACATAACGAGAGAGTGCTTCATAGCAACACCATGAACCGAGAGGAAGGTAAAAAATGATCTCTATTGAAAATGAAGAAAAGCTGACAAAATTAAATGACTCTGAGCTAGTCAAATATGCAATGAAGCACCTGAAAATGGCCTATGATGCCAAAGGAAGTACAATTGATCATAGCGGCGAAGAAAAATTACAGGATATTCTTGATTGTATTTTCATGGAATGCCTTGATCGTGATAAAGAATGGATTTTTGATAAAGCTCAGGAAGGTTGCTTTAAAGATATTGCGCCATCCTGCACTGTACCAGGACACTCTGAACTGGCATAAACCATCAGAGTGTAAAATGTAGAAGAAAAAATAATGCTACACTAGTATTTTTTGGAGGCTTATTCACGGCTATGCGGTTGCTACTATGCTGTGCTTTACTATTCGTATTATTAGTCCATTCTAGCCTGGCTGCTGTAGATTTACCTCAAATGGGGGACACCTCAGGCACGATCATCTCACCGGAAGAAGAGCGCCGTTTAGGTGAAGCGTTCATGCGTGCATTGCGCCGCTCCGTTAAAATCATCGACGACACAGAAAGTAACGAATACATTCAATCATTAGGACAACAAATTGTATCTCACGCTAATCATCGCGGGAAATTTACCTTTTTTCTAATCAACGCCCCGTCCATTAATGCTTTTGCCGCACCGGGGGGGTACATCGGCATTCATACTGGATTGGTATTAGAGACACAATCGGAAAGTGAGCTGGCTTCTGTTATTGCCCATGAAATTGCGCACATCACCCAACGCCATTTACCTCGAGCCTTTGAACAAGCATCGAAATTAAGCTTGCCCACTGCTGCGGCACTTGTCGCGGCACTCATCCTGGGACGCAATAGCTCTCAAGCGACGGAAGCTATACTTGCAACAGCACTGGCAGGTAGCCAACAAAGTCAAATTAACTTTACCCGGAGCAATGAAAAAGAAGCGGATCGTATAGGTATGCAATTACTAACGGATGCGGGCTTTAACCCAAAAGGCATGCCTCAGTTTTTTAGTCGCCTTCAAAAAGCATACCGTTTTTACGAAAATAATTTACCTGAATTTCTCCGCACTCATCCGATCACATTATCCCGAATTTCAGATTCGGCTAATAGAGCGGAGCAATACCCAGCATTCAAAGGGAAAAATCTAACGAGTTATGATTTTTTTCAAGCCCGTATTCGCATACTGAGCAATCCATCATCAAGCGATAACGTAAATTATTTTAGAAAAAAAATAAGAGATAATCCAAAATCACGCCCGGCAAGATATGGTTATACATTGGCACTCACCCAAAATGGAAAGCTCAATACAGCCTTGATAGAAGCTCAAGCCTTAGTTGAGAATGACCCTGAAAACATTGCATTTATTTTGGCCAAAGCACAAGTGCTTCTCATGCAAGCTGCATATAAAACTGCTATAGAGCAACTACAAAAAGCTTTATTACTTTACCCAAAACATAATGCGTTGACCTTTCTCTATGGAGAAGCGTTAATTAAAAACAAAAATTATGAAACCGCGCGCCGAGTATTGCAGTCACAACTCCATTACACAAAAAAAAATCCTAACCTATACCGGCTCTATGCACGAGCAGCAGGAGAGGGAGGACACGCAGCAGACTCCTATCAAGCCTTATCTGAGTATTATTATTTAATTGGAGACACAAGCACTGCTATACAGCAGCTTCAGCTTGCTGTGAACTTCAACCAGGGAGAAAATTTTTATCAATCCGTACGAATCAATGCACGCATCCGCGAACTTAAACTTGAGTTTGAAGAAACATTGAAAAGAAGTCATTGAAGAATCTACGCCTGATCACACCCCTGTTTGAGGTTCAAATTTCGTGAATATGGGTTCATGCTATAACTGACAGGAAATGTAAGGACGAGGGGAAGCACGCCAGAACGTTTGACATGCCCTGTAACAATCAATCCGCTGGAGAGACGAGAGGAGAAGCTAAATCCATCACATGGTGCTCTCTCCGCCACTGCTGACTTAATCGCTCAGCTTCATCAATTTCAACCACTGACATTTTAGGTTTAATAACATCCAGCCCTTCCTGCGCCTTAGTTGCACCAGCATGAACCGCTAAACTATACCATTTATAAGCTAATACATTATTTTTATCGACACCATGCCCAAGAAAAAACATTCGACCTAAGGTTTCAAAAGCAGCGGAATGCCCTTGATTCGCTGCTTTATTAAGCCACTTTGTCGCTTGCAAATAATCTTGCCCAACGCCCAAGCCCAGATAGTAGAGCAAACCCAAGTTACTTTGTGCTCCAGCGACACCTTGATCTGCTGCTTTTTGATACCAAAAAAAGGCCTTCTTGTTATCCTGTCGACCCCGCACACCTTTTTGATATAACACACCCAGATTATTTTGTGCTAATGCATGTCCCTGCCTAGCTGCTTTAATATACCATTCCACCGCCTGAGCCTCATCTTGCACCACGCCCATTCCTTTGTGATAAAGCAAACCCAAGTTAAATTGCGCTGCAGCATAATCAGAACGAGCCGCCTTTCTATACCAATTTGCAGCTTCTTTATAATCTTTGCTAATGCCAACGCCTTGCTGATAAAACACACCTATACGATTGTTTGCCATAGCCAATTGCTCGGGTGACATCTGACGTTTGAGTAAAATAATTTCTTTCTTTGCCTCACCAAACCCGGCTTGAGATGCAAGATACAACCAAGCTTCAGCAGCAACATAATCTTTTTCTACACCTTGTTCACCATTGACATAGAGCAAAGCTAAATTATATTGTGCGCGCGCATGTCCCTGTGTGGCAGCAGCGGTGTACCATTTTGCTGCTTCAACGTAGTTCTGCCCCACGCCTTCGCCTTTGGCATACAATTGACCCAAGTTATTCTGCGCTGTAGGATGACCTCGCTGAGCGGCACTAAGATACCAGCGCGCCGCTTCTTTTGCGTCTTTTTCTACGCTCCAACCACGATGATACATCCATCCCAATTTAGCTTCCGTTTCAGCCAATTGCCGTGCCGTCATTTTTGTACGCAAGTTTTGTACGCCTAAAACCGCATCTTCATGACCCGCAGCTGCCGCTAAATTTAGCCATTTATAGGCCACTTCAAAATTTTTAGCTACGCCTAAGCCATTGGCATATAAAAACCCTAAATTATTCTGCGCCGCAGGCAAACCTTGATCTGCGGCCTTGCGATACCATATCACTGCTTTTCTATCATTTTGAGGGGCACCTTTACCTTCATGGTATAGCTGGCCAACATAAAATTGAGCTTGAGCATCTCCCGCAATTGCCACAGGTTTTAGTAAATCATAGGCTTTACTAAACTTTTTGGCTCGATAAGCTTTTACACCCTCGTCCAGAGAATCAGCCCATACCCAGCTCTGAAAACCTAAACACAAGCTCAGTACCATAATCAATTTAAGCAACTGCATAATATAAAGAAACCTCGCATAATACTCGTAACATGGTAACGCGTACTCAGGTATTAAACACCTGAAAGCGCGGCGTTACTATAGATCTGGATTTTTATCGCGCTCCAGCCACGGTTAACAAATCAACAATCTCAGGGTAACCATTAATAGAGGCTTCTTTTAATGCCGTTTCACCATTACGACTGATGGCATTGACGTTAGACCCAGCCTCTATAAGCAATTTAACAATTTGATTATGTCCACCACGCGCAGCGTAAATGAGTGTCGTCATCCCCGTGGTACCAAAGACCTTACCCTTTCTACCTTGCACATCCGCCTGCTGAGTGAGATTAGGATCCGCATTGTACTTCAACAACGTGTACGTTAATCGCTCATTGCCATTGCGCGCCGCAACCATAAGTGGAGATAAACCTTCGATATCATGAAGGTTGGGCTCAGCACCCGCCGTAAGCAGCACATCAACAACCGGAATATAGCCCCGTTCTACCGCCCACAATAACGCCGTTTTATTTAAAAACCCTTGATGATTTGGGTTCGCTTTCCATTTCAACAAAAGTTGTACCACTTTTCGGTGCCCAGCCTGAGCAGTAACGATTAAAGGTGTATTTCGCCCCATGACTTCCAGGGCGTTGGTCATGGAAACCGTCAGCTTTTCAATTTCCAAGGTATCTGGAGCCACGCCTGCAGCCAACAACTGACCCACAATATCCAGCTGACCTTCCACAGCCGCGACAAAAATCGGCATATCACCTCGACGATTGGCGAACCTAACATCAGCACCACTCACGATCAAATACTCTACAATTTTTGAATGCCCTTTCCTAACAGCAACCAGCAACGCCGTATCGCCCTTCGATGCACTTTCCATGAGTTCATGATCTTTTAATGACGCCGCACTTGCTGCAAACGCCCATTTTTTAAACCCGACAGGCACAAGATTAACGTCAGCGCCTTTAGCAATGAGCATTTTTACTGCGCCTAACTGGTTATCAAAGGTTGCAGCCAACAAAGGGGTTATTCCACCTCGGTTCTTTACATTAGGACTGGTCCCCTGATCGATCAGGGTTTCAATTTTTTCAATATCGCCCATACGCGCCGCTTTAATCAATGCAGCATCTTCGCTCAAGCTCGTATAGGCACGTTCCATACGCGCACCGGCATTTTGTAATATTTTTTTCAGACTTGAATCAGATCGACGTTGCGCGATAGAAAGCGCGGACTCGCCGCGTTTATTGCGAAGATTAGGCTGTGCATTTTTGCTGAGTAACAAACTGGCTAGCCCTTCCCAATTTGCGTCCGTCATATCCTGTGCATGGTCAGCCACATACATAAGCGGGGTATAACCACTGGTTGATGCAGAGACCGCTTGTGTATTTTTTCGATTAGGGTCTGCATCATGATCAAGCAGTATTTGTGTCGCCTCAAGATGACCATTACGTACCGCATAAAAAAGTGGTGACTCACCTTCATTATTAAGATCATCAACATTAGCCCCTGCGTTAAGCAATGCGATCATCGTCACCGTATCACCATTTGCTGCGGCACTCATCAGCGCCGTTAGTGCACTTGATGTTTTTGCATTCACCTCCGCTTTTGCGGCAATCAGCTTTTTTACAACGTCATAATACCCCCCCTCTGCCGCAGCGATTAAAGCCGTATAGTCTCTGCTATCACGAGCATTAATGGTAACTTGATTGTCCAATAAAAATTGAACCACATCGTCATGACCATAACGCGCAGCTAAAACCAACCGCTTTGGACTCAGAGGATCAATCGCTTTAGCCACCGCCACATCATAGGAGTCTGGCAGAACGCCTGTCGATACCGATGGTACTTTTTTTTTCTGTACTGTCGGGGGTAATTCTACGTCTTCACCCTGCTTAGTTAATAGCTGTAAATTTGTACAGCCGACTGTCATCCAGTGAATAATTAGAAGTATTGAAATATTGATGAGTTGCCGGGACTTTTTTATTTTTTTCATCGCCACCCCTTAAAACAAAATGATAATGTCCAACATTGCCATCTGGTACCCTTAAATCAATACGAAAAGGCTAATTCCTACTATAATGCATAGACATTACTGACGCAAATAAGAGACAGAATGCTTGATCCCATAATCATGTTCACGATGCCTCTAAGTCTTCAGCCACAAACACGTGCCACTGCTTAATTTATTAATCGCCTGCAAACGATCACGATGAGCCCTTATTTCTTTTTCATCTGCAAAAATAACTTTAATTTGAGCTCTATTTTGATCCAATTGGTAATGCTCCCCATCGCCGTGCTCTTCCTCTTGAGAAACCAATGACAATGTTGTCTGTCCTCCAGTCATAGCAAGGTAGACATCACTCAGAATCTCGGCATCTAATAAGGCGCCATGTAATTCTCGCTGTGAATTGTCTATAGCATAACGTTTACAAAGTGCGTCTAGGCTATTTCGTTGCCCCGGATGCAAGCGACGCGCCATAACCAGGGTATCCAAAATCTCGCATTGCTTATCTATAGGAGAAACAGGTTCACCTAATAATATTAATTCATGATTAAGAAAGCCAACATCAAAAGGCGCGTTGTGAATAACTAACTCAGCACCCACTACAAAATCCAAAAACTCTTGAGCAATGTCTGAAAAACGGGGTTTATCAACCAGAAATTCGTTAGTAATGCCATGAACTTCCATCGCACCGTCATCAATTTCTCGATCAGGTTGAATATACTGGTGATAGGACTTGCCCGTGCGCCGACGATCAATGATCTCGACACAACCAATTTCAATCACTCTATGCCCTTGTTCAGGCTCCAGTCCTGTTGTTTCAGTATCTAATACTATTTGACGCATTCGTCTATACCAAGATTAGCCAAGGCATCAGCCTTTTCATTGCCAGGGTGGCCTGAGTGGCCTTTCACCCAAAACCAGGCAACATGATGTCGCCCTACAGCGGCATCAAGGCGCTTCCACAAATCGACATTTTTCACGGGCTTTTTCGCGGCAGTCTTCCAACCCCGTCGTTTCCAGTTCACCAACCACTCATTAATGCCGTCTTTTACATATTTCGAATCCGTCGTCAGATCCACCTCGGAGGAAGATTGCAACGACTCAAGTGCGGCAATGGCGGCCATCAGCTCCATACGATTATTCGTTGTTTTTGGGTCTCCACCATACAACGTTTTTTCTTCATTCTTGCACTGAATCAACGCGCCCCACCCACCGGGACCCGGATTGCCTCGACAGGCACCATCAGTAAATATTTTTATTCGTTCAGACATCACTTTCCTTTTTTGAGTTTATTCTCGCCGCAGGTTCAACCCATTTTCCGACTAAACGCGACGGACGCCACGGTGGTTTAATCGGCGTCAATGTCGTAACTCGCTTACGAGCAACCAATACATACGCCCCGCCAACCCCTTTCCAATAACGTTGACCTAACCGTTCTAAAAATGAAAGACGTTTCATAATACGTACTTGCTTCACGGGGGGGCGAAAAAAAAATGTTTGTTCATGTACAATATCAAAACCCAATAATGCCAACCAATCTTTAATTCTAGGTAAGCTCAAAAAGCATCCACACCAAGGCGGCATCGCTTTTTTCATTTTTTTCCTGAACCAGCCCACCAACCCCCAGATACTCCAGGGATTAAACCCCAAAATGACCACGTGACCTTCGGGAATAAGTACCCGGTCAACCTCACGTAAAATTTCATGGGGGGTTCGTTCAAATTCCAGGGTATGGGGCAAAATGACCAAGTCAATCATATCTGACTGTATTGGCAACGCATCAGGATACGCAAACAAATGAATGGGTAAATCATCACTCCGCGCGGGATCCATGACAATTTGATGTGGGATACGGCTTGAAGCGAGCAAGTCGTTCCCCACCAAAAAACCAACCTGTACAGCATGATAACCAAACAGCGTATTGAGCACAGCATCGAGCTGTTCTGACTCCTGCGTCAGCAAACTTCGACCCAAGCTACTTTTATACCATCGACGCAAAGTTTGCCGAATTTCATTAATTTCAACACGTTTTAAAGCATTGTCCTGGTGTTTCGTACTCAACCTCAAATCCTTACCTCTCCACTCCTTATCCCACCTACATTGTACTCTTTTCTCAGACCACAAACGGTCATGTTAAAATTAAGTACTGTTCCGAACAGGGAAAAAACATGCTGCAAGTTAAAGCCATTCCTATTTTTGATGATAATTACTGTTGGCTCTTATCTGATGAGAAAACAAAAACCGCCATTGTTGTCGACCCAGGAGAGGCCACGCCCGTATTATCCATCCTAACCCAACAACAATACACCTTGGGTGCGATCTTTATCACTCATCGTCATCGTGATCACGTCGCCGGAATAGGCGCACTGCTTGACTATTTTAACGTTCCCGTTTACGGCCCCAAACAAGAAGATATTACTGGCGTCAACCATCGGGTAAAAGAACATGACGAAATCACGATCACTGGGATTGCTCATAAATTCAAAGTTTTCGATGTCCCTGGCCACACCCGAGGACATGTCGCCTATTATACTGAAAATAGCTTATTTTGCGGAGACACACTCTTTTCTGGTGGTTGCGGTCGACTTTCTGAAAGCACACCAGCACAAATGTTAACCTCTATCAAGAAACTTATCCGGCTACCTGCCGATACTAATATGTATTGCGCTCACGAATACACGGCGGACAATTTAGTTTTTGCCGCCACAGTCGAACCCGAAAATGCAGAGATACAGAAACGGATACAAACCGTCGCTCGGTTACGGGCAGCACAATTACCAACGCTGCCCTCCACTCTTCAGGTTGAGTTAGAGACGAATCCGTTTGTACGATGTCATACGCCAATCATTAAAGCTGCGGCTGAGCGCTATGCAAATCGGGTATTGGAAACAGAAGTGGCTGTTTTTTCAGTCATTCGGCATTGGAAAGATGTATTTTAATGATGAAAAAATTGAATCACACCGTACTAGTATTCAAATTCGCTATTTTATTTTTATTTCCGGTATCAAGTCATGCCGAGCCAAACGCAGCATCACTGAGTCACCATGCCCAGCAATCGCCTCCTCCCCAAGTCGGCTTTGATCTTTGGCAACGAATTCGCAACGGTTATGGCTTACCTAAGCACAGTAATACGGCAATAAAATCACATCAGCGTAGCTTTGCTCGCCACCAGGCAGATCTTAACCGGACTTTCGAACGGGCAAAACCCTTTCTTTATCACATTGTGAATGAAGTTGAAAAACGCGATATGCCTATGGAAATTGCATTACTTCCGGTCGTTGAAAGTGCTTTTCAACCCTTTGCCTACTCCCATGGTAGAGCCTCGGGAATTTGGCAGTTCATCCCCGCCACGGGGAAACGTTTTGGCCTAAAAATAGACTGGTGGTATGATGGTCGTCGAGATATTTTCGCCTCAACGGAAGCAGCTTTAAAATATTTAAGTCATCTTCACCGCTATTTTGATGGTGATTGGTTACTTGCGCTCGCGGCCTACAATTCTGGAGAAGGAACCGTATCAAGAGCCATAAAAAGCAATCAACGCCAAGGAAAAAAAACGGACTTTTGGTCTCTCAAACTGCCTAAAGAAACACGAGATTATGTTCCTAAACTCATCGCTCTAAGTACGATTATCGCAAAACCACAAAGATACAAGGTCAGCTTGACCCCGATAAAAAACCGCCCTGTTGTTATGCAAATTGATCTCGGCTCACAAATCGACATTGCCTTGGCCGCCGAGCTTGCCGGTCTAAGCATCGAACACATGTATCACCTCAACCCAGCAATTAACCGTTGGGCAACGCCTCCCCAAGGCCCGCATACTTTACTCCTGCCTCTGAAAAAAGCTAACAACTTCCAGCAAAAATTAGCCAATTTGCCGATTAAAAAACGCGTAACATGGAAAAGACATGAAATTCGATCAGGCGAAACGTTGAGCCATATAGCAAAAAAATACAACACCACCGCCAGCGTAATCAAGCAGGTCAATCGCATTCAAGGACAACTGATCCACATCGGGCATAACCTGATTATTCCCGTTGCACAACAGTCTCTGACCTACTATAAACTCAGCGCCAATCAACGCCACCTCAATACGGTGAAAAAACGCCGAGGAGATAGAAACATGATTCATATCGTATCCCAGGGCGATACCTTGTGGGATCTATCGAAAAAATATAACGTAAAAATGTCTTCTTTGGCGTCCTGGAACAGCATGGCTCAACGAGATCCGTTACGTATTGGGCAAAAACTGGTGATCTGGATCAACAGCACCAAACAAGACAACATAAAACGACCTCACGAAAGACCCAGACGTATTTATTACACCGTCAAAAATGGAGATTCACTCTCCAGAATCGCCGCCCTGTTCAACGTACGTATTTCCGAACTTAAAAAATGGAATACAAAAACCTTGCGCCAACGAAAATATCTGCAACCCGGTCAAAAATTAACTTTATACATTGATATTACACAAACTGCAGAGCATATATAGGAACAGACACAATAACTTCTTTTAAGAGGCAGGGGGATATATGAAGAATTACAACCTTGATCGGCTACATACCTCAAACGGAGATATTTCACCGGTCAATTATAAAAATTCTCAAATTAATATTTCCTGTTTAAGTTGACCAATACATTTTTTCAGGTATTGATCTGTGTACTATGAACCTCGTATTCAGCGGCGAGTTTATTTGCCGTATTGTTGCTCTTTAATGCTTCTAATGCTACCTTAGCCTTGCATTTTTTACTCAATTTCTTACGCTTCATCTCATCCCTTTTTTTAGCAGCGACTTTATCTTAAATTACTGTCCAAAATATAGGATCCACTATAGACTTAAAAACCGCATATGCTCGAAAACAAAAAAATAACGCCTAAAATAAAAAATAGATTAAGAAAACGTAGAATCAAATTGAAGATGAGCGTAAAAACACCTAAATTCGTAACGCCATGCGTATATTTGAATCTGATACAGATAACGAACAGGACATAACAAAAACCATGAGCGACCTTACTGAACATCTATCCGGCAAGTACTCCCTGCACCTCTACTTGCCCATGTCAAAAACTGCCAAAACATTTCGACAATTTTCAAGAAAAATCCGAGGTAAAACTCACCAACATACCCAACCGACTCAACTCCCTACCGTCAAATGGAACCAATTAATTGACAGTGAAAATTTCAAGCTCACCGACCTGAAAAAAAACAATGGTAATGTCCGCATCAGCGAATTAGGCATACTGTCCTTACTTGCAAAACAATGCGTCAATAATACAACCATTTTCGAAATCGGGACATTTGATGGCAGAACAACATTAAATCTAGCGATCAACTCTCCTGACCACTGCCACATAGTCACACTTGACCTCCCAAGAAACACCGAGACTAAATATAACGTTAATGATGGCGAAGTTCATTTTATCGACAAATCTGAATCAGGGACTCGCTACAAACAAACTTTATTCCACTCCGCCGCCTGTAAAAAAATAACCCAGCAATACGGTGACTCTGCCACCTTCGATTTTTCATCTTATCAGAGGCAATGTTCACTCGTATTCGTCGATGGGTCACATGCCTATGACTATGCCATGTCAGATAGCCGCCATGCCCAAAACATGGTGAGACCAGGCGGGATTATTATCTGGCATGACTACGGCATCTGGCAAGGGGTCACTAAGGCATTAGAAGAGATTGAAGCAGCTGAAAAACTAGGGCTAAAACACATAGATGGAACCAGCCTGGTTTACTGGAGAAACCCCGCTCAATAATATTGATCCCTTTCGTACCGATCCCACCACAGATAACAAACCTCTGATCATGGCCTCCCCAAATACCTTTTCATCGTATTCTAAACTGATAGTTATTGTACTATCGAATAACCTTTTTAGTCATTTTAAACCATGATACAAGGTAAGTATGAAATTTCGACGACGATTAAAATCACTGACGACAAGTTCCTATCGAACCCAGCCCACATTCTCGACCATCGACCCATATCGTTTTACTTAGAATAGCCTGAGAAAAATTAGCACCGCGTAGTTTCGCGCCTGTCAAATCAGCATAAGACAAGTCCGCTGCGCTTAAATTGGCTTCTTTAAGATTCGTTTTTTGTAAACTTGCACCTTTTAAATTCGCATGACTAAGGTCAGAAGCACGAAAATTGACATAGCTTAAATTTGAATAGGATAAATTTGCTTTTAGCAAGACCGACCCACTCAAATTGGCATTAGATAGGTTGGCATTACGAATATCAGCGCCTGACAAATTTGATTCAGGATATGATATTCCTGCTAACTGACAGTTTGCCCAAACAATGCCTGGTTCAGGTTGAACTAAACAATTCGTTTTTTCATTGATCTCAGGCGCGGGGATATAGATAAAAGAGAATAGCATGACAGCAACGACTAAAAATATAATCGTGAACCCCTGTATACGCTGCCGTCGTTTATATTGTTTTTGCAAGTTTTTTCTATTATTTCGAGATGCATCCAGGCGCTGGTCTCTTCTCTTTCGGTAATCAATTTCACCTGTATTTTCTAAATCTCGGCGATCCGTAGTTAACCTTGCCTCCTCCCGCTCAGCAACCCCCGTTTCGCGGCGATTACGAGAACTCCGCTCATCCGCCCAACGTTTAGACAGTACGATGCGCTCACGATTTACTGGGTCATCAAGATCACTCTTCATCACATCAGGAATCAACGACTGTAGCTCCGATACCGACTGCCAATGAAATTGATCCCGACTCAATTCATCATCAAGAAGAACTTGACCTAGTAATAAGCGTCGCGAAATAAGACGCCCAGGAAAAGGACCCGTAATTTTGTCCTTGCGCCGAACATACCAAACTTGATTAAGCACGTCTTTACCTGGTTTTTCGATATTTTGATTCATCATTCAGTCCTTAGTAAAGGAGCACATAATAACTTGTCATCGACAAACGCTTAGAATAACAAAGAGAAACGATGTCGAGTCAACTTTTTATTGACACGACAGGGTAAAGATATATAGCATTTTCCCGATACCGTACTAATACGGGTATTCACAATCCCCGTCAATATTCCGGAGATACAAATGAAAATTGGCCTTCCTTCTCACTCGCCATTATTGAGCTTATCGGAAGTCAAACCCGCACTCAATAACTGGAAAGTTGGACAAACACTACAAGCGATTGTTGTTGATCCGGGGAGAGCGAATAAGCAACAGATCATATTAAAAATCGGTACGCAACAAGTCTACGCTAGAAATGCACAAACACCTTTCCCCCCCTTATTTGAAGGGAAAAATTTAAAGCTAGAAATAATGAGCCTAAGCCCTGTCCCCGTACTCAAAGTTTTAGATGAAAGCAAAATAGAACTTAAAAATGAAATAATTAGAAACTTTCTGCCTAGGCAAGCAGCTTACCCTTCATTACTAGCCAGTTTACATGCTTTGTCAGCACCTAAAACAAGACTCCAAGAAAAAATACCCGTCCCATTACAAGTCATAATAAACAAGCTCATAGATCAGCTACCCACCCCAAATTCTGTTAGCTCACCCCAAGGACTTAAATCTGACTTAAATAATTCGGGTATTTTTTTTGAACAGAAAATACTACAAAAACAAGATCCGTCAGACAAACCCACTGACGTCACAAAGGACTTTAAATTTAACTTGTTAGCACTGGCTAATGGAATCAAGCAACAAATAGCCAAAGAAGGAAAAACAGATCCCCCCTCTTTCGTACCGCAGTCACTCACACCTGTGGGTCGTCCGCTAGCTCAAATCCACACTGCATCACAAACGTTCCCCTCCTCGTTGGTAAACTCGCTAAGCAGTTCCGTATCCAAAGACCTAATGGAAGGTAAACCACTGACTGTTGCCATGCCCAATAGTGAAAAAAACAACCCCCTACCACCGATGCATCATACCCCGGTTGTCGCTCAAGGAAAAGTTTTCGACTCATTAGCGAACACACCCGGAATCAGCTCATTACTGTCCGAACTGTTTGAACTCGTCGACGGAGCCTTGTCGCGTCTACGCTTAACCCAGTTAGCCAACACTCCAATGGATACAAATGTTGTCTATCTTTTCGAACTCCCCGTAAAAAACCAAAATGGCATTGATGTTATCAATCTAAAAATTGAGCAAGAACATGGCAATAAAAAACATAAAAACCAGCAAGGATGGAACATTACGCTAGCCTTTAATTTTGAAGAATTAGGCCCGGTCTATGCCCATATCACGTTACGTGGCAAAAAAGTAAATACCAATATCACCTCTGAATACCACACTACGAAACTATTATTTGAAAAACACATGAATAGACTTAAAGAAAGTCTTAGCCAAGCAGGCATGGAAATCAATAATCTATGCTGTACTCAAGGAAAAATTGAGAAACGCAATCTAAAAACCCATATCAACCCAATTCTGGATACGAGAGCATGAACAATAATTATTCAAAAAATACAGCAGTAGCACTCACCTGGGATGGCAATATTGCACCCATCATTTCAGCTCAAGGGCTGGATTCTGTGGCTGAAAAAATCATTGCGCTCGCTGAAGAATACAACATACCGTTACATGAAGATGCCCAACTCGCCCAATTACTCATGACATTGGAAATTGGCGAAGAAATCCCTGAGGAACTCTACATCGTCATAGCTAAAGTCATCGCCTTTGCTTACTATGTATCAGGAAGAACATCCGTTTTTGAAAAACAAACATTCTAGAAGGCTGCTCATAAAAAGTAGAAAATATCCCAGCCACAGCATCGTCCGATCACCCCTATACCCATTTCATTTTATGGCGAAACCATGAAATAAGACACGTTTCTCACATCTAACATTCAAGCACCACCAAGATCTGTCGAAAAACTAATATAGAAACCAACTGTCTGCGATATCGCACCAAGATAAGGGACGTACCCTCAATAACTTCCTTGTTTGGCGCTCAGATTTAGTTCGTTCTGATTGCAGAAGTGTGAGCATGAAAGCAGGAGATAAGACGATGTTTATCTCTGAGCACGGTGCCTTGATTACGACCATTTAAGAAATTTTTAAACATATTCGTAGCTGTGCAGATAAAGAGAGAGAAAATATAGATGAAGCTAGCTATTGGTTTTCGGCCTGTTTTTTTTTGGTCTTTATCCTTATTATTCATTGCCTGTGGCGGTGATGATGGTGAGTACAACACACTACCACCTTCTGAAAAGCCTCTATCTTCCGGTAAAATAACAGGGCAGGTTTTTAATGGAATAAGCGGTGACTCGGTCTTTGCAGCAACGGTGAACGCAGATGGAAAAAGTACAAAAACGGCAAAGGATGGTAGCTACACACTGTCGAACGTAACCCTCAGTGATCGAATTATGGTTACTGTTTCTACCCCCGGTTTTGCTGACCAATCAAAAATTACCCGTATATCAAGCTCCTCTCCAAATGCAAGTCTGCCCATAAGTATATTGCCCATCGGGCTGACTCAGGAGTTCAGTCCAAATTCAGCACAAATACTGACCGTTGCCGACTCTTCTGCTCGTGTTATTTTAGCTGAAAGTTCTCTGGTACAAACCAATGGCAACGCACCAAATGGTAATGTCACCGTTAATTTAACCGTAATCGATCCCACTGTGGATATTGAGTGGATGCCAGGTAATATGCAAACTAACGTCAATGACGAAGCACTTTCACCAATAGAAAGTTTTGGCGCCATTCTAATCACGTTTACAGATTCTAAAAATAACAAACTGAACCTTGCACAAGGAAAAAACGCCACTATTCGCATCCCTCTTGCTGATAAAACAGGCAACCCACCCTCGACCCTTCCTTTATATTTTTATAATAAAGACAATAGTTTGTGGGTGAAAGAAGGTCGCGCTGCATTGGTTTTTGACCCTGCAGGCCATTATTACGAAAGCACTGTCAGTCATTTTTCCACTTGGAGTGCTGGCACGCTCTATCCCCAAGTACGAATCAACGGCTGTATAGAAAACTCGTCATCTGAACGCATCACAGGCGTAAATATCACCTCCGTCGGTGATAATTATTCTAGCACCACTTCGACGGTAACGAATTCCTCCGGTCATTTTTCCATTATTGGAAAATCGAATGCTTCCGTATTGCTATTTGGTTCAAGAGCGGGCAAAAAAACCAACACCGTTAAGTTGCAAATGACCGAAGTAGATACCACAATAGAATCCTGTCTTGTCCTCCCCACCGGTGACGAAACTGGCGATACGGCGGTCTCAATAAAATTAAGCTGGGGCGAGAGCCCATTAGATATAGATGCTTATTTCATAGGCCCCAGAGGCATCCGCATTCGGTTCGACTTTTCAGGAAGTTTAGTAAGTTTCCCATTTTCACGACTTGACGTTGATGACAAAGACAGCTTTGGCCCCGAAGTGATTACTATTTTTAAATTTCCTGTTGCGGGTACTTATCGTTATTTAGTCAATAATTACAGTCGAACATTTACAGCAGAAACTACCGAAGGAATCACCGGATCACCGACAAGAGTTGAACTTAACGTCAATGGCGAAATTACGCTCTTTACTCCCCCAACGGGAGAAAAAAATAATCATCTAACTTGGCATGTTTTTGAATTCGTAGTTGCTGATGATGGTCGTTTTAGTGTAAAACCTATTAACACATGGTCAGATTCCGAACCTTAGAAAGAAAAATTAAATAACTTATGCAAGTGGTTCACAAATTTTATTTTATTTGAATATTTTGATTGCCTACAGGAATGTAGGTAAAATGCGTAAGCAGGACGCGGAAGCTTTGAGAAAAACGCAGCTCTAGTGAGCTAAAGTGCGTATTTTTTGATTGAAGAACGTTCAAGGAGGAGCCGAAATTGTGATGTCAGATGAACAAGTTATTTATTTACAGTCCCTTAACACTATAAATAAATATTAACTATATCCATGACGTTATAGATTTAGAAACGTACACGTTCTAATATTTATTAGAAATACTTGCTAGTATCAGCTCGTTTTATCCTTGCGGTACATCCTTAATAATAATTCAGCCTCATCGTGCACTAAACCACAGCTCTCAATTAACTCGTCAATGCCCGCACCTTTTTTGGCGAGTTTGATGGCGTGTTCATAGGATTGTGAAATCGGGTCGCGTAAATCTAGTTCGTTAAGGCGTTCATCTAAACGCTTCATTTGCTGGTCAATCTTTCCGAGATGATCACCCATGCCAGCAGCACCGGTCAGCAATGCACGGACATCGGCTTGCACTCGCTCTACACCGCGGCTCTGTTCACTGATTATACTTTTCATACGTTGTAATTCAGCTTTCAAATACCATGAAAAACCAAATAACACAAACAAAGTAAATGACAAAACAGTGATAACAACGAATTCAGTATTCATACAAAATCATCTCATGGATACTCAAAAAATAAGCACGTAATATAAGTACCTCCTCCTAAAAACCAGCTCCGCCACCCAACTCATCTTCTGTAAGAAACTTATTTAAATCAACTAAAATCAGAAGTTCTTCTTCTCTGTTGCAAACACCTTGTATAAAGCGTGAGCTTTCTTCATTTCCTACATTTGGCGCAGGCTCAATTTCTGATTCTCTCAGGTAAACAACTTCCGAAATACTATCTACCAAAATACCAACCACTTGGTCAGAGGATTCAATAATTAAAATACGCGAGGCATCATCGACATCTTTCTGTGGCAAGCCAAAACGTGCTCTCGTATCCAGAACCGTTACGACATTTCCACGTAGGTTAATGATACCTAAAACGTAACCCGGCGCACCCGGCACAGGTGCAATTTCAGTGACTCTGAGCACCTCTTGTACCTGCATAACATTAACGCCATAGATTTCGTCATTTAACTGAAATGTAACCCACTGCAACATAGGGTCATCTTGATCCTCAGATTGCGTTGTAATTTTGATTTGACTCATTACCTTCCCTCTATGTCTAGCTCTTGAATTTAACGCCATTAACTTGACGACAATAAACCGCACATCTCAAATATGCATGGTTGATGCCATAATATACCCATGGTGATGGAAATTTGGCTCTTATTCATCACGGTTGTAGTGACGTGCTTTTGCGTAAAAACGATCAATATCGATCAAACTATAAGCCTTTTTCGGTAGCATACCCGCTAACCAGCCATGCTTTTTAAATGACTCACGCCATAACACATCCGTTCGGCTGACAATAATTTCCTCATCTATTCGCTCACAAACCAAACCCCACTTTCCGGAGTCAAACACAATCAATTTCTGATAACATCGTTGATTTAAATAATACGATTTTTTTGGATGATCCTTTGGTATTACCATCATTGCGGTATCAAAGACCAGTATTTTTTTGCCATTGAGATTGCGGACACCCAACAAAATATTCTTGTCGTGCGCAGTGAGTTCCTGTTCCGCCCAATCTAATACACAATGAATACGCTTCCTGGGCAACACTAATTTAAGACCAGACACATCAATAGGCAATAAATCAATATAATTTGAATTTTCTTTTTTCAATCCTTGTCGTTTCATGGTGTTCGCAATACCACTCAGTCCGTAGGTTAAAATGCTATCCTGAATATCGATATTCTCTCGATCTCTGGACTGCTCCCATAATCTATTCCATCCATGCGCTTGCAAACTCGTTACTCCCTGTTAAGAACGTGCACGTTCCTTACTCATCAGATGCTTTTTTTGTATCGGCATCGGGTGCAATTTTAACCTTAAAAGGATCGGCAATACTTATCCCTGGAATAACTGAAATTGTCCCCGTTTCTGTCACTGGGCGATGGCTAACATCAATGGGCTGCGTCCAGGCATTTTCACCCTCATTTTGCTGCACAGGCGGTTTTCCATTTTTCGCCATGGAAGCAAAAACCAAATCTTCACGTAACGACCCAGCCTGTGTTTGATTCAATACCATTACGCTGACTCGCCGATTCTTTATTCTACCTTCTGGAGTTGCATTATCTGCAACAGGTCTAAACTCAGCATAACCAACTGCGGATAGTTGTGCAGGATGAACGCCTTTTTCTGCAAATAATCTGACTATCGTGCCTGCTCGGGCAGCAGATAACTCCCAGTTAGACGGATAGACTGCTGATTTTATAGGTCGATCATCCGTATAACCTTCCACTCGCATTAAATTTGGAAAATTTTTTAATACTTTAGCCAATTTGGTGGCGACATCCCTGGCCTCCCCGGATAAACGGGTTCCGCCTTGTTGAAACAGAAGTTCACTTTTAATTTCAATTTCAACATAGTCGTCCTCGTAACGAACCGAAATTAAATCTTCATTAATTAAGCGAGGTAGCGCATCATTGATGCGATCTGCAATTTCAGACATCGATGCGGCTGTGCCCTCTCCCGATGTTGTTTTATTTACTAATTGTGGCATGGGTAAATTAGGTGCAATCACAACGGTCGGAACTTGATCCAGAGCATGGTTGGCAGTGGGTGCTTTGGCCGGTTGCCCCACTTGAATGGGCATCAATGTTTTGTTCGACGAACGAAACGCTGCTGACAGTGAGTCTGACAGAACGCGGTATTTACCTTCATTGACTGATGATACTGAATACATCACCACAAAAAAAGCGAAAAGTAGTGTAATAAAATCGGCATAGGACACCAGCCAGCGCTCATGATTTTCGTGTTCTTCCGGTGCCTTTTTTCTTGCCACAATGGTATCACTCTAATGTAAATAACTTTGTAATTTTGTTTCAATATTTCTCGGATTCTCACCCTCTGCAATGGAGATTACACCTTCAATAATCATTTCTTTGAATTGACTTTGATCATGAATAATTAACTTCAACTTTGTCGCCATAGGTAAAAACAACATATTAGCCAAGCCCACACCATAAATGGTTGCAATAAATGCAACGGCAATACCACTACCAAGCTTTGAAGGATCAGCAAGATTATTCATAACATGTATTAAACCCATAACTGCCCCGATAATTCCTACCGTAGGGGTATAGCCACCCGCGGCTTCATAAACTTTGGCAGCCTGTAAGCTCAGGTGTTCTTTGGTGCTCAGAT
Organism: uncultured Chromatiaceae bacterium; assembly: GCA_964421045.1. Classification (GTDB taxonomy): domain Bacteria; phylum Pseudomonadota; class Gammaproteobacteria; order JAADHS01; family JAADHS01; genus JAADHS01. The sequence continues at coordinate 20,107 of CAYQVF010000024.1, forward strand.
CAACTTCCATAATGCTGCGAATAGTTTCAGGCTCACTGCCATCAACAAGTAATTGCAAACCCTTTTTTGCAAATTCATCCGTTTCTGATTCAGATATGGTTTCTAAACCCAATAAGCCCTCTTTACGTGCAATATTGCTCCAATTCACAATTTTTTCTATCACCGCATGATGATCTTGTTTCGGCGGAATAAATACCCAGACTGACACCTTGATTGACAACATAAATATCTTCATCGGAAACTGCACCATAATTGCGCCCAGTGTACCGCCAGCAACGATCATAAAAGCCACGCCCGACATTAAGGAATCAGCATGTCCGCCTTCAAGATAGTTGCCTACTAAAATAGCAGCTAAAGCAACAATAATACCCATTACACTTAGTATGTCCATATACTATGCACCTTGGCGCAAACGCGCTCCGATTTCAGAAAGAGGTAAAATGGAATCACAAATCCCCGCATCAGCGACTGCGCCAGGCATACCGTAGACAACGCTGCTGCTCTCATCTTGCGCCCAAACGGTTCCACCTTTAGCTTTAATAAGTTGGCTCCCTTCACAGCCATCCCGCCCCATTCCCGTTAAAACGATCGCCAGCGTTTTTCCGGTAAAAACTTTTGAAACAGAACGAAAAGAGATATCGACACTGGGTTTATAGGTGTCATTTTCAGTGGCTTCTTTCAATCGAACAACAACCCCCTCTGTACCTTGATTTACCAAAGTGAATTGTTTTCCACCCGGCGCGATCAAAGCAACACCTTTTTGCAAAAGGTCATTATTTTCAGCTAACTTCACTTTTATTGCGCTTCCCTGATTTAATCTTTCTGAATAAATCCCGGTAAAGGCAGCGGGCATATGCTGAACCACAATAATAGGTAAGGGAAAATTTTCAGGTAATTTCTCTAAAATACTTTGTATTGCCACCGGCCCACCCGTTGATGCAGCAATAGCCAAAAGTCCATATCCTTGAGCACTTAAGCAAGAGGGCGTTTGGCTTCCTTTAAAAACATTTATTTTTCGTTTGCCAATGTGCCTGCTATCAACCGCTTTTTTTGAGCTACTTTTTCGGCCTATATGATAAATTCGATGTCGCAATACACTTGCTGCCAGTGCGAAATTGCTTGCAATATCTTCAAATTTTTTAGGAAAAAAATCTACCGCCCCCGCCTCCAGAGCATCCAGAGTTACTTTAGCACCTGCCGTCGTCATTGAAGAAAACATCAGAATGGGTGTTGGCTTCCTTGCCATGATTTCTCTAACTGCAGAAATACCATCCATTATCGGCATTTCAACATCCATTGTGATGACATCAGGAGCCAGCTTATTAACCATGGCAATGGCCTCTTGACCATTACTGGCTGTGCCTATAACCTCCAGCAAGGGGTCTGCATCTATAATTTCAGAGACACGATTACGAAAAAAACGTGAATCATCAACGATGAGAACTCGCACAGTCACTCTATACTCCTTTTTGTACCGCCTGATTTATGCCCTCGTCCCATATCTTTCCATTAATCCAGGCATATCAAGAATCAAGGCAATACGGCCATTCCCTGTAATAGTGGCCCCCGCCAGGCCTTTGGTTCCCTGTAAACCAGAGCCCAGTGGTTTTATAACTACTTCTTCCTGGCCAATCAATTGATCAACCACAAAGCCAACATGCTGTGAACCATAATTCACAACGACCACATAACCCTCTGCAGGAGGCTCTGCGTATTCAGCGCCTTCCACTAACCATTGCCTTAAAAAAATCAAAGGAATTGCTTTTTCACGAACAATGACTACTTTTTTGCCATCGACCGTACTGGTACGCGCTGTTTCATTATCAAAAATTTCAATCACATTTGCTAAAGGCAAAGCAAATATTTGATCCGATAACTTAACCATTAACGTCGGCATAATGGCCAGCGTCAAGGGGACTTTTATGGCAATGCGACTCCCCTTCCCCTTTTCAGAGTCGACATCAATCGTACCATTGAGCTGCGTAATTCGTGTCTTTACAACATCCATTCCGACACCCCGACCCGAAATATCAGATATTTCGCTCTTGGTAGAAAAACCGGGCATAAAAATCAAATTATAAGCGCCATGGTCATCAAGACGGTCAGCGGCTTCCTGATCAATCAATCCTTTTTCAACAACCTTGTCACGCAAAAATTGAGCATCCATCCCCGCGCCATCATCTTCGATGACCAATAAAATATGATCCCCTTCTTGTTCTGCCGAAAGCTTGATGGTGCCATTTTCAGATTTACCTGACTTCACTCTGGTCTGCGTATCTTCAACGCCATGATCAACGGCATTACGAACTAAATGTACCAAAGGATCGGCTAAAGCCTCTACCAAGTTTTTATCAAGATCTGTCTCTTCACCATATAATTCCAAACTAACTTGCTTATTCAAACTTCTTGCCAAATCTCTTACCACACGCGGAAATCGACCAAAAACTTTTTTAATCGGTTGCATGCGTGTTTTCATCACCGAGTTTTGCAAATCTGCCGTAACTAAGTCCAGATTACCTACCGCCTGAGTCACCTCTTCGTCCATGGAACCACGCAAAGTAGCCAGGCGGTTACGCACTAATACAAGCTCACCGACTAAATTCATAATATCGTCAAGCCGTCGAGTATCAACCCGAACCGTCGTTTCAGCTTGAGGCACGCTGGATGACTCTTTCACTGGTGCCTTTTCAGGTGACACCTTGGAGACGACCGTCTTCGGCTTCTTTTTTTCTTTAGGCTGAGTGACAACAGGTGCTTTAGCAACTGGGGCTATAGATTCAGGTTTTTTTGGTTCAACGTTTTTTGAATCTACCGTGGATACGGCTACCGATTCAGGTTTGCTCCCTATAGGGCCGTGAAGTTCATCCAAAATCTTTTCAAACTCATCATCGGTCATGGAATCCGAACCTGATGTCCCCGGCAAATCCGCTTTTGTTTCAGTCGTACTGGTAACATCAACAGTTTTTGGCATCTCTGTATTCGATTCCGGAGAATTATTCAGTTGATCCAAAAGAGCCTCAAATTCGTCTTCTGAAATCTCATCAGAATTCATGCTATCAGAAGAAGTTTTAGCAACAGTAGAGTCTTCTACAATTTCATCGAATAAGACAGCCGCCGCATCACCCTCATCACCAGCCGGTTCAGCAGTAACAGTAATCTCTTCAACACTACCTTCCGTCGAAAATCGTTCCAGAGCTTTGAGCAATTCAGGATCTGCAGGCGAAGGTTCAATCCCCTTTTTCACTTGCTCAATCATTTCATTGACGGCGTCATAAGAACGCAATACAACGTCCATAAGTTGTGTATCTACAACCCGGTCGCCTTGACGCAGTAAATTAAACACATCTTCAGCGCGATGACAAATGGCGACTAAAGTATCCAATGCCAAAAATCCGGCACCCCCCTTGACCGTATGGAAATTTCTGAACACGGCATTAAGCAGTTCTTTATCTTCAGGTTGTTTTTCTAACTCAACCAGTTGACCGCCCAGCTCTTCTACCAGCTCGCCCGCCTCAATCAGAAAATCCTGAAGGATTTCATCATCGGTATCTATAGCCATTTCTGTTACCTCAAAATCCTAAACTTGATAACAAATCATCAACTTCATCTTGCCCATTAACCACTTCACTTTCCCGCTTCAAACCAGGAACTTGTGGGCCAGCAGCCTCTATATCTTTACTTGGTTTTTGTACTTCATTCGAATTTTTTTCCAGACTGCTTTTTCCTGTAATACGAATAAGCCCGACTAAACTGTCTTCTACTTCTTGAACCAGAGTAATAACACGTTTAATAATTTGTCCCGTTAAATCCTGGAAATCCTGAGCCATCATGACATCTGAAAGCCCTTTGTGAATTTCTACCGCATTAATTGCCGTCCACTGTAAAAACGCATCAATTTCATTGCTCAAACCTCGAAATTCTTCTACCTGCATATCCCGATTTGTAAAGCGATCCCATTCTGCTTTTAAACTGATGGCATTTTTTTTCAGCTGTTCTGATCGTGGCAAAGTATCTTCAACGACGCTCAAAGTTTTGTTCGCTGCATTTTGCGTCAATGTAATCACATGATTCAAACGTTCTTTGGCATCGGGTATTTCCAATTCTGTGAGTTTTGAAATACGAGGTTCTGACTCAAAATTATTTAAGGTATCGTGTAATTCACGTGTTAGCTTACCAATCTCTTGAAATAATCCATTTTCATGTAATCTGGATAAACCACTCAATAAGGTATCTGCTTCGGCATAGCGTTTGGCCTCAATCTCCACGACCAAAGCCCTGGCATGTTCAAGACAGTCTGCGTATTTGTCTTTTTGCTGCTCCATATACAATTCCTTTTGAAATTCCTTTTGAAAATTCAAGCATCAATACGCTCGAAAATTTTCCCGATTTTTTCCTCTAATGTTTGAGCCGTAAATGGCTTCACAATATAACCACTTACACCCGCCTGGGCGGCCTCAACAATTTGGTCTCGTTTAGATTCAGCAGTCACCATTAATACGGGAAGGCTTGCCAGTTTGGCGTCAGCACGAACGGCTTTCAATAAATCGATGCCTTGCATACCGGGCATGTTCCAATCCGTTATTAAAAAATCAAAGTCTGCGCTCTGAAGCATAGGTAAGGCCGTTAACCCATCGTCTGCTTCTTGAGTATTAGAAAAACCCAAATCTCGTAGCAAGTTTTTTATAATTCTGCGCATAGTAGAAAAATCATCTACCACTAGAATTTTCATATTTTTATCCAAAACAACCTCCAATCTGTCTAGAAAATAATTCGTACCTGATTCATAACTATGATCTAGCCATCCAGTGTCCTAACCTGGCCTGTAATCTTAAAAGAGCCTGGCTGTGAATTTGACTGACTCGAGATTCACTTACTCCGATCACTGCACCGATTTCTCTAAGATTTAATTCTTCATCGTAGTACAATGTCATCACTAGTCGCTCTCGTTCTGGAAGCCCTGAAATAGAATCGGCAAGATTTTTTTTGAAGTCTTCCCTTTGTAAACCTTCAAAAGGTCCGGGGGCACGATCCGAAACATGAGTTGCCAACGCTTCGTCATCCACACCCATATCATCAAAACTAAGCACTAGATAACCACTCGCATCCTGTAAAACCTGATGGTATTCTTCTAAAGACAAATCCAATAATTCAGCCACTTCACTGTCTCTGGCATCACGACCTTGCTCGTTTTCTATTTTTCTAACCGCTTCAGCGACCTTTCTCGCTTTACGATGAACAGAACGAGGCGCCCAATCATTTTTGCGAATTTCATCTAACATCGCACCTCGCACCCTGATGCCTGCATAGGTTTCAAAACTCGCACCTTGAGTGGCATCATAGTTTCGAGACGCTTCCAGTAAACCAATCATGCCAGCCTGAATAAGATCATCAACCTGCACACTCGGTGGCAACCGGCTCATCAGGTGATAAGCAATACGCTTAACCAGCGGTGCATGTTTATTAACAATTTGATCTATATCGCCCAGCGTTACGTTTATGTACATTGCGAGTCCATTCATAGCGTGATCACCTCACCGTCGTGGTTAGCGTGTATCAATCTTTCGACAAAAAATTCTAGATGCCCCCCGGCTACTTTCGGTACAGGCCAGTTATCGGCCTTGATTGCCAAATTCTTGAATGCAAGTGTAGCCTTGCTGCGTGGGTAAGCTTCAACAACACATTTTTGTTTTTGTACCGACTTGCGTAAATATTCATCATAAGGAACAACCCCCATATAATCTAAAGTGACATCAAGAAATCGATCCGTTACTTTCATTAGCTTGTTAAACAATCCCCTTCCCTCCTGTACACTGTGCGCCATATTGGCCAAAATGTGAAAACGAAACACGCCATGATCTCGATTTAAAACCTTAATTAATGCATAGGCATCAGTAATGGATGCCGGTTCATCACAAACGACCACGATGACCTCTTGCGCTGCGCGAGTATAAGCCGTAACACAGTTTGAAATACCCGCTGCCGTATCGATCATGAGTACATCGATATCTTGCCCCAGCTCACTGAAGGCGCGAATCAACCCCGCATGCTCGGCAGTACTTAATTCCGACATATCTTTGATACCCGAAGAAGCGGGAACAATACGTACCCCCGCTGGCCCATCTATAATGACTTCCTCTAACATACGCTCCCCAGACAGCACATGCGCCAGATTATAGTGCGCTCTCAAACCCAACAAGACATCGACATTGGCCAATGCCAGATCTGCATCAAGCAACATTACTTTTTTACCGCTGGCCGCCATTGCAACACTTAAATTAACTGAGACATTTGTTTTACCCACGCCCCCTTTGCCACCCGTAATCGCAATAACACGAACTGGACGACGCTGGACGATGCGCCGCAATCCGGATGCTTGGTCATTTTGTGCGTCAGATATAAACGTCAACTGACTGCCCCTCCTATGTTATAAGCTAATGACTCTCCCTCAAGGAGGCCTTCGTTTTCTTCCATGATGGAAACGGTTTGTCTGACCAGAGCATCAGATCGAGCCGTTTCCATATCTTCAGGGACACGTTGCCCATTACAAACATAGGCAACCGGTAACTGGTGATGAATAACTGTACTCAATGCGCTTCCCAATGACGTTGTTTCATCCAATTTTGTTAAAATACAACCGGCTAAATCGGCTTGTTTGTAAACACTCACAACCTCTTCCATTGAGGATAATCGAGTGGTCGTCGACAGCACCAAATAGCTTTTCAACCAACTCCTGTCTCGTCGCAATATGTCTAACTGCTGCTCAAGCTGACCATCTCTCTGACTCATACCCGCCGTATCGATGATCACCAATCGCCTATCATAAAAATCTTCCACCAATTGACTCAAATCATCTCCCTTAGCAGCGACCCTAACCGGTATATCCAGTATTCTGCCATAGGCTCGAAGCTGCTCAACGGCACCAATTCTATAATTGTCTAACGTAATAAGTGCCACATGTCTGGAACCATGTCTTAAAGCATAGCGGGCAGCAAGTTTTGCAACGGTTGTGGTTTTTCCTACTCCGGTTGAACCGACGAGAGCAACCACGCCGCCATCGTTCAATATGTCGTCATTGGTATTAGGGATTTTTTTTGCAAGTAAACCTTGAACTTGATACCAAAGATGCGAAAGCTCATCACCCGGTGAAATACTGTTGGCGATATCTTGACAAAGCGAGGCACTCAAACCCATACGGGTCATGCGCTTGAGCAATTCGGCATGCATTGGACTTTTTCTTTGCATTTCGTTCCAGGCAAAACCAGAAAGTTGATTTTCTAGTAAAGTTCTGAGACTTTTCAGCTCATTTTTGACTTCGACCAAGCCAGGTTCACGAGAAGTTTCGGTCGCCATTTTTTTGGGTGAAAGGTTATTCCGTCGTTCATTTTTTGGTAACTCATTTGATGACGCCCAATTTGAGGGTTCTCGGTTTGACGGTGTTTGCTTTGATGATGTCCTGTTTGATGACGCTCGGTTTGATCCTTCTTCAGAACTCGTTCTGATCTTTTTTTGATCAGAGTCCGTACGTAAGCGCGGGCTGTTATTATTAAAAATAGATTCGTCATAATCAATGGCTGAAACAATTTCTATACCGCCATCAACCTGCCGATTAGAAAGTATGATCGCCTCTGGCCCAAGTTCTTCTCTTACCAACTTGATAGCCTGACGAATATCAGAAGCAAAAAATCGTTTTATCTTCACACGCTTTATCCTACATCAGAACCTGATAGAATCTTGCTAACTACTTCCCTACACTCGCCACCACTTTAACCGTCTTGTCATCGGGTATCTCGTTGTAGGACAAGACACTTAATGTCTGTATTGCAAAGCGTACAAACCGCGCTAACATGGGTCTCAAAGGTGCAGAGACCAAGAGTACCGCTGACTTTCCTTCCGCTTCTTGCCGTTGTGTACACTCAATCAAAGAGGTTTGTAACTTTTCAGCCAAACCAGGTTCTAACCCAGCGCCTGATTCTCCTCCTGTTTGTATGGCATCATGCAATATGTGCTCCAGCTCAGGATCCAGGACGATAACCGGTAGTTCTTGCTCTATTCCATTGATCTTTTGCACGATCATGCGACCGAGTGCAACCCGAACCGCAGCGGTCAAGATGGCGGGGTCTTGACCCTTCGCACCCTGTTCCGCCAATGTTTCGGCGATGCTACGCATATCACGTATTGGTATATTTTCGTTTAACAGGTTCTGCAATACACGAAGAATAATAGTAGGAGGAATAATATCTGGTAATTCTTCCACCAGTTTGGGCATGGTTTTAGCAAGATTATCTAGTAATAACTGAACCTCCTCTCGTCCCAATAATTGAGCAGCCTGTTTTTGCAAAATATCACTGACGTGCGTAGCAACGACGGTACTCGCATCAACTACAGTATAGCCCAAGGTTTGCGCTTGATCTTTTTGTGCGGGATCAATCCATACGGCATCCAGACCAAAGGCGGGATCTTTCCCAGGTATACCCTCTATCGTCCCAAAAACCTGACCGGGATTGATCGCCATATCACGATCAACATGGATCTGGACTTCACCCATAATGACCCCCATCACAGAGATGCGATAACTACTCGGCGATAATTCCAGGTTATCTCTAATGTGAACAGAAGGAATAAGAAAACCCAACTCTTGAGTCAGCTTTTTTCTTACTCCCTTTATTCTATGCATCAACTGCCCACCTTGTTTTTTATCCACCAGGGGGATCAGCTTATAACCCACTTCCAGGCCGATAATATCGACTGGAACCACATCATCCCAACTCAATTCTTTAGGTTCTTGCGACTCAATCAAAGCTCTGCCTTCGGTATTTTCTCCGCCAGCAGGTATTAATTCTTGAGTACCAGGCTGAGCTTTGGGCGCAGCAACGGCTGCTCCAGCAATAGCTGGTTTCTTTTTGCTGATATAGTAGGCACCCAATCCACATAGCGCAGCCAAACCGAGAAATGCCATATTCGGCATACCGGGTATCAGACCAATGGTGCCTAATACTACCCCCGGGATAACTAAACTTCGAGGGTCACTGAACAATTGACCTAATATTTGCTCCCCCATATCTTGAGATGAGGAAACACGAGTAACCATCAATGCTGCGGCAGTGGATAAAACTAATGAGGGAATCTGGGCAACCAAACCATCGCCTATCGTTAACAGGGTATAGTTGTGCATGGCATCGCTAAAAGCCATATCATGTTGAGCGACGCCAATAATCAACCCCCCTACAATATTAATGACTAAAATTAAAATACCGGCAATAGCATCACCGCGAACAAACTTGCTGGCACCGTCCATGGAGCCATAAAAGTCGGCTTCTCTGACAATTTCTTCGCGACGTTCTTTTGCTTCTTCCTGGGTTAATAATCCGGCATTAAAATCGGCATCGATGGCCATTTGTTTTCCCGGCATAGCATCCAGAGTAAAACGTGCGCTCACTTCAGAAATACGACCCGCACCTTTGGTCACAACAATGAAATTAATAATAACCAAAACGATAAAAACAACTAAACCTACGGTATAATTACCACCCGCAACAAAATTACCAAAAGATTCAATCACATTGCCTGCCGCCCCCGTACCGGTATGACCATTGAGCAAAACCACCCGGGTTGATGCAACATTCAATGCCAAGCGAATCAATGTGGCCAATAATAGAATAGTAGGGAATACAGCAAAATCCAAAGGTTTTTTCGCATAAACACCGGCCAGGATAACCACTAGAGCCAAAGTGATATTGAAGGTAAAAAATAAATCCAACAACACCGGGGGCATCGGCAAAACCATCATCGACAGCAAAGCAATCAATAATATCGGAACACCTAAGCCACTTCTACCAATTCGACCTACGCCAGCCAGTATGTTTTCCATTATTAAAACAACCTCTATTACTATTATCTAAGATATTTTCGTTAATTTTTACGATACGCTTCAGGAATAGGGACATTCGGCATTGCAATGGGTTTTTTTGAATAACGTCGGCGTTTTTTCTTCAGCCCATAAACGTGAGCCAAAATAAGCGCGACCGCTTTATATAACCCTTCAGGCACTTCATCCCCTATTTCTGTTGAATAAAATATAGCTCGAGAAAGCGCGGGCGACTCTAAAATAGGCACTTTTGAATCGGTCGCCACACGTCTGATTTCGAAGGCAATGAGATCAGCCCCCTTAGCCAGCATCACCGGTGCCGGCATCGTTTTGGGGTCGTAGCGTAACGCCACCGAAAAGTGGGTTGGGTTAGTTACAATCACATCGGCTTGAGGAACATCGCTCATCATCCGACGCCGAGACATTTCCAGTTGAACTTCTCTTATTTTTCTTTTTACTTCTGGTTTGCCTTCCGTTTCTTTAAACTCATCTTTTATCTCCTGAAAAGTCATTTTTAATTGTTTTTTGTGATTCCATATCTGAAATGGAATATCAACCAATGCAATAACAATTAAAGCCGAACTGGCTAGCATAAAACACCATAAAAGCAACTCTCCTGCTTGCGCCAGTGCAGGCTTAAGCGCCTGCCTGCCTAGACCTAAAAATTCATCAGTGTAAATCCACAACAACAATACTGCTGCAGAGAGCACCACCATAAATTTAGCAAAGGCTTTAAATAATTCCATAAACCCTTGAGGACCCAAAATACGTTTCAATCCTTTAATAGGGTCCATTTTTTCCCACTTAAACCCAACTGCTTTAGTACTAAATGACCAACCACCTAGCAAAGAAGGCGCAACCAGCGCGATTAATATACTCAAACCCAGAAATGGAGCCAGCATTAATAATGCGGCCTCAACGATAGTACGCAAACTCGATACCATGTATTTTTCATCAAAAACTTTTTCTCGTGATACCTGGAAACTAAAGTCCATAATTTCCTCAAAGCCAGCCATCATTGAATTTCCCATGAGCATAAAAGCGGCGGCAGATCCGATTAACATCACCACATTGTTCAGTTCTCTGGAACGTGCTATTTGCCCTTTTTCTCGAGCTTCCCGTTCACGTTTCGGGGTCGCCTCTTCGGTGCGTTCTTGACCGTCATCTTGTGCCATATTTTTTCAACATTTTAAATAAAATTTTCTAATTTTTTGAAGTGCTCAGTGGTTTAAGATTAAACACGCCATTTATTTATATTGACGTTCTTTGCAATATCATTGCCAGCTATGCAATAACAAAAATAACACCAGAAACAGGGCGAATTTCGCCTATAACACGTTATATTCTCTAATGTTGAAACTATCTAAAAAGAAAATAAAGAAGAAAGGGAAAAAGAGTGTCTATAGATTGACGAGCTGGCGCATAAGCGTCAATCCTTCGTTGGTTAAACGAACAAAATGGGTTTCCACATGACCTAAAGAAAACATCATAAAGGCAAAACCGACCGTCATAATAACCGGAAAACCAACTGCAAAAATATTAAGCTGAGGGGAGGCTCGGGTCATAACACCAAAGGCAATATTGACGACTAATATTGCAGTAATGGCAGGTAAGGCAATCAACACAGCACCTGCAAATATCCAGGTTCCCCAAAGCACTAGATCCATGTAACCCCCAACTGGAATGCCGCTGGGAGAGATCGGCATCGAAATGAAACTATCCGCAATAACTTGTATCGCAACCAAATGACCATTAACGGAAAAAAATAATAACACCCCAATAATACTGTAAAACATACTCACAACGGGAACTTGTACGCCATTGGTCGGATCCACCATAGAAGCAAAACCCAAGCCCATACCCAACGCAATCATTTGCCCTGCCGTAATCAAGGCTGAAAAAACGATACGCAGCGTGAACCCCATGCTGACACCAATCAATATCTGGTTAATCACAATGAGCAAGCCTTCGCCACTAAGCGGATTAATGTCAGGAACATCTGGTACGATTGGCACAATAACCAGGGTTAAAACCAGTGCGAAAATCAACTTGATCTGCATCGGTACATTGCGCGCCGAAAAAGCCGGGAGCGCCATAACCAAACCACCGATACGTAATAGAGGCCACATAAAACTGCCTACCCAACCACTTATTTCTGCCATAGTAAAATGCATGGTCTGACTAACCAATAAAATGCGGGACATTTTGGAACATCTCCCGCATAAAACCCAGTAATTGTTCTAATATCCAGGAGCCACCAATGACCAAGGCTAAAAAAGTGACCATTAATTTTGGAATAAAACTCAGAGTCATTTCATTAATTTGTGTTGCGGCTTGAAACATACTCACCAGCAAACCCACGACCAATGCCGGCAATAACAATACGGCCAATACCAACATGGTGACATAGAGTGCATTTTGCCCAATACTAACGATCGTCTCTGGTGTCATGGAGTTCTACCTCAATAATAAACCTGAAAATTAAATTTAACGGTAAAAACTAGATGCCAAGGTACCAATAATCATCGCCCAGCCATCGACCAGTACAAACAGCATAATTTTAAACGGCAGTGAAATAATCATCGGCGATAACATCATCATGCCCATGGCCATTAACACACTGGCAACAACTAAATCGATGATCAAAAAAGGAATAAAGATAAGAAATCCAATCTGGAATGCTGTTTTCAACTCACTTGTGACATAAGCAGGAACCAATAAAGATAATGGCACATCGTCAATAGACTCAAATTCTTCAGCTTGTGAAATAGTGGCAAACAGCTCAAGATCGCTTTCTCTAGTTTGTGCTAACATAAACTGTTTAAAAGGATCCGTTGCCTTTTCAAAAGCTTCAGGTGCTTTAATTTCCTCGTTCAAATACGGCGTCACCGCATTTTCATAAACATCATTAAATACCGGAGCCATGATGAAAAACGTCAAGAATAAGGCTAAGCCAATCAAGATTTGATTGTTTGGTGTTTGCATCGTTCCCAAAGCTTGACGCAGTATCGCCAGCACAATAATGATGCGTGTAAAAGAGGTCATCATCAGCAATCCTGCGGGTAAGACGGACAACAAGGTCATCAATAACAAAATTTGTAAACTGAGTGTATAAGTTTGGGCACCATCAGCACCCGTCGAAACGGTTATCGCCTCTAATCCTGGCTCGGCCAAAGAGACCAGTGGAAAAAATATAAATAGCATCGCCACTGCAATCGTAATATATCGTTTCACGAAGAAAACCTCTGATTTAACGCCGCTTGCAGCCGTGCCGAAAATGATCCAGAAAGCGGCTCTTTATTTTTGTTTGGATCTTGTATGCACTCATCCAGGAGGTGTATTTTTCTGACATGACCAGGAGCCACACCCAATACTATTTGATGCTCACCAACCTGAACCAAAACAATTCGTTCACGTTGACCTACTGATAAAACAGCAATTACTTTAAATGCCCCCCCTATTGCCGTATCCACCTTAGCCACGCGCTTAACGAACCAAGCCAAAACAAAAATAGCAACCAGAACGATACCCAAGCCAATACTCAGTTGTAACAAATTAGCAATTGAATCTGTATTGGTCATCGCTTTAGACGTAACAACGGTATTCGTTTCTTCTCCAGCACTGACAATGCGACACACTGTGACACCCAAGAAAAAAAATATTATTTTTATATTCAGTATTATTTTCTTATTCATGATGATTAACCTAGTTTTTTTACTCGCTCAGACGCACTCACCACGTCAGTTAAACGAATACCATACTTTTCATTCACCACAACAACCTCACCATGCGCAACCAAAGTACCATTGACCGTCACATCTAAAGGTTCTCCTGCCAGACGATCCAGTTCAACAACAGACCCTTGGTTTAACTGTAATAAATTTCTTATACTAATTTTTGTTCTGCCTACTTCCATAGAAATCGTAACCGGAATATCCAATATGACTTCCATATTGGCACTTTCATCTCCTGGTACTGTGACACCTACGCCTAATTCTTCAAATTCCGCCTTGGGCAAATCCGCCGTGACTTGTTGAGCTTCTGACTCGGCTTGTTCTGCCAGGGCTGCGGCCCAATCATCATCGCCATCATTCTCATCACTCATAGCACTCTCCTTAATTATTGCTGTTGTAACGATCGGCTATTTTTATTGCAAAATTTCCGTTATTAACACCTAATTTACCTTTAAATATAGGCACGCCATCCGTCTCTAAAATCACCTCTTCTGGCATGTCAATGGGAATCACATCACCCGGCTTAATGTTACGTAAATCATCCAAAGTAATTTGCGTCTCAGTTAAAACAGTACCCACCTCAACTTCTGAAGTATGTAACTGATCCCGCAAAGCATCTATCCAGCGATCATCCGTATCATCTCGATCACTTTGCAATCCGGTATCCAATAAATCACGAATAGGCTCCAGCATTGAATAGGGTAGAGTCACATGCATATCTCCCCCTCCGCCCTCTAGCTCAATATGTAATGTGGTAACCACCACCACTTCTGTAGGACTGACTATATTGGCAAACTGAGGGTTCACTTCTGAATTTTGAAACTCAAAATCCACTTTATAAACAGGTGCCCAGGCTTCTTTAAAATTTTCGAAACATAGATCCAGCATAATTTGAATGACACGGAGCTCAGTCGGTGTAAACTCCCGACCTTCTATCTTGGTATGAAAGCGTCCATCACCACCGAAAAAATTATCCACAATAGTAAAAACCAGCTTGGGATCAAATACAAATAATCCCGTTCCTCGTAGAGGCGGCATTTTGATTAAATTAAGACTGGTGGGAACAAACAGGCTATGAACATATTCAGAAAATTTTAAAACCTGAACCCCACCCACTGAAATTTCAGGAGACCGCCTTAAAATATTAAACAAACTAATGCGAAATAAGCGGGCAAAACGCTCATTAATCATTTCCAGCGTCGGCAAGCGACCCCGTACAATTCTGTCCTGGCTGGTAAAGTCATAATTACGAGCCGACCCATCATCCAGGTCATCCTCATCGTCCGTTTCGACGTCACCATTGCCGACACCATGTAATAGCGCATCGATTTCATCTTGGGATAAGAGATCGTTAATAGACATAATTACTGCATCACAAAGCTGGTGAAATACACTTCTTCGACGCCAGGTTGCCCCGTTTTTTCTTTCAGTATTTTCTGTATTTCAGAAAGAACTTGAGCGCGAATTCTCTCTTTACCCACTCGGGTACTGATCGTCGTGAAATCCTGGCTACTAAATAAAATAATGAGATTGTTACGGATCACCGGCATATGTTGCTCAACAGCAGCAATGACTTTTTCGTCTCTCGCCATGAGCTCTACTGTGACCTGTAAAAAACGAAGAGATTCTTCTGCCTGAAAATTGACGACAAAAGTAGGTTCTAATTTTTGATATAGAGCGATTTTCTGCTCCGTTTCATCTGCTACGCTAGCTTCATCCCCATTTTGAGCTGCGGTAGATTTCGTGCTAACCTCTTCCTCTACTGAATCTTTCTGAGCCAGCATCAGGGTAATACCTACATTCGTTGCTATTATGGCAACAACACCCAGCGCAATCAGAGCCATCTTTATAATGCCGGATTTATCTTTTTTTACTTTTGTATCGTCTGGAGCTTCGTCTGAGTCATCTGATTTCGGCTGATCGGCCATTGTCATCCCTTCCCGTATTAGCGTGTCCTGGAAAGGGGAATGCAAACGTTATACCATCAAAAGTAATTTATTTTTTATATTAAATTCAAATAGTTAAAAGTCTATATTTAAATTCTGTCAACGTATTGACTCTGAATAAAATAAAATATGGCAAAAATCCGTCATAGCTAGAATGTACTGATCAACCCAAACAGGACACATTAATTTGAAAATTTTCATCTATAGGAAAATCAGGCTTAGGTGTTTTTAGAGCAGCATTCAAGGCACGAACGGACTATTTTGTCTGGATTGGATCCTGGCTAATTCCAAAAAACAGGCGTATCGAGCCTTGAATACGACTATAAAAGCAGTGAAACGGTTATTGGGTCACAATTTATGCAACGATGGGGTTAACTTGGTTTTTATTTTAGTTTTTGAAAAAACTAAAATAGAGGTTTAAAACCGATTGACAGTGGTCTGGCTCATATGTGTTATACGTGATTATTCAGCCAACTTTCTTTATTAATTTTATATAATACATGTTCTCGATACTGACTAGTGATTGGAATTGATGGATGATCAAAATTTGAAAATATATTCACCAATTGTAGTCGCTCCATTACAGCTTGTGATTTTTTATTTGTAGTTGATGTGAATGAATAAACTTCATTCAACTCCAGTTTGTTAAATGCAAATTCTAAGGATGCATTCCCGGCCTCTGTAGCATAACCCTTGCCCCAGTATTTACGAGCAAGACGCCAGCCAATTTCTACACAAGGCTTAACTGGTAATTCGTATTTTGGCTCATGAAGTCCTACAAACCCAATAAAAGAATGGTCATGAGTAGTTTCAATAGCCCAAAAACCCCATCCATGCTCGGAAATTAATTTTATAATTTTTTCTGCCAAATTATTACTTTCTTCCTTATTTAAAACTTTGGGTAAATACGCCATTACTTCTGGGTCTGAATTCAACAATGCAAAACTTGCTAAATCTTCATTTCGCCATTGCCTCAATAATAAACGTTTTGTGTTTATCTCAACTACCTTTGTCATCTCATTAGTTTCCATATTTTCAATACGCATAACGTTTAGCTTTTGACTGTTCTCTGAAGCTATTGGCTAGATGTATTACGTGTATACTGAACGGTTCAAAATATCAGCAACCCATTGATTAATCCTCTTATCATCTGCCGTTGCAATTGCTGCGATTTTGCTATGCAACTTAGGTGGTATTCTTAGGTTGAATTTTCGACGGAGCTCATTTGGACTCTTACCATAAAAATCAGCACCGCCATTTAAACCAAGGGTTTTTCCTCGAAACATGTCGATTTCAGTATCGTATTCAATTTTTGCTTTATAACTTTCGTTCCCCATAATATTCATAGAGCTACCTCGCTTGATTTTAAACATGTACGAACACTAGAAACAACCCCGTTGTCAGTGGATGGTGATGGGTGAGGTCTATGAAAACCCTACCGTCCTACAGAGAACCACCACAACCCTGGAGCCTGCTCGCTCTGAAGCCTCAGCTCTGAGAACTATTTCTTATTAATAGTGCTATTTATGGGTATATTTCAAACCACAATACTTGAGTGCCCTACAACAACCTGCCAAGCTCCACTTGAAGCTTGACTCCAAACACGTGTAAAACGAAAATCACACTCCGATTTTTCTCCAGAAAAAACACCTGAAATATGCGCTTGAACTGATACAATTGCTAAACCACTACTAATTCTAATTTTTTGATCTGATAGTGTGATTTTATTTATTTTCAATGTTACATCTTTCTTTTTCTAATTTTCAGGTAATGCATCAAATTCTTTTTTCTTGTTTTCAAACCACTCTTTCATCTCTTCGGGGTTTTGCATAAGTTTTTGCATTTCATTCATTGCTTTAAGATGTACGTCATCTTTTTTTTGAAACATGTCCATGCCATGTTGTTTGCTCATTTCTGCAATCTCTTCAAAAGAGTTAGCATGAAATTTTTTATCGCACGCTCCTCCGAGTTGTTTACAATTCATAGTTTTCATATTTTCTCCTTTGTGTAAATTTACTGCACTTGTTGTGCTGATTTAATGAAATACTTTTTCCAGTGACTTTTTTTCTTTTTATTTGGATCTTCAAATAAAGCGTATCCCTTTTTAATATGACCTTTAGTGAAATATTTTAATGGTGTTGCTTTACCGTCCTCAATGAGTTTATTTGCTTCCTGTTCATCTAGCTTAAAAGCCAAGCCAGCGGGTGACCATGAAGCACATATGGTTTTATTTACATATAAAGCAGCACCATTAAAAAAATGTTTCACTTCTATTGGTTTGGTAATTTCATTCTCTATACACAATTCTTCAAGAAGAGCGGATAGCTTTTCGAAATATACTTTAGCCATTTGTTTTTTATTCTAATGATCGTAATGACGAAGATATTTCATCTGAGATTAGAACTAATGTGCTCTTAATTTCCTCAGATAATGACTCTAAGTCGTTAAAATTAGGATTATCAACAAGCACAACCTCAAAGACTGAATATTGAGGAATTTCCGAGCTTTTAATCCACTTAGTGTCTTGCAATAAATTCCAGTACTTTCCTTGGATTTCTTTGGTTTGGCCTAAAAGCCATACCTCAAATCTCATTTCTTTGTGATTTAGCACAAGTCCTAATTTTAGTTTTATATTTTTTAAATGATCATTTGAGAGATAAAAATATGTATAGTCCATATAGCCTTGAAATACGTTTCCAAAGAAAAATTTTTGGCCCAATTCCTTTGAAAATAGCGTTTTCAACTTCTGAACATATTTTACTAGCTCAGAGTAAGCAACCTGCACATCGCCCTGTACAAGTTGCTCTTTATAAACCGACACTAAATCGTTTAAATCTTTCTTTTTCATTAACTTCATCCATTACGGATTATACGGTGATGTACTTGCATTCTGAATTTGTGCCCGGACACCTAACGTTTTGGGAGCGTATTGAGCTAACAAAAACGGCCTAAAAGAGTTGACACCGGACTCAGAGTGTATTGTTATGGTAATTTATCTCTATCGTTTGGTTTAATATCAAGAACCTTGGACATCACTTTCAAAAAAGCACTTTTACTACCTTTTGATACCCTTTCTTTGAAGTAACTTTCCGTGAGAGAGGCTGACATCTCTTCCGTAATGGTTGAAGATATTAATTGGTATTGATTTGCATGAGGTCATCCCAACCAGTATCTTCTGAATAACGAACTGCCCATAGGTGATAGCGTTTATCAACACGACTTGACCACATAACTATAGCGTTCCCATTCGCCCCCATTGTAACTTGCGGCGAATAAGTTTCGTCATTTTTTTCTTCAATGCGTTTTACTATGCCCCAACCACTTGCAACAGAATAAATATTAGCGAAAATATGATTCACATTGCCGTCACGTTTTCGCCATACTGAAATTGCATTTCCATTTAAATCAATGGCAACTTCCTGCGAACTCGCACTGCCAAAACTTTCGATACCGATAAGCTCAGACTCACCCCAACCGAGATCACGTGTATACTCTCGAGCCCAAGTATTAGATCGACTACCATCGCTTTGCTTAAAAACAACGATCGCATTACCGTCTGAATTCATATTGAGCTGAGGTTCACGTGAAATTTCTCCATTACCAAAAGGTTCCGCTACGCCCCAGCCACTATTAAGATTATATCTATTTACCCAAATACTACTAATAAACTTGCCATTATACTGATCCCAAATAGCAATCGCATTGCCGTCACCGTCCAACGCAATTTGTGGAGGTGCAGCACCTGACGCAAGTAATCTGGTAGTTTCTCCCGGTACCCCGATAAAAATATTGGTATCAATAAATTCAGGCTCCCCCCAGCCTATACCGCTAATATAACGATTTGACTGAATTTTATGTTTGCTACTTGAGAAATTTTTCCACACTGCCAACGCATTTCCGTCATTACTCACCACTATCTGTGCATCCTCAATTTGCCCCTTGTTTTTAGCACCGATAATTTCCGCTTTACTCCAACCATTAATGGCATCGTAACGATTTGACCAAATATCGTTCTCGGCATTGCTACCACGCTGGTGCCAAACCACTGTCGCATTACCCTTACTGTCTATTGCAACTTTTGGTGAAAAAGCACCAACAGCCCCCCCAAACAACCCCTCAAATTCATTTACATAATCGTTTGAATCAATAACTCTGGCAACACTCCAGCCAGTGCCAATAATATAGTGACTTGCCCAGATTTTGTACCTAACACCATCATGCTGACTCCAAACCACTATCGCATCATCACTGTCATTCATTGCAATTTGTGGTGGGCTTACTCTACCTTACAGTTGCATAAAATTTATAGGGAAACGCGTTTTCAGACT
>CAYQVF010000025.1:0-38588 GCA_964421045.1 uncultured Chromatiaceae bacterium
AACTTCGCTCCGGCTGAGCTGGCGTATTATACTCACCTTGCAGACTCTGTCAATATTTAAATTTGCTGTTTTCGCGTCATCTCCACTTTCGCTTTGCTGCGATAGTGGCCAGCCATTCTAACTCACTTCTTGACACTGTCAACCTGCATTATCTATAACCTTAAACTCAGGTTGCTCACTGACAATGTGCTGTCAAATAGCTTAGCGAAGGAGCGGCATTCTACCCGAAACGTGAAGATCGTCAAGATCTAAATTTCACTTCAAAATATTCTGCATTTTAATTAGACAAGCTTAATCTTGGCGATCCGTCTTTTACCAACTTGAGCAATACATTCTAAACCTCGATTTAACTGTCGAGCTTTATCACTCACCCGCTCCCCATCCAACCTCACCGCACCTTGCTTGATCATTCGATAGGAGTCAGATGTACTTTGAGTTAAACCCGCTTCTTTCAACATATTGGCTATGGCTATGCCAGATGCCTCAATATTCAACACCACTTCAGGCAGCTCATCCGGCAATATTCCGCTTTGAAAGCGAGCTATAAACGCGCGCTCAGCAGCAACAGCCTCTCTCGAGCTATGAAACCTAGCCACAATCTCCCTTGCCAAAGCCAGTTTCGCATCTCTAGGATGATCTTCTTCTTTAGTACGTTGTATTTGCTGCATCGTTTGCTCTGAAAGCAATTCATAATAACGCCACATTAATTCATCTGATATAGACATGATTTTGCCAAATATTTCATCGGCAGGCTCATTGATGCCAATATAGTTATCCAGTGATTTAGACATTTTTTGCACGCCATCTAAACCCTCTAACAGAGGCATAGTGATAACAACTTGTGGTTTTTGCTCAAAAGAGACCTGGAGCTGCCGCCCAACCAATAAGTTAAACTTTTGATCGGTCCCCCCCAGCTCAACATCCGCCTTCATTGCCACAGAATCATAACCCTGAATAAGCGGATAAAGAAACTCATGTATCGCGATGGGTTGCCCGGACTTATAACGCTTATTAAAGTCATCTCGCTCCAGCATGCGCGCTACTGTATGCTTGGCAGCCAGCTTAATAAGATCGGCGGTATTCATCTTATTCATCCAACTGGAATTAAACACCACCTCTGTTTTTTCTGGATCAAGAATTTTAAAAATTTGCTGCTCGTAGGTTTTAGCATTGGCAATAACATCATCCCGCGTCAAGGCAGGACGTGTCGTATTTTTCCCTGTGGGATCCCCAATCATGCCAGTGAAATCACCGATCAAAAACATCACCCGATGCCCTTGATTTTGAAACTGGCGAAGCTTATTAATCAGCACGGTATGCCCCAAATGCAAATCAGGCGCAGTCGGATCAAAGCCCGCCTTAATTCGCAGTGGACGTGCTTCACCAAGAAGAGCAACAAACGCCTGCTCAGTTAATATTTCTTCCGCACCACGAGCCAACTCCTCGGCCATTTCATTCTGTTGTGCCATACCTGCTTATTCCTTACAATTCATGCGAAACCCAATCAAACTCTAAAATAATCCTAAAAAACGCAAATAATCCACAACCGGCAAGCACAAGCGTTGGATCCGCCTAATTATGCAGGAAAAAGCCTTATCACCAAAAATAAAATGGCTGCGACTTTTCTCCGCTACGTTATTCGAATCAATACCTTGCATTCTATATTTACTTCCAACTACGCTCTCTAAGATACTATTTAATCCGCCTCGCATTGTGCCAGCTTACTCGCTCATTTAACAATAGCCAAAAGAGATCATAGAATGAGTAAAACTTTCGCGAAAGCTGCCGCTATAGATTTTGGCTGAAGAGTATAGAATTTCAATAAGGACATAAATTCAGAGCATGGCGACCCCGATAACAATCGTTGATGATTCAACAATGTCACGTAAGCTTATGATTAGAGCCCTTCCCAAAAACTGGGACGTTGAAATTTCGCAAGCGAAAAACGGACAAGAGGCCATGGAAGCCTACCATCAAGGAAAAGCAGACATTATGTTTCTTGATCTGACCATGCCGGTGATGGACGGTTATCAAGTACTGGAAGCTTTACAAAAAACCGGATTAAATTCTTTTGTCATTGTTGTCTCTGCCGACATCCAGCCCAAGGCACAGGAAAGAGTTATGCAAATGGGTGCGATGGCCTTTCTTAAAAAACCCGTAAACACGGAAGAAGTCACAGCAGTTTTAACGGAATACGGAATAATATGAGTATTGCTCCCCTCACTGAGGATCAAAGAGACGCCCTTCAGGAAGTCTTGAATATTGCTATGGGGCAAGCAGGTGACTCCCTTGCTCGAATTCTTGACGCCTTTGTCGAACTCTCCGTACCCCGCATTCGTTTCGTCGAAGTCAGCATGGTAACATCAACTATAGAAGAATTTGTACCTTGTAGCGGCGAAGTAACTGCGGTACGCCAAGCTTTTTTTGATGATTTGCGCGGTGAAGCACTTATTATTTTCGACCAAAACGGCTGCCGAGACCTCGCAGACTTAATGGGCTATGACGATAATCTTGACGCTCAAGCAGAACAAGAGCTGCTGCTCGATGTGAGCAATGTTTTGGTTGGTGCTATTTTAAATGGCGTCACCAACACACTAGGCACTCATCTTAGCTATTCAGCACCCTCAATCATGGCGGAACGCACACTTTTAAACCAGATTATCACCCCGGAAAATATGCCCTGGACTCACTCCGCGCTACTGGAAGTTAATTACAGCCTTAAAGACCGAAATTTCCGCAGCCATTTGCTTTTGTTTATGGCTGAAGAAGCTATTGAGGCATTGCGCAAAGCAGTTGATGATTTTGTGGACTCATTTTAAATAAAATGAACTCTCACGCGACTACCACCCCACTACTCAACTTTATAGTGGACAAGGTCAACATAGGCATCTTTGTTATCAACAAAGAAATGGATATCATTCTATGGAACCATTTCATGGAAACTTATAGCGGGACTTCATCTGAAAAAGTGCTAGGTAAAAATCTATTTGAACAATTTCCTGAACTCCCCTCCGCATGGCTAAAACGCAAAATCAACAGCGTCTTCATTCTTAAAAATTTCGCCTTTACTTCTTGGGAGCAACGCCCCTATCTTTTCAAGTTTCCGCACAATCGACCCGTTACCGGCGGCGTAGACTCAATGCGGCAAAATTGCACTTTTTTACTTGTTACTGATGAAAAAAACAATGAAGAATATGTTTGTGTCACGCTGCTGGACGTCACAGACACTAGCATTTACCAAAACCGTCTGGAAGAAACAAAACAACAGCTCGCTGAAGCAAGCAATAGAGACGGACTGACCGGCATTCACAACCGTCGCTACCTTGAAGACAGCATATCAAAAGAATTCGCACGCGCCACACGCTACAAAGAAGCACTGTCTTTCATCATTTTAGATATAGACCATTTCAAATACGTTAATGATAACATTGGTCATCTCGCAGGTGATGAAGTACTGCGTCGGGTAGCGGAAATTTTATCAGCAACGGTTCGTGACACGGATACTTTAGCCCGATATGGTGGTGAAGAATTTGGCATCGTGTGTCCCAGCACTCACCTGGAAGGTGCAATGATGCTTGCAGAACGAGTGAGGACAAGCATCGCTACGACCCTCATTTTATATGACGAAAAACCGGTACCTATCACTATCAGCTTAGGGGTTGCACAATTCAACAACGATATTGATAGCTACGAGGAACTTATTAACCAGGCCGATACCGCCCTGTATCAATCTAAAGAAAAGGGTCGTAATTGCGCTACTTATTACAGAAAAGACGATTAAGTTTTCATAAAAACGAAAAGTCGGTACAATAACCCTCTAAATGGACTAGGGAACACAAAGGTCAAAGGTTTCGCCGTGAAAAAAAGATCTATAATCAATCAAGATTATCGCTACAACCTTGAAAATACGGAACCTGGCAAATTCAAGCTGGCACTCCACCATATCCTGTTTATTTCTGGAATTATTGCCGGAATAGTAACTTTGCTTATTATCGATCCTCACGAAGCATCCGCAACCAAACCTTTATTAACCCAAACTGATGAAAAAACTCAGATCCTTGCACTGCCCAATCTTCAAGAAACGGCTAAGCCAAATAAACAAACTGCGGCTACATTCACTCCCGCATCACCACCGGGCGAAACAACAATCACGCCCCCCCCATTGAAAACCCCTCCAACAGAGCCCAACGACAAAACAGCAGCGCTGCCTCAGCAAAAATGGAAATCGGTCACGATACGTCCAGGTGACAGTCTCTCTGCTGTATTCTCCAGATTAGGCTTAAAATCGTCCGATCTGTACCAAATCATGGCTCTAGGCAAAACAACTCAAAGACTTAAGAAAATATTCCCTGGCGATATTATTAAAGTAAAACTGAATGCGAATGGACAACTCAACACACTACATTATGAACTCGATGCCGCTCGCCGACTGGAAATTACGCAACATACCCCCGGCCAATTCAAAGCATCGACAACTGAACTGCCATTAGATATCCGCCTTGCTTATGCTGAAGGGACTATCAATAGCTCGCTGTTTCTTAGCGCCCAAAAAGCCCGATTACCCGATCGAATCACCATGGAGCTGGCTAATATATTTGGTTGGGACATTGATTTTGCACTCGATATTCGTCAAGGTGACCATTTTTCATTGCTCTATGAAGAGCTATATCGCGAAGGTAAAAAATTAAAAAATGGAAGAATTATTGCTGCAACATTCAGCAATCGTGGCAACAACTATGAAGCCGTCTATTTCACACCTGAAAATGCGCGCTCAGGATATTACTCCCCTGATGGACTCAGCATGCGCAAAACTTTTCTGCGTACACCTGTAGAATTTGCACGTATTAGCTCACGCTTCTCAACAGGACGTAAACATCCGGTACTCAACACAATTCGCGCCCATAAAGGGGTTGACTATGCCGCACCCCGAGGGACACCAATCCGAGCCACAGGAGACGGTAAAATCATCCATCAAGGTCGTAAAGGAGGCTATGGCAAGACCGTTATTATTCAGCATGGAAGCCAATACAGCACACTTTACGCTCATCTTTCGAAATATGCTCGCCATGCAAAATCAGGCCAAAAAATAAAGCAAGGACAAATCATTGGTTACGTCGGCAGTACCGGGCTGGCTACCGGCCCCCATCTGCATTATGAATTTCGCATCAATGGCGTTCACCGCAACCCTCTGACTGTACGCTTCCCGGGCGCTGAGCCCCTACCTAAAAAATATCATGCTGAGTTAAAAGAAGTCTCCAATACTTTACTCGCCAAAATTAAACAACAACGTCAAATCCAGCTTGCCTCCAACCAATAAAGTCGATGACTAAATACTTTATCGGTTTAATGTCAGGTACCAGTATGGATGCCATTGATGCGGTTCTCGTCGAGGATTTCTCATCATTAAAAACAAACATAATCAACACCGCCTCAAGCCCGATACCCAATGATTTAAAACGACTTTTATTGAAACTCAACCTGGAACAATTTATAACACTATCCGAAATTGCTGAAGCTGATTATCGCATTGCTATGCTTTCTGCTGACACCGTTCACCATTTAATCACAACCAGCAACATTACAACGCAAGAAGTCATCGCTATAGGCAGCCACGGTCAGACGATCTACCATCAACCTAAAACAAGCCACCCCAGCAGTATCCAAATAGGCGACCCAAATTTGATTTCGGAGTACACCCAAATCACTACGGTTGCTGATTTTCGGCGTAAAGATATCGCCTGTGGGGGCGAAGGGGCACCTTTAACCCCTGCTTTTCATCACCACTGCTTTCACACCAAAAAAGAAAAAAGAACTATAGTCAATATTGGCGGCATAGCGAACATAACGATATTATCAACTGACTTGAATACTCAGATAAAAGGCTTTGATACAGGACCGGGTAATGTTTTAATGGACTACTGGTGCCAGCTACAGAAAAACAAACCGTATGATCATAATGGCAACTGGGCTGCCAGCGGAGAAACCAATCAAAACTTGTTAGAGTCATTATTAGATGATCCTTATTATACGGCATCCCCACCTAAAAGCACCGGTCGAGAACTGTTCAATGGCAACTGGCTTAAGAAAAAACTCCAAACCTATCCCTCAGTTACACCCCATGATGTACAAGCAACGTTATGCGAACTAACAGCTCAATCAATTACCGACGCTATTGAGCTTTACGCCCCTCAAACCCAACAGATAATCATTTGCGGCGGTGGTGCGCACAACAAGACACTTATGGCAAGGTTAAACAAACTGAGTTCGCATCCTGTTGCCAGCAGCGAAGTTTTTGGTATTCACCCAGACTGGGTAGAAGCCGTTGCCTTTGCCTGGCTTGCACAGCAAACACTCAACCACCAACCAGGAAACCTTCCCAGCGTAACCGGCGCAAACCACTCAACTCTATTAGGTGGTATCTACTATAGCCAACCCCAGTCAAAATCAACATAACACTCCCTCAACATGAGGCAAAATTTAACCGCATCATTCACTGTATTTATTACTTCATATTAAAACTATAGAATACAGCGATGCGAAACAAACTGATATTGATTTTCCAAAATACTCACACAAACGCCCAATTTTACGGGGACTCCTACCTTTGTCTATCGGGCTTTTTTTAAATGTAGAACGCTGAGCGATACTTCTCCCTACAGTCATTAATCACAAAAAATCGAAAATAAGAATGGCGGGGCAACGCGATTTTGCTCCCTCATGCAATCAAATGCGTTGCTGAGTTGTTTATATGGTGTGGCTTCACCCTAGAAAACACAACTAGACGCAAATTTAGAGTGCAAGATATTGATTTGAATAACGTAGCAAGAAATATCGAAGTCACCTTAATTGATGATGAGACTTTTTTACGTATAGTCAGCCGAATCAAGAAATTGCACTAAGGAAACCGATGCGTTGTTTAGGCTCATA
Source organism: uncultured Chromatiaceae bacterium (assembly GCA_964421045.1). Lineage (GTDB taxonomy): Bacteria > Pseudomonadota > Gammaproteobacteria > JAADHS01 > JAADHS01 > JAADHS01. The sequence goes on from CAYQVF010000025.1 coordinate 6,928, forward strand.
CAAATAATTGAGGAGAAAGTGTCAATGTCAAAAGTTAAAATAGTATTTTTTGTGTTGGTTACAGTGTTGGTTATACCATTTACAGCTCAGGCGGGGGATGACCTCTCAATAAAAGGGGACTTGCGAAGTGATATTGGTGCCTCTATGAACGACTTCATCCAACAGCAGTCTATTGATGGTTATATGTATGTGTATGATGCCGTAGCAGGCGCACTGCTTAAACTCAAACTGAAAAAACTTCATCACGGTATTGTGAAAAAAGGAGATTTTTATGTCAGCTGCGCTGATTTTCTTACTCATGATGGGCGTAAAGTAGATATCGATTTTTTAGTTCGGCCCACAGGAGAACATTTTCTGACTACTCAAGCATTAGTGCATTCGATTGAGGGCAAGAAACGCAAATATCACTTAGAGAAAATTTGAACACTGTGAAAACGGATGGATCGTCGACTCAAATATCAATGCTTTTACATCACGGTTTTCGCTATGCGATTTCATTGACTCATGACAAACACCAAGCAGAAGATATTTTGCAGGATGCTTGGGTAGCCGTTATGCAGGCCGACGGTTCACTTTCCAAGCCCTACTTGTTTAGCGCCATTCGGTCTCGTTTTCTTAATGCTAACAAACGTGAAAAACTAGTTTCTGTGGTTTCTCTTGACGAGCTAGGCGAACTTGAAGACGCGTCCTACACAGCGGAGGTGGAATTTACGGTAAATGAGCTTGCTCTGGAACTTGCGCTAGCTCAATTACGTGGTGTTGAACGAGAAGTTTTATTTCTCGTTGCAGTTGAAGGCTATACTGCACAAGAGGTTGCTGATTTAACCCATAGGTCAAGAGGTACGGTGCTCAGCCTGTTATATCGTGGCAGGAAAAAAATAAGACACTTCATTAAACAACACCATGCCAAGGCACTACCATGAGTGACGATGCCGTAGACAACGCAGTTAAACAGCACTATCAGAGACAAGTACTTGCTCCGAAAACGTTGAAACGTATGGAAGCGATGGCTGAAAACAGACAGAATAAACAAAATGCTTGTTTTTGGCGGAAGCGTTGGCAGTTACAACGGAATCTATTTTTGGCAGCTTCATTTATTATTACCATATTATTGGTTCCGTTTCTATGGCCAGGCGACGAGAGCCAATTATCGAAAGTGGCTCGAGAAGTGGCATTAAACCACAACAAGCAGTTAACAAGTGACTATATAACTGACAGCTACCAAAACCTTGTTTTGCTCATGAAAAAACTGGACTTTGTACCGGTGTCTCCTGCCCTTTTGAAGCAAAGCGGCTATCAGGTCATTGGGGCAAGATACTGCTCTATTCAGGGGCATATTGCCGCGCAAATCAAACTCATTACTCGTCATGGTGATGAACTGACACTTTACCAAACCCGGCTTAATCACAAGTTGGCTTTGCTGGATGGCCAGTACTACACAGTGAACAAGGTACAGGTGCGAACTTGGCAGGAAGGACGTATTTTTTTTAGTCTGGCACAGACTTCCAAATAATTATAGAGTGGTTATGATTGACGAACAAGACAAACGCATGCTGTGCGATCTGTCTTCTGTCCGATAAAGCTTGTTGCTGAGAATTAGATAGGCTTCTCCTGCGCGCCCTTTAGGTTAGTTTATAAATAAAGGTGTTTGCCCGTTAGCATGATGATGGGCTATGAACAACAGTCCACGGTAACCCGGAATGTTTTTTCGGACGTCACCTAGACCCTATAGCCGCATAAAAAATTACCTCAGAACCATTTCACTGCTTTTATAACCGTATCCAGGGCACGATACGTCTGCTTTTTGAAACTCACTTAGAGTCGGCCAGGATCAATCCAGAAAATAGTCCGTTCGTGCCTTGGATACGGTTATAAAAGCTGATGTATAAAACCCCAGCCTAAATTTCAAATGCAGCGAATGCTATAGGCCAGGGCGTCGTAAGATTAAAGCTTTAAAAGCTCATTCCCACAAATGTTAAAATGACTAAAATTACAGTTATTGCAATGACAGAAAATGTGTCATCCGTCGCCGCACCTCTTTGCTTGGACATAGGAATTACCTCCAACTACAAGTATTTCAAAAAAACAATTACAGGGTAAAACCTAGTAATTTACTCAGTTAACCACATTTGCAAAGTGGAAAAGTGATCGTAACATAGAATCTTTTTCGGACGCAATAGATCTATATTTCATTGTTTTAATAAAATTATCAGATAATATTTTATTTTTAGCAAAGCCCAGAGAACGGAGTAAAAAAATAACGAAGGGCGCTCTCAATTAAGCCAACAAAATTACCGATGCCACCAAACTTAGCGTCGCTTGATAATTTCTCTTCAATCGCTCGTAGCATGTCGCAACGCGGAGACAATAAATTCATTCGAATCATATCTTTTATCCGCCAGAACTAATCAGTTAAAAAAACCTCGATCAAAGCAAGAAATTGTCCATATTCAGAAGTTTGACCGGCTATGATCAGCAACCGTATGGGTTATTCAGTGTTAATACTACCGCCGCATGAATCTTAGCGCTCAAAACCACCATCAGATTTACCTACAGCTTCACCATCTTGTTTTATTTTTTGCGGCGCGCCCATTGCTGATGAACCCTGACAATATGCCCATAGAAAGGAATCCATTATTCCGAAGCTCTCTAAAAAGGCATATACCAATCAAAGCTACGAGAATCGTCAAATTGCTTTTCTACTACCACCCATCTCTGAGTTTCCACCTTAGCATTTTTCTGCGTGATAAATTTTGGGAAAACCCAGTTTCTCACCCGTTGAGGAAATAGAGTACTACAATGATCAATGCCTTTAACCACTTTGCCTAAAAACCCATCTTGATATAAAGCACCTTTCGCTTTAGGCACAGAGCTTGGACTAATCAGCTTATAACAGGGGTAATTTAAAACATAATTCACGAGTTTGTTAACTGAGGGCCAGTTATCGTCATCAAACACAATGACTCCACCAGGTTTGATAAGCCTAATTTAAGTAAAAAAAATCAATCAAACTATGATCGAAGGTGTGCCAACCATCAATGAAAGCCAAATCATATTTTTTTTCACTTTCCAGCAAACGTGGTAAAGCTAATTCGGAAGGCTCTTCTATCAATTCGAAAAAATCGACTCCTCTTCTTTTGAGGTTTTCTACTCCAATGCCCTTCCAGTTGCTCATTTGGTAGGGGTCGATATAGTATGGGAAACGTTATCAAACTTTGCCAGGGCGTCACAAATATAAAGTGATGAAACACCCAACGCACAACCTATTTCTATCGTTTCCCGGTAAGATTTTTCCTCGATTAAAGACGACAAAGACTCTCCCTCTTCTCGAGAAACGGAGACACAAGCATAATCAAAACTCTTATTCTCCGATTTTAAGGCACTTAAATCAACTAATTTATCGGAAAATCTAGAATGTACATTTTTCACTAACATGACCCCTTCTCTTTGATTTACAATCATTCAGAGTTTTAAAACTAAGCAAGGTAAACCCCTGGCTTTGCCCGAGAGCATTTAACTTTTCCTCAGCCTTAAAAAACGTTCTTATATTTATAATATACCCATAGCATTATGAACTTAGGTCTGATTATGACCTTCAAATCCACCGCCTAATAACCATTCCAAATCATCAGCGTAGTAGTCGCCAAAGTTTTGAAAAAACTGGATCGTTCCTTTCTAAATTTTCGTAACATTCATTGTAAACTCGTAGCGATTGGAATTTAGGTGTAGTTAATTCCACATCCGCCACCCATAATAGCACCCGCTGGTTTTCAAATCACTTAATGTTCACCTAATCTGGCACGACTATTTTATTTAGGCAGAAAGCTAAGGCAGACTTTCCTAAACAACAAGTTCGTGAAAAAATAGCTGAGTAAGCGTCTAAAGAATAACCGAACAGTGAGGTTTTTTATTTTTAGGGAGAATAAAAATAGCTAGCGACTACTTTATGATTTATTGGATAGTGGCTCGGTAACATGACACTTACAACCTATAAACGTGAATAATAGAAGAGGGTAATTATCATGAATCAAAACATTCAGAAGATAGGACTCATTTTAGCATTAGGTTTGTTTTCCGCAAATACAATGGCCGCCAATAATTGCGTCAGCGCGGGCCCACAAACACCACGAGATATCGATCATTTATATGGCGAAAACAAGCGTGTATTTACACTCGCACCCGATCGTACCGAAATGAATTTATGTAATATCCATTTACATGTGAATGCCGAACACAAAGCAAAAGATTTTTCAATTTTAGCCCGTGATCGGCGTGATGGACAAAGTGACAGCCATGGTTCTACAGGTGGTTATCAATGCCTGTCGAGCAAAGCACTGTCTTCAGCCGAATTAATAGCGCCTAAAATCAACCACTGCAAAGGTGTTAAACCCGGTGATACCATTGAAGTTCACTGGGTACATACGTCCTGCGATGTCACCCCAGGAAAAGGTTTAGATGCTTGCTTGCAGAAAGATTGTGCGAACCCAGATTTGCGTGTAGAAGCGCAGGTTTTTACCGTAGTAAATGATTCCTCTGCGCTAGACTTTAATACGATGACTTATGATGGCAATAAAGTAAACGGCTATCACCAAGTGAAATCTATCCCTGATTTCACGGGTAACCCCGTTGAGTTTGCAGGCTCAACAACAGGCCCTAAATACACAAATGAAAATTGTTCAACATTGCAGGTCACCTGGAATGTTCGCCCACAATGCGCCAAAATCGACATTAACAGCTTAAGCAAATGGTGTGAAGACAATACTTTCGAAGAAAACCAGGCTCACGGCGTAAGAAAACTGATTGTAGACCCAAAATTTTTGTCTAAAATAAAATAGATCTTAAAATTGTTTAGCAGATTTCTTTCGAGGTTACCCAAGGTGAATGGAGTGGTTACTTTTTTGTAACTACTCCGCTCTCCCCCTGAAATCCACCATTTTAAGAACAACCTGAGCAGTGACTACTAACTTTGACTCTCACTAAATCGTTACATTTTTTTAAGTATCACTCCGGCCAGGGGCGGCAGCTTAAACATAATAGAATAAGGGCGACCATTGCACTCTCTTTCTTCAGCGTGCAATTCAACTCCGCTGTTCGTCAGATTACTACCTGCATAACATGTCAAATCGGAGTTAAATAATTCGGTGTAGACACCCGCTTCGGGTACGCCCATCATATAATCTTCGCGTGGCACTGGCGTCAAATTAAGAACCACTAACAAGTATTCATCCCCAGCCTTACGCATGTAGCTTAAAATAGAACGCTCACCATCGCTACAATCCACCCATTCAAAACCCGGCCAGTCAAAATCGTGACAATAGAGCATCGGAATGTTGTGATACAGATGATTTAAGTCCTTAACTAACTTTTGAACCCCCTTATGAGAATCATACTCCAGTACATACCAATCTAATATTCCCGCACTATCCCATTCTGTTCCTTGAGCAAATTCAGTTCCCATAAACAACAATTTTTTACCTGGGTGAGTAAACATGTAGGTGTATAACAACCTCAGGTTTGCAAAGCGCTGCCATTCGTCCCCCGGCATTTTAGTCAACATAGACCCTTTACCATGCACAACTTCATCATGCGAAAACGGCAACATAAAATTTTCTGTAAACGCATAGAGCATACTAAACGTTAACATATCGTGATGATGCTTACGGTGCACCGGCTCTTTTTCTATATACGACAAGGTATCATTCATCCAGCCCATGTTCCACTTCAGGTCAAAACCCAAACCACCCACATCAACAGGTTGGGTAACCTGTGGCCAGGAAGTAGATTCTTCTGCATAAATCAAGGCACCTGGACATTGGCTATGCGTGACGGTATTCAACTGTTTTAAAAAAGCCACGGCCTCCAGATTTTCACGACCTCCAAATTCATTCGGCACCCAGTCTGTACGGGAGTAATCCAAATACAGCATAGAGGCAACCGCATCAACGCGTAAACCATCAATGTGAAACTCTTCTAACCAATACAATGCACTGGATAACAAAAAGTTTTTCACTTCATTGCGATCATAATTAAAAATATAGGTTGACCAATCCAGGTGCTCGCCCTTGCGCGGGTCGCTATGCTCATACAGGGGCGTGCCATCAAAACGAGCCAAACCATGTGCATCTTTTGGAAAATGTGCCGGCACCCAATCAAGAATCACGCCGATGCCCTGCTCATGAAGTAGGTTAATAAAATAACGAAAATCATCGGGCGTACCAAAGCGACTGGTTGGCGCATAATAACCGGTCACTTGATACCCCCAGGACAAGTCATAAGGGTGTTCCGTAATAGGGAGCAATTCAACAAAACCGAAGCCCATTTCTTTTACATAATCAACCAAACGCCGCGCTAATTCCCGATAGTTTAAAAACTCACCTTCCACACCCCGTTGCCATGAACTCAGATGAACTTCATAAACAGACAAGGGTCGTTGTTGCCAGTCAAACTGAGCTCGATTTTCCATCCAGCTTTGATCCTGCCACTGAAATAAAGAAGGTGCCGTGACAATAGATGCGGTTTGTGGACGTAGCTCAAACTGCTGACCATAAGGGTCTGTTTTCGTTTGGATGCGGCCATGATCGCGACTACGTATTTCAAATTTATAAAGCTGCCCCGGGGTAAGACCTGGAATAAACAGCTCCCAAACACCGAAACCGGGATGCACACGCATCGGATGACAACGACCATCCCAAAGATTGAAGTCACCCACCACACTCACTCGTTCAGCACCAGGTGCCCAAACCGCAAATAATACGCCACCAACGCCGTCAATTTCATGAACTCGTGCACCTAATAGACGATAGGCATGCCAGTGTTTCCCTTCAGCAAACAGATGTAGATCAAAGTCACTAAGCTGAGGCAAATAAGTATAAGCATCATGGGCAATCTGTTCGTGATGCTCATGATCCCGCCAAATAAAACGATAGTGCTGGGGCAGCACACTTGCCTCGCCCCGCCATTCAAACAGATCGGTTCCTGCAATGCGCTCCATGGCAAGCTCACCTTCTGCTATAGACACGGTTTGAGCGTGTGGTTTGAACGTCCTGACCACGATTTCACCTTTTTCCTGATGACGACCCAGCACACTAAACGGGTCATGATGACGCGCTTCTATAATTTTTATTAAACCCTCATTTAACATATGCTTTTGTACCTTCAATCAACTTCATCATTACGCCTCAATTTCACACGTCACAGAGTATAGGTGAAAGCCCTCATTTTACACGAGAAATGAAGAGAAAAAGGATAAACTAAATTTACAGCGACGGACATATGAATCTATAATATGAAAAGAGCCTCAAAGGTAGATTGTTATGCCCCTCAAAACTCCGCACCATTTTTATTTTATTTTAAAAGTAACCTTGATATTGATCCTGTCACCCAATTTTGCTTGGTCTTTTTCAAGCATATCACGTGATTTTAACGACCTTGTTTCTTTAGCTGATACAATAATCATTGGCACCGTATCGAAGCAACAAAGCAACTGGAATGATCCTCTCGCACAGGACTTCATTCATACCGCCATCACACTTAAATACATTGAAACGTTAAAAGGTGAAATAAATTCAAAAACTTATGAGTTAATCATCGCCGGCGGTGTCATCCCGCCCTTTACACTCAACATCCCTGGCGCACCTTCATTTTCGATCAACAAACGCTATATTTTATTTATTAAAAATAACCATAAAGCCCTCTTTCCTTTAGTTGGCGTTCACGATGGTGTTTTTGTCATTGAAACAACAGCGAATGGAAAAACCAACATCAAAAATATAGAGGGTGCTTTAGTTACGGCCATTAATCAAAATAAAGTGCTCACCCAAGCGGCAACAAACAAAAACCTTGCCAACGCCCACGGCATCAGCCTGGATGCATTTAAACAAGAAATCAGGCTACGACTGAATGCTTCTGGAGAAATAAATGAGGAATAAATGGATCTTTTCCTGTTTCATACTGGTTAGCGTTATTATAACAAAACCAACTTGGGGCTTTGCATTTTTTGTATCCAACGGCAGTGCTCTGGAAATCAGCGGGGTCGGCACTCCGGTTATATGGGAAGAACAAAATGTCGCCATCGGCATCAACATTAATCGCCAACCCTTTAAGCAACTGATTCTTGATAGCCTGTCCGAATGGAATAATACCGGAGCAAACCTCACTCTGCTAGAAGGAATACGATCAGGAAACGCTTGCATGAATAATGACGGGATCAATAATGTAGCGTTATCACAAAATATCTGCGGCCTGGACTGGGGAGATGCATTAGGTATCACGACCTTACAAGCTGAAACCCGTGGAGGAATCAGTTCTTTAGTAGAAGCCGATATTTTATTGCGCTCATTCGACAACGACCCTGCCAGCCAATGGGCGGCGAACAACGACCCGCTTATAACAGAAAATTTCAGCTGTTACACCAATACTCAAGGTGGCATGACCTGTGACTTTGCTCGCGTTGCATTGCATGAGCTGGGTCACGCCATAGGTCTTAATCATCCGGATGAAGCAGGGCAAAATATAGAGGCAGTAATGAACAGTGGTAACACGCTCAATCGAGCGGCTAAAACATTAACACCAGATGACATTAACGGTATCCGAACCCTGTATGACAACAATCGCAGCCCCATCACCGGCACAGCAGGTTTAGAATCTTTGCCCGCAGACAGTGATAATGGAGCAGAAAATGAAAAAAGTGGCGGCGGCGCAATCAATCCAGCGCTGATGATCATCCTGATTCTGATCGCCATTTTGCCCTACATCCGTGGCGATCGAAGTTCAGGTGTCCGTGTACGCTCGCGTCATTCTCTGAGCATGGTATCATTTCACACTCTAAGTTTACGTGGAGACGATAATGTCAAATTTCTCTGCCAATGCGGTCTTTGAAAGCATTAACATTGCTGTGCTCACTGTTTCCGATACACGGAGCAAAAAAACAGATACGTCTGGAAAGTATCTGGCAGAACAAGTAACCGCTACCGGCCATAAGTTAGCAGAATATACTATTCAGCATGATAATATTTACCAGCTACGAGCCACCGTGTCGAACTGGATCGCGGACTCTACAATTCACACCATCCTGGTCACCGGCGGCACAGGAATCACGGGGCGAGATGTCACACCAGAAGCATTGATACCGTTGTTTGATAAGAAAATAGATGGGTTTGGTGAACTATTTCGCCAACTGTCCTATCAGGAAATTAAAGCCTCGACCATTCAATCACGCGCATTTGCAGGGCAAGCAAACAATACATTTATTTTTTGTATACCGGGATCAACCAGTGCCTGTAAACTAGCATGGGAACATATATTGCGAGCACAATTAGATAGTCGAACCCGCCCCTGTAATTTCATTAAGCTCCTGCCCAGGCTCAATGAAGCCTAGCGAGCGGCGGCTGTAAACCCTCATTTATGGCTTACCGTACTAATTAAATGACGGCCTGGATTTTAAAAAAATAATTGACATCAGGATAACGCTGTAAATATGCCAAAACTCATTCTTCAAGGTTCTAACTTGACTCAGCAAGCGGTACAAGAAATCAATGCTGAAATAAAAGGACAATCAAAGCATTTCGAAACCTATTCACAAATTGAGCTCGCGCTGTCAGTCAATCATCATCAACTGAATGAGTTACGTCAAAACTACGCCTTCGATATTAATCAAATTCCTGAATCTTTCTCGAGCGCCCAGGCCAAACTCTTGGTGACGGATATGGATTCAACGTTAATCAACATCGAATGTGTCGATGAAATTGGTGATTTTTTAGGGATCAAGAAAAAAATATCTAAAATCACCGAAGCGGCAATGCAAGGTGATATTGATTTCGAAACCTCGTTAAGCAAACGGGTTGCTCTCTTAGCCGGCTTAGATACCACCGTGTTAGAACGTGTCTATCACGAACGGCTCAACCTCAACCCAGGCGCAGAGCTACTGATCAAAATATTAAAACAACGTAACATTAAAATTGCCTTGGTTTCAGGGGGGTTCACCTACTTTACTGATCGATTGAAGACACGCCTGAAACTAGACTATAGCTTGGCAAACACGCTTGAAAAAAATGAGACTAAACTAACAGGTAAAATAGTGGGAACTATAGTGGGTGCGCAAACAAAAGCCGATCTATTAATCAAACTGACAAAGGATCTCAATATCAAACCATCACAAACCATTGCGCTAGGTGATGGCGCCAATGACCTCGCTATGATGAAAGAGGCCGGACTCAGCATTGCCTATCATGCCAAGCCAACGGTACAACAACAAGCATTAACGGCACTCAACCATACCGGACTAGAAGGCGTATTGGGATTACTGGAAACTGAACAGGCCTGAATCAGTAACATACTGATAATTCAGTTAGGTACATTCTGGCCTAGCTGTATTACAATCCGGATTTTGATCCGCATTAAAAAATTTCGACCAATCTTTATCGAGGTCGTACGCTTCCACAGGATCATCGTAAAAATATGTTCCTGTCGCCGTATCATAACGATAAAATCCCGCCGTTATTTGACTGTTGTCTTTATCTACATTGATATCAAAAACTGCATTTGGACCAAATGAAGACGTTGGAATACCCGGGTCATTAAGGACAAGGGTATTAATAATGGGAAGTTCACTACCGGGCATGGCAGTAATTGATTCGTTTCTACCGTCAATTTCGAACAATGCGGTTAAATTGCCCGATGTCAGGCTTTGGGAAATTTTAGCCTTATTCGCCAACGTATCTTTTAAAAATTCTGATGACATGCTGCCGTTGCTGTCTGATGAACTTAACACCTGCTTAATAGCAGAGCGGGTCGGGTTTTCTTTCCCATTGACTGCAGAACCCAGGGGGTTCCAGTTAAAACAAGAAATCCAGGTACAGGACAAATTCGCCGCATAGAACACCTCCTGGGCAAAACCGGTCGTTGGGTCACCCACAATCTGGTGAATATAATACACCCCATCAATCATAACCGTACCACTGATAAAGCGTGTTCCGTCTATGTTAGTCCCACTGCCCATACCACCGCCCATACCTGTCCGAGAAGCACAACCTATCCCACTACCGGCATTACAATCCATCGTATAAAAGGCATATGACACACCGTCTGTGCCAACCACTTTTTTATCAAAATCGAAAGTGACATCCTGAGAAGAACTGACTAAAGAAAATAACAGTAAACCGACAATCAAAACGAAACAGGGAGTTTTATGTTTTAAATTTAGTCTGCACATTGTTCTAGCACCACTCATATTGCAAAGTATAAAAATAGGCTAGACATCCCTGTCCCAACAGGATATTACAAACTAACTATCGGCAACCCTCCTGAAAAACTTAAATACATCTGTGATATTTGACGTTTGACGTTTGGGTTTTGAGTACGCGCTGTTTTTGTCAAAAAACATGACGAGTTATCGTCGATTATTGACAAGCATTATGTTGCAATGGTCAATGAATAAAAAAGAGATGCAGTGAAACCTTAATTTTAAACGCTTTGAGTATATCCCCCTATACTAGCCATTTCATCCCCGCCAAAGCACCAAAAAAAATGACAACGGCAAGCAATGCTACCCTCGTGATCCAGCTATTAGCATACCGCCCTAACCCGGCTCGTTGACTATTCATGAGAAGTAATGCCAACGCGACTAAGGGAATAAATGCCACACCGATGACCGCATAGAGTTTTTGCACCTCTTTAAAACTCATAAACAAGCCTAACATTGGAATAATGGCGATACCCCACATATAGATTTTATAGGGCTGGCTTTGGCATAAGTCTTTATTTGAATCACCGTGCACTCGTTGATAAGAGCTAAAAAATATCCGCCAAAAATCGGCAAATAAATACGGTACCGCCTGCCATACGCCCAACAAACTACTGAACACCGCCCCAAAAGCACCCAACAAAAACAGCCAGCTACCCACGGAACCCAACTCCGTCTGAAGTTGATTGGCCAGCGTAACCAATAAATCAGCACCTTTGCCTTCTATTTCAATCGTACTACCAATAATCACCATTGCCAGACCAAATAACACGGTCATAAAATAACCGACACCTAAATCGATACGACAAATGCGCAATGCGGAAACATCTTCGCGATGCTTTTCTCTAATCCAGTAGCCATAACACAATATCGTTAAAGTCCCCCCTACCCCGCCAATCAACGCCAGAGTCCAAATAATTCCATCACCCTGACTGTCAGGAATACTCGGAATAAACAGGCTTTTCAATACGACGGCGGTACCCGGCCACACCAAAACCGCAGTGACAATAACAATCAGGAACATGATGGCAATGCACACCCCCATTATTTTTTCAAAAAGCAGGAAACCCCCTCGTTTCACCAAAAACAAACCCAGCAAGCTGGCTCCACTGCCAAACACAACTTTGGCGGTTTGTGCATCATCAAAAAGAGGAAGCAAAGCATGCAGCGCCACACCACAGGCACTCATTAACGCCGTCCCCACAAAAAATGTCCACAACAAAAGATAAGGGAGAAAACACCAGCCAACGACTCGACCTAACTTTAGCGCAACGCCTTCGAGAAACGTCAGCCCCGTGACCAACTGCCACCGCACCAACCCCTCGGTCACTACGTATTTCAAAACCCCGCCGAGAACCACAGCCCATAACACCGCAACACCTAAATGACTGCCGGCGAAACTCGCTGTCGCTAAATCACCGGCGCCCACCCCCGTTGCCGCCAACAAAATTCCTGGCGCAATAATTGCTAGAAAACTAAATTGTTTGGTGTTATTTTGATTAGACATAACATTTTTTATTTTAAAAGAAAAAAGTATACGATGAATTCATCCTGAAAAAATCAGTTGATGCCCCGTTTTTTTGGGTACAAGCCTCTTGACTTATCTAACGACGCGAAAAAAGTTTGATCACCGTCAAGATGACGACGCTTTTCTTCACATCGTTAGATGAATCAAACTATTACACTCTGCATTCACATCCAGCTGAATTTTTCAGGATCAGTAGTATATTGAAATTTCACGACAACATGTTACAACTGTAGCCATTATCAGACACATGAGTGACCCGTTTAGCGAGCATGAAAAAACCCAGCATAAAATCCATAACAGTCAAAAACATTACAAATTTTATTTTTGTTATGGTCGCAATACTTTTATTAATCACTGGTTTTAATTTTCGGGCGCTCTCAAAAACAGCGATAGAGAATCAAGCACTGGCTCATGCCGAACTTGTCAAAGCCGGTTTAACTGCACAAATGAAATCGGGCGTTATGGCAGACCAAGGCTTTTATCTAGAAGAAATCAGAGAACTTAAAAAAATAAATAAAGTCGCTATTATCCGCGGGGAGGCCATTAATACACAGTTTGGTACAGCAAACCCAGAAGGTCTTTTTCAAGATCAGGCTATTGAGCAAGCTTTTGCAACAAAAACACCTGTCTTCACTATGGATGAGTTCAATTTTACACCCACTATTCGAGCCATTATCCCCTACATAGCCAGCCCAGAGGGTACACTCAATTGCCTCTCCTGCCATGAAGTACTAGAGGGCACGGTACTCGGTGCAATTGACATCACGCTGGATGTAACTACGTATCGCAATCAATCTTTATTAGTACTTGCAAGCATTTTATTTATTTCATTGAGTTTTTTGCTGCTCATCATCGTCAACACATCACAGATTATTCAACACAATGTACAGGAACCCCTGAACAAATTAATCCAACACGCCAAACTGGCCTATAAAAAAAACCAACCTATTAGCACCAATCAATTTACAACTTCTGAATTCACCAGCGTTGCCGATGAAATTAATTTATTTAATAATGAAATCATAGCGCATCAGGATATTTTACAAGGAAAAAACGAGCAACTCGTTGCATTAAACAATGAAATAGAAAACACGCTACGTGAAACGGTATACACCATGGGTGTAATCGAAGAAAAACGTTCCCAAGAAACAAGTAATCACACAAAGCGTGTTGCACTATATAGTCAACTCATGGCCAAAAAATCTGGACTCAGCGATAGAGAGGTCGAATTAATTACTGCCGCATCACCGTTGCATGACATAGGCAAAATCGGTATCACCGATGATATATTATTAAAACCGGGTCGCCTCTCAGATGCAGAACACGAAATCATGAAAAGTCATGCGCGCATGGGTTACACCATGCTCAGTCATTCCAAACGGGATATTTTACAAGCGGCTGCAATTACTGCCTTACAACATCATGAAAAATGGGATGGTAGCGGCTACCCTCAAGGCTTACAAGGCGAACAAATCCATATCTATGGTCGTATCGTAGCTCTGGCTGATGTTTTTGATGCCTTATTCTCCAGTCGTATTTACAAAGAGTCCTGGCCGCTCAGCAAGGTTATTGAACATATTGAAAATCAAAGCGGAAAGCATCTTGACCCCAATCTAGTACAAATATTTCTGGATAATACAGCTGATTTTGTTGATATCACTGAGCTTTATCCCAGCAAAAGTCTGACTTAAACTCGCTTAAACACCATATCTCTAATCAAGTATCCTAACTTTTGGCCACGTTGCTCAAATTTAGTCCGTACGCGATATTCAGGGCAAGGAGAATATAAAGCCGCACCGGCTGTATTTTGAAAAAATTCAGAAACTGACATTACTTTCAGTACATGATGGGCATAATCCTGCCAGTCCGTTGCCACATGAAAAATACCGCCAACCTTTAGCTTCCTCGCGATTAATTGAACAAAATCTGCTTGCACCAAACGTCGTTTATGATGTTTTCTTTTCGGCCAGGGATCAGGGAAAAAAAGGTATAAGGCATCCAGACTGGCATCTGAAATTTTATGGCTTAATACGTCCTTTGCATCGTGCTGTAACACGCGTATATTTTTGATTTTTTCATCCTGAAGCTGTTTTAATAATTGCCCCACTCCGGGACGATGAACCTCAACACCCAGATAATTTTTTTCAGGATAGGCCACGGCCATTTTGGCCAATGATTTGCCATTACCAAAACCAATTTCCAGCACCGTGTAAGCTTGACGCCCAAAAAGCTGAAGGAAGTCAATATTCAGCTCATCATATTCAACACCAAAAGTATTCCAGTTCGCTGCTAAAGCTTGCTTCTGACTCTCTGTAAAACGCCCCTCTCTACGCACGAAACTCTTTATTTTTGCACGATACGGCACGGCCTCAGACAATACAGGTCTTTCATCTAACTTGCTCATCAAGCTAAAAAAAAGCACCATTAATAGGTGAAGAGGCTGATGCATAACGTTTACGAGGCATACGTCCGGCAAGATACGCTGCTCGTCCTGCTTTAACGGCATTTTTCATCGCCAATGCCATTAATACAGGGTTTTTAGCCGCAGCAATCGCTGAATTCATCAGCACACCATCACAACCTAACTCCATTGCAAATGCCGCATCTGATGCTGTACCCACGCCAGCATCAACTAATACGGGGACACTCAACGCTTCAACAATGAATTGTATATTGTAGGGGTTACGGATACCTAGACCAGAGCCAATCGGCGCACCTAAGGGCATCACCGCAACACACCCCATAGACTCCAGCTCTTGCGCAATAATGAGATCATCGCTGGTATAAACCATCACCTTAAAACCATCATCGATGAGCGTTCGCGCCGCTTTCAACGTTGCCGTCACATTGGGAAATAACGTTTTTTCATCTCCTAACACTTCTAATTTGACCAGATCATGTCCATCTAATAGTTCACGCGCCATACGACAAGTTCTCACCGCATCTTCGGCGGTATAACACATTGCCGTATTGGGCAAAATTGTATATTGATCCGGTGTAACCACATCTAACAAGTTAGGCTCGTCTGGATCTTGACCCATATTAGTACGGCGTACTGCAACCGTAATTATTTCCGCCCCACTCGCCTCTGTTGCCAGGCGCGTTTCTTCTAGATCTTTATACTTTCCCGACCCCACCAATAACCGGGATTGATACGCCACCCCGGCAATGATTAAAGGGTCATGTGATTGGCGACTATTTGACATATCCATACCTTTGTTACCCCCCTCCAATCGCATGTACAATTTCTATCTGATCTTGAGATTGCAACAGGTGTTTTTCATGCTGACCTCGAGAAATAATTTCTCGATTCACTTCAACCGCGAAACGTTGCCGCCCTAAATCCATGTCTTGAATCAAATCAGCAACGGTGTAAACCGCAGCCACATTGCGCGCCACGCCATTAACCCTAATTTCCATTTTTTAACCAATTATTCCGAATAAATATAAACCTAAAAATAGAGTAACCGCTCCTGATACAAGCAAGATACCTAAAATGATAGCGACCATTATACTACGCACACAAATACCTCTCAAAATGCAATATAATTTAATTTATGAAGCTTTTAGAATCGTATATACCCATGGTGTTATGAATTGATCCGGGTTACGCCAAGTGAATTCCAAAAAATACGAGTATCAAGCCTTAGGCTATAAACGCTATGAAACGATTCTGAGTCAGCTTTTTATGCAACTACAGGGTTAACTGCACACCAGCGTTACATTTTGGACAGTAGGTATACAGAGGGGGCCAATCTTGAGCTTCCATCTGAATTTCCACATTTTGACCGCATTCCGGACATTGTACTGCCACTTTTTCAGCCGCTTTATCCACTTTGTATCTCATTATCGCCATCACAGGGCCTGCAATAAAAAAACCAGGAACCAAGACAAAGTGAGCAAGTGGAATAATAACGGTAACACCCGCAATCAACCAACAAATACCCAGTATTTTCAAGGCTCTCCCAGCACGGTCTGTCGAAGAAAACCGCGTAAAATAGAAAATACCCTCTTGTGTTTTTGTTTGCTGAGCCGTCACTTTCAGCACACAGGAATCTGCAATAGGCATCTCCACTCCTCATGTCATTTCAAACATCACGACCCAGCAATTACTTTTAATCAGGACGACTAGAATAAAACATTTAATAATCACTAAAAACAATTTTTTATTATGTAATATAACCCAAGAGTACCATACCCACATAAACCTTAAAATAATAATTATAATGAGCATCAATAAACCCTTACTCGCCTGGTTTCATCAACATGGACGCCACAACCTGCCATGGCAACAAAACCCGACACCTTATCGTGTCTGGGTTTCTGAAATCATGCTGCAACAAACACAAGTCACCACCGTCATCCCTTACTATGAAAACTTTATGCAACATTTTCCGACTATCGAGACACTGGCTACCGCCCCCCTTGATGATGTTTTGCAACTCTGGTCTGGTTTGGGCTATTACGCTCGAGCGCGAAATTTACACCGCACAGCACAAAACATCGTCTCTCAACATGACGGATCATTTCCGACAAAGTTAGCTGACGTAATCGCCTTACCCGGCATCGGGCGCTCAACAGCGGGAGCTATTTTATCACTTGCTTTTAACCAATCTCATCCCATCCTTGATGGCAATGTTAAGCGCGTGCTCACTCGCATCCATGCTATTGAAGGATGGCCGGGGGAAAAATCTATAGAAACTCATCTATGGCTCTTAGCCGAACAACACGTACCCAAGAAAGGGGCACAACATTACACGCAAGCCATTATGGATTTAGGCGCAACAATCTGCACACGAAAAAACCCTCACTGTAAATCCTGTCCTCTTGCTCAACTTTGCATTGCACATCAACAGCAAATACAAGAACGATTACCCACGCCTAAAACACGGGTAGAACGTCCCGTACGCAACACTATTTTTTTAATTTTATATAATTCAGACCATCAGATATTAATGGAAAAAAGAGCGCCAACCGGTATTTGGGGCGGGCTGTGGTGCTTTCCTGAAGCCGATTCAGCACCTGATAACCTTAGCAAAAACATCACAAAAAAAGAGATATGGCCAGGTTTCCGACATACGTTCACTCATTTCCATTTAGACATCACACCTCTCCTGGCAAGCACAAAAGATTACGACAGCAATGTAGCCGAAGATATGTACGCTTGGTACAATATAGACACAGCGTTAAATTTAGGATTAGCAGCCCCCACAAAAAAACTGCTCATTCAACTACAGAATAAATGGATCAAAAATGGAGAATAATATGTCACGCAACGTTCAATGCGTAAAACTTAATAAAGAAGCGGAAGGTCTAGAATTTGTACCCTACCCCGGCGACTTAGGAAAAAAAATATTCCATAATGTAAGCAAAGAAGCCTGGAAACTGTGGTTAAGCCAGCAAACGATGTTAATTAACGAATATCGCCTGTCTACTATCGATCCCAAGTCACGGGAATTTCTAGAGACTGAAATGGAAAAATTCTTTTTCAGCGAAGAAGGCGGCACGGTTCTTGAAGGCTTTGTGCCGCCCAGCGCCTAAAAAATAGGCACGTGATAACGTCAATGCTCAATCTTTTGCACAACGGAAACCCACATCTGTGCTCATCGACGAAGGATCCGCATGCCCCCGTTTGCTTGCCCGAAAAAAAGTACTGATTGCATAGTGCCCCACCCCCGCACCCCCGCCACGAATGACTTTATGAAAGTCGCCATAGGCTTCGCTCGTATGCTCTGAACCCGGATAAGCTCGATACCAACTATCCGTCCACTCTGAAACATTACCCGCCATGTCCAACACACCGTAAGGTGAACGATCTCCTTTCACAGAACCCACGGTAAGCAAGGTTGTTTTTTGTTCTCCGCTTTCCCCGGTATTGGTTAACGCTTCACGCCACTCATTGCCCCATGGGTAGATATTTCCTTGTGAACCCCGCGCCGCTTTCTCCCATTCTTGTTCTGTAGGCAAACGCTTTTTCCCCCACTGGCAATAACTATAAGCATCATACCAACTGATCCCCATCACCGGGAGCAGATCACGCTGGTGTTGCAGTGCCGCAATGTCTTTCAGTAAAGCCTCTTTAGACATAACCGATGTATCCCTGTCCAATTTAAAATAGTCATTGGCTATAGACTGCAAACGCGGCAACGTCGATTGCTCCAGAACATCCCAATGGACGTTGTAGCCATTCTGTATCCAGGCCACAGGATCCGGATATTTTGTCTCCACGACAAACATTTTGTAATCAGCATTGCTGACTTCTCTCAAGTCAATATGAAAACCAGCTAACGTAACCTCGCGCTCTGGATGTTCATTTTCAAATAACGGATCAACAAAACCAAATTCCTTTTGTAGATTAGCTTCATCTTTTTTGTTACTTCCCATAATGAAAAAACCAGAGGGAACATAGGCCATATCCGGTTCTAACAAAACCTCTTCTTGCTTCTGATCATCAGAGCTACATGCCACCAAAGCTAACAACACGAGCAGAATCCAAAATAGCCGACTTATTTTTTTCACTTTTTCTGCCATCATTCTAAACATCTTTTGCACAACGAAACCCAAAACTGGAATTTTTCACTTTAGGATTAAAAAAACTACGATTATAAACTGGAGCAGAAATTCCACATTTATAAAAGGAACAATCCCACCACGACCCGCCTTTCAGTGTACGATATTTTTTTCCATAGTTTTCCGTCTGCCGCATGTTATTGGGATACGCCATGTACCAGGCATCCGTCCACTCCCAAACATTACCCGATACATCATAAAGACCATAGGGACTCTTCCCTGCGGCAAAAGCCCCTACAGGAGACGTGTCGCCCTCTTCACCCAAAGTCTCCCATCGCACCGGTGTATTGGCATTGTGCATCTCGAACACATTACCCCACGGAAAGGTACGCGCATCAAGACCCCGGGCCGCTTTTTCCCATTCTTGATCCGTTGGCAAACGCTTTCCTGCCCATTGGCAATAAGCCTGCGCATTTTCCCAACTAACAAAGGTCACCGGATGATCCGCTTTGCCCTCAGGAACTTGACGTTCGCTAAAATGCTCTGGCGCTCGCCGTCCCGCATCATCAATATAACGCTTGTATTGTAAATTAGTCACTTCAAATTGATCGATGAAATACTCATCGAGGTGGACCACATGCTCCGGCCCTTCATCAGCAAGCCGTTCGTTAGTCCCACGAATGAAATCACCCGCCGGAATCACGATCATTTCATTAGGAGCATCACCTAAACGAGACTTCGGATAATACATAGGAACACTCATACCCGGTGGCAACAAATTCGTAGAGACCACGCTCGATTTATTTATTTTAGAAACAGGATGATCTAAGACGACCTTTTTCTTACTATGAGACGGATCAAACGCTGAGCCATGACAGGTCTGGCATGCTTCGTCTCCTGACAAATGCGGCGGCTCCACATGACAATGAATACATTGATTTTCATGCTCCTGCGAAAAAACCAATGCCGAAAACAATAACAATACCGTTCCCATGGTAAAAAAACCTAACACGACAACATCCCTATATATTCAGTCAATTCAAAAGTATGTATTCTACCATCCGCTTCAAACATCAGGCAGAAATCAGGGTTTTAGGACAAAATTGCCCTAAAGAAAAGAAATAAATTACATTACCCCTTGACTCAGAGCCTTGAGATCGGTTTAATAGCGGACTTTCGTTGAAACGAACAAATCAAAAATCAGATTGAAGTCATTACACTCGGTACACGTCTCAATGGCCAGGTAGCTCAGTCGGTAGAGCAGGGGACTGAAAATCCCCGTGTCGGCAGTTCGATTCTGTCCCTGGCCACCACTAAATTTTAATGAGTTAATGAGGCAAAATAAGTTTTTCCTCAATACAACACTAGAAACACATTCAAAGCGCGCTCAATAGCAACACTACGCCATTAAAAAACCAGCTCGACTGGATTCGTTGCAATATCAGATGAATAAATTATATTCTGCAAACACAACCATTTTATTCCCCCCATTAGGTTTAGACCAAACAGGGGTAAATATAGGTAATATATGACGTTCCCCTCACTAGGTTTATCTGCCCCTCTTTTACAAGCACTACGCGATAAAGGCTACGAAAAACCGACCTCTATACAGACTCAAGTCATTCCTTCTATTCTCACCGGGCGAGATGTTATGGCGGCAGCGCAGACAGGGACAGGAAAAACCGCCGGTTTCACCCTGCCACTATTGCAGCGTCTCGTCAAAGGGCCGCATGCCAAACCAAACAAAGTAAGAGCATTAGTTTTAACTCCAACCCGAGAGCTTGCAGCCCAAGTTAATGAGAGCGTCAAACAATATGCTAAATATCTCTCTTTGCGTTCTAGTGTCGTATTTGGTGGCGTTAAGATTAACCCGCAAATGATGCAATTACGACGCGGTGTTGACGTTTTGGTTGCCACCCCGGGTCGCTTAATAGATCTATATAATCAAAATACCATCAAATTTAACGAGTTGGAAATTTTGGTATTAGATGAAGCAGACCGCATGCTTGATATGGGCTTCATCCATGACATTCGTAAAATATTAGCCTTACTACCTAAAAATCGGCAAAATTTAATGTTTTCTGCAACATTTTCAAACGACATTCGCAAGTTAACCAAAGGACTGCTCCACAATCCAGTAGAAATAGAGGTCAGTCCACGCAATACCACCGCTACCACAGTCAAACAAATCATACATCCGGTAGATAAAAAAGATAAATCCCGGTTATTAGCCCATTTAATCCGGGAAAATAACTGGGATCAGGTCTTGGTTTTTTCACGAACCAAACATGGCGCAAACCGTTTAGTGAAACAACTGGAAACAAAAAAAATCCATGCCGCAGCCATTCACGGCGACAAAAGTCAGGGTGCTCGTACGCGAGCCTTGGCCGGTTTTAAGAAAGGCGAAATAAAAATTCTAGTCGCAACTGATATCGCAGCAAGGGGTATTGATATATCTGAATTACCTCATGTTATTAATTTTGATTTACCCGATGTGGCTGAAAATTATGTGCATAGAATTGGCCGAACGGGTCGGGCTGGCGCCTCTGGAGAAGCTATTTCTCTGGTTTGTGCCGACGAGGTGGATATTTTATCCGACATAGAAAACTTGATTGGAAAATTATTACCACGCATATTAATCGATGGTTTTACACCCAACCATACTGTCCCTGCCACTCAACTAGGAGAAAAAAGAACGCCATCACGAGGGAAAAAGGCAAAAACTAAAGCACACACCAAGCCTCGACGAAGAAGGGCACAATCCGATAGCAAAAACACGACAAGAAATAACAGACCTGCTAAAACTCAACGATAAAAACGAAATCCTGACAACCCTGTTCCAGGTTAAATCTAGACAGTGATTTTGATATTAAAAAATCATTATAAAATAATTTAGATTTTTTCTCGGAAATAGGCTATAGTGCATCCGCCTGCGTTGACTCATAGCTGGCTTTCTTAGATTACCATTTGGCACCTCTCTGAATCCTCATTGCGTCATCGACATGCTGTTTTATTTGTTTTTTTAGTTTTGAGGATATATATCAATGAATACCGGTACAGTTAAATGGTTCAACGAATCAAAAGGATTTGGTTTTATCAGCCCTAATGATGGCAGCGAAGACGTCTTTGTACATTTTCGCGCAATTGTTGGTGACGGTTTTAAAACTCTGGCTGAAGGCCAAACTGTAAATTATGAAGTAGAAAGCGGCCCTAAAGGTCTGCAGGCTGCTCAAGTTCAGCCTCAATAATTTAGATCTTGTAATTTAAAGCCCTGCTAGCCAGGGCTTTTTAATACGCTTTTTTTGCTTGGCGCTTATGCCTTTGTGCTTGTACGCCTGAATTGTAAGGATGCAACTTATGAAAAAGCTCTTTGTTGGCAATCTGGCCTCCTCTGTCAATGAAAGTGAAGTTACTGAGCTCTTCTCTGAATATGGAACCGTACGTTCCATCAAACTGGCAATGGATGTTTTTACCAATAAATGCAAAGGTTTTGGTTTTATTGAGATGGAAGGCCATGAAGCACGGGCTGCTATTGCCGGTCTCAATGGTAGAGATTTTGCCGGTAAATCGCTGCGTGTCAATTTTGAAGAACCTAAAAATAAACGAGGCGGCCGCCGTCGCTAAATTTCACAAGCAAAGCTGGCCTTAGCAACTTCTTGACTCTCGCTCTTACGTTGTGTCTGCATGGATGTAAAAAGCGCAGCTCACACCCTAAACTGGGGATAAGGCAATGATCAAACACCACACACACACAACAACCCCAAAAGCATCGACTCAATGGCTGGTCTTACGATAAGCATGTACCAGCCATAACAATGACAATCCACCAATCAACACACGGATTGCGATATCGACTTCCTTTTGAAAAGCTAACGGAAAATGAGAACCCAGTAACGAGGCATTAAACCAGTAATATATATTGAATGCAGCAGCACCATATAAAATGGTCATTTTTATTGAACTAACCCGAAATAAAACCTTAACTAAAAAAAATATACTGGCACTTATTAAGCAATAAACTAAAAAATAGCCATACATACGCCCGATTTCCAACCAATTCAACATAACTGGATCAGGCACGAGGTAATAGGCAAAGATAAAACCCGGGAAAATACTGGCAAAAAACATAAGATAGGTCATCGGCACTCTATCTCGTACAGGCGGGGAAGTTCGCAATTTAGATTTAAGGTCGCCACAGTGTTTCGTACACCCTACGCAGGGCTGACAATGGCTATGAGTAATTTCGAAAAAGGCACCCTGCCCATATAGACGCTCCACAGGCAAAATTGGGCAAAAACTGGTACACCAACCACTTTTACCCTTGTATCTGACACCCATAAATATAGCCATAAGTGCCATAAAAATCAGCAAACAAGCAAGCGCAACAGCATTATCGTTAAAGAGAATTTTTCGACACGAAACAATGGTCAAAAGCAAAACAATACTAATGATGCCACAGTGCGCAAAAAACCATGGCGATACACGCTGGCTACCTCCCAACCCCATCATTCGTGGCAATTGATTCAATGTCGCGAGAGGGCAAAGATTTCTCCACAGCCCTGGAGCAACAAACAACAATAAAGGGACGACTGGAATGAGCATGTCCCATATGAAAAATAAAGTGAGATCAGGCCTGACAAACAATCCGACAATACAAGTAATCACGATAGAAACACTGATGAGTTGTAATAATCGCCATATCGAAATAGGGAAAGAAGTATGACTAACACGTCCCTCTTGCAAAACACTCGTTTTCACGCCCATTCCCTCCTCCATAAATTCATGGTCAACTCACCTGCGGCCTTCAACCCAGCTTCCATTATTCGCAGTAAAATTTATGAAAACACAATAAGTAAGTATAAGTACTTACTTCATCTGTGTCTACCGTTTTTCCTACCCCATCTAAATTTCAAACAGAGCTTTCTTCCTCCCTTCCGCTGAGTCAGGATAAACCCATAACATAGCCTGTTCAAGCCTTAATGTGTCACTCTAAAAATGCCTGTCTAATTTCCCAGCCCAATAGAGTCTATTTATGATTTTTCCAGAGACTTCCTCCGTCTCGCACGGACGTTAACAAATTAATATTGAAATATTCCGCCACCTATATTGATGACTATTTTTTTATATCTTTCGCTCTGAAATCGAGCAACGATTTAGGCCATATATTGCGATGGTTCAAGTCATCCCGAACACGTCTACACAACATACTTGATATTTAGCTGAAAAATTAAGAAATGTATCTAAGGCCTGCAAAGCCATGAACGTATCACGTGATACATTTTATCGCGATAAAGAGATTGCAAAAAAAGTAAGAACCGAAGATCGCCTAAGCTCACAAATCGAGCCACTGACTGAACAAAAATGTTGGGGACAAAACAAGGGCAACATGACTAAATGGCTAATCAATTTGAGTAAAAAAGAACTCAAGTCTAATCTTAAACTAAACAGACATCCTAAAAAAACGGGACACGATCAAATTCGGTCTGAGCTACGACCCCCATAATGAAAATAAATAATTAAGACTATTTTTTGTTTTTTATAGCGGTTCAGCAGCCCATACTTTCGAATTAAATTCGATGTGTTTTATCCCGGAAATGCACTAATAGGTGCTGAGTCATGTCTGTTGTTACAGTCTTAGCGATTCTTTAAATAGAGATGAAATTTTTCTATTTGGCACTCTGTTCTAGAGCGTCAAACCGATGCGCATTGAGAGCACCCACCTTCAAACAAGGTAAGCTTAACACTTAACAAAGATTGTAAATTTGTACGCTATCGAGTACTCTTTTGCTCCAATACTCTAGAAATAAAACAACAACAACGATCAAAAAATCAAAAAAATAACATCGAAAAATCGTTTCAACCACCTAAAACCTAATACAAACCGGCCTCAGTTAAAATTTATTTTAAAAGCATTGTGTTTATGAAAAAAATAGCATGTATCTTTTTTTTAACCATTTTGTTTGTATTCGTTGTTTCTTGTGAAACCATTGAAATACAAGCCCCGCCATCTAATTTACCTATCGACTCTGACATTAAACCGACCTACACTTGGTTAGTTGAAAATGTTTTTCGTAAACATTGTGTTTACTGTCACAGCGGACGCCCTCCTTATTTATTATCATACGACAGCGTTCAAACCGTGGTAACACCAAAACAACCTTTGACAAGCCGATTGTATTTTATGATTGCAACGGGACGCATGCCTAAAGGAGGCAAACTCAACGAACAAGAAAAATGGGCAATCTACCATTGGATAAAAAATGGAGCAAAAAATGATTAAGATACACCAAATGAAATTTTCTGTGAATGCAGCAACAGAGTCATCAGCCACCACGAGGCATTGAAACAGCGTTGCATGCGTTAGAATACAGAGGGTAACACCCGAATAAAACTTTACCTATCTTAACCAACCGTCGGCTTATAGAGACAAAAACATAGGCGCACCAGGCATAACGCCGATACGAAACAAGCGTCTAAACCAGTGCAATAATAAAAAAATCATAGAATAGCGAAAGAAGTTATAGACTAGCGCCTACAAAGCTAAAAATTGCAAAGATAATTAGCCTATTGGAATTGGGTTACATGACATGCCTGCTCATTTTGAACCACGTCAGCGGCCTCTTCACGAGTATAGAACTGTCCTTTACGTAAAAAACCGGGTATGACACTTCTTTTTACTTGACTCACCGCTCCCGATTCTTCATTGGCCAAAATTAAATGCTCAGGCAAGCCATCGAGGATATGAATACTCGCTATCTGCCCATTGGCATAACAAGATGGGTGAACTTCTGCACGCTCAGTATCTAAAAACACAGGAACAAATCCCGATCGCCGGTTTTCAGCACTGAGTCCCCCTGTTCCCAGCAATACAACATTTTGAAATGTGAGCTCTCTTTTTGTAAATGCTTTATTCATCACTGTACTATTTGCGTAATGTCTGATTTCAGGAAGAAAGTTTCAGGCATTCTACACAAACAAAAACAAATATCAAGTCATTTACTCCAGGAAAATTTTCAACTCGTTTTACACATAAGGGGAAGTACTTAGTCGATTTGGCAACAAAAAAAACATCGCCACAGTAAGCGAACCCAGTATCCGCCTCCTATAGAAGCCGACCTGCTAAAAGCGTACTGCTTTACCTCTAAAGTACACCGTATAAGATTGAGAGATAGAGGTTCGACTGGAATCGATTGAACCATAGTCTATGGGTAGGGCTTGTGTTAGGTCATGCCGATCACGATCAAGAACATTATGGTCAAGAAGACGATGACCATCAACTGTTCCATAACGCATTGTAGAAATCAGGGCATCCCCCACTAACACTTCGCGAACCACTTCAAGAATGCCATTTGCACCCGCTAAGGCGGCTTGATTTTTTAACTCCTGGAGCACTTTGCCTTCAGCAATAGCAATATCCATAGGTTCAGCCAAACTAACGCTGGCATTAACCAATGCGAGAACTTGGTAATCTATATTTCCAGTCTCCAATAAAATTTGTACCTGCTCAACAGGCAAAGGTTGCACTGGAAGGTCCCCTTTAAGCATCACCGCACTCCCTGTGACATTCATGCCCAAACTACAACTGGTAAGCAAAATCACCATCATCGAAAAGAAAGAATAAAACACCGCTTGCTTGTACATTACGCGTCTCCAACCTGTTTAATCAAAAATGGAAAACAGGTAAAAATTATCCTAATAAAATTTCTACGCAACATCCCTGTTTTTCTTTTTCTGAATGCGTCGCTTAATGACGAAATAGGTCACAAATATAGCAATAACACCCACTAAACTAGCAGCACCAATAACCATCATGATGCTGTGCATGTTTTCTTTTAACCACGGATCCATATACGTTATTCCTAGTCTTAAAACACCCAGCAAAAGATACACCGAACATCACATACTGTAAACCACCCACAGCTAGGGGCTGCTCAACAACAGAAAGCCATACCATATAAACACTATATTTTATAATAATTAAAACCTTAGCCTTACATTACAACTACAGCTATTTCCTTACAATGTAAGGACTAATAAATAACAAAAACGTACCGTTAGCCTTATTCAAAGGGTAATTCAATCGATTTAAGGCGAGCACAACAAGAAATAATGGATAACTATTTTTTATGAAACATAAAGGTACAACTGCAAACCCGAACGGTAAGGCCGCAGTGACACCGTTGCTATCAACATTTCTGCCGACACACATTTTAGCATCGTAATGGAAAACATTTCATAGTGAACAAACAACCCTTTGCTCTTGCTCTTCACTGCGCCTCTAAACATCACTTATTATGGCTTTTGTTATTGGCTTTACTGCCGTTATCACTCACCGCCTGGCTAACTGACTATCAGTCGGTAAAAAACTTGACAGCCAAGGCCACACAAAAACTAGAGCAAAATGCGATAGACAACGTACTTTTTATTAACAATTGGTTCGACTACCGCTTTATGGATCTCAACAGTCAAACGAAAAAACAGCGTAATACCGAATTTCTTATTAATTTAGAAAAAGACTTTCAAAACAGCGAGCAAAATCTTGCCACCTATATTAAAACCCGTGCATGGACAACACAGGTAGAAAGTCGACAACAGGATCTGATCAATCTAGCTCGCAACTATGATTACATTCATGATCTTTTTTTAATCGACAAAAATGGCAATATTCTTTTCACTGTTAACCGCGAATCAAACCTGGGGACTAATCTCTTTTCAGAATCCTATACAAAAACCCGCTTTGCCCGTACAGCCAAAACCAGTTTGGAAACAGGGCAAGCGCTCTTTTCTGACTTAGAGTACAATTTCCCATCCAGTGGTTTGTTATCGGGTTTTCTCATTGCACCGATGCGAAATAAATGGAACGATACAGTGGGTCTCTTCGCTATTCAGATAAAATTGGATCGAATCACTGAGATGATGTCAAAAAACATCAATAGCCATTCTTTAACACATTATCTAGTAGGCGAAGATAGCTTGCTACGCTCGCCGATTAACAAGGCTAAAGAAAACGGTATACTGACACAATATATTGATACGAATCAATTTAAACATCAGCAGAATCAAAATACCAATATCATCTTTAACTACACCAGCTCCCGCAATCAACACGTTATGGGCCTACAAAAAGCGGTGAACCTTCCCGGCGTGAAGTGGAGACTCATTAGCGAAATAGACCAAGATGAAGTTTTCGCAACTGTTTTTAAACAAAGACAGGTAACGGTAATCATTTTTCTGATAACAGGCGTACTCGTTGTAGTCATCGCTACTGCAGGTCACAAAAATCAACGGGAAGAAACTAAGGCTAACAATAAAACAAGGCGATTAAGTAAATCGTTTAATCATCGATTAAAAACAGACCTGGAACCTGAGCAGTCACAACGACAAAATAGCCAGGAAACAAAAAAAGTATTGGCGGATCTGGCCATGCAAAAATTTGCGTTAAATCAACATGCCATTGTCGCGATCACTGATGTACAAGGCAAGATTACCTTCGTCAATGAAAAGTTTTCTGAAATCAGTGGTTATCACCGCGAAGAATTGCTGGGAAAAAACCATCGAATACTCAACTCCGGCCATCACGACAAACTCTTTTTTCACAATATGTACCGCACGATTGCAGCAGGTAAAACCTGGCATGCGGAAATTTGCAACAAAGCCAAAGACGGTCATTTTTACTGGGTAAACAGCACCATCGTGCCCTTTATGGGTGAGGATGGCAAACCCAAAAGTTATATCGCCATCCGCACCGACATCACTGAACGTAAAAAAACCGAACTGGCACTCAAAGAAAATACCACCCAACTAGAACTTATTATTGAAAGTACCGCCGTCGGCATTTGGGACTGGCAAGTACAAAGCGGTGAAACCATTGTGAACAAACGTTGGGGTGACATCATCGGTTATACCCTGGATGAATTAGCCCCGATCAACATAGGAACCTGGTTAAGTCAAACGCACCCTGATGATCTTGATATATCCGCAACGGCACTCAATAAATACTGGCGTGGCGACACCGAAAACTACTTTTGCGAAATTCGCATACAGCATAAACAAAAGCGCTGGGTGTGGGTACTGGATATGGGCAAAACCGTAGAATGGCAAGCAGACGGCACCCCCAAGCGGATGATCGGTACCCGTTTGGATATTACGGCACGCAAACAGGTTGAACTTGATTTATTGAAAGCAAAAGAGTTTGCTGAAGCCGCAACACAACATAAATCTGAGTTCCTCGCTAACATGAGCCATGAAATCAGAACGCCGATGAACGGTATTATTGGTATGACAGGCTTATTACAAGACACCCAGTTAACCGCCAAACAGCGCAGTTATGCCAATGCTACGATGAATTCAGCCAATGCACTGTTAACCATCATCAACGATATATTAGATTTTTCCAAAATTGAAGCCGGCAAGCTGAATTTAGAAAAGGTACTCTTTGATTTACAACTGCTCGCCGAAGAAGTAACGGAGTTCATGGCTATAAAATGTCGAGAAAAAGACGTTGATATGTTACTGCGCTATAAACCTGGGACAGAACAATGGGTTATGGGTGACCCCGGCCGGGTTCGCCAAATTTTGTTAAACTTACTCAGCAATGCAACTAAATTTACCGCCCAAGGCTACATTTTGCTCACCATTGAATCAACTCAAGAAGCCAATGATCTTATTTCTTTTCAAATTTCGATTACAGACACCGGCATAGGTATTACCAAAGACAAACTGGAGAGCGTTTTTAACAAATTTGATCAGGAAGACAACTCCACCACTCGAAAATACGGTGGAACAGGTCTGGGGCTCGCTATATGCGAACAACTCTGTAACCTGATGCAGGGCAATATATACGCTACCAGTCAAAAAGGTAAGGGATCCACCTTTAGTGTTACCATAAAACTAGGAGCAAATAAAAAGGCCGCACCCGACTACGCCAATTTGGAAAAATACACATGCCTCAAGGGACTTAAAACCCTGATTGTTGACGATACAAAAATTGCACGTACTATTTTTATAGAACAACTTGCTTTGTTAGACATGCACCTCTGTAGTGTCCCATCTGGCCAAAAGGCCATCGAAGTACTGCAACAAGCCATCACGGAAGGTGAACCATTTGATATCCTTATTACCGATGATCAAATGCCCGAAATGGATGGTAAAACCCTGTCAGCGAAAATAGCTCAGTTCAATCTAATGCCAAGGGGTGCAAGGGTACTGGCAAGCTCATCACTAGACCAGAGCGAAGGTACACAATTAAAACAGATAGGGTTTGATGGCTACCTCAGCAAGCCCATCCACCCCTCTGAATTACCACAAATTATTTCTCTAATTTGGAAAGCTAAATCACAAAATCAAAATAGACCCTTGCTCACACGCCACACTTTACAGCAAATAAAAGTCGGCAAGCGAAAGAACGTTTTGTTCCGCAACACACAAATACTGCTAGTAGAAGATAATCCGGTAAACATCCTGGTCGCCACCGCGTTGCTTGATGATTATGGTTGTATGGTGACGCCAGCAAGCCATGGTCTTGAAGCCTTAGAGCTGGTCATTGATCGTTGTTTTGACCTCATTTTTATGGATTGCCAAATGCCAGAAATGGATGGTTTTGTCGCGACTAGAGAAATTCGCGCATACGAAAATAACCATGCGGTTAAACGCACCCCCATTATCGCTTTTACCGCTAACATCATGCCAGCAGATCAGAATATATGTATCAATGCAGGCATGGATGACTTTATTGCTAAACCCGTAAACCAGGAATCACTACAAAACATGCTAGTTAAATGGTTGCCCCACAAAATAAAAACGGTAATTAACGAGACTGAAGAAAAAAAGCCTCAAGTAGATCAGAATGAAAGCGCGACCAAACATTCAGATATTTTGGATTTAATTGTCTTTAATAAACTGAAACACCTGTTTTCTGATCAGCTTGCTCCTATCATAGAACAATACACTAAAACAACACAAAACAATGTCAATCTTATCGAAGACGCTATACAACAATGTGACTTTGAAACACTAGAACAAGCCGCGCATTCGATAAAAGGCAGCAGCGCGCAATTCGGTGCAACCCAACTGAATACAGTAGCAATTGAAATAGAGTCATTAGCTAAAAAGGGCAACATGGACAAAGCTAAAAAAATATTGCCTGAACTTTTATCTGCTCAGGAAAAAGCAGCTAAAGCGATGTCACAAGAGCTAGAA
Organism: uncultured Chromatiaceae bacterium; assembly: GCA_964421045.1. Classification (GTDB taxonomy): domain Bacteria; phylum Pseudomonadota; class Gammaproteobacteria; order JAADHS01; family JAADHS01; genus JAADHS01. Next base: position 38,403 of record CAYQVF010000025.1, read on the forward strand.
CAAGGCGACTTGACCCTATAGAGCCACACATAAATTAATCTGTTGAGAAACCACGGTACTGGGCACTGTCAGTATCAACGATTCTGAGGTTGATAGCCATTCATCACCGATAGTCATGGTGAAATCTGGCGGGGGGATTGTCCCGCCAGTTGGCTGGCAGTACGTCTTCTGTTAACTGTTACGTAT
>CAYQVF010000026.1:0-38394 GCA_964421045.1 uncultured Chromatiaceae bacterium
TCAATATCACTGACTGTAATATAAATGTGATCAATTCCAATAACTTCTGACATATTTTTTTATCGCCCTAACGTCTAGTTCAAGTGTTCAACCGCTGTATTTTTAATTCTCTGAAACTTCTTGTTATGGTAATCATTCAATCTAAAATAAAATAATTTATCAGTTGTTACTGAACTGATTTCATAAATTTCTACACTTACAATACTTTTAGCTACAAATGGATCTTCTTTCACTCTATTATGAAAACCTCTATATGTGTTATATTTTTAAGCTATATTCTAAAATAAGTATTAGATTTAGGCATAAAAAGTAAAATGACCATTACAACCATTAAAGATGTTTGAAGCCAATTTAAATAAAAAACACTAATATGATTTATACCTTCTTGAGTAGGTGTAATTAAGGGGAAAAGGCTAAGTAAACCAAAAAAAGTGTATATGATTCTTGCCCAGTTTTTTTGTTTATACATAAAATAGCCTATGACTAAATACGGTATCATGAATATTAAACCCAAAGTAATAATTAAAGATTCAGACTGTTCTTCTGGTGCATAACGTGCATTTATTAACAATGTTGGTATCGTTAACATTATCGATAAAACATATATAACTATTACTGATTTAATTGTTATTGGTCGTTCCATGAGTCAATCTCCTTTTTAATATAACGTCTAAATAAAACACATTGACCTTTTTTTGACAAGGTATTATGAGCCAATGCTGATTTTATTGATACTCATTGAGCCTTCGCCTCAACTTAATTTTATCAGTTAAACTGGAGTCGATAAAAAAAAGGGAACTCAATGGTTTTATATAATAACACTCATCCCTACTATTGCGGTATCAATTTATATGCAGATTACTTTATGTTTGTATTTTAGATCAAGAAGGTATCACACGGCTTCATAAGGTTACGTGAATGAATGTCTCGACTTTCGCCTCCTGCATCCATGCAGACGTAGTGCTCCTAATATTCATCATGCATGATAAAAAGATTAGACTGCTATAAGATCATGAAGGGTTATCAGGTAATGTTTCTATATGTACAATTATACATGAAATGGATTATTCTCTAATGTGAGGTACAGCTTCGTCATTTTAATATTATTTTATTGCTTGAATAATCAGCATAGGCTGATAAAATTCTCAAGTTTTAATACCCAATTTATTTTTAACATCGTCAGAAACTTGCTCTTTACCCTCTTTTATATCCACTAAACCTTGAACAACCACAACTCCACAGCCTCTACTTGTTAATAATATATGGTTTATGTCATATATTTAAAAGTACAATAATCAACACCAAGTAATATAATGCAGAGCTAAGGGTTTCGAGAACAGACGATTTTTTGCGTTTTTTGCAAAAAAACGCGAGTTCTAGGAGTCAGATTGAACGCATTATTATGTTTCATTACTTTGATCAATGAACTCAATTTATAGGTGTCCAGATTTTGTTGAAATATTTTTAATAATTTTCAATATAGATACCACAATATTAATTGTGGTCCAAAGAGAGGTGAAACCAACAAACCCAATAATGAGAATTTTAATGGAATCTATTAAACTTCCATTTAGTGAAAAAATTAAAATGAAAAGATAACTAGCAATTGACAGAGCACATGAAAAAACAAAAGAAATTTTGACTATAGCTATTTCCCACTTAATAAACCCATTAATAATTTCTTTAGATTTCATTACATAAATCACCAATGTTAAAGATAAAGTTATTGCTCCCTTACATTATATTTCGAATTTCTTGTTCCCGAATTAATTGAAACTACTCCGAATTAAGGTTACAAAACTTTAAATTAACTAGCTAGTACTTCCCTATCCATAGGACTCCAACACGTTATAGCGTGAATCAGAAAATCACAATCCCCCACTTGGAGATAAAATATTATTACCCTTTACAGTCCACCTTCTATCTTTTAGACCTGAAATAAAATAATCAATTTCTGTGTTGTTAAATGGCATTTTTCGTATTACACATAACAACGAGCTAAGTTAAGGAGAAAACAAGCGGTTTTTTATTTCACGTTTTTGTCAACAAAGCTATTTAATTCAGAAATCGATCGAATTACATGTAAAGATTTATTAGTCGATATTTTTTCAAGTTTTTGCATAAAACTATCATTCCAAAATTTTGGACAAAGTCTTAAAACTTTATAGCTTTCCAAAGTTCCTTTCAAAATTGAACTACCATCAGGCCAACCTTCGGGCTTGATAACTAACCCTTTTAACAATCGCTTTGTCACAAACCAATAACTGATAACATATGGCAATTCTATATAGATCAATGTATCAGCTACATCCAGTCGTTTATAAAATGACTCAATTGGCCCAAAACCGTCAATAATCCAACTATCAGATAATAGTATATTTTCATGTTCCTCATCGTACGTCTTTCGATCTACCAGATCGCCATTCTTTTTATATACAATTGAATCTAATGCATGCAATTTTATGCCTGTAGCTGATGCCAGTTTTTTACTTAAAGTGGATTTACCACTACCGGGTTTACCGAAAACTACTATTTTCTTCATACTACCTCCATTAACTGAGACTAACCCCATGAGGCAGAAATAGAAAACCCGCCTCTTGGGCGGGTCTGATAAATTATAAACGCATCAAAAATCCCACCATTCCTATGGAATGATGATAATAATTCGAGCTATCTGTTGCGTAAGATTTGTATCCATTCGTGTATCTTGATAGATGGGTAGATTAATGTCAACTGTCAATCGGATAAGAAGATGTTCGCGAAAGCATATAGTCGAGTAGAACCAGGCGCACAATCTTACGTGAAGAGTTTCCGACCTGGCCCTTTCGATTATGCAGCGGGTTCCTAGTTTCACCCTCATCTACTTTTCCTGTGCCCTCTCTAAAATTCCGTACGTTGGGTTTTCATTTCAGCCACTGCACTTAAACGAAGTGCGCCAAAACAAACCGAAAATTACACACTCTTTAACCTGATGTTGCTTTTGAAAAACACCTCTGATTCAAATAGAAACATTTTTCATTAGTAATCTAAAATATCAAAACCAAAATACGACAATATTTCAATTGTTAGTAAACCTAGCACTGAAAACAAACTTAAAATAATACATAATTTACATATTACTTTTTCAAATGGCGTGGTGTATTGATGCACTAAATCATAATTAGCGAACATGTAACCATTGGAGCTATTTCTTCGCCTTATCGTCCATTCTTTGGAAAACAACAATGTTTCAGATATATTTAGCGCATACCATCCCCAAAAAAGATGAAACCCTAATTCATTTTTAGTAATTGGATTCTTTCTAAGTCTTCGAACGGTTTTTATATTAATAATAAAAAATAATATCCACGATACAATCATTGATGAAAATATCACTGAATAGACGATCAACCCCATTTTTATTTAGTCTCCATAAACTTATTCACTTCATCATACAATTCATCACCTCTATTTTTTCCTACTTTATTCATAAATAAGGATGCTGCAGCCGTTGTAACGATTAAGGCCACCCAACCCGCCGGGGTTGTTAATAAAGCAATAGTGGCTCCTGCTCTTATTAAAGCAACTCCTGTAGTTACACTAAAAGCAAACCCCATCGACTCAACAAACGCCGCTCGCTCCCAATCACCGCCTTGTTCATACACTTCATTGACATCATAGGCTCGTACTCCTAAATCCAGGGCGATGATGCCTGGGGCGATAATCTTTGCCTTTTTGCTGAATTCACCTAATGCGCTGGCTTCTATGTTGCTGGTCAGATTTAGTTTTTTAATATTGCGACTACTGCGTACCATATCCATTGCTCGTTGAACGTTGTTCAATGGGCTTCTTGACCGGTGTTTAGCGTTTCTTCCTCGGTTGACGAGGTTGAGTTCATGACTGAAATTGTCCTTCATGTCTTTAGAGCCATAGCTCTAATGATTTTCTCCCATTGTTTATCCAGCCTTTTAACGGAAACGGGTATTACCGTTTTTAGTTCTTGCGCAAACAACGAGACTTTTAATTCTTCTAACATCCATCGATAGCGCTGTAATTCATTATGGATAGACAAGCATGGACGCCCCTCTTTAATCAGCTCTTCATACCTTATCAACAAAGGAATAAACTGCGTCATGATGCGCTCATCCTGGACAATACCCAGATTAAGTTTATCCAAACGTTTATCCATCGCTTTAAGATAACGCCGGAAATGAAACAAGTATTCCTCCGGCGTTGCACTAACAAAACCCAGATACACCAAGGCACTTAATTGTCTGCGAATATCTATTATTGCATTTTCCCATGCCGGTTTATTCATATTTCCAAGCCGGGCATTGACCGCGTAATATTCAATTAAAATCGCGTGAACCTGTGTTGCCAGCTTATTCGCACAGGCAATAATTTCTTTTTTTGCCTGCTCAAGACGTGCCTCAAATGAGGTTTTGTTACGCACCTTTTCACCCACGATAATACAAACTGCATCAACCGCCGCATGTACCAAGTCCTGTTTTAGCTGTTGGCAGGTACCCACACTGGAAAATAATAAACAGCTGCGCTGCAAGTCTGGCATATTTTTTTCAATGTAACGCAGGCGCTCTGTTAAATTGAGCATAAACAAACGTCGCAGCCCAAGCTGCGTCACCTGTTGCGCTTTTTCAGCCGTATCAAATAATTTAAGTGTGACACTGTTTTTTTCATCAAACAAGCCTGGATAAGCGATAATTCGAGCACCTTGTTGCTCAATTTCTACCTGCTCATCGAGCACAGCAAAGTCCCAGTTTGTCATATTTTTAATCGGATAACCGGTGACTTCTGTTTGAGAAAACGATTGAGCCGCAGCCTGCCCTTGTTGGCGTTGTAATGCTGCTAAATCTCTCCCCATCGCCACCGATTTCCCAGATGGATTGATGACACGATAATTCATGCACAAATGTTGACTTATTGCATCAGGTCGCCAATCGGCAGGAGATACCTCAACCCCAGTCATCTTTAACAAAACCTGACTGAGCGCGGTCAGCAAAGAGCCTTTTTTTGTTTGTATAGTGTCGATGCATGCATCCGCAAACTGGGGAGCGGGAATAAAGTTTTTACGTAACGATTTAGGCAGTGCCTTGATCAAGGCAACAATTTTATCTTTTAACAAGCCCGGCACCAGCCATTCAAATGGCCCTGTCGAAAGCTGATTTAATAAGCCGAATGGCACTTCAACAGTCACACCATCTAACTCATGCCCAGGCTCAAAATGATACTGCAAGTGCATTTTTAAATCCTGAAACATAAAATGAGGTGGATAATCTGTATCACTCACCGCACTCTCGTCTTTAGCCAACACATCGTCTTTTGTTAATAACAAGGCTTGTTGCTGCGTCGAACTTGCGCCTTTAAACCATTTATCCAGTGACCGCCGATCACAAACTGTCAGCGGTAAATTTTGATCATAAAAAGCATATAAAGTCTCTTCATCAACCAAAATATCCTGCCGCCGAGAACGATGCTCCAAATCTTTAATTTCAGCAATCAAAGCCTGATTTTGGTTGAAAAAAGCAAGCTTGCTTTGCAACTCTCCGGTCACTAATCCCGATTGAATAAATATTTTTCTGGCAAGTTTTCCATCCACTGTTGCATAGTCAATTTTTCGCTCTTCCAGCAGTGTCAAACCATATAGTGTCAGACGCTCAAAGCCCATCACCATCGCTCGTTTTTTCTCCCAATGTGGCTCGCTGTAGTTATGTTTTATTAAGTGCGCTGCGGCTTTTTCTAGCCATTCAGGTTCTATTTTGGCGACAACTCTGGCGTATATTTTAGCTGTTTCAACGATCTCAGCGGCCATAATCCATTTAGGACTTTTTTTGAATAAAGCAGAACCGGGAAATATTTGAATTTTTTTATTTTGGGCACCGAGAAACTCTCGTCCCGCTTGCTTAAGCCCAATATAACTGAGCAGGCCGGTTAATAAAGAACGATGAATATTGGCATACTCTGCTGGAGTCTCGTTCAACTTTAACCCCAGCTGTGTCGCTTGCATCGTGAGCTGTGTATGTACATCACGCCAATCACGCATCCGCATATAGGAAATAAATTCCGACTTGCAAAACTTTTTCAGTTTATTGGCACTAAGATGTTTTTTATTGTCGTGATAAATTTTCCACAACGTTAAAAAAGCCATAAAATCGGAGCGTTCATCTTTATATGTTCGATGTTTTTCATCCGCTTTTTGTTGTGCCTCAAGTGGGCGTTCCCGGGGATCTTGCGTAGCAAGTACAGCGGCAATAATCAGCACTTCAGTGAGACAAGACTCTTCATTGGCGGCGAGAACCATCCGTCCAATGCGCGGGTCAATAGGCAGCCTGGCGAGTTGTCGTCCAATATGAGTGAGTTTTCCGAACGCATCCAACGCCCCCAGTTCATATAGTGTTTGCTGGCCATCCTTAATCATTCTTGAATCGGGGCGATCAACAAAAGGAAATTGATCAATATCGCCAAAGCCCAGCGCTTTCATTTGTAAAATAACGGCCGCCAGACTAGTCCGTTGAATTTCTGGCAGTGTAAACTCATCACGATTAATATAATCCTCTTCACTGTAAAGGCGAATACAAACTCCGGCACTAACTCGCCCACAGCGTCCTGAACGTTGATTGGCTGAAGCTTGTGAAATGCGTTCTATCGGCAACCGTTGCAATTTGCTACGGTGACTATACCGACTTATTCTTGCCGTTCCTGGATCGATGACGTATTTTATTCCCGGTATAGTTAACGAGGTTTCAGCAACGTTAGTTGCCAGCACAATCCGTCGCCCGGCATGAGAACGAAATACTTTATTTTGCTCTGCTGCAGAAAGCCGCGCATATAATGGCAAAATCTCGGTGTGCGGGGGATGGTGTTTGCGCAAAGCTTCAGCGACTTCTCGAATTTCGCGTTCACCACTCAAAAAAACGAGAATATCGCCTCTAGATAAAGCAGAAATTTCATCGACGGCATCCAATATCGTTTGCTGTAAATCACGAGTTTGAGCCCCCTCTTTTGCTTCTAGTTGAGGGCGATATAAAATTTCTACGGGATAACTTCGACCTGACACTTCAATGATCGGTGCATCAAAAAAATGGCTAGAAAATCGTAGTGGATCAATCGTCGCAGAGGTAATAATCACTTTTAGATCACGCCGCCTGGGGAGCAATTGATGGAGATAACCCAGCAAAAAATCGATATTAAGGCTACGTTCATGCGCTTCGTCAATAATAATAGTGTCATATTGATTAAGGAAACGGTCCCCTTGCGTTTCAGCCAGTAAAATACCATCGGTCATTAATTTTACATAACTGGTTTCACTGGTATGGTCACTAAAACGAACTTTATAACCCACAGACTCGCCAAGTGTGCTCCCCAGCTCTTCCGCAACTCTCGCAGCAACACTGCGCGCGGCAACCCGTCGTGGCTGGGTGTGCGCAATCTTGCCCTGAATTCCTCGGCCCAGTTCCAGACAAATTTTAGGTAGTTGGGTGGTTTTACCTGAACCCGTTTCGCCACAAATAATCACGACCTGGTTATTCTTGATCGCCTGCGCAATGTCTGCTCGTTTTTCACATACCGGCAGTGCTTCGGGATAGGTGATGGCAGGCACCCCCTGACGGCGCATCTCGCACTCCCGCTGTGACCGGGTAATGGCCTCTTTGAGTTTTTGTAAGGCCGTTGTATCTTTTGTCGTCGTTTCTTTTTTCAGACGTTGCCGAAAAGCGTGTTGATCCCTGAGCATACACCGGTCAATTTCTGTATAGAGCATTTTATATTTTTGATTCACGATATTTTAATAAATTTGTTATGCTTAAGCCTATGCTCAAAAAAACGATTCATCCACTTCATTTTATTGCACCTGCCGCAACGTCTAAAGAAAAAGCGACCGTTATCGCTCATGAAAAAGGCTGCGAACCGCCACGCTTGCTACAACGCAGAGGATATCAAGTTGCCTGGGTCGCCTCATTCAATACGCCGATCAAATCCTTTGATATTAAGCAGGCCAAAAAAGTGTGGGAAAGCCAAGAGGCTCTCTATTTACCAGGCTATATTACGGCTGAGCGGGTCAATTTTCAGGAAAAAATCCGTCATTCGCACGCACTCTACCGTCAGATTATCAATGGCAAAGCCTGCGATGAACTCCTTGATGCCCCCTATTATAGCGAACGACTGTTACCTGTATATGATATGTTAGCGACAACGGAAGATGAAGCGGATCCTCAGGAAATCGTCACCCTGGAATTTGATGTACTGCAAAAGGGTGAGGTGATTGCTGAAAATTTATGGATCAAACTCTCCTGGTTATCGTTCATTGAAGAAGACCCCTCTTTTCGTCTGCGTTTTTCATTCGGTATCGCCGGGTATGAAAACGTTGCCGAAGATTTTCAGCGCCAAAACCATGCTGGAAATCTCACCGAGGCGGTATTTCCAGAGTCTGTCCTCATTAGCCAAAATAAGCCATTGGCGGCACTCTTACAATCTTTGCTCGATATTGATCAAGTCGCCTATGTCGAACGTATTGTTTATTTCAATGCACCCAAAGGAGGCGCGCAATTCCACCAAGATGTAGAACCCGGCCATTTTGGTGTCGTCTATGCACAACTTAGCGGTGAAACCGTCTGGATTAGCTTAGCCAAAAAAAGTTTAGTTAAAGAAATTATTTTATTTTTTAAAGATGAAAAAAAACTGAATCTATTGGCGGGTGAAATCAAGCCGGAGTTTATTTCGTTTTTAAGCCATTTAGTTAAAAACCCGGACGCTTTGAGCGCTGACCTGGATAAACAGGACAATGACCCACTAGAGGCCTTTATCAATCAAAGTCCAAGCTTTACCCAGCAATTACTAGCTCAAGGTTATGCTTATCAACTTTCGGCGGGAGATCTCATTTTATTACCGCAAAGAAGCATCACGAATTGCAATTGGCACAGCGTCTACTGTACCAGCGATAAGGAAGGAGAAGCCCTATCCTTTGCAATCCGTAGCACGCCATAAGTTCGTTCCCAAAAAATAAAGAATAAACAGGGAACAGCAGTGCTACTCCCTAATGACTTACAAAATACAAATGAAGTTAGGCATACGTTACCACGTTTGCATTATCATCAAAGGCATGAACTTTTCTTCTCGCAAGTATAAACAACCGTAAAGTCACTTCAATAAAAAAGTAGAATGGATCCCACTTAAGCAAGGCAGTGTGCAACAGATACAGAGAGAGAGAAATAAGTAATACAAACGCGGTTGTATTAGGAAGAATCATAAACGCAACAGGTAAACAGAGTATACCAATCATAACGCGAAATATTCGCTCAATATAAAACAAGTTTTCTCGGTTGATATCATCCATGGATCGATTTCCTTTTTTGTTAGAACTAAAAAAATATTGCTTAGACATTCAAATACTATTCAGCAATTATCAAGCCAAAATAAAATAATTAAAAGTAAGTATAAGAAAAACCAGCAATAAGTTCTTGGCTATCGCGGATAATATGGACTTCCCCATCGGCTTCCTCACCTAATGGTGTCGTGTTATGAATAATCTTATTAATTGATATTAAAATGTAGGCATCAGGGATAATCAAGGTGTTTTGTAGACCGTCATACCGAGATGAAAGCATACCAGGTAAACCAAAGTTGACTTTGTTCCAAGGGCTTATCGGGATATCAGGCCACATCATTTTCAGTAACCATGTTGATCAAAATAGCTTGTCGTTATTTATTATTAAGTGATCGCAACCCCATAAGACCCAATGTGATATAAAACCAGAAGAATGTAAGCACTGCCGTGATGCCATAACCCAACCGCGATTCAACTCCGTAACGCACCGTTTTTCTATAAATTTTCCAAATTGACAGCTCACCCTCACCTGGTGACAAACCTCTACGCTGATTTTTCCGGCAATCTAGAGCAAAAGCAAGCTGCCAGGCATTGGATGCAACATATTTACCCGTAGCATACCATCGTGCTAATGCGGTTATGACGCCATATTCTAGACTGACATTATGCGCTAATTTAAAAAAGGGATATAAATTCAGCCGCTTCGTATACATCTGAGCACGATATGCGCTACCCGCTTTGACAAAATAATGACTCATCCCGATATGATTGAAAGCACATAATAGAGCATTCAGAACCTGGCGTTGCTTAAGCCCTTCAGTTTCAAATCTTCTTGCCGAAGTTTCAAGCAAGGCGGGTAATGTCGTCCACGCGCCCTGCTCAAATATTTTTTTGGCTAAACGCGCATCTTCCATGAAAGATGAAGTTTCATCAAACCCACCCAATTGATTAAAAAAATTCTGACTTAACCAAAAACCCTGATCGCCATTAATTGTGTCGGGGTTGTTTAAGTGTGTTTTTGCTTCGTAGAAATAATAGGCGACGGCATGATCAACTTGATCCCGCTTAAAACGCAAGGCAAAATGCCCCGCCATACTTTTTTTGAGCTGTCTTTTTTGTTCCATATGCTGTGCCGCTTGCTGCAAACTATCCGGTGTCAATAGTATCGAATCGGCATGCAAAAATAGTAGGTCATCCCCTTTAGCCTGAAGTGCACCATAGTTCATTTGAATTGCTCGACTGGATCTCGAGGACAGCAGTCTGAGATCGTAATTTAGCTGATATTTAAGTTGAAACGCGACAGCCAATGAGCCATCACGACTGCCACCATCAATGAGTAATACTTCAAATTGAATAGAACCGTGCTGCCGATCCAGACAGCGTAATAATTCCGGAATCAATCGAACTTCATTTAAACAGGGAATGATAATAGATAACATCAATATAAAATACTAGTTCAAATCAGGCGTGTCTTGAATGCGCTCAAGCAACGGTTCTCCAATCACGGTTTTACGCCAGCCTTGCAACAAAGGCAGTGACCGTTCTCCTCGCACCAATTGCTTTATTTCTTTGCGCGTTGCCAATAGTGACGGAGGTAATTGCAACTGAGTTGCAAGAACCTTAACCAAAGCTTGTAACATTGCAATATGAGACATTTCCTGTGCGGTCACAGGCTGTGTATTATGCGCATCTTGAGCGAGCACTTCTTCATTTTTTTGGACCATGAAACACTCGGACTTGATACGATAATATAAAGTATCAGATAAATTTTGTACTTTGGTCATGACGCTATTTTGTGCCGATGAGCACGCGAGATCAACTAACACTTGATCTTTAATGATCCATTGCCGTGGTTTATTTTTTTCCATCGCTTCTTTTTCACGCCATGAAGCCAGACTCATCAATAACGCAAGCTGCTGCACATCCAAATGTCCCACTCGTTTAATCCGTTGCCATGCTGTTTTCGGATCAGGCGCATAATGATGCAAGGAGGTTAACAAGGTAAACTCTTCTTGCGCCCAAGCATACCGTGCTATGTTATTTAACGCTTTTTTTTGCTTTTCATAGATAAAGCCTAAATATCTAACATCATCGGCCGCATAATCCAATAACGCAGGTGCCAATGGCCGTTTCGACCAATCCGCCCGGGTGTGCGTCTTTGCTAACCTGACTTCAGTATACTTTTCCACTAAAGCTGCATAACCAACTTGCTCTTGATCACCTAAGAAAGCAGCGGCAATCTGGGTATCAAAAACAGGGGTTAAAACCGAATCCATACTACAATAGAATGCTTCCAGATCCTGTTTGGCTGAATGAATAACTTTAACAATGGAGGGATCAAGCAAAACAGGATATAGAGATGAAAGATCTTCTATTTCAAGTACATCAATACACGCAATTTCGTACTCGGTTGCAATTTGAATCAAACATAATAATGGAAAATAGGTACTTTCGCGCTTAAATTCGGTATCAACAGCAAGCCATTCACTATTTTTTAACCGACCACAAAAAGAGACCAAGTCTTTATTTGTGCTGATATAACTTACACTCTGATTCATTACATTTATTTAAAAAAGCGCTGTAGTTCACAGAAACAGACTTCAAGAGCCATTTATTATCCGCCTATGAGAACGGTGTCTCGCTATTTTCTCCATTTTGTACCGTTGTAGCATTACAACAAAACAACAGAATGAGGCTTACTAATATGGGCACCCTATTAAATTTTCCATCAATCCATCGTCAACCGCAATCACGACCAAAGCAAACACATCGGATATTAAAGCAAAGTCCAGAAACATTGGTCGCTTTACCTAATGATCGTATCCTGCTGTCTATTCAAAATGCGCTGGAAGAAGCTCGTCTTACTCATGATTGGCGTGCCAGCAAAAAAAAAATAGAGTGTGCCATTCGCCAAGCTAATTTGGCTCTCGTTCATTCCGGTCATTGAAACGATCAGACAAACTGAACGCGAGCCTCATGATCACCTGTTTTGTATTTCATACTGGATTCAAAATACAATTGATCCGCCTTTCTCAAACGTCGGCTGATTTCTCTAGCCATATTCATATAGATAAGGGTAAACGCCTGCTGATCCTGCTCATAGATGGTCGCGAGCAAAGCAGATTCGATTTCTAAAGCCTCACTCTCTTCAAGCGTAACCACTGAAGCACTACGAGGATAGAGATCGATCAGCGCCATCTCACCAAAACAATCTCCTTTTTCCAGCGTTCCCATAACGATCACTTTATCATGCCAATGCTTTTCTACCCTGACCTGACCATACTGAAGAACGTACATTGTCTTTGCTGCCTCATTTTCATGAAAAAAATACTCTCCTTTTGAAAGTTTTTTTCGTGGGCAATGATCTAGCAAATATTGTAATAATTTGTCACTGACACCACCAAAAATAGGCATATTACTTAAAAGTGTTGTCACAAACCCACCTTGATTTAACTGCATTTTTGATGGCAACTCAGACGTGCCTCAAAAGTTACAGTATATTATTAAGGCCATTCAAAACGAAAACAGACCTTTTTACTTGTCTGTTTAAACGCAGCATACGGATAAATAAGCAAGCAAAATGGTATATTCTCTAACAGAAATAACCTAACATACAGCCTCTGTCCCATTCTATCAGTTTAATCGTATCACAAACCATAAAATGAATAGCCGAGCCCATACCCATCCGTTGCTTCTTAAACCGATTGTCCTCGTCATCTTTTCATGGGTTAGCCTTGTTTTAATCCCCCCCATTGCGCAGGCCAAAAAAATTGAAAACATTGCTGAACCTGCGATACATTCACACCAGGAGCGCTGTATCAGTTGCCACCTTGACGGGGTTGATGTCACCAAGCTTTTTGCTGAAGCGGGAAATGAATGTTTACAGTGCCATAATGTGATGCAACTACGAGAAAACATGAAACAAATCATTGAAAAAGAACCCGTAGTGACTGACTCATCTCAGAACAACGAAAAATCCGCCACGCTGGGTATGAGTTTGCCTATGTATTATGAACAATCTCGTTTAGGGGATCAACCCAACGAAATGATCGCCATTCCGGCGGGTTCTTTTATCAAAGGCACCAATAACCGACAACCTGATGAAGGCCCGCAGCATGCCGCCAATACAGATGCCTATTTAATTGATAAATATGAAGTAAGCAACCTACAATACGCTAAATTCAACAACGAAACCAAGCGTAAATCACCCCGTCATTTCCGCAACCGCACCTATCCACCCGGCAAGGTGGATCACCCTGTCGTCTATGTCAGCTGGTTTGATGCCGATGCTTACTGCCGCTGGGCAGGAAAACGCTTACCAACAGATAGCGAATGGGAAAAAGCGGCTCGAGGTTTAGATGCTCGTATTTTTCCATGGGGGAATCAATTTTCAGTTGGAAAATCAAACACCCCTGTACGATGGGAAGCAATTGGTTTATTTGGTGACACGACACCAGTGGGCTCTTTTTCGGAGGGCGTCAGTGCTTTTGGCTTACACGATACGTCGGGGAATGTCTGGGAATGGACCGCATCATGGTACGAAGCTTACCCGGGCAATACAACGTTATCCGAAAGCTATGGCAAACGCTATAAAACACTCAAGGGAGGATCGTGGTTTGATTGCTCCTTTTATAAATGCGGTATCTCAGCGCCGACATTCAACCGCGCCTTTTTTGCACCCAGCACAAAAAATGATAGTTTTGGTTTTCGGTGTGCCAAAGACACGGGTTAATCAACGCTAAATATCTAATAAAAAAGGGTTTATACATGAGGTTAGTCACTCTACTTAGCGCATTAATGTTATTAACAAGTTGCAGTAGTCATAGTGACTCAGAAGAGCTGGAAAAAATACTAAAACGTCATGCTGCCGATAAAGCAGCCCTGAGCGAGCTGACTATTTCGCCAAAGAATGCCGCTATGGTCGCCGTACCCGCCGGCGAGTTTATTAGAGGCAGTAACCGCATCGACACCGAAGGACTCAAGGAACAATATGGTTTTGCGACACCACTCTACCTCGACGAACATCCTCAACAGACGATAACGCTATCTGGATTTCAAATTGACACCTATGAAGTCAGTAATCTACAGTATAAAGCGTTTGTCTTGAGCAAGAGTTACAAAAGGCCCTATTCCTGGAACGAGAATGGTTATGCTATTTCTTTAAAAGAACTTCAATCTTTGCCACTGGATAAAATACGTGATTTTGTCGCCAACACGATGAAACTGGATCTTGATACTCTGACGATGCAACACCCAGAGCTGGTTGATGCCGCCAAACAACGCATAGCTGAATTGGATCAGCTCCCTGTTGGCGATGTCAATTGGTATGATGCGAACCAATTTTGCAAATGGGCAGGGAAACGTCTGCCTACTGAAGCCGAATGGGAAAAAGCCGCAAGAGGTCAAAATGGTCTGGAATTTCCATGGGGGAATCACTGGGATTCTAAAATCACCAACACGGGCGATGATGAGGCCTGGAATGACGATGTCGCTCCTGTTGGAGCCTACCCTAAAAATCGCTCACCCTATGGTGCCTACGACCTTTCTGGCAATGTTTGGGAATGGGTTGAAGACTGGTACCAAGCTTATCCAAAGTCCACTACGAAAAACAACCTATTTGGTAAACAGGCCAAGGTCATACGTGGCGGCGGCGGCGGTGTGGGGCACTATGCCATCAGTTATTTTTTCAGAAGTGCAACACGGCAATTTGCTGAGCCTACATTAGAAACGGCCGATGTCGGCTTTCGTTGTGCAAAAGATATGAGTGATAAAGGATAGTCACCCTGACAAATAAAACCAACATGGTGAAGTAAATATACCCGAAACGAGTCTACCCCAACCAATGCCTTGCATTTTGAAACAAACGTAACCAAGCACCTTCTTCAGCCCATTCGTCAGGTGCCCAAGAGTTTTGAATGGTACGGAATACCCGCTCAGGATGGGGCATCATGATAGTAAAACGACCATCCTCAGTCGTTAACCCGGTAATACCTTCAGGAGAACCGTTGGGGTTCGATGGGTAGGTTATTGCTATGGCACCTTGATGATCAATGTAGCGTAAAGAGACCATGTTTTTTTTCTGCGCCTCGAGCAATGTGCCATCTGCAAATTCAGCTCGGCCTTCACCATGTGCAATCGTAATGGGGAGACGCGATCCGGCCATTCCGCTAAAAAACAGCGATGACGACTCAACCACTTCAACCAAAGTAAAACGGGCTTCAAACTGTTCGGAAAGATTACGCTCAAACTGGGGCCACAACCCACTACCGGGGATAAGCTGCGTCAACTGAGACATCGCCTGACAACCATTGCACACCCCCAGGCCAAAACTGTCTGGGCGCTGAAAAAATGTACTAAACTCATCAAATACTCGCGGATTGTGCAGAATGGAAGAAGCCCAACCCCGACCCGCGCCCAATACATCGCCATAGGAAAAACCACCGCACATGACCAAACCAGAAAACTGGGAAAGCGATACACGGCCTGTAAGTAAGTCACTCATATGGACATCAACCGCACTAAATTGAGCGCGATCAAATGCAGCAGCCATTTCAAGATGGCCATTGACGCCTTGCTCACGTAATACGGCAATGCGAGGTTTATTATTAATCGACACATAAGGTGCCGCGATGTTTTCTTCCAGGTTATAGCTCAGTTTGACGGACAAACCCGGATCAGACACATAGGCAATCGCATCGTATTCCTGTTGTGCGCATACGGCGTTGTCTCGCATTGCCGCAATACGCCAACTTGTTTCAGACCAAACCTGCTGCAACTCAAGAATGTCATCATTCATTAATGTTCGTTTCTGATGCCGGATACACAGTTTTCGTACCTCATTTAACGAGCCAATAATATGACTGTGACGCCCTAGGCCTGTCTCTTTTAAAACATCCATTACCGTATCCACATCCCGATGCCTAACCTGAATCACCGCACCCAGCTCTTCATTAAAAAGAATTGCGTTTGTTTCTCCGTCGAGCGCATCTAAACTGATCGTCATACCGGTACGACCCGCAAAACTCATTTCGGCCAAAGTTGCAAATAAACCACCATCGGAACGATCATGATAGGCTAACAATAAACGTTGCTCATTGAGCGACTGTATCGCCCCAAAAAAAGATTTTAATGTTTGCGCATCATCGACATCGGCACTGTGACGCCCCACGGCACTATAGACTTGTGCCAAAGCAGACCCGCCCATGCGATTTTTTGCTTTCCCCAAATCAATCAAAATCAAATCGCTATCGCCATGATCAGTCCGTAATTGTGGCGTCAAGGTCTTACGAGCATCGGTCACCGGTGCAAATGCGGTCACAATTAATGAAACGGGAGAAGAAACTTCACGGTTTTGCCCCTGATGCTGCCAAACTGTTTTCATCGACATAGAGTCTTTGCCTACCGGAATCGCAATCCCTAGTGCGGGACACAAGGTCATACCCACGGCTTTAACCGCTTCATATAAAGCGGCATCATCACCACCATGACCTGCCGCCGCCATCCAGTTTGCTGACAACACAATCTCATTGATTTTTGCAATAGGGGCGGCTGCAATATTGGTTAGCGCTTCGCCAACCGCAAGGCGAGCCGAAGCAGCAGCATTAATAATGGCCACGGGAGTACGCTCTCCCATCGCCATGGCCTCACCATAATAGCCACAGTAATCGGTGGTCGTCACCGCAACGTCAGCAACCGGAACCTGCCAGGGGCCCACCATTTGATCGCGTGCAACCAGACCCGTAACACTGCGATCGCCAATGCTAATTAAAAATTGTTTACTGGCAACGGCGGGCAGTCTCAATATTCGATACGCCGCTTCATAGGTATCGATATCATTAACTTTAAAATCTTCTTTATGATAAGGCTGGTGACGCACATCACGCAGCATTTTCGGTGGTTTACCCAGCAAGACGTCCATAGGCATATGGATGGGGGTGTTATCGAAATGCGCATCGCCAACAATTAATTCCTGCTCAGCAGTGGCTTCACCTACAACAGCATAGGGACAACGTTCGCGTTCACAAATCGCCTGAAATCTTTCGATGTCTTTATTTTTTATAGCCAGCACATAACGCTCTTGCGCTTCATTACACCATATCTCCATGGGTGACATACCAATATCGGCATTAGGAATCGTTCGTAACTCAAACTTCG
The DNA here is from genome assembly GCA_964421045.1 of uncultured Chromatiaceae bacterium. GTDB lineage: Bacteria > Pseudomonadota > Gammaproteobacteria > JAADHS01 > JAADHS01 > JAADHS01. Next base: position 17,474 of record CAYQVF010000026.1, read on the forward strand.
CACCTCGGCCCGCATCATTGACCAATTCTGGAAACGCATTGGATAAACCGCCCGCGCCCACATCATGAATGGACACAATAGGATTTTTTTCAGCCAAAGCAGCACAGCGTTCAATGACTTCCTGACAACGACGTTCCATTTCAGGATTGCCTCGTTGTACTGACGCAAAATCAAGCGCTTCGTGACTGGAACCGGAGGTCATTGAAGATGCCGCGCCACCGCCCAAACCAATTAACATTGCCGGGCCACCCAGAACAAGTAATTGTGTACCCGCATCTATTGGCGCTTTTTGAACATTGCACGCACGGATATTACCCAATCCACCGGCAACCATAATGGGTTTATGGTAACCTCGAATTTCTAAACCATCAGGGCCAGCAACTTCTTCTTCATAGGTTCGAAAATAACCACAGAGGTTAGGACGACCAAATTCATTATTAAATGCGGCAGCGCCTATAGGCGCTTCTAACATAATATCCAAAGCAGAAACAATGCGATCCGGCTTGCCAAAATCTTTTTCCCAAATGTGCTCTCCGCCAGGAATACGTAAGTTGGAAACCGTATAGCCCGTCAAGCCTGCTTTGGGTTTAGCACCTTTTCCCGTTGCACCTTCGTCTCGTATTTCACCGCCTGCCCCCGTTGCTGCGCCAGAAAAAGGCGAAATTGCAGTGGGATGATTATGTGTTTCTACTTTCATTAAAATATGAGCAGCATCTTTATCGTAACCATAACAACCACTTTCAGAATTTGAACAAAACCAGAATGCCTCTGTTCCCGTGGTCACCGCACAATTATCTTCGTACGCAGATAACACCGCACCTGGATTTTTTTTATAGGTATTGCGGATCATATTAAACAAGGAATAATCCATGGGCTGTTTATCAATATGCCAATCTGCATTGAATATTTTATGGCGACAATGATCGGAATTAGCCTGAGCAAACATCATTAGTTCCACATCAGCAGGGTTGCGATTCAACAATAGAAAGTTTTCAAGAAAATAATCCAGCTCATCATCGACCAAGGCCAAGCCAAGCTCATTATTTGCTCTCTCTAACGCTAAACGCCCTAAGCCCAACACATCAATTGTTGTAAAGACGGTGGGCTGTGCACGAACAAACAACGCTGTTGCATCGTTTGATGAATTCAATACTGTTTCGGTCATTCGATCATGTAACAGCGGCTGGAGTGTCTGTAGGTTGACTTCATCTAATGACGCATTGTTTGCTGTTTCAAACTGATAATACACTCCTCGCTCCACTCGATTAACGCTGGTTACTGAGCAATTATGAATAATATCAGTGGCTTTGCTGGACCAAGGAGAAATCGTGCCCAGTCGCGGTACAACTAAAACACCTGGCGCGAACTCATTGCCATTGCTTTCTTCTGCCTGCAATAATTGTTCAAGCACCCGCTTTTTTTTATTAGTCGGCGTCTGATCGACTTCAACAAAATAAAGATAGCGAGCGTGTATCGTCACCACACTAGCGCAACGTTGTTGGCATCTGCTAAGTAATTTGGCTTGTCTGAAAGGGGTCAGTGCATCCGTTCCGAGTAATGTCAGCATCATACTTTTAATCTAAATCAAAATTCCCAGGCGTTTTGCAACTTCTTCATAGGCGGCAACGACACCACCCAGGCCTTGTCTAAAACGATCTTTATCCAATTTTTCTCTGGTGTCCGCATCCCACAATCGACAGCCATCAGGTGTAAACTCATCACCCAGAATGATATCGCCATTACAACGGCCAAACTCCAGCTTATGATCGACCAGCAAAAGCCCAACATTGGCAAAGAGATTTTTCAATATCCGATTAATTTTAAATGTTAATTCTTTCATTTTTTCGATTTCCGCTTCCGTCGCCCAGGAAAAAGAGAGAATATGATATTCATTAATCATTGGGTCATGCAAAGGGTCGTTTTTAAGGAAAAATTCAAAGATGGGTGGCTTAAGATCCAAACCCTCAGCCACACCTAGGCGCTTGCAAAGACTGCCTGCACTTATATTTCGCACCACACATTCAACCGGAATCATATCCAGTCGTTTGACCAAAGATTCGGTATCAGAGTAGAGAGATTCAAAATGCGTGGGGATACCTGCTTGTTCTAATTGCGTCATAATAAAGGCGTTAAACTTATTATTGACTTCGCCCTTTCTGGTCAGTTGCTCCATTTTTTCGCCATCAAAAGCCGAGGTGTCATCACGAAATTTCAGAACTAACTTGTCAAGTTCGTCCGTTTCATAAACTGATTTCGCTTTACCTGCATAGAGTTTTTTACCTACTTTCATGACTTGACTAATCTCGGTTCAGTAACAGCGCTAACCGCTGAAGAAACTCTTTAACATCGGGCGAATCATGCAGCTCACCTGTATTTTTATCCCGTAATGTCATCATCACTTCTGACTCTAGGTCTTCGAGTTGTAAGTTAAACTTCTCTTCTGGTGCCACTTCTTCTGAGCCAAAAAGCCGTTGAGTAAAGCTTTTTTTCTTGTGTTGTTCAGACATCATGCCGGTAATTTCGATCACCCCGGTACTTCGATTGAAGTCATCTATACTCAAATCCATTTGCACCAAAGCATTCCCTGTACGGCGCCACGCTTTAGCAAAGGGCAAATTAATGCGCAATGACAGCGCACCATCAGCCTCAACGAGTCGAGCCAATTTCACCGATGACGGCAAATCAGCTGTTATCGTTTCGGCTTCCGCATCTTCTTTTTTTGATATATAGATAGCCAATTGTTTTAACAGCTCAACTTCCAGCTCACTCTCAGAGGAACGCGGTAACCAATGCATCTGACCATCGACGGCAACTTCTTGCAGACCACGATGAACAACATGGATTTCGGTTGTTCCTGCTTCGATACCCGCCTCAAACCGGACAATATACTGATCCTTGATCTTTGAATCATACAGTTTGGATAAGTTGTCCTTCAAAAACGCAGACGTTGAGGCCTCTCCCGCTGTAATCCATGCTGTTTGCATGATGCCTAATGCAGGGTTTTCTTTTTCAATTTTCACATCACGCAGCGACCAAAACCGTTCGACTTCCTGCCACCATTGAGCTGGCGTTCCTGTGACAAGTAACCATCGCGCAGCACCATCACGCTCCCAGCGAAAACCATCGCTAACAGGCGTATCGACAGCCGTTGCGTTAAGGGGTTTGCCTTCCTCTTTTTTATTCTGCTCAAGCTCAGACAAGGTTACGCTCCCTCCCAACGGGGCAAGCGCGACTGCAAGCTCATCTCCTGCTTCCATACCTAATAAATCAGGCGGTACTTCAAGATTAGCGGTGGACTCTAAATCTTTATATGCAGCTTTTCGTTCATCAACAACGCTACAAGCACTCAATCCCAGCAAGACACCTACCAAGACTACCAATAAATTACGCTGCATATTTTTATATTATCTCCGCTTTGCTTAAAGCATCTTTAAGTGTTTGTCGGTAGCCCTCTGATAGTGGCGTGAGCGGCAAACGAATACCCGTGGCGATCAAACCCATCTCTGACACAGCCCATTTCACTGGAATGGGATTCGCCTCCACGAATAACACCTTATGTAACTCAATCAATTGAGCATTAATTTTTTCAGCGGTATCCCGATCACCCGCCAAAGCCGCTTTGCACAGGTCATGCATTTGCTGCGGCGCGACATTGGCTGTGACCGAAATATCGCCCTTGGCACCCCGTAAAATGGCCTCCATCGCCGTCGCATCATCACCACTATAAATATCGAGGGCATCACCACAAAGTTCCAATATTCGTGTAATTCGACGAAGATCGCCGGTCGCCTCCTTCACCGCAATAATGTTCGATATTTTTGCCAATCTGGCGATCGTTTCGGGTTGAATATCACAAACGGTACGCCCCGGTACATTGTAAAGAATTTGGGGTATAGGCACCGCTTCAGCAATCGCTTTATGGTGAAGGTAAATCCCTTCCTGGGTGGGCTTGATATAATAAGGCGCGACCAGTAAACAGGCATCCGCCCCCGCTGTCATAGCACAACGGGTCAGGTTAATTGCTTCTTGAGTTGAATTAGACCCGGTTCCGGCAATAACAGGTAAACGCCCTTGCGCATATTTAATAACTTGCTTAATAACATCGCAATGCTCTGCGGCGCTGAGCGTTGCCGACTCTCCTGTTGTACCGACCGCAACAATGGCATCGGTTCCCTGATCAACATGAAAATTCACCAGTCGTTCCAATGCCACGGCATCCACCGCCCCTCCATCGCTCATTGGCGTAACTAACGCGACCATGCTACCGTGAAACATATTCATAACTCCATTTGTAAGTACGTCCACCTAATCATTTTAACATTTATTGGTCTTTTTCGCGTGACTCCACGTTGCAGCTCCAGTCACATAGCGCACTATACTCATTTCGCTGCGCCTTGATTCACGCGAAAAATACTGTAAAAATTGAGTTAAAATAATTATAGTGGCGTACTTAACAGCTCAGATGCCCCCTGAAACCTGCTATTTCAGAGGGGGCATCTGAGCCATTAATGTTCATTTTAACTACTCGCCGGGTATTTTTCTATTTCTATACAAACGAAAGTTTCGTATTATAGGCTATTTGAGAATGTCGCATAGGAAAATCATGGAAAACTGCTTAGTCATAACTGCATTGGGACAGGATCGACCCGGAATTGTCAGCGATTTATCACAAGCCATACTCGATACGGGCTGCAATATTTTAGACAGCCGCATGACGGTATTGGGCGGTGAGTTCGCCATTTTGCTGATGGTCAGTGGTAACTGGAATGCGATTGCTAAACTGGAAAGCAGCAATAAATCTCTGGGGCAAAAATTCGACCTGACGGTAACAACGAAACGCACCAGTGACCGCTCTGCTCGGCCCGAATTGCTCCCCTACGCGGTCGATGTCGTTGCCATCGACCACCCCGGGATCGTCAACCAGCTAGCTGGTTTTTTTTCTGAAAGAAACATCAATATTGAAGATTTACGCACGGATTGTTATTCAGCCCCCCATACGGGAACCCCGATGTTTACCGTCAGCTTAGTCATTGGCATCCCTGCCACAACACACATTGCCAGCCTGCGTGAACAATTTATCTCTTTTTGCGATGAATATAATCTGGACGCAATACTGGAACCGGTAAAAGCTTAGGAAAACACACTATGCCCCCTATTTCTCTCGGCGACACCTTGCCTAATATCGAACTTAGTGCCACGGGCGATCAATCCATTCAGCTCAACGAGCTATTCGGCAAAAAACTGGTGCTCTATTTTTACCCAAAAGACAGTACCCCAGGCTGCACCCAGGAAGGACTGGACTTCAGTGAAAACTATTTAAGGTTTAAACGAAGCCAATGTCTGATACTAGGCGTCTCCCGAGACACCCTCGCCAGACACGAAAAATTTAAAGAAAAACAAAAATTTAAATTCGACTTACTCTCTGACCCTGATGAAATATTATGCGCGGTATTCGACGTTATGAAAATGAAAAATATGTATGGTAAAAAGGTACGAGGAATTGAGCGTAGTACTTTTCTCTTTAACTCTGAAGGCATACTGGTACAGGAATGGCGCAAGGTAAAAGTAAAAGGGCATGCTGATGACGTGCTCGCAGCAGTAAAAGCACTTTAATCTTCATTTCAGACTGCGTCTTTTTCCTGGCAATCAACCACAGGAGAGGCTCCTTCCTCATCAAAATGAGGCCAGGAGGTTAAAACTGACTTAACTAATGTAGCTAAAGGAATTGCAAAAAAGACACCCCAAAAACCCCACAAACCACCAAACACCAAAATTGACGTAATGATGGCAATAGGATGTAAGTTCACCGCTTCTGAAAATAATAGGGGAACCAACACATTACCATCCAAAGTCTGAATGATGCCATAAGCCACCATCAACCAGGCAAACTCACTAGTCCAACCCCATTGAAAATAAGCAATAATAGCCACAGGGAAGGTCACCGCTACCGCACCAACATAAGGTATAATAACAGAAAGCCCAACCAGCACCCCTAATAGCATTGCATATTGCAGCCCCATAATTGCAAAAGTAACATAGCTAACAAGGCCCACAATTAAAATTTCTGAAATTTTACCCCTTATATAATTACCTATTTGTTGATCCATTTCTGTCCAGATTCGTATTGCTAAACCTCTCTCTTTAGGCAAATAGCTTGTCACCCAATTTAATATTTTTTGTTTATCCATCAAAAAGAAAAAAACCAAGACAGGAACCAAAATCAAGTAAATCAATAGAACAAAAACACCAGAGATAGAGGCCAAAGAAAGAGAGAGCACCTCTTGGCCCAATCCCCTAGCCGCCGAACGCATTTCAACAAATAACTGGTTTAATTGTTCTTCAGATACAAAGTTTGGATAATTTTGCGGTAATGCCAATAGAGTTTGCTGACCTCGCGCGATCATATCAGGTAGCCTATCAAAAAATTGCGTAACCTGACCAAAAACCAAAGGTACAATAGCGATATTCAGAAACAGCAAGATCGCCATAAAAAAAGTAAAGACAACGATAACCGCAGGCGTTCGTTTTAAAATATGGCTCGCAACACACCAACCCACAACACCTTCTAGCAAGTAAGCAACAACAACACCCGCTAACAGAGGTGCTAACATGTCACCCATAAAAATAACAACAGCAAAACCAAGCACTAACAAGAAACCGAGAATGACACCCTCAGGATCAGTAAAATATTTTTTGAACCACTTATAGAAGACGTTGGACATGACTACGTTTGCTAACCTCGTTATTCTAAAAAACTCCGTAGATCCATCGCACCATAGAGAGCTTTAGGGTTTGCGGTAAACTAAACCTAGATTCCGCAGTTGACCGCTCGTATTAATTTAGAATCAACACTATCATAATTAGATGCTACAATAATACTTGACGACAACAAAATAGAATATTAAATACAAAAAAACCGGGTAACCCCGGTTTTTTTGGTATTTATTTAGCTACAAATCACTCATCATCTTCATCTGGTTGAGGTCGATTAACCAACTCAATAATGGCCATGGGGGCATTGTCACCTGGCCGATTTCCACATTTTAGTATACGGGTATATCCGCCTGGGCGCTCTTTATAACGAGGCCCTAATTCATTAAACAATTTAGCAACCACTGCATTATCCCGGGTCCTAGCAAACACCAATCTTCTTTTAGCAACGCTGTCATTTTTAGCCAGAGTGATCAATGGCTCTACAACACGACGTAGCTCTTTTGCTTTTGGTACAGTCGTCCTAATAAGCTCGTGATCAAGCAAAGATACTGACATATTACGTAGCATCGCTTTACGATGACTACTATTTCGACTCAGCTGTCGGCCTATATTCCTATGTCGCATGACATTAAAACCTTATATTCAATGCAACTACTCAGCTCACCCCTGAAAACCGCTATTTCAGAGTTTGCCCTCAAGAGGGACGCCTGGAAAATGATCATTTACACTTGTAAACTCACACAATCACCTTGAACTAACGACTTTCAGGGGCAATCTGAGCAGTTACCGTTAACTTTGACTACTCGCTAAGTAGTTACTTATTCAATTACATTTAATCAAGTTTGCAATATTTATAATGCAATCGCACCTTCTTTACTGGACAAAGCGGGAGGCGGCCAATTTTCCAAACGCATCCCTAGGGAGAGTCCATGGCTAGCCAATACGTCTTTTATTTCGGTTAAAGATTTTTTGCCTAAATTCGGTGTTTTTAACAACTCCACTTCAGTTCGCTGAATCAAATCACCTATAAAATATATATTTTCTGCTTTCAAACAGTTCGCAGAACGTACTGTTAACTCTAAATCGTCAACCGGGCGTAACAAAATCGGATCAACTTGTGGCACTTCGAGATCAGGAACCGTGTTTTCTGTTCCTTGCAAATCAACAAATACAGTTAATTGCTGCTGCAAAATCCGAGCAGCCATACGAATCGCCTCTTCAGGATCAACCGTACCATTTGATTCCAGCTCAATAATGAGTTTATCCAAATCTGTACGCTGTTCAACACGTGCTCTGTCCACGTTGTAGGCAATCGTACGTATCGGACTATAAGAAGCATCGATTTGCAAAGCACCAATAGGTCTTTCATCCGCGTTATCGTCAACCGCCGTCGCAGCCTGATAACCTCGACCTTTTTTAACCAAGAGAGACATTTCTAACTCTACATCACGAGTTAACGTAGCAATAATGTGATCTGGATTAACAATTTCGATATCGTGAGACAACTGGATATCACCTGCTGTCAACACGCCTGGACCCTTCTTGGAAAGGGTAAGTGTCGCCTCATCCCTGTCATGCATGCGTATTGCAACTTCTTTGAGATTAAGAAGAATTTCAATAACATCCTCTTGAACCCCATCTATGGTGCTGTACTCGTGCAACACATTTTCAATTTGCACTTCGGTAATGGCGCATCCGGGCAAAGACGACAACAATATTCTGCGCAAGGCATTGCCCAGTGTATGTCCAAAGCCTCGCTCTAACGGCTCCAGTGTAACCCGAGCACGTGTCTCACTATGCATTTTGACGTCGACAATGCGTGGTTTGAGCAATTCAGTTGTTGAACCCTGCATGAAATATCCTCTTAGCTAAACGTCTGCTGGCAAAATTTAAACACTCTGAGCAGTGACAAACAATTAATTTATGCTTCAGCTATACTCTTATTTAGAGTACAGCTCGACGACCAAATTCTCATTAATTTCAGCGGGCAAGTCACTACGCTCTGGAATGGATTTGTATATACCTGACATTTTCTTAGCATCAACTTCAATCCAATCAGGAAAACCACGCTGCTCTGCCTGCTCCAAAGAAGACTGAACACGTAGTTGTTTCCTGGCTTTCTCAACAATGCTAATAACATCATTAGCTTTAACTTGAAAACTAGGAATATTAGTCATACCACCGTTAACCGTGATGGCATTATGCCGAACCAATTGCCGAGCCTCTGTGCGCGACACCCCAAACCCCATACGAAAAACAACATTATCCAAACGACGTTCTAGAATTTGTAATAAGTTTTCACCGGTCGAACCTTTACGACTATCAGCTTGTTTATAGTAAGCACGAAACTGCCCTTCTAACATGCCATAGATCCGTTTCAACTTTTGCTTTTCACGCAATTGAATCGCGTAATCAGTCAAACGTGTACGACGTTGTCCATGCTGCCCTGGGGGGAATGCACGATTTTCAAAAGCACATTTAGATGAATAACATTTTTCGCCTTTGAGAAATAATTTTTCTGCTTCTCGACGACACTGGCGACATTTTGAACCAATATACCTGGCCACTCTTAAACCTCCGTAAACTTAAACGCGACGCTTTTTGGGAGGCCGACAACCATTGTGTGGAATCGGCGTCACATCTGAAATATTTGTAATTTTGAACCCAACCGCATTCAGCGCTCTTACCGCAGATTCACGCCCTGGACCAGGCCCCTTAACAAGAACATCCATATTTTTCATACCAAACTCTTGGGCAACCAATCCTGCTTTCTCTGCTGCGACCTGAGCTGCAAAAGGCGTACTTTTCCGAGACCCTCGAAAACCACAACCCCCTGCAGTAGCCCAAGACAGGGCATTCCCTTGACGGTCTGTAATCGTAATAATGGTGTTGTTAAAAGAGGCATAGATATGTGCTACGCCATCAACGACATTTTTTTTAACGCGCTTTTTAGCACGTCCTGTATTCGGTTTAGCCATGTTTCATTGTTTCCTGGTGTTTTTTATTAACACATTACCTATCTACGTATTGGCCGACGCGGCCCTTTACGTGTTCTAGCATTCGTTCGAGTTCGTTGTCCGCGCAAAGGCAAACCACGACGATGCCGCAAACCACGGTAACAGCCAAGATCCATTAACCTTTTAATATTCATTGAGACTTCACGTCTTAAATCACCCTCAACATCATATTTTGCAACTTCAGCTCGTAGAGTTTCTAGCTCAGCCTCTGTTAAATCTTTAATTTTTGCTTCCGGGTTTAAACCTGAAGCCGTACAAAGCTTTTTCGCTGTTGTCCTGCCTATACCATAGATCGAGGTCAAAGCGATAACTGTGTGTTTATGCGTTGGTATATTGATACCTGCAATACGTGCCATTGACGCACACTCCTTAACTTACTAAGCGCATTTGGAAAAACCGCTAATTCTACTAAGATTAATAAATTTTATCAACTAGATATTCAAAAAAGAAGGATATATATATAATCCAACTATCCTTGACGCTGCTTATGACGCCCATCTTTGCAGATAACTCGAACAACACCCTTGCGTCGAACTACTTTACAGTTACGACATATTTTTTTTACCGAAGCTCGGACTTTCATATCACCACCAGATTAAATATACACAATAGGTTTCATCGCCTAACGAACTAGACCACTTCCACCTCGCCCTTTTAAATTAGCTTTTTTCATCAGCCCTTCATACTGAGTAGACATTAAATGTGACTGAAGCTGAGCCATAAAATCCATGACGACGACAACAATAATCAACAATGAGGTGCCTCCAAAGTAAAAAGGAACATTCCAATAGACAATCAAAAACTCGGGTAACAGACACACTGCTGTGATATATGCAGCGCCCCATACTGTCAGTCGAGTCATCACACCATCAACATATTTGGCAGTCTGGTCTCCTGGGCGAACCCCCGGGATAATCGCACCCGACTTTTTCAAATTATCAGCTGTATCTTTTGGATTAAATACCAATGCGGTATAAAAGAAACAAAAGAAGATGATTGCCAGTGCATACAACAATACATAAATAGGCTGTCCTGGAGAAATCGCCTGAGAGATATCTTGAAGCCATTCCATGCCTTCCGTATTGCCTACAATATTGCCAAATGTCGCAGGAAACAAAATAATACTAGAAGCAAAAATGGGCGGAATCACACCAGCCATATTTACCTTAAGCGGTAGATGACTACTCTGCCCTGCATACATTTTCCGTCCTTGCTGCCTTTTAGCATAATTAACAGTTATTCGCCGCTGTCCCCTTTCCATAAAAACAACAAAAGCGGTCACTGCCAAAGCAAGAACAAAGAAAAATGCAACCAGTAAAAAGTGTAACTCACCCGTTCTAGCCAACTCCAGAGTACCACCTATCGCTGAAGGTAAACCAGAAACAATGCCTGCAAAAATAATTAAAGAAATACCGTTACCAATCCCTCTTTCGGTAATCTGCTCACCCAACCACATCAAAAATATAGTGCCACAAACCAAGGTGAGCACAGCAATAATGATAAACAAAGTACCTGGGTTATCAACTAATGCAGCGCCATTAATTTGCTGTTTTTGCAATGCGAACGCAATGCCAAACGCCTGAAACGAAGCCAGCACCAGAGTCAGATAACGAGTATATTTAGTAATCACTCGTCGTCCACTTTCACCTTCTTTTTTCAGCTGTTCTAATTTAGGGTGAATCGCGGTCAACAGTTGCATAATAATAGAGGCAGAAATATAGGGCATAATCCCTAACGCAAAAATTGCAACGCGTGCCAATGCTCCACCAGAGAACATATTGATCATATCCAGAATGGAGCCTTTTTGCTGCTCAAACAACGCCGCTAGTGCGACAGGATCAATCCCCGGAACCGGTATGGTTGCACCGATACGAAATACGATTATTGCTCCAAGAACAAATAACAGCCGACTACGTAGTTCAGCGTGTTTTGCTCCCCCTGTTGCTCCTGCTTTTGCTCCAGGTCTGGCCACTTAATCTTCTACCTTTCCGCCAGCAGCTTCAATCGCTATTCGAGCCCCTTTGGTAACTCTTAACCCAATCACTGTTACAGCTTTAGTCACGGAGCCGGAAGCAAAAACCTTAGCTCTTTTAACATTGTTAGAAATTATATTTGCTGCTTTTAAAGTGTCCAAGGTCACTTCTATCCCTTCTACCTTATCCAGCTCATTAAGCCGCACCTCATCAGTCATTCGCCCTATACGTGAGCTGAAACCAAATTTAGGTACACGACGCTGCAAAGGCATTTGCCCACCTTCAAAACCGACTTTGCGATAACCACCTGAACGAGAGTGTTGACCCTTATGACCACGACCACAAGTCTTACCAAAGCCAGAGCCTATACCACGCCCTACGCGTTTTCGGGCTTTCTTTTCCCCTTCGTTAGGCTTAATCGTATTTAAGTACATACCTATAATCCTTCGACCTTTAGAAGATAATCAACTTTATTGATCATACCCCGATTTTCCGGAGTATCCTTAACTTCAACACTGTGATGCATACGCCGTATGCCCAGCCCAGCCACACAGGCTTTATGAGCAGCCAAACGTCCACTGACACTTTTCACCAACGTTATTTTTAATCGACTATTACCCACAGCCATCGCTTTACTCCAAAATTTCTTTAACCGTTTTGCCACGTTTCGCAGCAACTCTTTCTGCATCTGTCATTTCAGTCAGACCCCGCACTGTGGCTCTGACAACATTAACTGGATTGTTAGAACCAATACACTTAGCCAAAACATTATGCACACCAACAACTTCAAACACGGCGCGCATCGCACCGCCTGCGATAATCCCTGTACCATCAGACGCAGGTTGCATATAGACCTTAGCTGCCCCGTGACGAGCATTGATGGCATACTGCAAAGTCCCTTCTTTAAGCGCAACGGTTTTCATATTTTTTCGAGCATCTTCCATTGCTTTTTGAATAGCAGCAGGCACTTCACGTGCTTTGCCACGACCAAAACCAATTTTACCTTTACCATCGCCCACTACAGTGAGTGCAGAAAAACCAAATTGGCGTCCACCTTTAACCACTTTTGAGACACGTCGTACATTTACTAATTTTTCTTGCAGGCCATCGCCCTGTGCTGCACGTTCAAAACTCGCCATTATCTAACCCCTAAAATACTAATCCGTTTTCACGAGCAGCATCGGCCAGCGCTTGCACTCGCCCATGATATCTAAAGCCGGACCGATCAAACGCTACACTTGTTACACCAGCTGATTTTGCTCGTTCAGCTAATACTTTGCCAACAACTATAGCGGCCTCAATATTACCGCGATTCGCCAAACCTTCTCCAACCTCTTTTTCTACCGTCGATGCGGCAGCAATTGTAGATGATCCATCTGGCGTAATAATTTGTGCATAAATGTGTCGAGGCGTACGATTAACACATAAACGATATACATTTTTTTCTTTTATGTTCGCACGAGTCTTGCGTCTTCTACGAATACGGCTGTTTTTTTTATTCACGGCTTTACCTTACGTATTACTTTTTCTTCGCTTCTTTGCGAACAATAATTTCATCTGCATATTTCACACCTTTGCCTTTGTAAGGCTCGGGCGGTCTAAATGCTCGAATTTCTGCAGCAACTTGCCCTACCACCTGCTTATCAACCCCTTTAACGATGACATCAGTCTGACTGGGGGTTTCAACAGTAATGCCCTCGGGTACTGCGTAATTAACCGGATGAGAAAACCCCAGCGTCAGGTTCAACACCTTACCTTTTGCTTGCGCTCGATAACCCACACCAATCAACTGTAGCTTTTTCTCAAACCCCGCACTCACTCCCACCACCATATTCGCAACAATTGAACGTGTTGTGCCAGCCAGTGCTCTCGAACTTTTTTCTTTTGTTTTTGCTGAAAAAGTAAGTTCGTTCTCTTCCTTATTCACACCAACTTGAGTATGAATATTGAACTCTAAAACCCCTTTTTCACCTTTTACTTTTATATCTTGTCCTGCCAGGATCACTTCCACACCACTTGGAATGACAACAGGCATTTTTGCAATTCTAGACATAGCCTTATCTCCGCGCTCTCTATTTTAAATGACAACACACAGTACTTCGCCACCATGACCCGCAGCGCGCGCAGCTCGATCAGTCATTACGCCTTTCGAAGTAGATATGATCGCTACACCTAAACCATTATTGATACGCGGCAACTCATCTTTGGATTTATATGAACGTAAACCCGGTCGACTTACCCGGCTGATCTTGTCAATGACAGGCTTACCTTCATAATACCGTAGAGATATAGTTAACTCCGGTTTACCCGCAACAGACTCCACTCTATATTCACCAACATAACCTTCTTGTTTTAGCACTTCCGCTATCGCAATTTTTTTGCTAGAAGAAGGCATCTGCACATCGGCTTTATCTGCAAACTGGGCATTGCGAATCCGCGTTAACATATCCGCAATAGGATCGTTCATACTCATAGGTTCAATAGTCTCCTAGTCAATATATCTATGACCAATAAAATCAGCCTACCAGCTGGCCTTTACTAGCCCTGGCACATCTCCACGCATTGCCGCTTCACGAAGTTTATTTCGAGCCAAGCCAAATTTACGATAATATCCATTGGGTCGCCCTGTAATACTACAACGATTACGAACACGGCATGGGCTTGCATCACGCGGCAAGCCCTGAAACTCACGTTGTGCCGCCATTTTATCTTCAAAAGAGGCCTCTTTATCGTTCAGTATCGCCTTCAAAGTCGCACGTTTTTTTGCATATTTTTCGACCGTACGAATTCGTTTTGCTTCCCGACATACCATTGATACTTTAGCCATAATAATTACCTGATTAATTTTTCAAAGGAAAGTTAAACGCTTTCATTAAAGCGCGTCCTTCTTCATCCGTATTCGCCGTTGTAGTGAGCGTAATATTCATACCACGCAGCACATCAATTTTATCGTAATCAATTTCTGGAAATATAATTTGTTCTTTAATTCCCATATTATAATTACCACGACCATCAAAAGATTTACCATTTAGCCCTCGAAAATCTCGAATACGCGGTATGGCGATACTGATCAAACGATCAAGGAATTCATACATATTAGCGCGGCGCAATGTCACCATACAGCCAATAGGCCAATCTTCACGAACTTTAAAACCCGCAACGGATTTTTTAGCTTTAGTGATCACTGGCTTTTGCCCTGCAATTTTAATCATATCAGACACTGCGTGCTCAATGATTTTTTTGTCACCAATCGCTTCACCCACTCCCATATTGAGAGTTATCTTTGTTATACGCGGCACTTGCATCGGATTCTTATAACCAAACTGATCGGTTAACTGCTTGACGACTGTATCGCGGTAATATTTTTGCAACCTTGCCATTTATAACTACCCGACTTATATATCAACAACTTCGTTGTTCGATTTAAAAAAACGTACTTTCTGCCCATCCTCTAATGTTTTAATTCCAATCCGATCCGCTTTTTTTGTGGTCGGGTTGAAAATAGCGACATTAGATATATGCAACGGCATCTCTTTTTCCACTATACCGCCTTGAACGTTACGTTGAGGATTCGCTTTTACATGTTTTTTTGCCATATTTATGGTGTCAACCAAGACTCGATCATCAGCATAAACTTTAGCAACGGTTCCACGTTTACCTTTATCTTTTCCTGTAATGACGATAACATCATCACCTTTTTTAATTCTACGCATAATTCCGCTACCTTTAAGCCGTGCTACAACACTTCTGGCGCTAACGACACAATTTTCATAAATTTTTCGGTTCGTAACTCACGCGTAACAGGGCCAAATATCCGTGTACCTATAGGCTGTAGTTGAGTATTGAGTAAAACCGCAGCATTATTATCAAAACGAATCAGCGATCCATCACCGCGCCGAACTCCCTTGGCAGTTCTAACAACAACCGCATTATAAACTTCACCTTTTTTAACTTTTCCACGTGGAATTGCTTCTTTTACGGTCACTTTTATTATATCACCGATACCCGCATAACGCCGATGCGAACCACCTAAAACCTTGATACACATTAAGCGACGCGCTCCGCTATTGTCAGCTACATCCAACTTAGATTGCATCTGAATCATTGACCGTCTCCAAACTTATTAACAGAGGGAAAAAACATAGCCATTAAACAATCACAGCCTTCTCTTCTACCCTGACTAATCGCCACGTCTTTGTTTTAGACAGTGGACGACATTGTTTAATTGTAACGATATCACCACTCTGACATTCGTTACTTTCATCATGAGCATGTACTTTCGTAGATCGCCTTACATACTTTCTATAGAGTGGGTGTGGAACTCGCCGCTCTATTAATACAGTAATAGATTTATCCATCTTATTGCTGGTTACACGGCCTGTTAACGTACGTTCCACTTGCTCTTTTTCACTCATGACTCTGCCTTCACTTTTTCACGCATCACTGTTTTCACTCTTGCAATATTTTTTCGCACAGCTCTCAACTGATGATGTGTGGGTAGCTGCCCAGAGCCATTTTGCATTCTTAAGTTAAATCGCTCTTTAGCTAAGCTAAGCAATTCTTCTTGCAATTCCGTTGCATTTTTTTCTCTTAATTGTTCTGCATTCATTACATTACCGTCCGCGTAACAAAGGTTGTAGCTATGGGTAACTTGGCGGCTGCAAGACGAAACGCTTCGCGCGCCAACGCTTCAGAAACACCTTCCATTTCGTAAAGCAGACTACCGGGCTTAATTTCAGCCACCCAATACTCAACATTGCCTTTCCCTTTACCCATCCGTACCTCAAGAGGTTTTTTGCTGATTGGTTTATCAGGAAAGATTCTAATCCAGATTTTCCCACCTCGTTTTACATGCCGAGTCATGGCTCGACGTGCCGCTTCAATTTGTCTGGCGGTAAGTCGACCACGTGCAGTTGCCTTCAAACCAAACTCACCAAAACTCACTTGGTTTCCGCTCGTCGCCAATCCGCGATTACGACCTTTAAACTGTTTTCTAAATTTTGTTCTTTTCGGCTGTAGCATTTTAATTCCTCGTTACTTCGTCGCTACACGCTGCGTTGGCGTTGCTGCTTCAGTTTCTTCGCCAGCGGCAAATACTTCGCCTTTAAAAATCCAGACTTTAATACCAATTACACCGGCAGGAGTACTGGCAGATGCCGTGCCATAATCCACATCCGCACGCAAGGTATGTAAAGGAACTCGACCTTCTCGGTACCATTCACTGCGAGCAATTTCAGAACCGTTTAAACGGCCACCTACTTTAACTTTAATACCCTGCGCGCCCAAACGCATTGCGTTGGTAACGGCTCGCTTCATAGCGCGGCGAAACATAATTCGACGTTCTAGCTGTTGAGCGACACTTTCTGCAACCAGATAAGCATCAAGCTCAGGTTTACGAATCTCTTCAATATTGATATGTACCGTTTGCACAGGCAAGTCCATCAACACAGCAACCGCTTTACGCAAGGTCTCAATATCCCCACCTTTTTTGCCAATCACAATACCAGGACGAGCCGTGTGAATTGTAATTCGTGCATTTTTGGCTGGGCGCTCAATTTGAATACGGCTCACCGACGCTTTTGCTAGTTTTTTTCTGATAAAGTCACGAACCCTAAGATCCATGTTTAAAAAATCAGCGTAATCATTATGATCTGCGTACCACTTAGACGTCCAATCTTTGACGATGCCAAGTCGAATACCAGTCGGATGTACTTTTTGTCCCATTACGGTTCCTCTCTTAAATTATCCGTCTAATGATCCGCCACTGTCACCGTGATGTGACTGGTTCTTTTTAAAATACGCGTACCGCGCCCTTTTGCTCTAGCACGAAAACGCTTGTGAGTTGGACCTTCATCAACGCAAACTGCTTTAACTTTCAACTCATCAATATCAGCACCTTCATTATGCTCAGCGTTAGCAATTGCAGACTCCAGTACTTTTTTGACCACTTTTGATGCTTTTTTTGGATCAAAAGTCAGCGTTTCCAATGCCCGTTCAACGGGCATACCCCGCACCATATCTGCAATAAGACGCCCTTTTTGAGCCGAGAGGCGTGCGTATTTTAGCTTTGCAAACGATTCCATTTACCCTTCTCCGCTATCTTGCTTTTTTATCAGCGACATGGCCGCGATAAGTGCGTGTTGCTGCAAACTCACCCAACTTGTGCCCTACCATGTTTTCCGTAATCAATACGGGAACATGTTGTCGCCCATTATGAATCGCAATAGTTAACCCAACCATTTGTGGCATCACCATAGAACGACGCGACCAAGTTTTAATGGGACGTTTATTATTAGTCGAAATGGCCTGATCGACCTTTTTTTCCAGACTAAGGTCTAGAAATGGGCCTTTTTTAATTGAACGTGGCACCGCTGGCTCCTCTATTCCTAATTAATTATTAACGCTTTTTGCTGCGTCGCCGTACAATCAATTTATCCGTGCGTTTATTACTACGCGTTTTATATCCCTTGGTTGGCACACCCCAAGGTGATACAGGATGACGACCTCCGGAAGTCCGACCCTCTCCACCTCCATGCGGGTGATCAACAGGGTTCATCGCAACACCACGCACCGTCGGCCGAACACCGCGCCAACGAGAAGCCCCAGCTTTACCTAGAGACTTCAAACCATGCTCGCCATTGCCAACCTCACCTAAAGTAGCACGACAATCAGCTAAAAATTTCCGTGTTTCGCCCGATTTTAATCTTAGGGTTGCATACCCCCCTTCTCGTGCAACTAACTGCGCTGAAGTACCTGCACTTCTCGCTACTTGAGCACCTTTCCCTGGTTTTAACTCAATGCAATGGATGGTTGAACCCATGGGAATATGGCGTAACGGCAAACAATTGCCGGGCTTAATTGGAACCGCAGCACCCGATGCTATTTCTGATCCTTGCGCCACGCCTTTTGGAGCAATGATGTAACGACGTTCACCATCGGCATAAAGCAATAGCGCTATGTGTGCACTACGATTGGGGTCATACTCAATATGCTCAACCGTCGCTTTGACACCGTCTTTATTGCGCTTGAAATCAATAATACGATAGCGCTGCTTATGTCCTCCACCTTGGTGTCGAACCGTAATACGACCATGATTATTACGACCGCCTTTTTTTGTCTTTTTATCCAACAGCGGCGCGTAAGGCTCCCCTTTATGGAGATCTGCCGTCTGTACCTTAACTACAAACCGTCGCCCAGGTGAAGTTGGTTTTGTTTTAACCAGTGCCATTTTATGTAAACCTTAGTTAAATTTCTGTTATTGCGGGCCGTGGAAATCTATATCTTGACCATCAGCTAACTTGACGTAAGCTTTTTTCCAATTCACTCTCCGCCCAAGCCTTTGGCCAAAACGTTTTTCCTTACCTTTCACGTTTGATACTTGCACGCCATCCACTTTCACTTCAAAAAGCAACTCAACCGCTTTTGCTATTTCTGGCTTGGTTGCATCTACGGCAACTTTAAACACAAACTGTCTGTTCTCATCGGCCAACATCGTTGCCTTTTCAGAGATATGAGGAGACAATAATATATTCATTAAACGTTCCTGATTCATCCCAGACGCTCCTCAAGTTTTTTAACTGCGTCAACGGTAATCACTATTTTTTGATGGCGAACCAAACTAACAGGATCTACTGTTGCCGCTTCTACCACTTGTACTTTGTGTAGATTGCGAGATGCCAACGCCAGATTGTCTGAAAGCTTTGCAGCCACAAACAGCCCCCCGTCCAGACCCAAACCTTTCAATATAGAAACCAATTCTTTAGTCTTAGGGGCAGACACATCTAAAGTATCCACGACAATCAGACGCTCTTGACGAACCAACTCTGAAAGTATGGAACGCATAGCCGCACCATACATTTTTTTATTTACTTTTTGCGAATAATCACGGGAAGAAGCGGCAAACGCTCTCCCTCCTGAACGCCAAATAGGGCTACTTGAAGTCCCAGCCCTCGCTCGACCTGTGCCTTTTTGACGCCAAGGTTTTGCCCCACCACCTCGAACTTCTGCTCGAGTCTTTTGAGAATGTGTGCCTGCCCGCCCACCCGCTAAATAAGCAGTGACAACCTGATGAATCAACGATTCATTAAACTCCGCGCCAAAAGCGACATCAGAAAGATCAATCTGACCCTCCGCAGCACCCTCTTTTGTGTTAGTTATATTTAATTGCATGGCATTTCACCTTAACCTTTTGTTTTAACAGATGGCGTAATCATCACGTCGCCACCTTTAGCGCCAGGAACAGCACCTTTAATCAACACCAGGTTTTGTGCTTCATCAACACGAACAACTTCCAAATTAGGAATGGTTACCCGTACATGACCCATATGCCCTGCCATTCGCTTTCCTTTAAATACACGCCCTGGAGTTTGACATTGGCCTATGGACCCCGGCGCTCGATGAGACAGTGAATTACCATGTGTCGCATCTTGCATACTAAAGTTGTGCCTTTTTACAGCCCCAGCAAAACCTTTACCTATGCTCGTACCGGCAACATCTACTTTCTGCCCTTGCTGGAAAATCTCAGCTTTGATTTCATCACCCACCGCTATCGAGGCACTTTCTCCTTCTTGCAAGCGAAATTCCCACAAGCCTCGACCCGCGCCCACGCCTGCTTTCGCAAAATGGCCAGCTGCAGCCTTGGTAACTCGTGATGCACGACGACAACCCGTCGTAACCTGGAAGGCACTATATCCATCCGTTTTCTGGGTCTTGATTTGGGTCACGCGATTCGGCTCTACTTCGATCACAGTCACAGGTATTGAAACCCCATCTTCTGTAAACAGGCGAGTCATCCCACGCTTAATTCCTACCATCCCAATTGCCATTCTTTTAACCTCAGTTCTAATTCAGCTTGATTTGTACATCAACCCCAGCCGCAAGATCTAACTTCATCAAAGCATCAACTGTTTTGTCTGTGGGATCGACAATATCCATAAGTCTCTTATGAGTACGAATTTCATACTGATCGCGCGCGTCTTTGTTAACATGCGGAGAAATCAGTATTGTAAATCTCTCCTTTTTAGTTGGCAAAGGAATCGGACCTAGAACCTGGGCCCCGGTACGTTTTGCTGTTTCAACAATTTCTCGAGCCGATTGATCGATTAGGCGATGATCAAAAGCTTTCAACCGGATTCGTATGCGCTGATTAGACATGTTGTTTCCTACTCTATAATTTTGGAGACGACGCCCGCACCCACGGTACGACCCCCTTCTCGTA
>CAYQVF010000027.1:0-37091 GCA_964421045.1 uncultured Chromatiaceae bacterium
CCTGGCTTATTACCGAGTTGACTAATTTATTCATTTTCTTTTCCCTTCAACTATAACTCGCTGGCAATGGCGTTCATCAACTTATCAGCGTTCCTGGCCATTTCAGCGTGAATCTTTTTTTCATGCAGCAAGACTTTATACAAGCCCAGGATTTGTTTTTGCTTTTCAATGGAAGGCACGCTTATCTTGGTCTCTTCCAGAATCAGGCGTCGGACACTTTTTGTATGCGAACCCTCTGCTGTCCTGTCAAAATAATTTTGCAAAGGCTTTTGATTTAACTGCCAGGCTAAAAAATCTGGCAACAGTGATTTCTCCTTCACGCGAAGAATGTAAAAATGAGGAGCGCAAACAGCCTGCCCCTTGCTCTGCCCCACAAGAGCGGCATAATTGCGTGAGCCGCGCGCCACAAAAAGGATATCTCCTGTTATAAGCCAATCCGGTTTTTTTTTACCGATAAGCTCGGTCTCGATGGCATGATCCCAACAAACACCACGCTCGGCAGAAACATCTTTCATCTGCACGGCATAAATACCGCTACCGGGTTTTTCCGGTATTTTCCCCCGAAAAGGATGACCAGAACTTATGCTGGTGAGATCGGCAAGCCTCAAGATAAAAATCTCTTCTTTAGAAATGATGCAATTAAATATAGATCAAGCAGTCTCCTTCGTCAATGAAATATTTTGCTTCATTAGTGATGACGCACATTAAATACGCTTGGAATTTTATTCACCGCCCACTGCGACGAAGAGGTTCTTCTGAAACGGACAATAATGCGGACATACAGAAGGCATATTTTAGTCTTAACAATTAAATAAACATATGATATAAATAGATTAATACCAACTCAAGAAACGGACATAAAAGCGGACATGAAACCGGACTCGCAAGAGCTTGCTGACAGAAACGAAGCCATTACCATGATGGAACCACTGCTGATCTCTGAGAGTTCAAAACAGAGAGGGGGGTTATCAGATTTAGCCATTGAACTCGCATCCCACTCATCTGGTTTTCGCCGCAGCCTTCCCGAAGGAATACTTTTCGCTCTAGCTGATCTTGTTCGTTCAATGAACTGCTATTACAGCAATCTGATTGAAAGACATGATACCCATCCGATTGATATTGAGCGAGCCCTCAAAGAAGATTACAGCGAAAACATTGATAAGCGAAACCTTCAGTTAGAAGCAAAAGCCCATGTTGGTGTTCAAAAATGGATTGACGAGGGTGGAATAAAAAATTGCGCCATTACAAAAAACGCCATCCTCGAAATTCACCGTCGATTTTGTGAACAACTGCCCGATGAATTGTTATGGGTAGAAAACCCTGAGACAGACACCCGTATGAAAGTTATTCCAGGGCAGTTGCGGCAAAATGATGTTCAGGTTGGCCGCCATATCCCACCAAGCCCAGGAGCACTAGATCGCTTCTTGACGAAATTTGAGACTGCCTATACCAACCTTGGCAAAGCAGAGGCCATTATTGCAACTGCCGCCGCACATCATCGTTTAGTTTGGATTCACCCATTTCTTGATGGCAACGGACGTGTAGCACGATTAGCCTCTTATGGCATGCTTTTAGATTCCCTTGATACCGGGGGTATTTGGTCAATAGCCAGAGGACTGGCTAAAAATGTAGAGTCTTACAAAGCTCATCTTATGCAATGCGACCTAACACGCCGTAACGACCTTGATGGAAGGGGGAACCTTAGTGAAGAGGCTCTTGTTGCTTTCACCCAGTTTTTCCTTGAAACCTGCATTGATCAAATAAAATTCATGGAAGAATTAGTACAACCAGACAAACTAAAAAACCGTATTTTAATGTGGGCAGAAGAAGAGATCCGTACCGGAGAGTTACCAACAAAAGCAGGAAATGTTCTCGAAGCAATATTATATAAAGGTGAGCTCTCACGAAAAGAAGTCCCCGGCATTATAGGTGCCAGTGACCGCCACGCCCGCCGAATAGTATCTGCATTAACAGAGCGTGGCGTATTAACGTCCGAAAGCACGCGTGCGCCCTTGCGCCTTACTTTCCCCGCCACACTAGCCTATCGCTGGATGCCAGGACTGTTTCCTGATAAATAAAGGCGACTTTAATAGCGGAACGTACTGGAACCAGCCACACAATTTTGAATAAAAAGGATCATTACTATTACAATTCTGCTAATAGCTTGTGAGCCAGAAGATGCTTAACGCCTTCTCTGTTAATAAAATCTTTTTTATCATCATTTAAATCAGAGTATATTTGTTTTTTTAATAAGCAATCCATAACGGCATTATGTCTTATTTAGGATAGATATACCAAAAAGTATAGCTCACTTTAAAACTACTGTAACTGAACAAATTTAGTATATTTTCACGGTAAAGTGTTAGTCTCGCTGATCGTTTTTTTGTTCTCGACGAAGAAGAGGGTCTTGACGGTAAAATTGAACCAGTTGTTGGTATACCTTTGGGCAATGCTGGTTAAGAATATCGGGGGCGGCAAAAAAACATTCACTGACTACTGCAAAAAATTCGCCGGGGGTCGTTGCACCATAGCTATTAATACGTGTGCGGTGGTGATGCGCAACTTGTTGACGTAAAGTTTCATATGCACTACTCAGCGCTGCTGTCCATTGTTTTATTTCCATGCGCGGGTGAAGGGGCGGCATACCGTTGGCACTGCCATTGAGCATATCCAGTTTATGTGCAAATTCATGTACAACGACATTGTGTCCTGGATGCTGTGAATCCAGATCGTGCTCGATATCTTCCCAGGACAGAATCACAGGACCGCGTAACCAGGCTTCACCACTCAATATATTTGTTTCATTTGACGCTAATCCGTTTAGATCAACACTATTATGATTTACCCGAAAGGCACCTGGATAAATAATTATTTCAACCCAGCCGCTGTAATAATCCAAGCCCAGCTTCAAAATAGGAAGCACAGCTTGAGCAGCGATGACAACAAGCATTTCATTACTCAATTGAAAATCATGTGCTGTTGAGATAGTTTTGCGATGAAGAAACAGGGTTGCTAGCTCGCGCAGTTGGGTTTCTTCTACGGAGCTAAGGCCATGTAGTAATTTCGTTTTATGTAATACTTCTTCCCAAACATCAAAAGAAATGGGGTGGTTTTTTAATATATAACGGATACGTTGGCGTTTAGCCCATTTTATGATACTCATCATTTCACAGCCTAGCCTGCGGGAACCGCAAAAATCAAAACAAAAAGTAAGATAGCGCCAATAAAAACAAATAGACATCGCTCTCGGGTATTGTGGCAAACTGAAAAAGCAACGACGCATTGCAGTAAATAGTAAAATGCGAATGCCCGTGATGCCAGTGTAATAATTTCAAAGGTAGAGCCAGACCAGGACAAAGCCATGGCCGTCACACCCACCAATAAATAACCCCAGCGTGTATCAATGCGTTGTTTGCTTGTTTCTTTCAAATTTGCCGCCGCCGCAAGTGTATCCGCCACTGCGGCGGAAAACTGGGACATGCTGGCTGCAATAATTAAAGGAATGGGTAAGAACAATGATGCCGTGGCAGCCAAAACAATCAGGCTATTTTCGTTATATACACCCTCTAATACCGCAACTAAAGGTTGCGCCAGGGCAACAAATAAAACATAAATACTAAGCGACAAGTATTGTGACCAGCGTGAAGCCCGGATGCGGGTTGACGCATCAAACTGTTCTCCCAAGTATCGAGTTGTTTCAAAACCCTGAACAACAATAAGGGTGCCGGCGACAATGGTCACAATTTCCCAGGTGCTTCGGTCAGGCATATCGGGCAGCATGAACTGCTTGAACGTGAGATATTGATTGATATCATATGCCGCAAACATAATCAGCAATAGTCCCAGTATAACAATGGTGATATACAGTGCCCAGCGTTCCAGTTTTTCCAGCGGTTTCAGACCACCAAAAAGTCCAATAACGGTAATTGCAGCGATAATAAGAGTGGTTAACAGACTGTTGTTAAATGCGGTGTCAAGCTCAAAGCTGGCCAGCACAAACGAAGAAAGTATATGTACATACAAACAAACTGAAACCACATAAGCTGCGACCAGTGCATAAGCAGAAAGTTGCTCTGCCATGATGGTAACGGATTGCTTTCCTTCGGCTAATACCGGTTCTGCACAAAGTATATTATGTCTGACAATACTGCCGACCCAAAAAGCGATGAAGGCAACAATGATCATGGCTGGCAATGCGTAAGGACCAACCGCACTCGCCAAAATGGGTACCACAACAAGAAATCCACTGCCAAAAATTGATGCCAGCGGAGTGCTCATGGCAGGGATAATCTGACTTGTCGGTATGGTGTCTGTTTTTATATTACAATCAGAATTATCAGCGTGTGATTTGGGCAACATCTTTCTTATCCTTTTTTAAAATAGGAATGGTGCTGTTTTTCGCATGATTACTAGGAGGTTGTCCAAGAATAAAGCTCTTCTGATTTACTCATTCATGTTTGCCCACTGCCAATCACGAATCTCTGGCATATCTTGCCCGTATTGCATGATATAATCTTTATGTTCGATCAATTTATCGCGCATATTTTGTTTAAGGTATGCTGCGCTTGAACCCAGTGAAGGCACCCGGTCGATGACATCCATGACTAAATGAAACCTATCCATATCATTGAGCACCACCATATCAAATGGTGTTGTGGTCGTGCCCTCCTCTTTATACCCACGCACATGCAGATGGTGATGACACGTACGGCGATAGGTGAGACGATGGATCAACCACGGGTAGCCGTGATAGGCAAAAATCACCGGGGTATTGGCCGGAAACAGCGCATCAAAGTCCTTGTCTAACAAACCGTGAGGATGTTCGCTCTGCGGTTGCAGCGTCATCAAATCTACGATATTGATCACTCTGATTTTCAACTCGGGAAGATGTTGTCGCAACAGATCCACCGCCGCTAATATTTCCAAAGTGGGGACATCCCCGGCACAAGCCATCACCACGTCCGGCTCACCCCCCTGGTCATTACTGGCCCATGCCCAGATGCCAATACCCGCGCTGCAATGTTTTATCGCAGCATCCATATTGAGCCATTGCAGTTGCGGTTGTTTACCCGCGACAATCACATTGATGAGATTTTTTGAGCGCAAGCAAGTGTCGGTGACATGTAACAAGGTATTGGCATCGGGGGGTAAATAGACACGGATAATGTCAGCTTTTTTATTCATCACATGATCGATGAACCCCGGATCCTGATGAGAGAACCCGTTGTGATCCTGGCGCCAGACATGAGACGTCAATAGATAATTAAGCGAAGCAATGGGTCGCCGCCATGGAATTTCCTTACTCGTCACCTTGAGCCATTTAGCATGCTGGTTGAACATAGAATCTATAATATGAATGAACGCTTCATAGCAAGAAAAAAATCCGTGCCGACCGGTAAGCAAATAACCCTCTAGCCAGCCTTGACAGGTATGTTCGCTGAGGATTTCCATCACCCGACCATCGGTGGCAAGGTGCTCATCTTCAGGTAAGGTCTCGGCTTGCCATGCCCGGTTCGTCACTTCGAACAAGGCTCCCAATCGATTGGATGCCGTTTCATCGGGGCCAAAGACCCGAAAATTTTTCGCCTCTGTATTCAGTTTCATCACATCGCGTAATAACTCTCCCATTTTTCGTGTTGCTTCACCCACACTCTGCCCCGGTTGAGATACGGCTAATGCATAATCACGAAAATCAGGCATCACTAAATCTTTAAGCAGCAGCCCCCCATTCGCCTGAGGAATGGCTCCCATACGTTGCTCACCTTGAGGCGCTAATGCGGCCAGCGCTTTGTGCAATGTTCCTTTTTCATCAAACAACTCTTCTGGTTTATAACTTTTCATCCATTGCTCAAGCAGTTCGAGATGCTTAGGCTCATTGGCCAGATTACCAAACGGCACTTGATGAGAACGCCAGTAGTCTTCGGCTTTTTTTCCATCAACTTCTTTTGGCCCGGTCCATCCTTTAGGCGAGCGTAAAACCATTATCGGCCAGCGGGGACGCGTTTTGTTGCCATGAATCCTGGCATTCTCCTGAATGGATTTAATTTCAGAGAAAATAGCATCTAGGGCGACTGCCATCTTTTGATGCATAACTTCGGGATTGGAACCTTCAACAAAATAAGGCTTGTAACCGTACCCTATAAAAAGCTTTTCTAATTCATCGTGACTGATCCGTGACAACACCGTCGGATTGGCAATTTTGTAACCATTGAGATGCAAAATAGGCAGCACCGCACCATCGGTCTCCGGGTTAAGAAATTTGTTGGAATGCCAGGCCGCGGCCAGTGGCCCGGTCTCCGCTTCACCATCACCCACCACGCAGGCGGCAATCAAACCGGGATTATCAAGCACAGCACCATAAGCATGAGACAACACATAACCCAGTTCACCGCCTTCGTGAATAGAACCGGGGGTTTCTGGCGCAACATGGCTGGGAATACCACCGGGAAAAGAGAACTGCTTGAACAATTTTTTTATTCCCTCGGCATCCTGGCTAATGCTGGGATAAACCTCGCTATAGGTTCCTTCGAGGTAGGTGTTCGCCACCAGGCCGGGACCACCGTGACCGGGGCCTGCGAGATAAATGATATTCAAGTCATCGCGTTTAATAATACGATTTAGATGGGCGTAGATAAAATTTAACCCCGGAGTCGTCCCCCAGTGTCCAAGCAACCGTGGCTTAACATGATTCAGTGTTAATGGCTCTTTGAGCAAAGCGTTATCTAAAAGGTAGATTTGCCCTACAGAAAGATAGTTCGCCGCACGCCAGTAGGCGTTGATCTGGAGTAACTCTGTGGGAGCAAGAGCTGGTGCCGTAGTGTCCGCTTGATTTGTTTTGTTCATTTTACGTTTTCCCTATTTTTATCTTTCGTTATCGCTAACGCATCGAGCGCCATCATTAACGCCTCATCCACCGGCATAACCCATACTTTAATTTGGCTCTCTACAGTGCTGATATTTCCTTCTTTTCCAATAGTGTTACCATTGCAAATCGGATCCAACTCCACGCCCAGCCACGCCATGCCCTGAAGAATTTTCGCTCTGATCTGCGCACTATTTTCTCCGACACCGCCACCAAAAAAAATGGCATCCGCGCCCCCCAATACGGTCAGATAAGCCCCTATATATTTACGTACACGATAACAATAGAGATTAACCGCTAACGCCGCCTCAGGAGTGTCGGAATGGAGCAACACTCGCATGTCACTACTTTCACCTGATAAACCTAGCAGGCCACTCTGTTTGTTTAACAAACGCTCTAACGCCTCAGCACTCAATCCCGCTTGCCGCTGTAAATAAGTGCTTACAGCAGGATCAAGATCGCCAGAACGTGTCGCCATAACCAATCCTTCCAGAGGTGAAAACCCCATAGAAGTCTCTACCGGCAGACCATGATCGATTGCAGTAATAGAACAACCCGAACCCAGTTGCACAGAAATAACGCGCCCCCCCTTCTTGATTTCAGGGCTGATTTCCTGCCAACGCCTTAGCATCGCGCGATGAGCCATGCCATGAAACCCATAACGGCGAATATGGTATTGCTGACACAAGGCCTGAGGCAGAGCATAGGTCTGAGCCACTCTCGGCAAAGATTGATAAAACGCAGTATCAAATACCGCCACGTGGGGCAGTGGCTCACCCAGCGAGCGCCGAGCAAGTTGAATCCATTCCAAAGCAATCGGATTATGCAGGGGAGCCAGAAGAATTAACCGTTCGATCTCCGCTTCCACCGCATTGTCAATAAGACAGGGCATGACCAGCCGCGCACCACCATGAACTACTCTATGCACAATCAACGCAACATCCGTGACGTTGTTTGACGCAAAAAAATCAGTCAACAGTGATAGACCAGGTTCACCAACATTTTGATGATGTACCTCAGCCCGTCGTACCAGGCCATTCCCTGTTTGTACAAACAAACTTAAACGCAAAGAAGAACTACCTGCATTGATCGTTAAAATTGACACTCTTTTCCTATTTAAACCTTGATTGCCAGCACGTCACATACCGTACCATGAAGCACAGCATTCGCAGTAGAGCCAAGAAACATAGAAACACCATGCCGACCATGTGTGCCCATGACAACCAAGTCAATATTTTCTTCTTTACATAGTTGGTGAATTTCCTGCTTGATGCTGCCAATAATTACCTTTGAATCTGTCGAGGTTAATTGCATTTTTTCGGTTAATTGTTTAATAAAATTATTGGCTCTATCAAGCAGGGTTCGCTCTAAATCAAAATCAAAAGCCGGTGTTAAATCGTAACTGGTTTCAATAAACACAGGCTCAATAACATGAATTATCGTCATTTTCGAACCACCATTTTTTGCCAACTCTTTGGCACGGGAAACAACCTTCTCTGCTTCGTTTGAAGTGTCAATTGCGACAAGGATATTGCGATAAAAACTCATTTTAAGACTCCTTTTATATGTTGAACCAAACATACCTTTATACTTCTAACCAACACCATTTTACCTCACGACTGATTGATCTCTCTACCATCCGCATCGCCTAGTTTTTTCCAGGTAAAGTGTTCATAAACCCCCGACCAGTACATGCCAAAGCCGATGGCAAACAACAGCTCTTCAATGGGCATAAACCAAATAGTAATACCGGACAATACTTCCATATTCCAAACCCGGTCAATATAACCGGGTGCGCTCCACTCTAGTCCCGCCAGAAAAATGGCGTAATAAACCAAAAACAATAAACCGCCAATCCAGGTTTTTCGCTTCAGATCAGGTCGACAAATCATGGTGGCCCATGCCCCGGCAAACATGGCAATGATCGAGGGATAAATAGGGTTCCAAGGGAAAAAGTAGAGCACAATAAAAACAACAAAGGGGGCCGAAAGCGCTTTGTA
The DNA here is from genome assembly GCA_964421045.1 of uncultured Chromatiaceae bacterium. GTDB lineage: Bacteria > Pseudomonadota > Gammaproteobacteria > JAADHS01 > JAADHS01 > JAADHS01. The sequence continues at coordinate 8,863 of CAYQVF010000027.1, forward strand.
ATGGTGACGATGTTGATCCTGATGGCGTACACAAGCTTCCACAGTTTGGGGCACTTTTTGACTCAATATATTATAAAATACCGAACCAATCCCACCAATACCAAAACAGAAAATCAGGCTTTCTATATCGAAGCCCGTATTCTCGGCTAGATCAAACAGACTTGGAGGCATCCAATACTCCGGAACAAAAATGGGCTCAGTCAAACCAAACGGTGTGGTGAACAGACTCGCCCACAGCATCGCCCGCCTTTGTGCGGGAAAGCGCCAGTAAATCAGCGCCCAAGGAATTAGAAACGCGCTAGCCCAAAGCAACCAAACATATTGATCAGATAACATTTTCATCTCCCTTTTTCATAATTTTTATCACAACATCGATATAAAACCAACAAGCCAAAAACCGCCGAAATAAGTGAGCCCACAATAATGGCAAAACGTGCCACTGCTAATAACTCAGCGTCAACAAAAGCCAATGAAGTAATAAAAAGGCTCATGGTAAAACCGATACCGGCAAGCAAGGCAACGCCATAGACGTGTTTCCATATAACCCCTTCGGGTAACTGAGCAATCCCCAGTCGTACAGCCAGCCAGGTCATACCGAAAATACCCAGTTGCTTACCTAAAAATAGTCCCAAAACGATACCTATGCTCAACGGTGTTAACAGGGCATCAACACCAAGCCCTGGTAGCGTTATCCCAGCATTAAAAAAGGCAAATAACGGTACGATACCCAGCGCAACCCAAGGCCTCAGGCGACATTCCATCTCGCGCAACGGCGAACAAGAAATATTTTCTTTTTTTCCATACAAAGGGACAGCAAACGCCACCACTACACCAGCAAGGGTGGCATGGACACCTGAATTGAGTAACGCGACCCAAAGAAAAACACCCGCCAAAACATAGGGCGCAGTAGCAACAATATTAAAGCGATTCAATGCCACCAGTACCCCCACCCCCATCGCCGCAGCCATCAATGCTGGAACGGAAAGTGCCTCTGGATAAAACAAAGCAATCACCAAAATGGCACCCACATCATCGAATATTGCCAAAGCAGTGAGGAAAATAAACAGACTCTCAGGAACACGCCCGCGGAATAACGAAAGTGCCGCTAGCGCTAGTACGATATCAGTTGCAATGGGAATCGCCCAACCACGCGCGGTTTCTGGATTATCGCCATTGACCAGTAGATAAATGGCCACCGGCACCACCATCCCACCTAAGGCTGCCAGCGCGGGCAAGGCGAGTTGACGCCGATCCGCCAACCGTCCTTCCAGCATCTCACGTTTGATTTCCAAACCAACCAGTAGAAAAAAAAAGACCATTAAGCCTTTATTTATCCAGTCTATCAATGGTTTGTCGATGCCGAAATTGCCAATGTAAACCGATACCGGAAGATGATGAACAAATCCGTAAGCTTCATAGAGTGGCGAATTGGCCAAGGCAAAGGCGATAATCAACGCTATCAGTGTTAACATCCCGGCACGCCGATTCGGTGCCGTATCTAGCCCTATCTCAGAACCATTGAGATGCTCATTCATCTTTGTCTCTCTCGACGGAGTAAGAAACTGCTCTTCAAACTCATGACTTATCCACTTTTTAATTCGCTGGGAAAATAACCCGGTTTTTTTGAGTCTGCCCACCCTGTTACATCAGACCCCAATAATTTTTCAGCCTGCTGCTTAGCCGTTATCTGTACCTTAACCCCACCCTCACTCAGCGGCCAGGTCAGATCCGGTAGATTCGGCTCCACAACCACAACGGGAACACCACAGCCGCAACGACAATGATGTAGAGCAAGCGGTTGATGACTTAAATACCAGGGGCGCTTGCGATACAATAATAAATTAAGAATTTCAGCCAGTGACCAGGGTTGCTGTAAAGCACGCTGTAAACCCTCCGGGCCTTCACGATTACCCGCAACATGGTGAACAATCAAGGCATCTAAATTATGTCGACAACAAATGGCTTCCGTCGAAGACAGTTCAATCGTCGCACCATCACAAAAAAATTCCCCTTCGACTTCGACTGGACGGTACAACACAGGCATAGCGGCGCTGGCCATAATACGTGGCGCCAAGTCGCCCGTTGAAAACAGGGTTTTCGATCCTTGCGTTAAATTGGTTGCTAGACTATAAAATGGAATTCGACACCCTTCAAAGGTCTGTGCTACGAGATTTTTTCGTATAAACTCAATGGCTGTTTTGTTATCCGATAAACCCGTATAGCCCCGCCCTTTATGGACAATCATCTGCCAAAAAAAACGCAGCCAAGAGTCGGGCGTCCAGTATTCTTTAGTGCGAACCCGCGAGATAGTCTCTGCCCAATCATGAATATCGGTACCACTGGCATACACCCCGCCCACCAGAGAACCTGCACTACACCCTGCAATGGCACCAATTTCGACATCGAGTTGTTCCAATGCGAGTAAAAATCCGGTATGGGCAAAAACGCCACGACCACCACCGGAACTTAACACCACGCCCACCTTTATTGCTTTTTCCATTAATCAAAACCCACCGGTAAATAATCGTTACAAAAACAGGAGGGATATTTGTCGTATTCCGTGGTATAGGCCTCCGCCAGTCTCGCCATCAGCCCCTGAGGATCAGCATCGTAAATCAGTCGTGCGCCGGTATCCTTCTCTCCAAAGCTGGCGGCAATGTCAGGGCGTTTTTCAGTAATACCACCACTACCCTCCAACACACCTATCAATTTACCCTCATCGTAAGCAATAGCAAACGTCATTAAAAAAACCGGGTCACGAACCATAAACCTCACCTCTTTACGATTGTTTTTTATACGCTGTTGCTGTCATCATTCCCCAAAACCAGTTAATTTTATAGAGATCAATTTTTATCTCATCAAACCCTGATGAAGAAATCAATTTATAACACTCCTCTCGCCGGTAGGTTTTGAAATGCGCTCTATTAAAAACCTGAAGAAACAAGTCACATATTTGGCAGGCGAAATAATCATGGCACCAGTCGGTGATCACCAGCCTGCCGGCCGGTTTTAAAACACGCATCATCTCGCTGAGAGCAACCTTCGGTTGACGAATGTAGTGGAACATATTGCAAGAGACGATGAGATCAAACATCTCATCGTCAAAGGACAATTTTTCCGCCCAACTTTGTTCTATATGAGTTTTTTTCGACAGTCGTCTAGCCGCGATATCGAGCATCTCCTGAGTCGGATCAACACCGGTCAAAATAGTATCCGGATAGCGCTTCTCTATCGCTTCCAGTAAAACGCCTGTGCCACAACCAATATCTAGCAAGCGTTCTCCTGAATGGAGCTCAACTCTCTCCAGGGTCTGTTTGAGTGTTGCTTCAACATAAAAACGCCACTTGTCATCATACTTCCGTGCCAATTGAGCATATTCTTTTTGCACGGGAGTATTGATTTCATTTTTTTGATTACCACGCTTCATAACTGATAAATATTCCTTCTTAACAAACCAGTTAAATTCTCAACCTCCGAACCCCCGCGTTCATAGCGTTGGAGGTCGAGGCTTTAGCCGGTCTATCTACGCCAAAAACTGTTTTTTTCACAACCAGCGCCTGACACTCCAACCTAAAAGCTCAGCCAGCCGAGGTATCCAACGGCGTTGCCGCCAGCGTGTAGCACATACCGCTGAAGCTTCGATCAAATCAGCCTCAAACTGCATTTGTAAACGCCGACAAAAATCTGGATCCCTGCTGACTAGATTCAATTCATAATTTTGAAACAAACTGCGATAATCAAGGTTAGCCGTGCCCAACGTTGCCCATTTCCCATCGGCAATGGCGATTTTGGCATGCAGCATTCTGGGTCTGTATTCATATATTTTGATGCCCGCGTCGAGTAGTCGCGCATACACTGCGTTGGCCGCCCAACGTACCAGGCGCACATCTGGGTTATGCGGTACTAATAAACGAACCTCAACCCCTCGTTTTACTGCCGCGAGCAATGCCTTTTGCGTATGATAGTCTGGAACAAAATAGGGCGTTGTCAGACAAACTTGTTGTTTGGCACTCTCCAGAAAATCTGCATAAATACAGGCCAGCCGGCGTCGACAGACACGGGTCTGATTGGGTACCAGAATACTATTTTTTTGTCTCTTTTCTTTGATCAAGCGATGTCGGTCACCCGACCAAAAGGCATCAAACAACTCGGCAGCCTGGTGAGCCAGATCACCTTGAAATGCAGCATGAGTATCGCGCCATCGCGCCACACCAAAATGGTGTTGCGAACTTTGACGATGAATATTGAAACCGCCCAAAAAAGCTTTTTCTCCATCGACTACCAATAGTTTGCGATGATTACGACGGTTATAACGCAATGGCTCACGCCAGTGCCAGCGATGAAAATGACGAACCTCGACCCCCGACTTTTCAAGCTCAGCACCCAGTGAACGGTAAAATTGAAACAGGGAACCCAAGGCATCCACCAGCAGACGTACCCGCACTCCCGATTGTGCTCGTTCCGACAAGGCACGGACAAACTGGCGACCCACTTCATCATCCGCAAAAATATAAGTTTCCATACAAACTTGCTTTTTAGCGCAACCGATGGCAATAAGCATAGCTGCAAACAAATCATCACCCTCGGTATAAAGTTCAATTTTGTCACGACTTATTGTTGAGGAAGATAATGGGTTACATAAACACGATTTAACCATTACGCCCACAGCTCCAGTACAAAATGACGCATTACAGCAGTTAATACATCGCTACGGGTAATCATTCCCTTCAAACTCCCTTCGCTCACTATAGGTAACGCCCCCACCCGCTGTTCAACAAATAAGCGAGCGACGTAGCGAACATCCGTATCCCGGCTTGCCGTCAACACGGGTGATGTCATTAACCGGGAAACCTGCTCACCTCTATTCGGTTTTTCCTGCTGCTGATCATTTTCTGGAACGCCCCCCAAATAACGTAAAACATCCCGCTCTGAAATAATACCCACTAACACACTGTCGACTGAAATAATGGGTAGATGGCGAACCTGCTTGGTGCGGAACAGCACCAAGGCATTTTCGATCGTTGATTTCGGATTCAGTGTTTCAACAGGTGAACTCATGATCTGCTCAGCAAGCACCTTAGTTTTTCCCTGAGGCAATTCTTTGACAACTTGATAAGCCTGTACAGCATGACTTCGTTGGCCGTTGGGCTTCGGGTTAATGTCATGTTCTCTGTCATTAATAGCACGCTTAGCCACAATGGCCTCTATTTTTTGGACAACAGGATCTTTGAAAACCTTGACTAGAGGCATCAGCTCATGACCATTAAGTCCTTGCACGTAAAAAGTCATCTCTTATACCTCTTCATTGCCGTGCTACGTGTGCTATTGCTTCACGCGCATCGAGTTCTCGTGTTCCATTTCCGGTACGTAAAAAATACTTGGCCATTTTTCCCTCTCGCAAGTAAACTGGTTCAGGCGCAGATTCAACAATCACGCGACAGACATCCTGGCCATCTATAGTATAAAACACACAATGAATTAAAGAACACAAATCGGCACCCAGTCGAGTCGTCACAATATCGGTCACACAAAGTTCAAAACCATCTCTGTCTTTGCTCTTAAGTGTTCGATAATCAGACTCTAAACCGACAACTTCGCCTTCATCCGTCACACCAATCAACAAGCTACCACCTCGATGGTTCATAAAACCAGCCAAGGTCTTGGCAATGACGATTTCGAGTGCACGGTTGGGTTTTTCTTGACGAAAATCCCAACGAATGGAGGCCTTGAATTCCAGATGCTCGCCCTCCCCACCTTTAATCAGAAAAGGCAGATCCTCCGCCAGTTCTTTCTCCAAAAAGTGCACCGTCTGTTGCTGCCTGACGAGGATCAAATGGTAGAATGCAAAAGCTAAACCGATACCACCACCGACAAGGGCAAAGATCAGGCTCATCGGTATCATTTCAAAAACAAAGGTCGAGTCAAAGCGGGAAAGAAGGAAACGCCATAAGCTTTCATCGCCAACAGCCAGGTCATGCCGAAATTCAAACCAGTAGACGACCTTGGTTAGAGGGTGCAATACCAACACACCGATCACCGCACCCACCAGTGTATGCAATACAAGAATTCGAAATTTTTTAGATAACAAATTCACCCTAAACTTCCCTGCAGTTTAAGAAATCAGCCATCAATCTTCATCCCTAACCTCGGTTTTGGTGCGAATCCGATAGAGTTTTTCCACTGGTAGTATCGCCACAATACCATCTCCTGCCATATCAAGGCTGGCCGCATCCATAATGGCCTGGGCGGTGACTTCAGCTTCTTTTTCATCTAAAAACAATTCAATACGTGCATGAGTCGTCAGCCAGTCTTTGGCATAAAAATCAGCGTATTCTCCGTAGCCCTTTACTCGAGAAACCGAGAGCCCCTTGACGCCCAGCTCCTGTAGTTTTTTTTCAACTTTATCCAGCAAATCAATACGAAATATGGCCGTCACTTTTCTATAGTTCATTTTTCATTCCTCTAAATTATTTACTTACCAAGCCGTTTTCTTTCACTTCTTTTTTACGCTGCTGGATTCTTTCTTTAGCCTGCAATACCCAGCCATAGATCACCGGCAACACCACCAGAGATAATAAAGTGGTGGTTACCATGCCACCGACCATGGGTGCCGCGATACGCTGCATTACTTCCGAGCCAGTACCACTGCCAAACATGATGGGCAACAAGCCAGCAATCACCGCAATCGCCGTCATGGCAATGGGACGAACTCGTTCAGAGGTGCCCACTCGCACACCTTCCATAATTTCTGCCGCCGTCAACACCGCAAAGCGATCCCGGTCTTTTGCCCCTTTGGCTTGACGCCGTCGCGCCACTTCCTGGTCTATAAAGGTGAGTACCAGCACACCGATTTCGGCTGCCACCCCGGCCAAAGCAATAAAACCGACGGCCACCGCAACCGACATATTGAAGCCATACCAGTAAATTAACCAAATTCCTCCCACCAACGCAAAGGGAACCGACAACAACACCACCAACGGTGCGCTGATGTTACCGAAGTTAAAATAAAGCAATAAAAATATAAGTAACAAGGTCGCGGGCACCACAACCTGCAATCGTTTGGTCGCACGTTCCATATACTCAAACTGACCAGACCAGGCAACCGTATAACCTGCGGGAATGACGACCTGATCGGCTAATACTTTTTTGGCCAAAGCCACATAACCCCCGATATCGGAACTCTTGAGATCGACATAAATCCAGGCATTGGGAATCGCGTTTTCACTTTTAATGACGGGTGCACCACGGCGTTCCACAATTTCAGCGACTTGTGCCAGCGGAATCTGCGCACCCGAAGGGGTGGGAATCAGCATCCGCGCCAAACTTTCGGGTGTATCTCGCAACTCTCGGGGATACCGCAAATTAACCGGGTAGCGCTCCAGACCTTCTACGGTATAGGTGATGTTCATCCCCCCCACCGCTGAGCTGATGGCGTTTTGCACATCGCCCACGGTCAGACCATAACGTGCTGCTTTTTTACGATCTATATCAAAATCGATAAAATAGCCCCCCACAGCACGATCACCAAATGCCGACAACGTATCAGGAATGGTTTTCATCGCCCGTTCAATCTCTTCAGACAGTCTCGCCAAAACGTCCAGGTTAGGCCCGCTCACCTTGATGCCTATGGGCGTTTTAATGCCAGTGGAAAGCATGTCGATACGGGTTTTGATCGGCATCGTCCAAGCATTGGCCAAACCGGGAAAACGAATCGCCTTGTCCATCTCACCCATCAAAGTCTGCATTTTTTTATCTGGATCAGGCCACTCTTCACGCGGTTTAAGCCGCGCAATGGTTTCCATCATCGACAGTGATGCCGGATCAGTCGCACTTTCGGAACGCCCCACCTTGCCAAACACCGTCTCCACTTCGGGAAAAGTTTTCAGAATTTTATCAGTCTGCTGCAACAGTTCTTTTGCCTTGGTAATGGAGATACCAGGAAAGGTGGTAGGCATGTAGAGCACATCCCCTTCGTCTAGCGGTGGCATAAATTCACTGCCCAGTTTCGACAGCGGATACCAAGTCATAGCCAATAGCAACACCGCAGCAATCAGCGTCACTTTGCGCCAGCCCATGGCTAGTTTCAGCGCCGGAGTGTGTAGAAAGTGCAACGCCCGGTTTACCGGATTTTTTGCCTCCGGCATGATTTTTCCCCGAATAAACCAACCCATCAGCAACGGCACCAGGGTCACCGCCAACAGCGCTGCTGCGGCCATAGAGTAGGTACTGGTGAATGCAAGCGGTGTAAAAAGACGTCCTTCCTGTCCTTGCAATGTAAAAATCGATAAATAGGAAACGGTAATAATCAGCAAGGAAAAAAACAGCGCCGGCCCCACTTCTTTAGCCGCCGCAGTGGTAGCCGCCCAGCGTTCTCTGCTCGTGAGTTCTGAACCTTTTTTATTACCGGCCTGCTCCAGATGCTTGTGAGCGTTTTCAATCATCACAATCGCGCCATCGACCATCGCACCAATGGTAATCGCAATGCCCCCCAGCGACATAATATTGGCATTGAGTCCCTGCCAGCGCATCGCCAAAAAGGCCAACAAAATACCAATCGGCAGCGCCACAATTGCCACCAATGCAGAGCGGGCATGAAGCAAAAAAATAATGCAGACAAGACTGACCACGAAAAACTCCTCAATCAACTTCTCGCTCAGATTATCCACCGCTCGTTCAATAAGTGCCCCCCGATCATAAGTCGGTACAATTTCCACCCCTTCAGGCAAACCCTTGCTCAATTCTGCTAATTTCGCTCGCACCCCTTCAATGGTCGCCAGGGCATTCTCGCCAAAACGCATAATGACGATCCCCCCCACCACTTCACCCTCACCATTCAGTTCGGCCAGACCACGTCGTAGCTCAGGCCCAATATGAACATGCGCCACATCTTCGAGACGAATCGGGGTGCCGTTAGCATCAGCGCCTACCGGAATATCGTTAAGGTCTTCGATACTACGAATATAACCCCGACCTCGTACCATGTATTCGGTCTCTGACATTTCAATCAATCTACCGCCCACATCTTTATTCGAATTTTTAATCGCACTCTTGACCTTCGAGAGCGGAATGTTGTAAGACATTAACGCATTAGGATCCACTTCGACCTGGTACTGTTTGACAAAACCACCCAATGCCGCCACCTCGGAAACACCCGGTACTGTTTGTAGTGGGTAACGCAGATACCAATCTTGAATCGAGCGCAGTTGCGAAAGATCATGACGACCGGTCTTATCGACCAACGCGTACTCATAAATCCAACCGACCCCTGTCGCATCTGGCCCCAGCGCGGGGTTAGTTCCTTCGGGCAGACGGTCTCCTACATAGTTAAGTGATTCCAATACCCGCGAACGCGCCCAATACATATCCGTACCGTCTTCGAAAATAATGTAAACAAAGGAATAACCAAAAAAAGAATAGCCCCGCACAACACTGGCTTTGGGAACCGAAAGCATGGCCGTGGTCAGCGGGTAGGTCACCTGGTCTTCCACCACCTGAGGCGCCTGGCCTGGGTATTCTGTAAAAACAATAACCTGCACATCTGAGAGATCAGGAATGGCATCCAACGGTGTGGTTTTAACCGCCCACAGACCCGCAACAACAATCAAAAAAGTGAAAATCATCACCAGAAATTTTTTGCGAATCGAAAATTCAATAATGCGTTCAATCATGGCTGTTCACTTTCTGGTTTTACAGGCATGGGCATCTCCATTTTTTCCACCGGCTTATCCTCCATGTCCATGTTCGTAGCCGAGGCCTCTGGTTTAGTCTCCGTCGCGCCACTCATCATTTTCGCTGTCGCTTCACGCAGTGACGATTCTGAATCGATTAGGAATTGAGCGGAAATCACCACTTCTTCCCCAGCGGCAACACCTTCAAGAATCTGAGTCCGGCCTTCACTCGTAATACCCACCACTACTTCACGTGGCTCGAATTTTCCGGGTTCACGTACCACAAACACTTGTTTACGCGCACCAGACCGAACCACCGCCTGGGCAGACACCAAGACTGCCGGTTCGCTGCGAGCACTCTTTAACACAACATTGGCAAACATCTCTGGCAACAACGCACCATCGCTGTTATCAAACTCTAAACGCACCTTAGCGGTACGTGTCTTACGATCGAGATAGGGATAGATGTAACTGATATGGCCATGAAACTCACGCCCTGGTACCCCTTCTACGGTAATTTGTGCCGGGTCATTTTTTTTAATCCACGGCAGTTCAAATTCAAACACCTCGGCATAAACCCAGACTCTGTCAAGGTCTGCAATCTGATAGAGTTGTGTTTTTGGCATCACATACTGCCCGGCCTGTACCCCCATATGGATCACCACGCCATTAAAAGGCGAATGGATATGCGTTGCCCGCTTAATTTCGCCTGTTTTTTCCAGTTCCTTAATTTGGTGTTGCGGCATATCAAGCAACTCCAGTCGCAGCCGCGCCGACTTCACCAGACTTTCAGCGCCGCTGCGAATATCTTCAAGTGGACTGTTGGCCAGCGTTTTACGATTTTTGAGTGCGAGCAGATATTCCTCTTGACTGGCGACAAGTTGTGGCGAATAGAGACTTAATAAAACATCTCCTTTTTTCACTTGAGCACCGGTTTTATTCACCATCAAGGTTTCAACCCAGCCATCGATTTTGGGAAAAATACGCGCCAACCGAGTTTCATCGAAATCAACCCGCCCCACCGCGCGTACCGTACGTGATAGCGGCCCCTCAGTCGCACGCTCGGTACGTACGCCGATATTTTGCACTGTCGTGGCATCAATTTTAACCAGACCCGCAGGGGCATTGCTATCCGCTTCATCGTCGGCATAAACGGCAATGTAGTCCATACCCATATTATCTTTCGCAGGGATCGGCGAGGTCACTGTAGGATTCATGGCATTACGATAAAAAAGCGGTTTTCTCTCAGCAACGGCTTGATGCTCTCCAGTAGCACTCGGCATCAATACCTTTCCACCAAAAAGCAAATACCCAGCACCTAAACCCAGCGCTAAAGTCGCCCCCATCGCCATTAAATTTAATTTATTATTCATAAACAGTTTCCTCCCCTACCGCAGCCACCAACCGAGAAACGGCTTGACGAGCCTTGCTGAAGGCATTCCAATATTGAGTTTCATAGTTATAAAGTGTGATTTGAGCGCGCATCACGTTGAGAAAATCGACCTTGTTCACCTGGTATCCCGCCAACATGGAAGCCACCGTTTGCTTCGCCTGGGGAATAATTCCGGTTTTGAAAAGTTCGGATTTTTCACGATCTCGACGATAGTCCGACAACGCGCTACTGATGGCTGCTTCAACCCGGTTACGATCATCTGCTAGAGCATAACGCTGCCCCATACGTTCGGCGTTACGTTGATCTACAGCGCGATCCTGCCGGGTTCCGGTATAGATAGGCAGTGTCATGCCCAACATCAGCGAGGTTAAATCATCACGGGCGGAGCCATTAGGGTTGTCCCCCTGGCGCAGACCGTAAGCGATACCGAGACTAAAATCGGGGTAGTAGTTTTTCTCCGCCAACTCAACTCGCAATCGTGCTGCGGTCAATCGACTTTCGCCTGCCGCCAGTAGCGGTCGAGCCTCTACAGCTTGAGCGACTAATTGAACCTCATCATGCAGCACTGGAAAATCTTCCGCTACGTCATTGGGCAAAATAAGGCGGGTTGTCGCAGGACGATCAAGTAGGGTATTGAGGCGAATCGACTCATTTCGCCGCTTCCCCTCCAGATCAACCTGGTGGTCAAACAATTTGGAAAGCTCCAGTTGTGCCAACAAAACATCTTGCTGCAAACCTTTGCCAACACGATATTTACTTTCGGCCACTTCGATAAACTGCCGCATCAATGTTAAATTATTTTTAACCACTTCTAACGCCCGATCCAGAAAAAAGAGGTTCCACCAAACCATTTTCACATCCCTGACCAGGTTCAAACGCAACTCATCTACGCCAAAACCCGCCGCATGAGCCATCGCTGCTGCTGCCTCCTGACGCAATCCGAGTTTGCCGGGGAAAGGCAGCATCTGGTTAAGACCCACCTGAGTCTGCGTCATACCTTCTTGAGAAAAGGAAAAACCATCAACAGGCAAGTTCAACAATTTAAACGACAACTGTGGGTCAGGTAACGTTCCCAACTGATCGGGTAAAGCAGCCAGCGCTTCAGCTCTGGCGTTGATCGCCGCCAGACCGGGGTTCGCCAGTACCACCTCGGCCACTGCTGCCGCTATCGACAATACTTTTTTTTCATTAAGCGCAGCCGCATCAAGCGGTGCACTGGCAAATAATAGTATGACCATGATACATTGCCATTTTTTCATTTTGCCCATCAGTTCCTCCCGATTAATCAGGTACACAGCACTCTCCTCGACACCAGATACAATGACAATCGATATGATCACAGGTGACATCTCGGCGCTGACTTGCGTAACGACGCCTGGCCCAGGGTCCAAGCAATCGTTTAGGCCAAGAGGTCTGATACTGCCACCGCAGTGCTGCACGTAAATTCGGCCTGGAAACCAATGGCCCTAAAAACCAGCCATAACCAAAACGACCCGCTAAAGTAAACAGCGCCCGATTAACAACTGAAGTCTCCATTTGTGGCTTCAAATCACGTTGCCAGAGCGTGTCATAATTCTCATCATTCAACATACTTTGTGCGGCCAGCACACCTGATGAAATCGCCAGACGCATACCAAAGCCCCACAGCGTATCTTGAAAACCTGCCTGTTCTCCCACCAGAGGATGGGAACCGCTATAAGCACTGAGCGGTATACGAAAATTTCCGCTCCCCCCATGAGGCTGAGGGTTACGCATCTTTAAATCCACTAATTTTTCAAAAGCCGCCAGCGTTCGTTGCAGGTAGAGTTTTTCTTTTTTAAAGCCAGAAAACATGCAGCTTTTAACCGTCCCCCTACCGTCCATCACCAACAAATAGGCATAGCCTTGCGGAGCCAGCTCATCATCACAAATGGCCCAGTAACCATTGGCCATTTCGGTTTCAAAGTGGTACCCCACGGCAATGGCATCGGCAGCACGTGGACCGGCGGCAAGAATGCCAAGCCCCGCCATATGACGTAAACGGCTGTTGAAACGCACCTCTACGCCAAGGGATTGAGCTTGTTTGAGCAAGGCACTGTCCAGCGTACCCGAACCCGGGCCGCGTTCGACTAAATAAAAAAGAGGCTCGTCACTATTCATCTCGTAAGCTTTTCCTGAGGCATCAAAAACTGTACCTTTATGGCTAGGCATGGCCGTAAAGTCGGTTGTAATCCCCAGTTTTTTCAGTACCTCCAGTGCATCATCTACCGTAGTCCAGTTTTCTATCCCTTGAAAGTCACCGCCGAAACGGTGACCCACTTCTTTTTGTGCTTCATGTACAACGACCTTACGTCCCGCATGCGCCAGGGTGATGGCCGCTGCGAGTCCAGCAGGACCCGCCCCCGCTATTTCTACAGGCTCACTGGAATCATTATTTTTATGCATGAGTCACTTTCCCTCGTCAGCAGTGAATCCAAAATCAGTGCTGATGTTTGTCGTCATCATCGTTTGATTTATTATGTCCGCCATGCATGAAAACCATCATAGCGATACAACATAACACCAAAAAAAGTACAAACCAGTTTAACCATTCCATAATTTTTCTCCTCTGATGTAAAACATAACCCCCTCTTCGATAGCAGGCTAGGGGGAATTTTCCATGTCGATATGTCCACAAGGACACTCCTGTGCACAAATACCGCAGCCCTTACAATAATCATAGTCAATGTCATAACCGCCTTCTTTTTTAATGACTGCCGCATCAGGACAAAAATGCCAGCAATTATCACACTCAAAACAAACACCGCAACTCAAACAGCGTTTTGCTTCATACATAGCATCACCTTCAGTCAACCCTTTAACCACTTCGCTGAAAGGCTCAGGTCGTTCTTCACTCAGTTCTTCTTCATGCCGAGACTGCTTGGGGTAGTAATGCAATTGCATCTGTCTGAATGTGATTTTTATTTTTTTGTGATCATCGAAAAAAAACGATTCTCCTCTCAAGCTCGCCATAATCGACATCGCGGCCTGATAACCACTGCCCACTGCCGTGGCAGCCAGTTTGGACTTACTAACTGCATCACCGCCCAGCCAAACACCCTCCACCTCGGTGGTCTGACTCAGGCGTTCCAGTCCTTGCCAGTCCGCTTCCTGACCAATGGCAAAAATAACCAGACCCGCAGGCACAAATTCTTCCGTACCATTAAATAACTGAGGGTTGAAGTTGCCGTGTCGATCATGTACTTGGTCCACATGAGCCACTTCAACACCAGATAAATGTTCTCCACTGCGCACCAAATGATGCACTCCAGAACGATAAATCAATTGCACCCCTTCGGCTTCCGCTTCGATAACTTCAGCTAAAGAGGCGGGCATTTCTGTGCCCAGCTCCCGGTGATGATGACCGTGTGAGTCTTGCGCACAAATCACGGTGACTTTCGCTCCCAGACGCCGAACACACCGCGCCACGTCAATCGCGGTGTTCCCCCCACCCACCACAGCGACCTGCTTCGGCAAAATCGGTTGTTCGCCACGATTGAGAGCCTGAAGAAATTCAATTCCGCTCATTACACTGTGTTTAGACTTTTCTTTGCTCAGATATTGTCGTGGCTGCCGAGTACCAATGGCAAGAAAAATGGCGTCAAACTGATCACGCAAATCATTTTCACTGATTTCTTTACCGACACGGGTATTAAGACGTAATTCAATACCCAGTGCGAGAATGGCCTCCATCTCTTTCGCCAGCACCGACTTGGGTAAACGGTAATCTGGAACCGCACTGTACAATGTACCGCCGGGTTTTTTTTGCGCATCAAAAATCGTCACCGGATAACCCTGTTGCGCCAATTGAAAAGCGCAAGAAAAACCCGCCGGCCCCGCCCCCACAATCGCCACTCGCTGTGTTTGGGTTTTATCGTAATACGTTTTATGTTGCCAACCATTCTGTATAGCCAGGTCACCAAGATACCGCTCCATAGCATGGATATTAACGGCACTATCAAGATGTTTTCTATTACAAGCGGATTCACAGGCGTGATAACAAATACGCCCCATGGTTGCCGGAAAAGGGTTACGTTCGACGAGTTTGTGCCACGCTGCTTGCCACTGCTGTTCAGTGGCCAGAGCCAGCCAGGCCTGAATATCCTCAGAGGCCGGGCAGGTTTGACTACAGGGTGGCCATTTATTTTTATAAACAGGCTGTTGAATGCGCCAGTCCCCGGTATGATAAGCCTTGCTGCTACCTGCATCAATGGTCAGTTTAGCGGCCACTTTTCACCTCCTTTGACTCAGCACAATGAACAAAAGAAGAGGCGTACCCACCCCGCCCTTGCCGTTCACTCTGCATCGCCCGTGCGGTATCCCATTGTGTCTCTGTATCAAGCAGACCATAACGGCGAATACGAGTATCCGCCAGGGCTTGCAAGTGACGTAACTCCACAGCCCCCTCTTTGCTATTAAATAAATGTTTGAAACGACCCTGAGGACGCAAGTAATCTTCCACCGGTTTTTGTTCAGCCAGACGCATCACACCGGTAAGCTCACCATGCGCCAATTCAATTAATGGAAAAAGTCCCGTCTCTACCGCCAACCGGGAAACGGTTACAGATAAAGCACTGTCATGCACCCAACCCAAAGGACAAGGCGATAAGATTTGTAAAAAACGGGGGCCCTTGATACTCATCGCTTTTTCTACTTTGGCCTTAAGGTCCGGGAAATAGGCAATCGTCGCGGTAGCAGCATAGGGCATATGATGTGCAGCAATAATGGAAATCACATCTTTTTTTAATTGCGATTTTCCCTGACTGAGTCGGCCCGGAGGCGACGTACTGGTGCGTACCGCATGCGGCGTAGAGCTGGAGCGTTGCACACCCGTGTTCATATAAGCCTCATTGTCGTAACAAACAAAGAGCACGTCATGCCCCCGCTCTATCATGCCGGAGAGACACTGCAAACCAATATCGAAAGTACCGCCATCACCGGCTTGCACCACCACCGTGGTCTTTTTACCTTTAGCACGCAAGGCGGCCTCTACACCCGAGGCGACAGCAGCGGCATTAGCAAAAACAGAATGAATCCAGGGCGCTTGCCAGGCGCTCTGTTGATTGTGAGTGGTAAAGACCTGTAAACAGCCCGTTGCATTAATGTAGATGGCATCCGGCCCAATCAAATCGGTCACCATGCGCGCCGCCATCGCTTCACCACAACCGGAGCATGCACGATGACCCGAGGTGAGCACGTTATGGCGAAAGGAATCACGTTTATTCATGATGGTTTCTCCATTGTTAAATCCATCAAAAGTCTCTCTGCTCAGATGCAAATCGACTCGTCTGCACCGTTTCAAAATCTGAAGTGTCTTGAAAAATCGCCGTGATCATTTTCGGAGATAAATCACGCCCGCCCAAACCGCCAATCACACTTTCCACAGGGGTTGTAATACCCGCCTGATGCAATGCCGCCCGCAGTTCAGCAGCAACAATACCTCCCCCGCCGATACTAATGGCTTTTTCTAATACGATAATCCGCTGAATACCCCGCAGATGCGCAACCAAAGTTTGTGTTGGAAAGGGACGAAAACAGCGCAAGCGTAAAGCCCCCACAGCGTGCCCTTGATCCCGCAGTTGATCCACGACATCACGTACCGTTCCCATCAATGAGCCCATAACTAACAACACGGTTTCAGCATTTTCAAGGCAATAAGGTTGCACCAATCCACCGCAAGTACGGGTAAACTGTGCGCCAAAATCAGCATCAAAAGCTTCGATCACCGTTTCGACGTTTGCCATTTCTTCGTGTTGCGCAATACGATACTCCTGATAATTGTCCGCTTCACTGGCTCCGCCCAACGTCATCGGTTGATGGGGGTCCAGAGTACGAGAGAAATGAAATGGCGGCAGAAAATTATCGACCTTCACCTGCGTTGGCAAATCCACTGGCTCGAAAGTATGAGTGAGTAAAAACCCATCCATGCAAACCATCACCGGCAGCTCACATACTTCGGCGATTCGGTAGGCTTGAATCACGGTATCCACCACCTCTTGATTACTTTCGACATAAAGCTGAATCCAACCGGCATCACGCACCGCCATACTGTCCTGATGATCACTGAAGATATTGATCGGCGCACCTACCGCGCGATTAGCGCAAACCATCACGACCGGCAAGCGTAATCCGGCAATGTTATAGAGTACTTCCGTCATCAACAACAAACCTTGTGAAGCGCTGGCAGTAAATGCGCGTGCTCCGGCAGCAACAGCACCCAAGACGATGGACGCTGCAGCAAACTCGCTCTCTGCGCTAACAAATTCGGCGGCCAACTCTCCGTTAGCGACATGCTGTGCCAAGCGTTCGATAATGTGCGTTTGAGGTGTAATAGGGTAAGCAGCCACCACCTGGGGTCGACACAAGCGCACGGCCTCAGCGACCGCTTGCGAACCTTCTAATAATTTTTTCATGAGACGCTGTCCTCTTTTTCCAAACTCCATTTATAGCCTTCACGCACGGCATTAATATTGGCTTTCACTATCGCTTCACCTTTGCTGATCAAGTGGTTTGTTACCGCCTGTTCCAGCGCATCCTGACTAACCCATCCCGTACTCGCCGCCAGCGCACCCAGCAACACGGTATTGGGCAAGGGACGACCTAGGTGGCGCTCACCTATTTCACTGGCGGGCAGACAAAGCCAGTGAAAATTATCGTTATCGTTATTGACCGACTGCGCACCATTCAACACAACCAGCCCCCCTTTTTTTAACCCCTTTAGCAAAGGTTCAGAGCGCAACAGACCCACATCCTGAATCACTACCGCATCGGGAGTATAGACCGGGTTATGCCCGCGAATCATCAAACTGCTGATACGCACATAGGCTTCTACAGGCGCACCTCGTCGCTCGGAACCAAACCTGGGAAAGGCCTGACTTTCAAATCCTTCTTCAAAAGCAGCCAATGCCAGCAACGCCGCCGCCGAAACCACTCCCTGTCCCCCGCGACCGTGAAAGCGAATTTCATGAATATTAGCCTTTTTCATTTTTCTTTTATAGATCATCGCGATCACCTTCAATCGTTACACGGCAACGTAAAAACCAAATTTGGTAAAGAGAAATGAGAATTTGCAACGCCCACGACAAACCCAGCATGCCTCCGGCAACAATGACCGTGTAGGCGTAGATCGGATCCCATTTGGTGAGAAACCAGGCGGCAATATCGATGAAAATAGCAACAAACGGTAACAATGTTAGGGTATGTTGAAGCCAGGCCGGTAACAGGGCGAAGCGAAAGACCAGACCAATACCCAGCGCGACCAGACCAATACCAAACAGATGAATGTGCGACACTTTCATCAAACTGTGCAGTGACACACCCGTGTCAACATTGACAACCTCTTTGATACCCTGATAACTAGTAAAATCGGGAACATCCAGCCCAGAGGCAGCACTGTGACACATCACGCAACGCTCTTGGATAATAGGCTGAACGATACGTTCATAATCACTTTCAGATGCCCCTGACTTCAGCCACGCGACGATAAGACTACGCTGCTCAGTCTCAATATAACCGGCCATGGGGCCCCGTATGGCCGATTCCAGTCGTGTACCACTGCGGTTACCGTAATAATTTTCAGCAACATCCTCCACCGACAGTCCTGGCTTGCCATCGATGCCACTGTAACTGGTATAAAGAAAACTCAAGGCCATCAAATAAGCCAGCCCCGCTAATACCAAAAATGAGGTATAGAGAAATTTTTCATTGAGTGTGCAATCATAAAACCGGCGTGGCCGGGTCGCAGGGCACACCTCAGCTTTAATATTTTCATTCATATTTTTACTCCAGAGTTAATATTTTTTATTTATTTCAAAAGTGCAAACACAATAGAACCCAAAAAAGCAATGAAACGTTTCCACCTGCCTGAACGTTTTATTCTGCTTTCGAGCCTGTTCGTTCAATTTTTGAGCCAGATCCAGTTGCCAAAAACTTTCTAAAAAGGGCTCCAACCATTGCAACAGCAAGCGCGTCGGCCACAACCGCCACAGCGCATGTTTTTTAGGTGCGGGAGCGTATTCCGTTACCACTAGCCGCCCACCAGGTCGCAGAACCCGCACCACTTCACTGAGCGTTCGTTCGCGTGCTGCGGGAGGTAATTCATGTAATAGAAAAAAGAGTAAAATTGTGGCAAATGAATCATCACGATAAGCAAGAGACTCGGCATTCATTCGCGTACATAACAAGCGCTTTTTTTCTGGGTCTGCCAATTTTTTTCGGGTTGTTTTGAGCTGTATCTCAGCCACATCCATAAGATAAAGCTCATCGTCCATATCCTTAACCAGGGACGATGTCAAACTGCCATAAACACAGGTCAGCTGTAAAAATCGTCCTTGCGGCCGGTTTTTCATACAGTCGTGTCGCGCTCTCAAAGACAGCCTGCTGTACTGCCCAAATAAAATGGTATTGATAACAGGCTGATGATCAAAAAACCAGACGCCGGCTGACCAGAGATAAGCCCACCAATAATGACGCGCCAGATATTCAGGATGGTTATCGAGAAAACGGTGCCAAATACCTCTAGATGACATATCGCACGCCTTGAATTTCATTGTTGTATTTAGTGAGGGTCAGCGCGACCTCATCGCCATCCCTCACTGCTTTTATTTTTCTAAAAAATTCATCAAAATGCCACTTCAGCTTGCAGTGTCAATAAACTATCATCTAATGCCGCTACTGGCCCACTGACATCTTGGTATTCAACAAAACCACGCGCATTTTCTGCGAAGTAATATCCTGCTTGTAAGGTGATCTCATCATAATCGTCCTGCCCATTATTTTTTTCGTAACTATCCAGACGTAATAGTGGTACAAAAGTCGGACGTCCATTTTTCATAAAAGCATATCGCGCTTCAACATAGATGGCGTTGTTATCCTCCTCCGCCGTTGCCCCAGAATTGTCATCTGTTGCTTTTAAATAGACTCCCAAAATACGAACATTACCGATATCAGCCTGTGCATCCAAACTGGTACGGGTAAAATTACGATCGGTATCACAATTTGTATTCGTTGATTTGCACGTACCACTGATGGCTGTCAAACCAACCATAACTTCTGGTGTAACATCAAATGCTAGGCGTCCCGTCAAAGCATCGCTGTCTTCCCCTTCGGTATCGCCTTTAACACCACTGATGCTAACGCTGTAGAAGAGTTGGTCTATAGGGCGACCATAAAGTGTGATGTTTTGACGCGCATCACGCAATCGACCATTGGCATCCGCCCCACCAAAACGTTGATTAATTACCGAAGCACGGTTGCGAGTCAATTTGCGAGCATTACTATACACATCGTAAGGGTCACTGCCGGTGATGGAACCCCAGGAAACCTGCACATTAAACGCGTCGTGGGGATGGTAACCCAAGGCTGCTGATTTCACTTCGACATCAAAACCTGCATCATCCTCAGCTTCCATTTCAAACCACCCAGAAAAGTTATTCGCCATAGCGCCTGCAACCATCACCTCCACTTCATGCAGCGCTCGTAATTTTTTCTCTCCGTTATCACTTTTTTCATAAGGGCGAGATTTGATCATGGCGGTGACTGGCAGAGTTTGATCCCAATTCATAAATCCTGGCTTTTCATCTCTGGAAAAACGATAACCATTTTCCTTGAATTTTCGGCCAGTCGCATTCAATGCAGGCCAGGCGTTGTGACAACTACTACACTCAGTTTGATGCTTCCGGGCAAAGGCCGGAATAGCTTGTGCCGTGTTAATGAACATGATTAAAGCGACTAATGCGAATATCGAAAGCAAAACTATTTTTGATTGATTCATAATATGAATCGATTGACTGTGATTGCTTCTTTTTTTCATTTCTAGACCTCCTAGTCTTTCTTCTTTTAAATAAGCCTCTTTTAATGTCTAATTTGTTCAATTATCCTTATTGTTGAGATAATAAATAATCAACCAACGCGGTAATTTCTTCGCCACTCAATTTCCCTTCAAAACCTGGCATAGCTTTTTTACCTTCGGTGATCACCTGAAGCAACGTTGCCTTGTCATTGCTCATGGTCTTAACCGACGGCCCTAGCTTTTTTTTGTCAATGGCGTGACACAAAGAACACTTTTTTTTAAAAATTTGTTGTGCGTCTGACAATTCATCGGAAAATACCGTCGCCGTAGATATAGCACTGAACCCCAGAACAAACAGTAACGTCTTCACACTTTTTAGACTAAACATGTTATTCCTCCTTTTTTTGTTTTGAACTCTTCGAATGTATAAACATTAAACCCGCACCTTTATCATTGCTATGCACGACCCAGGATTTTTGACAATACCGCATGACACCTGAACCCTCCATCAGGGAAAATTCAGCATCCAGAGTCTCGCCTTTTTTCAATAGTGCACGTTTTGTATAAACAAACATGCCATCCTGAGCAATATTTATACCTTGTACCGTCACATCTGGTTGTCCTGAGCGTTTCAGAACCACATCTAAACCAACCCGATGTCGTTCACTTAATCGATGCTCCATAACTCACCTCCTTATTCGCCATGTTGCCTCAGTGCTAATGCCCTCAATCCACAGGCATCCTACATTCATTAATGTGCTTCATTTTTTCTACCCAGCACGACAAAGTTATAAATAGGTACCCAGATCAGTGCAAAAAACCAGCCATAGCCATAGGCTTCGATTAAACCCAGAAAAAAACTTTTCCAACTGAGCCACTCAAAACCAGGCAATAGTTTTTGCCAAACCCCGTACATAGCGTGTTCAGGCAGAAGCAAATCAAAAGCAACGCAAAGCGAAAAACTAATCGCTAATGTAAGACTGGTCGCGTGACCCACGCCAAGTAAAGAGAGACCCTGCTTATAATGATTACATCTCATGACTTGCTCCTTGTTCTTTATTCAGATAATGCTCCGGATCCTTATCAAACTTATCAAGACAGCTTTTTGAACAAAACCGGTAAAGCGAACCCTGATACATCTTGCCGTAACCCTGTTCAGTTTCCACTTCCATATCACAAACGGGGTCAATGTGTTTGCTGTCCTTCCCATCACCATGCGTCTCACCGTGATTGCCATGGCCATGCATCATGTGTGAACCACAGCCATAACGCATCAAAAGAAAGAAAAAAAGTGCAAAAAGTAAAAATGAACCTAAGCCTTCCATATGTCACCTCCTGTAAGTGATCCCCACGAAGCCACTACTGACCTTCATTCTCCTTCCTTAACTTCTACCGATAAAAATGCCCGCCATTGATCGAAAGGCGGAAAAAATGCCGGTGTTTTTTTCACGTAGTTATTATAAGTTTCACCAAACTCTGCCTCAGCACGCCGCTCCTCAACTCGAGCCAGGTGCACATAGGCATAAAGCATAATGGGTGCCATCAACACGGTGAGAAATGTCGGCCACTGCACCAAAAAACCAATAATAACGAGAAACAAACCTGTATATTGCGGATGGCGAGCATAAGCGTAGATGCCATTGGTAACCAGACCGCCACGAGCACCATGGATTTGTGTCCAGCCTTTGGAAAGTAACAGGTAGCCCATAATCATGAAAATTAGACTCAAGCTCATCACGATCGCCCACGCCAGAGTAGAACCGCCAAAGACCACAACCCAAAGGTGTCCGTATTTATGGTTAAAGGGTTGCAATACCGGATAAGCATCGCCCAACCAGCCGGTAAGCAGATAAATAGTTAAGGGAAAACCATACATCTCAGCAAACAACGCCACCAGAAAGGCGGTCACCACGCCCATGCTGCGCCACTCCTGACTGCCTCTCGGTTTGAGAAAACTCAGCATGAAAAAAAGAAACAGCCCCACATTAAAAAATGCGATTATCCATACACCATAGGCATATCCAGCATCACCATGCATGATTAACTTCTCCTTCAACTTCTTCTATTTAAAAAAATTATTTTTTTACATTTTGATTCTTTTTAATCTCAACGCATTGGTAATCACCGACACCGAACTGAAGCTCATTGCTGCAGCTGCAATAATGGGGGAAAGTAAAATGCCAAATACGGGATAAAGTACGCCCGCAGCGATCGGTACGCCGGCCGCGTTATAGATAAAAGCAAAAAACAAGTTCTGACGAATATTACGCATCGTCGCATGACTGAGTCGCCGCGCCCGCACAATGCCTCGCAAATCGCCCTTAACCAGAGTGACTCCCGCACTTTCCATCGCAACATCGGTACCGGTACCCATGGCTACACCAACATGAGCCTGAGCCAAAGCAGGAGCATCATTAATACCATCACCGGCCATGGCGACGATATGTCCTTCGGCCTGGAGTTGTTTCACCACTTCGGCCTTTTGATCCGGCAAGACCTCAGCCTGAACCTGATCAATATCCAATTTAGCCGCCACCGCTTCAGCGGTCTTGCGACTGTCACCCGTTAGCATCACTACACGAATACCTTCCGCATGCAAATGACGAATGGCTTCAGGAGTTGTTTCTTTGATCGGGTCGGCAACGCCAATCAGTCCCGCCGCTTTGCCATCAATAGCCAACAGCATTACCGTCTGACCTTCGGCGCGCTGGCTATCAGCCTGCTGCGGCAAATCACCCGCATCGATACCAAGACTTTCCAACAATTTAATATTCCCCAGTGCCACCTTGCGCCCATCCACGACACCAGTGACTCCCATACCCGTAACGGACTGAAAATTATCGGCCTGGGTTAGCGCCACGTCTCGTTCTTCCGCACCCTGTACTATCGCTTCAGCCAGAGGATGTTCACTGGCGCGCTCTAAACTGGCGGCCAGACGCAGATTGTCATTTTCGTTAAAATTTTCGTTGGCAAATACCGAGACCAGTTTCGGCTTGCCCTCGGTGAGCGTGCCGGTTTTGTCTACGACCAAGGTGTCGACCTTTCTCAAAATTTCCAATGCCTCGGCATTCTTGAATAACACGCCCATCATCGCACCCTTACCCGTACCCACCATGATCGACATCGGGGTCGCCAGACCCAGAGCACAAGGGCAGGCTATAATCAGTACCGCCACGGCATTAATTACGGCGTAGGCAATAGCCGGTTCCGGCCCCCACAGACTCCAGACGATGAAAGTAATCACGGCGATGACAATGACAACCGGAACAAAATAGCCGGAAACCAGGTCGACCAACCGCTGGATCGGAGCGCGAGAACGCTGAGCCTCGGCTACCATATTGACGATTTGTGCCAGCAGGGTATCTGACCCCACTTTTTCGGCTCGCATCAGTAAGCCCCCCGTGCCATTGACCGTGGCACCGATCAAGCGCTCGCCTGTCGTCTTGGCAACAGGTAAAGGTTCCCCCGTCACCATCGATTCATCGACATTACTTTCGCCATCAATCGTCGTACCATCTACCGGAATTTTTTCACCCGGACGGACTCGTAACGTATCACCGACCTGTACATGCTCCATAGGAATATCTTCTTCAGTCCCGTCCTCGCGCACGATACGAGCGGTCTTGGGCGCCAGCCCCAGCAACAGCTTGATGGCGGCATTAGTCTGACTGCGTGCCCGTAGCTCCAGCATTTGACCCAGCAGAATTAATGCGGTGATCACCGCAGCCGCTTCGAAATAGACGGGAACGACACCGACTTCATTGAATACTTCGGGCGGAAAAATTCCGGGAAAAAGGGTTGCAATAACGCTATAGACAAAGGCCACCGAGACACCCAGCCCAATCAGGGTGAACATATTGAGATTACGTGTAACCACCGACTGCACTGCCCGCACATAAAAAATCCAGCCACCCCAAAGTATCACGGGTGCCGAGACCCCCATTTCAAGCCATTGACGCAGACTGGGGTTAATGATTTCCGCCATTGCTTCCGGCCAAAACTCGGCGGCCATGGCACTGAATAATACCGGGATCGCCAATATCGCACTGACCCAGAAGCGTTTACTCATATAATCCAGCTCGCTGGTGTCATCGGCGACTTCCACCGAGCGTGATTCCAGTGCCATGCCACATTTAGGACAACTGCCCGGATGATCCTGAATAATTTCGGGATGCATCGGGCAGGTGTATTCTGTTTTTGTGGCGATCAGAGGAATACTTTTTGCCTCCAGCGCCATACCACATTTGGGACAACTACCCGGACCTTGCTGTTCAATTTCAGGATGCATAGGGCAGGTATAGAGAGCTGACTCGTCCACCGCCTTATTTGAAGCTGCTGCTTTATGATGATTATGCTCTTTACCACCACAGCAGCTATGAGATTTTTCCGCTTCTGCCGATTCTGACTCTGCCGTTGAGGCTTTTTTACTGCTACAACAGCGACCCTTTTTTCTGCTTTTTTCTTTCACCAAATATTCATCGGGTGATGCCAAAAATTTGTTCAAGCAAGTGTCACTGCAAAAATAGTGTATTTCGCCTTCATGTTCCGTGTGGTGTGCTGACGATTCGCTAACCGCCATGCTACACACCGGGTCGGTGAGCGGTTCCGTGTATTGCGCGGGATCAGCCTCGAATTTGTGCAGGCAGCTTTCGCTGCAAAAGTGGTAGGTCTTCCCACCATGATCCGCATGATATTCCTTGCCCTCTGTCACCTCCATGCCACAAACCGGATCAGTATTCATCTGTTGTCTCCTTTTTAATACAATTCTTATTTAAATAATAGACTCGATCAAATGACAAATAGCCTCACCATCGGGTTCACCATCCGGCATCGATTTCCACTGCTCCAAAGCATCATCCATGCGTTGTTGCAGTGCATTAAGCTCAGCCAGTTTGCTTCTGTTTTGATCAATACGCTGTTGAATAATGTCACGTACTATTGGACAGGGCGATGTCCCTTCATTGCTATGATCAAAAATAATTTTAATATCTTTTAGTGTAAAACCAAGCCCTTTGGCGCCCCGAATAAATTTTACTTTTTTTATATCATTATCATTGAAAAGCTTGTAGTCGTTAACCGGGTCACGCGAGGGAACCAACAAACCGATGCGTGCATAATGGCGTATCGCATCCGGAGTCGCTTGCGCCGCTTTTGATAATTCACTGACTGTTAACATACCGCCCCCGTTCAATTCGATTTAACTTCAAGTGTACATCCTAGGTGCTGCACACAAGTCAAGATTTTTTTCGCATGCCAAACCACCAAACCAAAAAAACCAATAGCGCAAAAATAATCACAACAACCACCCAGAATAACCCGTGATGACTACCCGGCATGCCCGTTTCATGCATCGTACTCATAATTTCATTTGGCATCACTATCCTCCTTTTCTATTTCGTTAAAAACATTCATATGCTATTTCCACAAACGCTCACCCTTTTCAAGCTTTATTTTAATTTCTTCCAGAAAAGGGGCGGGACCATAAACAATTACATTTTGCATAGAATCAAAATCGCCCTCTGCCTGCTGCTCCATATATAAAAGTGGACGTTGACTTCGATTAGAAAATTTTTTCAACCAATTCAATGCACGCGGGGGGATGCGTTTCCCTACAGGAAGTGCCAAATCTACGGGATGACCTTGCCAAAAAAGTTTATTAAATTCGACAATCGCTTTAGCGTTATCCGGCCGAAACCAGTCTGGCAATGGACTTTCTTCTTGCTTCCAACCACAAAAAAAAGTCTGGCAAGGAGCTAAAGGACGGTTTTCATAAATCTGACATCCTTCACCTGTTTTGCAATCCGAACAAGATTGACCGGGAAAGATACTTTCACCTTTAATATTAAGCTTCAGCCAGCCTTCACAACAGGCGGTACACGGCAGGCACACTCTCATAACGAATTCCTTTTATTGACGGCAGTAAATTTCAATTTTTCGGGGGTAGCCGCGTATAACTAGCTGCGGGCGGTGCAGCAAGATTATCGAGTTCACTCTCTTCGCCGTCATGCACCCAAGCACGACGCAAGCGCTCTAACCAACCTTCACCAAGTCGCACCCCCACTTCCATCAACGCTTTTTCAATCTGACTTTCCGTCACTTGCAAAAGATCATAAGTAATCTGCATTTTGTTATCCTTTACTTTTACTGCCTTCAGACCCATCATGTCCATTAAATAAGAACGGATCAGGTCTGTAATTTCGCAATCCAAAGCGAAAGCCAATCGCATCGTTCGTCGCTTGAGAATTTCATTTCTCTTTTTTTCAACTTTGAGATTGTAGAGCGCGGGATGAACAATAAACGTTTCCCGACACTGCTCAGAACAGAAATAAAAATATTCTTTTTGCTGTTTTACTGGAACCACTTCAGCCTCTGCCTTCATTCCGCATACCGGGCAAATATCACTAAGCTCCATCATCTCGTACCTCTTCATCCTGTTTTTTCATTACAGGTTGAGCGACAAGGGAACAGAAACCCTGCGGCTTAACACCGAGCGCAGCATTGAATTTGCTTGACATATTTTGGAAACCGATCAGTCCAGTGAGTTCAATAATGGCATCATCATCGAAGTGACCGCGCAGTGCAGCGAAGTGTTTTTCGGTCGGCTGTTGGTCGCTACAGGTTACCGCTTCGGCATAATCAAGGGCGGCCTTCTCTTTATTACTGTATAGATCGCAGCTCATGTAGTTGGCGAGAACGGCCAGCTTTTCATCCGTGATCCCTCGTTTCAGTGCCGTCGCGGAGTTGATGTCAACACAAAAAGAACATCCATTAATCTGTGAAACTCGCACGGTCACTAGTGTTCTTAAGGATGGCTCCAAAGGTGAAGAACCTCGATCAAAAGCACCGTAGAGCGAGGCCAATGTGACAAACACTTTGGGAGAACGCCCCCATAGCCGTGCTGGTTCCAGAACATCTCCATATTTACGTTTTTGATTCCAAAAGAAAAGCTTTACGTACCAAGGGAATTTATACCCTGAAGGGGTATTAATTATTGGCATGGCCTCTCCTCCTTATTTTGGTACAGCGATGTGTTTATATGTTTAAAGATAGCAAACAATCTCTGTCCATCAGGTGACAAGGACATTACAATTTTGTAATGTCTCCATTTTCACAAAGAGTCTGGTCGATGCCGTTTTTTGAAGGTCTGGCAATACCCCATTTTAATAGGCTGTCAGTTAAAGCAAATTCTAGCCTGTATTTTTCACCAAAAGGTGAAATCTCAAAAAACCTAGAGTTCGCCAGAACACATCCTTGGAGCTACTCATTTTTGTGAAGAAAAAGTACTATGACTTTGTTTAACGCCTATAAACATAGATTTAATTAGAGTCTGTAGACCCTTTTTCCTGTGATCATGCATAAG
>CAYQVF010000028.1:0-36391 GCA_964421045.1 uncultured Chromatiaceae bacterium
CGATTTATTTTTGAAAAAATTGCTCGCCAGAGTTTTTCTACAGCCTGAACGCCTAAAATTCGCCATTTCAGAGTTCAAAAATGATCATTTATACTTGTATAACTCACATTTTTCGCCTTGATCTAACGAATTTTAGGCGTTAGCTGAGCAATTACTGTGTGTTTGACTACTCGCAGAGTAGTTACAAATATTGTTTAATTGTAGCAATACGTTTTTTGTTCCTGCCATTAATAGCTTGTTACCACGACAAGAAATCATAATGCATCCTTAAACCAAAATTATCAATGAGGATAGCATGTTGGCCTTTACTAATACGAGTATCAATTTATTTTCAAGAAATCAGAACACCCATTTAAAAACGATCTAACCTCATAATTTAATATAAAATCATTATGGCGGGTAGTACTTACCACCGGTCTATCACGATTCTTGCATCAGAACCCTGTTTTTTGCTAAGGTCAGTCTCCACTTCAACACACAATCATGGATTATACTATGCATAAAACCTTACTAATAATTCTAGCAACGATCATAATCAGCGGCTGCACAAAAACAAATGAATTTACACCCGAAGAAGGTGTAGACAGTGAATCTATCTTTAAACTGGCCTGCGCTGAATGTCACAACCCTATAGGCGGACAAATTTTTATTCTGAGTAAAGACAGGGCTACGATTTCAGCTATTTCAAAACAAATAAACGAAGGCAGTATGGCTATGCCCTCATTCCCTAATATTAAGAGCAAATCCCTGTCAAATTTAGCACAGTACGTCATTGATAACAGTAAAGTAGAATAATATGGAACACGTAGATTCTATTATCCATGCCAAATGGATTGTTCCTGTAGAACCGGATCAAACTGTCTATGAAAACTATAGCTTAACCATAAAAAATGCGCGTATACATACGCTTCTCCCTACAGAAGAAACAATTAAACAGTATAAAAGCCACGAAACAACGACGTTAAGCGAACACGCTCTTATACCCGGCTTGGTTAACGCGCACACCCATGCGGCAATGAGCTTATTTCGTGGACTCGCAGATGATCTACCGTTGATGACCTGGTTAAATGAACACATCTGGCCTGCTGAAGCGGCTTGGGTCAACTACGATTTTGTACAGGATGGATCACAACTGGCTATCGCTGAAATGTTGCGCAGCGGCACAACCTGCTTTAGCGATATGTATTTTTTTCCAAATGAAGTCGCCAGAGCCGCTTCAGAATGTGGTATACGCGCAGCGGTCGGTATCATCTTAATTGACTTCCCGACGATATGGGCAAAAGACGCTGACGAATATTTTCAAAAAGGCCTGGAAGTTTACGAATATTATAAAAGTAACTCGCTAATCTCATTCACCTTTGCCCCCCATGCCCCTTATACGGTATCTGATGAACCGCTAAAACGTGTCAAAAATTTATCTGACGAATTAGGTTTACCTATTCATATGCATGTGCAAGAAACAGAGGATGAAGTGGCTCAAAGCAAGGTACAACATAGTGAACGTCCACTACAACGTCTGGCTAAACTTGATTTGCTTTCACCCAGATTTTTAGCCGTACATACGACCCAGCTCACACCAACAGAAATAGAGCAGCTTGCCACCAGTGGCAGCCATGTTATTCATTGCCCAGAGTCCAACCTAAAACTCGCTAGCGGTTATTGTCCTGTTGTCTCATTGATGCAGGCGGGGGTTAACGTTGCTTTAGGTACCGATGGCGCAGCAAGTAATAATGATTTGTGCATGCTGGGTGAAATGAGAACAGCGGCCTTGTTAGCCAAAGCCGTCGCAAAAAATGCAGCCGCACTCCCCGCTCATTCCGCATTGCGAATGGCAACATTAAATGGTGCCAAGGCGCTCGGGCTAGAGTCCGAAATCGGTTCCCTGACACCGGGGAAAGCGGCCGATATTACCGCCATAAATTTAGGTGAGCTGGAATCCCAACCCATCTATAATCCCATTTCACAAATTGTCTATACAGCAAATCGTAACCAAGTGACCGACGTTTGGGTTGCCGGTAAAATTTTATTAAGAAATCGCATACTCACAACAATGGATATAACTGAAATCAAACTCAAAACCAGCGCATGGAAAAACAAAATTTGTATGGCTCGGAAATAAAAAAGCACCTGCTGGTAAAAACATCGCCGTGAACGTAAACAGATCTGAGCATCTGCCAAACTGCTCTTTTTAAAAATGGATTTTAGTTTGCAACCGACCTCTTGCACGCACTATCCCAGCCCTTATATAATATGCACATGAATACCACAGTAAATATCGATCCGGCCGAAGTTGACAAATTTTCGGCGTTGGCACCTCGGTGGTGGGATCCTGCCGGGGAGTGCAAACCACTACATGACATCAATCCACTCAGACTACGTTTTATTACTCGGTATGCGCCCCTAAAAGACAAAAAAATACTTGATGTGGGCTGTGGTGGTGGCATTTTAAGTGAGAGTTTGGCCGCAGCAGGCGCGCAAGTTACGGCCATCGATGCCAGTAACGCAGCAATCTCTGTCGCCAAACTCCATTTGCAGGAGTCGGGTCAAGATGTAAGTTATCATTGCACCACCATCGAGGAATTCGCCAGTTGTGCCACTGAAAAATATGATGTCATTACGTGCATGGAAATGCTCGAGCATGTGCCTGACCCTTCATCGATCATCGCATCTTGTTCCGACCTGCTCAAGCCAGATGGACATCTATTTTTGTCAACACTGAATCGCAATATGAAATCCTTCATACTTGCGATCGTTGGCGCAGAATACATTATGAACATGATCCCAAAAGGCACTCATGAGTATAGTCAATTCATTCAACCGGCGGAGATGGAATGTTGGTTAAGACAGGCTGATTTATCATTAAATAAAATTACAGGCATGAGCTATAACCCTTTATTTAAAAAATACAGTTTAAACAATAACATTCAGGTTAATTACTTGGTTCATGCCACCCCTACGTGATCAAAACAAAAGCAATAACTACGGTGCTGTTTGATCTTGATGGTACTTTGGCAGATACCGCTCAAGATTTAGCATTCACATTAAATAAACTCCTGCAGGAGCAACACCAGCCCCCCCTACCCTTTGCACAAATCAGACCTCATGTTTCTAATGGCGCTAACGCACTCATTAAGCTGGGTTTTGGCCAGAAGATTTGTACCACAGAACTTAATGCGATCAGAACCCGATTTCTTCAGTTTTACGCCAACAATCTCACCACGCATACTCGCCTGTTTCCAGGGATGTGGGACGTCATCACCTATCTCGATGAACAGCAAATCAAATGGGGCGTGGTCACCAATAAACCGCGCGCGCTGACAGAACCTTTGATGGGTGAACTAACACTGCCCAGCCCGGCGGCTATTATTGTTAGTGGCGATACACTCAAATATAAGAAACCCCATCCTGCTCCGATCGTCTATGCTTGTAAACAACTAAACATCACTCCTTCAAAAACAGTTTATATTGGCGATGCTCACCGAGATATTGTCGCGGGACGTCGCGCGGGTACAAAGACGCTCGCCGCTCTTTTTGGTTATATTGAAGTCAATGACAATCCCGCACAATGGTACGCTGACGCGATGATCAAGGATGCCTTTGAAATTATCCCCTGGTTAAATACCTGGAATTCACCATCATGAATGTAGATGAAATATCTATTTTTGAGCTTAGTATCGCCGCCTTTTTTATGATTGCGTTGGGTGGATTAATTGTCACTTTGTTATCTCATCGTAAAATGAGCAAGTTACGAGAAATTATTGCCAGTTTAGAGGCGACTCTACACTCAGAACGCCTTGCTGGCCTGGAAAAAATAGGCACTTTTAAAAAAACCAAAGAAGAATTTTCTCTGGTTTTTAATACGCTTGCGGCGCAAACATTAAAACAACAATCCGATGATTTTTTAAAACTGGCGCAACAAAACCTGAAACAACATCACACCCAGGCTCAAGAGGCACTAACACAAAAAGAAAAATCGATAGAAAACCTGTTAAAACCGATAGCCCAGGCCTTACAAAAAACCGAACAACAAATTCACTTAATGGAAAAAGATAGGAAAGAAGCCTATGGCTCTATAAGCCAACATTTACAAAGTATGGCGCAAACTCAACAAATGTTACAGGGAGAGACACGTAACCTCGTGCAAGCATTGCGACGACCTGAAGTACGGGGTCAATGGGGT
The DNA here is from genome assembly GCA_964421045.1 of uncultured Chromatiaceae bacterium. Classification (GTDB taxonomy): domain Bacteria; phylum Pseudomonadota; class Gammaproteobacteria; order JAADHS01; family JAADHS01; genus JAADHS01. The sequence continues at coordinate 4,181 of CAYQVF010000028.1, forward strand.
GAACTCACCTTACAACGTTTAGCGGAGCTTTCAGGCATGGTTAAACACTGTGATTTTTCTTGTCAAGAGCAAATCATAGGAGACAATGGACAAATTTTCCGACCGGACATGATTATTCGTCTACCCAACCGGAGAGAAATTATAGTCGATGTCAAAACACCATTAGATGCTTATCTCAGCGCGATTGACGCCGAATCAGATGAAAAAAAGCAACAATATTTAATCAAACACACGCAAAACGTACGACAAAGAATACGTGAACTTGGTAGCAAAGCATACTGGAATCAATTCAAAGATAGTCCTGATTTCGTCGTTTTATTCATCCCTGGAGATCATTTCCTGAGTGCGGCGCTTGAAATTGAACATAACTTGCTTGAAAAAGCAATACAACAAAAAGTAATGTTGGCCACGCCGACCAGCCTAGTCGCACTACTCCGTGCGGTTGCCTATGGATGGCAGCAAGAGCGACTCACAGAAAATGCCGAAAAAATTCGCATGCTAGGTACCGACCTATATAAGCGACTCGCCATTTTTAGTGGCCATTTTTCCAAGATAGGCAAACAACTTAACGCCACCACAGAACATTATAATCAAGCCGTTAATTCTTTTGATAAACAACTCGTTCCCGGAGCCAAAAAATTTAAAACCCTGGGTATTAATAGCAAGCAACAAATCGAAGCAGTCGAGACAATAGACATAGATGCCAGCGAAACCCAACGCAGAGATTAATGTCGCTGTTTTTTACAATTTAAAATAAAGTCTCACTTCAAACACTCAAACAGCAAATCCGCCTATCAATTTAACTTCTAAAATTCAATTGTTTATGATTACCCCCCCCTTTTTTAGTAATATTGGTTCGGTTTTTGCTATTTTCTATAAAGTTACGGTATTGAATCAAACGGGAAAAATAAAAACGCGATGAAGTCATTATATCTAATAAAAAAGTGGAAATTGATCATTCCGCTTTTTCTGTTATCCCTTAGTTTGATGTCCTGTATGTCAGACACTAAAAATTCAACAAATATCGATGATGAAAATATTTACATAGATATTGAAGTTATTGAAAAAGTGGGTAGCACTAACACAAAGATTACAGTGACACCGCGTAAAAATAACGTCTATGGAAAAAGTATTGAGCTGGTAGAGGGTGAATATATAACAGCACAATTTGGAGATACACAAATTATTCTGTCAAAAAAAGAATGGTTACTAGGAATTGATTACGAAGGACACATCAATACAGGTGGCGAAGCGGGTCTTTTTAAAATCGTTTTCCATAGAATACATAACCGAAAAATATCAAGTGAAATTGAAATGCCTCCCGCTTTTGAAGTTGCGGTTCCTTCTGAGTTTGATACCTACCATGAAGGAAACTCGCTAAACGTGACCTGGTCGCCAGCATTATCGGGAGGTGAAATGAATATAGATGGCCATATTGCCTGTCGCACCATTGATGATGATCTATCGTTAGATATAGATAATGAACACGAAAGTTGGACGACTTCCGATACTGGAAATTATGACTTCCCCCTTGGCAAGCTGGCGTCGAACATGAGACTTGAAATTTTAATAGAAGATGACCTCCTTGTGGCGGGAAAACCGTGTAGTTTTGATATCAAGGTCTATCGTGAGAATAGAAAAAATTTATCTACAAACTATGCAACTGGTAGTGTCATAACCGCAAAGAAAACGGCCGTTATCGGCAATATGAACTTCTATATTAATCCATGAAAACTGATAGTCATACAGGGTGTATATCGCTATTCTCGGACAGCCTCCTAGCAATTTCAACCCCACTTATTCATCAAGATAATCTTTGATTGTATTAACGCGATATGCACTGTACGCAGGCATTTCATATGGATGTATTTCTACTAATTTCTTCAGTACAGAAACAAGACAGATGTCTTGGCACATCATTTCTACCTTAAACTCGCTGACTTTTTCGATTACATTATTTTCACCAATATAAGGCATGCTGCCTTTAAGTGGCCTGAATTGACCCATACCTTCGGTCTCCCAACAACAAGAATCATAGGAGCCCAACTGCCCCGCCCCTTCCTCAAAGAGCGCAGTTTTAACTTTTTCAAGATGCGATTCCGGAACATAAAAGCATATTTGATACATACATTTTCCTCGAGATTTATCCCCATTTTTCCATCCCATCAAAATAACGCAAAAAGTTTAATTCTAATATACCCGTAACGATTAATATTTAGGTGGTGTTGCACGCCCTCTGCATTCCCTAGCTACGTTGAAATTTCTCGCAATAGCCAGCACATTGATGTGCCTATTCCTAAGTTTTAAAGTTTGCCATAAATCAGCCCTTACGCCAGCGAGTTCCACTGGCATTATCTTCCAGAGTAATACCCATCTCGGTTAACTGATCACGAATGCGATCTGATTCCGCCCAATTGCGAGTGTTACGGGCAATATTGCGCTGCGTTACAAGCTCATCGATATCGGCATCTGACAGCGCACCGTCACCGCTGCGGCGCTCACCCTTGAGAAAAGCGTCGGGCTCACCTTGCAAGATACCTAGTGGTTCGGCCAATTGCCGCAGCATGATAGCCAAGCTCTGTTGCTTATTTTTATCGCCTACTATTTTTGCACGATTCAGTTCACGCACCAGGTCAAACAACACTGAAAGTGCTTCGGGTGTATTAAAATCATCATTCATTGCCTCAATAAAACGTGAGGAAAAATGCGCATCCTGTTCAGCAAGTGAAGAAGATGCGCTTAGATCGACATCACGCAATGCCAGGTAAAAACGCTCTAACGCACCTGTCGCCAGTTCAAGGTTTTCTGTTGCATAATTTAATGGACTGCGATAATGGCTGCTGATGATAAAATAGCGTATGACCTCGGGTCGATATTGTTTGAGTACTTCTCGTACTGTAAAAAAATTCCCCAAAGATTTGGACATTTTTTCATCATCAATTTGGACAAAGCCATTGTGCATCCAGACGTTGACAAAAGGCTCGCCCGTCGCCCCTTCGCTTTGCGCTATTTCGTTTTCATGATGCGGAAATTTGAGATCCATACCACCACCATGAATATCAAAATGATTTCCCAGGCAACACGTCGACATCGCCGAACATTCAATATGCCAACCTGGTCGCCCTCGCCCCCATGGCGAGTCCCATGCGGGCTCTCCTTCTTTGGCGGCTTTCCATAAGACAAAGTCCAACGGGTCTTTTTTATTGGAATTAATGTCTACCCGCGCTCCAGCGCGTTGATCGTCGAGGGTTTCACGTGCCAGCTTACCGTAAGCATCAAATTTGCGGACATGATAATAAACATCACTATTAGGCGCTGAGTAAGCGAAACCTTTATCGATCAAAGTCGAGACCATACGAATAATATCATCCATATAGTCCGTTGCCAGCGGCTCTTGATCCGGTGGCAACACACCCAATGCTTCAGCATCTTCATGCATTGCTTTGATAAAACGCGTGGTTAAAACACGCATGTCTTCACCGTTTTCAGTGGCACGAGCAATAATTTTGTCATCCACATCGGTGACATTACGCACGTAAGTGACATCATAATCACGCCATCGTAAATAACGAGTCACAATATCAAACACCACCAGTACTCTGGCATGCCCAATATGACAATAGTCATACACGGTCATGCCGCAAACATATATTTTAACTTTGGGCGACAAAATCGGTTTAAAAACTTCTTTTTTACCACTCAGGCTATTGTGAATCCGCAACATAATCTAACCGCTACCTTCCCGATGTTAGCCAAATAAATTCAGCTCATAAAACCACACATGTTAACGCAAGCAATGAGCAAGTCCAATTTTTCCAGTTTGCGCTTTACAAAAAAACAGCTATTATAACGGCTTCTTACTTATTAAAACGTCGAATAAAACAAAAACAATGACATATCGAAAGGATGCTGACTTATGAAAAACCTTATGGGCAAGTTTGCCTTTTTTATTGCCTTATCGTTCACCTTGCTGCTGCCCGTAACGTCAGCCAACCCTGTAGAGTCTAATCATCCTCGCGTAGCGATTGAAACTAATCTAGGTAAAATTGTGCTGGAATTAAACAAAAACAAGGCGCCCGTTTCCGTTGAAAATTTTTTACGATACGTCAATGAGGGATTTTACGATAATACAATTTTTCACCGGGTCATCAGTAATTTCATGGTTCAAGGGGGCGGTTTTACTAAAAGCCTACAAAAAAAGGAAGTTCATGCTCCCATCAAAAACGAGGCTGACAACGGCCTTAAAAACGATAAAGGCAGCATTGCCATGGCTCGCACCTCAGACCCACACTCCGCTACAGGTCAATTCTTCATCAATGTTGTTAATAATGACTTCCTCAATCACAGCGCCCCCACATCACAAGGCTGGGGATATGCCGTATTTGGCAAGGTTGTTGAGGGCATGGACGTGATTAATAAAATCCGCAAGCAAGCAACCGGAGCACAAGGCCCTTTCCCTAGTGACGTACCCAAACAGGCGGTAATTATGACAACCGTCACCGTAATTGAATAACAAATTATGGCTACTTATTTTATATCGGATATACACCTCTCCGCAAACCGTGAAGATATCAACAAACGATTTGTTTTTTTTTTAGAAAACCAACTTAGTGATGCTGAACACCTCTACATATTGGGAGATCTTTTCGACATTTGGCTAGGTGATGATATGTCACCTGAATATTACAGCACGCAACTCAACACCTTGCGTCATGTTACAGAAAAAGGCGTCTCTATATCCATCATGCAGGGTAATCGTGATTTCCTTCTAGGGGAAAAATTCATTGAACAACTGGGCTGTACATTGATCACAGATCCAACAATAATTGATTTATACGGTACGACGACTGTCCTCACACATGGCGACATATTATGCACGGATGACGTCGATTACCAAGCTTTTCGCAGAGAAATTAGAAAGCCAGAAGCCCAGAGCATTTTTCTCTCACTTCCACCTCAAGAACGCATGGCTACGGCACAAAAATATCGCGAAGAGAGCCTCAACCAAACCGCTAAAAAATCATCTGAAATTATGGATGTCAACCAAGATAGTGTAGCTCAGTTCATGACTGAACAAGGGGTGACACAGCTTATACACGGTCATACTCACCGACCCAACAAACATGAATTTATACTAGAAGGAAAGCCAGCCGTTCGCTGGGTGCTCAGCGACTGGGATAAAAATGGGCAAGCTCTAAAATGGACTCAAACAGGCTCGGAAGTTATCTCAGTAAAAACACGCTAGAAACGAATTGTCTGTCACCAAATAATCTCTTCTTGTGTGCCTGCTTTAAGTTTAATTCACTTTAAAGTGAAAAACCAAGCTCCCTAGAGTGCTCGCCTACTCACCAACGCCGCAGCCACCTGCTGTTACGCCCACTACGACCTGCTTTTCAGCAGCCCTTTTATATTTTTCAAGCCTATTTTTTAACCCACAATACGTGAAAACACTTATGTCCAGATACTGCGACACTACCCTCATGCGAACATTACTTGTTATGATCTTATCGATAGGGGTGAAAAAAATTAGCTTTGCCCTAGAAAACTCAGTTGAATGTAGAGTACAAAAGATTGATTTAAATCACCTAGCAAAAAAATCGCCATCACCTTCGCGGTGATCAGACTTTTTCGTATCGCTAGATGAATCAAAAACTTGTGCTCTACGCTACAAATCACCTGTTTTTTATAGGTTTATAGTCACCCCGATAGTCTTGCGTTAAACTGTAACAACTGAATTTCAAGAACCTTAACCCTATTAATCAGGTGAGGTAGAGTGATTAACAACGTGAATCGTAGTGTCAATTATCCACCTAAAATCATTTGCCCTAGTACAGCAAAGATCATACATCGAACTCGACTTTTTAATACCTTGAATGACGCCCGACAACACGCAAAAATAATCTGGATCGCAGCGCCGGGTGGCTCAGGAAAAACAACGCTGGTTTCCAGCTATTTAGAAAAAAACCAGGTGGCACATTGTTGGTATCAAATTGATGAGGATGACCGCAATCTGACCACTTTTTTTCACTACCTAGGGTTAGCTGGAAAACTGGCTGCACCACGCAGAAAAAAAGCCGTGCCCAAACTGACCCCGGAATATCAGCAGGGGATCCCGGCCTTTACTCGCCATTTTTTTAAAGACATCTCGTCCAGACTACAAAGCAACGGTCTTATCGTGCTGGATAATTTCCATTTATTACCTGAAACAGACCCTATTCCAGCTCTATTACCCAACATTGTAGAGTCCCTAGCTGCCGGTGTTTCTCTATTGATTATCAGCCGACATTTACCGCCTTCGTCATTGATTAAATTGACAGCTAAACGTCAGTTATTCGTTATCGACACCAAACTAATGCGCTTTGCAAAAGATGAATGGCTTGCTGCCAGTCAACTCTTTAATAGTACACATTCTAAAGAAAAGCTGTTGTCTTTACATCACAAACTAGAAGGCTGGATAGCCGGCCTGGTTCTTTTACCCGACACGGCAAATGCATTTGATAATACAAATACGTCAGGCCTCGGGATTGAAACACTCGATACTTATATCGCAGAACAGTTTTTATCTTCTTTAAATGTGAAAACAAGTGAACTCTTGATGAAAGTCTGTTATATGCCTCATATTACAGCGACAGCAGCAAAAGCGGTCAGTCACATCTCTCATTCGAAAAAATTACTAGCTCAGCTGGCACAAAAAAATCTATTTGTCCTGCAGCAAGGCGATAGAGGCTATACCCTTCACCCGCTGGTTAGAGAGTATCTCAAACAACGAGCTAAGGACACGTTATCAAAACAGCAATTGTATGATTTACGTTTATTAACAGCAAAGATATTGCTGGAGCACAAGGAATGTGAAGCCGCTGCGGATCTATTACTTGAGCTGAAAGCATGGCAAGAGTTAGTGCTTGTTATCCTCGACTACGCAGCAGAGCTGCATGACAGTGCTCGTATTGAATCATTACAGCGTTATATCAGCGCTATACCACCAGCATTCTCTAAAGGTGAGCCGTGGATCACTTTCTGGAAAGGCAAATTATCTGTTTATAACAATGTCATCACCGCACTTGATTTTTATGACCGTGCCTATGCCGATTTCATGAAAAAATCTGATGTCAAAGGCATCTATATGTCGTGGTATTCGGCCGTGTCGGCCATTTGTAACACACTGCTCGGTGGTCATCGTTTAATTACCTGGGTTCATCGGTATAATAAACTCAGTGTTCTTTATCCCGATCCACCGCAAGCCCTGCAAAAAGGATTTATTGAGGCCATTTTATTACAATCCTATTTCATTTCTGGTGTAAATCCAAAAAAAAGAGAGTCTCTGCAAGCGCGTTTGGCAGATGCCATTGATGAGGCAACGGATCCGCTACTACGCCTGCACATGATGTCGAATTACGTTCATGTCGCCGTTATATCAGGAATTAGAGAAAGAGATAAAGTCATTATAGAAAAATTTGAACATTATCTGGATGACCTGAAAGATGAGCCCGTATTATATCTTGGGGCATTGACCATTTGCTCTTTAAGTGCCTGGGCATTTAATGATTTTGATAAATTGCTCAATTTAGAGTGGCGAGCGCTTGGCGTTGCGAAAGAACATGGTATCACCGTTTTTAACTGTCATATTCACACAAAAATTGTAATAGCAGCATTGGGTTTAAAAAAATTCGACCTGGCTAAAAAGTACATTGGAGTTATAAAGGAAAATATAACGCAAAAAGATCAGATTCATCAATCCATGTATTTAACTTGTTTAATTAAGGCCGGAACCTGTCTGGATGAAACTCATGATCTGGATAGAACAGCTCAACATTATTTAGACGTTTTGGAGAGCACCTATTTACCCCCCTTTATTCTCCATACTAAACTGTTATATGCCTATTATTTATGTTCACAAAAGAAAAAAGAAGCCGCACTGGCACTGCATAATGATTTACTCCAACGGGTTCAAAAACTGGCCTTTCCGGCACAGATGTCCCGATTTTATATGATTTATGCAAAAGTATACTTTAATAATGGCGATTTTGATCATTGCGATGAGTATTTAAATACAAGCTTCGCTATTGCTCGACAATATGAACTGATCACCTATGCGACATGGCATCCGGAATTAATGGTATGGGCTTGTCAACGAGCACTCTCCCTTGATATAGAAACAACTTACATTACCCATTTTATAGAAATGCATTACGACAACTTACCTCAACCCTATTCCAAATCTCAACGATGGCCGTGGCCTTTTCAAGTTTATACCTTTGGTGGCTTTGAACTAAAAAAAATTAAAAGTGTAACTCATCAAAATCAACGGGCAAAAAAATCACTGACTTTGTTAAAAATACTGGTAAAGGCGCAGGATCGGTATTTAACCAGCGACACTATCAAAGGAATATTATATACAGGAAATAATCATGATAAAGCATCACAATTACTCGATACACAAATTCATCGTTTAAGGAAATTCCTTGGTAATGAGCAAACAATTTTGCGACAAGAAGAGAGTATCAGTCTTCACCCAAAATATTTTTGGATAGATACTCAAGAATTTGAAATACTGGGAAAATATAAAATCACGGAAGATAACGCGATAGCAATCGGAATTCGATTACAAGAACTATATAAAGGTGAATATTTGCCTGACGATGAAACAATAGAAGTCATTGCCCATCGTGAGCGTTATCGAAATATGTATTTAGCAATCTTGTTTGAATGCTTACAATATATAGAGTTAAAAACCGATAAAGCCATTGAATTTTGTCAAAATGCACTTATATTAGAGCCCTTGTCAGAACCGCTATATCGAAAATTGATTTCAATTTATCTACGACAAGGCAACCGAGATATGGCTGAAGCAACGTTAGATCAATGCCGGACGTTAGTGAAACATCATCTCGATACAGATATATCTGACGAAACTTTGTCTTTACTGAAAAAAACTGTTCCACTTTAAAACCTGAACATCCCTGGCTTTCAAAACAAGATCGTACCATAGCGCTTTTTGATCTTCAGCTCCCTTCATGCGCCAATCAAACCACTCTATTTAGAACCTTTTCACATCTCATTAATAAATAAAAATATATAAAATAAATTTGCGATGTAAGCTATATGTAAGGCTTATGCAAGTAGTCTGCTACGTGAGCCCTTTATCCTGAAAATTCAGTTGTACGCAAATACTGATGCAAAACTGTTCAGAAGATAGCCGCTCAGCTGAGTATTCGACATTGAGGGGGTCGCGTCGTCATCCCCGTACTTAAGTCTATTTTTCAGGAGAATGAGGCCATGATTGCTATCTTTTTATACGTTTCTTCCCTTTCATCTTTCATTGTTATCGTCATTATTCTCAAATGGATAATGCATCTAGTTACAACGTTATAACCGGATCAATGTTCTATGAATTATCTGGATAACTCATAATATGGATATCGAGACGCTATCTCGTCTACAGTTCGGATTCACTGCGGGTTTTCATATTATTTTTCCTACCTTGCTCATAGGCCTGTCTACATTTTTATCCTTTCTCTATTGGCGCTGGCTATGCACCCACAACCCGGTGTTTTTACATACATACACGCTATGGCTGAATATTTTGGCTGTAGTTTATGTTGTTGCTGCCATATCAGGAGTTGCCCTATCCGCTCAATTGGATAATGTTTTTGGTGGTTTTTACGAAAAAACGCAAGCGGCACTCGTCCCAATTCGAAAATATGAACTTATGTTTGCAATCTTGCTGGAAGGGGGCTGTATCGGAGTGATGCTTTTTCACCGTAAAAAAAAACGTTCTTATGGTCGTTTCGCGGCAACGTTACTGTTTAATTTTGGAATTTTTCTAACCGCCTTTCTGGTCGTCAGTCGAAATTCCTGGATGAACACGCCAACAGGTGTGGAATGGTTACAAGGTGAAGCGATATTACTGGATCATTGGGCGGTTATCTTCAACCCCTCTTTTCCTCTGCGTTATCTTCATATGCTAACAGCTGGGTTAATGGCTTCTGCATTTTTAGTATTGGGGTTTTCTGCCTATCGTTATTTAAAAAAAGGACCCAATGCGGTGACAAAAAAAAGCATGACGCTGAGCTTGATGGCGGCGTTTTTCTTTACTATTTTTCAATTTAATATAGGTCATCTCCACGGTCACGACGTATTGAACAACCAACCTATGAAAGTCGCAGCAATGGAAGGCCAGTGGGAAACGGAACGCGGTGCCAGCTTTAAGGTATTTGCTGTCCCTGACGCTCAAAAAGAAGAAAACTTATATACTTTAGAAATACCCAAGGCCTTAAGTCTGTTGCTAAAATTCGACCCCAATGGGGAAGTCAAAGGCCTGAAAGATATTATTCCGGAAGAGCGACCTAATGTTGCTATTGTTTTCTACTCATTCCGAATCATGATTGCCATGGCGCTATTGATGCTAATAACGGGAATTATTGGCATGTGGTTGATGTACCAAAACAAGCTGGAATCAACCCAGTGGTTTTTAAAATTGGCGGTCCTCATGGCACCTTCTGGGCTTATCGCAGTGATTTCAGGATGGATCGTGGCTGAAGTCGGACGTCAGCCTTGGGTCGTCTATGGTGTCATCAAAACAGCCGATATCATCACCGTCAAATCCAGAGACCCATTATTGATGTCGATGACTGTTTTTGGGCTATCTTATTTAATTATAGGCATAATAACCATCGTATTGTTTCATTATTTTCTTTTTAAAGAGGATAAAAAAATTGAGTAACGAGCTCATACCCAATATCCGTAGTATTGAGTACTTTATTTTTTTTGCAACACGATCACGCCATTTTTATCCAGGGGCAGCCGGTTTTGAGCATGTAACTCACAGCGTTCAAGATAATAGCGACTGGGGCCATCGTCAGAACACACTTTTAGCGTCTGTAAAAAATAGCCTATCGCTGCTTGCCAGTCATGTTGTTGATAAGCATTTAAACCCTCTGCAAAAAACTGACATAACAAACTCAGAGGCTGATCATCTTCACCCTGTAGACCCAACAATTCATAAATCACAATGGCCTTTTGTTTACCCACCATACGAAATGTGCCCAGTCTTCGACTGACAAAGCCATCCAACCCCATCAGTACAGCTTCAGAAGCCAGCAAATGGGTACCAAGCAGCTTGTTGAGTCCTTCAATACGCGAAGCAGTATTAACGATATCTCCCACAGCACGATATTCATAATGATCCAAAGCACCAATATTACCCAACATAATCTCACCGGCATGCAGACCGATGCGCGTTTGTAAATCGGTACGAGAGTGCGGTACTTGCCCGGCAGACAAAGCTTCCAGCGCCGCCTCGCAAGCTTGCCGACGCAAGCGACTCTCTGGCTGCCGCGCCGACCAGATCGCCAGCATCGCATCCCCCACTACATCGGAAATAATACCACCATGGGTACGCACGGGTTTAAACAAACGCTCATAATAGTCATGCATATAAACACCCAGAGCTTCAGGCGTCAAAAGTTCAGCCAGTTGAGTATATTGTGCCGCATCACTGGCCAGACACACACCAAACATCGACTCCCCTTGAATTTTCAGATATTGGGAGCTGCGCGCCAGATTTTCGACCACTTTATCAGGTAAATAATAACCAAAAGCTTGGCGAATTCGACGGCGCTCCCGGTTAAGCTGCCGCTGCCGCCATAAAAGACCAAGGAACAACGCCAGTGGTGTTTGCAATAAAACTGGAACAAAAAGCGGTAACCAAAGTGACCTACTGGCAAATAACTGTAGACAAAGCAGCGTATAAAGCCCAGCGACAAGCAGACTCAAAAGCACAAACACACGGGTACCAGGCAGATTATTCAGAGCCGCCAGCACAAAACCAAAACTAATGATGATGCCGATATAAGTCACCACATCAGGCAAGCGCAAGCTCCGCTGAGATAACAGTGATGTCGAAAGATTAGCAAAGGCAGTCGCACCAATTTCCACTCCGCTCAAATCTAAACCATTAGCTTGTGAAAAAACCGTATAAAAATTATCTTCTTGCTCCGGCTGGTGTTTTTCGGAAAACCCGACAAAGACTACTTTGTCTTTGAAGAGAGCCAGCTGCGCAGGTGTCGAAGACAGCACCTCATGATAGGGTCGCGTGGTAATGCGGCGCGGCGGCCCGTAAAAATTCAAGTAACGACGCTCCGGCCCAAGGTAAACGGCCAGTAACGCTTGCAGACGTTGTTTCATCTCGAGATTAATTTTCGGGTTACGACTCTGCCAGGAAGGTTCGCGCAATGCGGTCAATAACATTTGGGTCAGTGCAGTTTGCTGCCTAAGCAAAGTACGTATTTGTACAATACGCTGACGCAAAGTCAAATCTTTAAGTGATGACCTCAGTTCTGCAGCCTGCTGCGGAGCCCTCTCTGCAAGAGCGACAAGCAAGGGTTCATAATTCTGAGCCGCATAGAGCTCCAGAGCAACGGTAGGTAATGAAGGATGATAGCCCGCTGCAGGATGAAAGGTCCAGAATTGATTGACCTTGATCGGGACTTTGGGTAAAACAAACGGCGCACTGGCGACGGCAGCTTGATGAATGGCGGGTGTAGGCAATATCAAACGCTCCAGGTTATACTCGCCACCTGTCACCAGGGTTTGTACCTCCCGCTGTAACTTGGCGAAAATCAGGACATTGCCTGCTTGCTGCATTGCTTGCACCAAATGCACATCGCGCTCCCTTGGCTTCTGAAAAAATACATCGAAAACAATCACCGCAGCGCCGGCCTGAAACAAGCGGTCTATCAGGCGCGCATGTAAATCACGTGGCCAGATATCTGGATCTTTGCCCAGACCCAGTTGTTGTGCTGCTGTTTTATCGATAGCGACCAGTATGACATTGTCTGGGGGTGGGTTTTGCGGACGCTGCTTGAACAAAAAATCCAATGCTACGTTTTCTTCCAGATCAAAACCACCGGGCAACGCATAAACCAGCAAACCCGCCATGCCAAGCAACAAGCCGAACAACAACGTCAACATACCCCGTGATTGCATGGTGCTCAGTGAAATTTTTTTGAACATAAAAGGGCTATACAATGTTGCAGAATAAAGGAAAAAATACGAATTGTATCAACAACGTAACGCCGCCTTCTGTCTCACTGGCAGCAACCGTCGCAGGTCTGCACCGATCAAATAGAGGCAAGGTAATAACAATAACGTCAAAGGCGTAGCGAATAACAATCCCCACCCCAAGGCCAAGGCCATAGGCCCCATGTAAGGATCAGAACCGCCAATACCATAAGCCAGAGGTAATAATCCGGCAACAGTAGAGACGGTCGTTAACAGTACCGCCCGCAAACGGTTGGCCGTTCCTTCGGCGACGATTTCACGGAGAGAGCGTAATGGGTTTCGCTGACGCAACTCATTGATATGAGCCACTAGAACCAGCGAATCATTCACGACGACACCCGCCAAACCGATAACGCCGATCATACCAAGAAAACCTAACGCTTCATTGTGGATGGAAAAACCGACAATAACCCCGATCAAGGAGAAAGGTATAGCCATCATCACCATCAAAGGTTGAAAAATGGAATTAAACAACAACGTTAACAACAAATAGATGCCTATACAGGCAATCGCCATAATAACGAACAACTCATCCAGTGATTTTTGGCTTTCCTCCGCCTCCCCCCCAATCACCAGCAACATGCCTGAATAGTCACGTTCTATATCAAAGTGTTCCAATACTGCAGCTGATACCTTGAGCGGCGTTGTCACCTCTTTATCAATATCTCCGGTAATACTCACTGCTCTGTCCCCTTTATAATGGGTAAAATTAGCAGGGCCCGGCACGGAAACAAAATGAGCGACTTCTTTCAAAGGGGTTAAATAACCATTGCGGTTTGGCAACGTCAGCGTACCCAGAGAACTGGGACTCTGACGTACTTTTTCGGAGAAAATGACACGAAAATCAACATCTTCATCACCATAGCGCACTTGGGTGACTACTTCACCGTCATAGGCGATACGTACGTTACGTGCGACATCTGCAACCGAAATACCAATTCGTGCCAACGTATCATAATCGAATTTAATTTCAACTTGAGATTTCCCCACCTTGTCATCGCGATCAATATCTTTGGTTCCTTCCAGAGTCTCAAGATAGGCAACAATGTCATTCACGAGGCGAGTCCGCAGCACATCATCAACACCCACTACACGCAAGCTAATCGGCCGTCCTACCGGCGGGCCACCGCTGTCGATCACATAAAAAACTCGTTCGACACCTGGAAGTGAGTTCGTTTTTTCGCGTAAACTTTCAACGATTTCATCCACGCTGCGCACCCGATCCGCATAGGGTGTCAAATTAACAAATACCGCCGCATTGTTTTCCCGTTCACTGGAGCCGATATCGCCAAAGGTACCAATACGAGTCACGAATGATGCTAATTCATCCTCGCCCAGCTCAGTAATAATGGCTTCCACCTCGCGAGTGCGATCAGAAGTGGCCTGCAAAGAAGTCCCTACCGGGGTTTCAATCAAAACCATAAATCGTTCTGCGGTTGACGAAGGAAACAAGACAAAATCCATATATTTTGTTGCATAGGTCAACGCACCGACCAAGCTGGCGATAAATAAAAGTACCAGCAGGTAGCGCCAGGCCAGCAAAGATTTCAATAGCGTGCTATAACCACCACGTAGCTTGGCAAATGCGCGTTGACGAAGGCCGGAACCTTTACCAGGCTTCATACCCGCAGCCAAATGAGCGGGCAAAGCCAAAGTAGACTCTATGAGAGAAACCATTAAAGCTAAAGTAACAACCAGCGGAATCACATAAACAAACTTGCCCAACATGCCGGGCATAAAAAACATCGGCACAAAAACGATAAAAGTAGTGAGAATCGTCGTCAACACGGGTTTAAACACGTCGCTGACTCCGGCTACCGCCGCGTCCACCGGTGTCATCCCTTTTTCGTAACGTTGATGGATACTCTCAGCAATGATAATGGCATCATCAACGATAATCCCCAACACCAAAACCATAGCGGTCATAGTAATGCTGTCGAGAAAGCTACCGAACATGGGTAGCATAAAGAGGGTTCCAAGCAGAGCCACCGGGATACCCAGCGCCACCCAAAAGGCCATACGCCAGCTAAGAAAAACAGCCAACACCGCCATCACAAGGGCAAGACCAATGAGACCATTATTAGCAACGATGGAAAGGCGCTCTTTCACATATTTTGATTCATCGTTAGAGATCATGACCGCCACCTCAGCGGGCATAAACTGCTGTTCATGAACCACCATTTCACGAATGGCCTCCACCGTACGTATGATATCTGCATTCTCTGACTTGAACGCGACAAAGGAAATCGCTTTTTTACCATTGACCCGCGACAACACTTTTTCTTCTTCAAAGTCGTCTTTCACCACTGCTAAATCGCTGATTTTGACCGAAGGGCCATCAAAAGTGGTACGAACAATGACATCGCCAACCTCATTGGGATGATGAAATTGCGCCAGAGTTACGATATTTTTTTCACTGGTATAAGACTCAAACGAGCCACCAGTAGCACGAATATTGCGTTGCTCTATGGCACGAACGACTTCACCTAAAGAAATATCCGATTTTTCTAATTTACGGGGGTCGAACTCGATTTTCACCTCACGGGCGCGGTAACCATAACGCTCGACACGGGAAACACCCTCAACATTTTCCAGTTTTTTTTCAAAGCGACGTGCAATTTCGCGTAATTCGCTATAGGGCAACGCCCCCGCCAGACCCACTTCGATGACCGGAAAACTTGAAGTACTCAATTCAGAGACCAAAGGAGATTCAATCACCTCTTCGGGTAGAGTTGTTACTCGTGAAACGGCTTCCCGGATGTCACGGATGACTTTTTCGTTATCTTCCACATCGGGGTTAATAACGATATGAACCCTGGAAACATTTTCCATGGACCAGGACATAAAACGTTTAATGCCAGTCACCTTCTTGATCTCTTTTTCGATCTTGTTGGTGACCATCAATTCCACATCTTCAGGAGAAGCGCCAGGATAAGTCGTGGTGACTAGCATTTCGCCAAATTCCACACTGGGAAAAGCGTCCCGCTTAATATTCAAAAGACTGCTTATTCCCAGCAGAATAATGAGTAACGTAATGACATAAGCCAATAAATGACGTTCGGCGAAAAATCTGAAAAAACGCATGCCCTCTTGATCTCTCCTTGAAGGTGGTTTACGTTAAAGAATATACCATTTCACTTGCACTAAAGCATAAAATTCTCTAGAGCTTAGTTGTGCAGCCCGTCTTCGCCCATTTTTCAATCACAAAAGCTCGAAATATACCCATGGCGTATGTTGTAGGTATTAATTCGTACAGATGTATTTTAGATTCGGTTTTTTCGACTGAGGAAAAGCTAAAGATGAGATACAGATGGGCGTGAAAACACCTACAACATAACGCCATGGGTATAGAACAACTATTCCTGTACTTTTATTTAATCAGAACGAACGAATACACACTCAATCCGGGAGCTAACCCGAAAAGTTATTACGTGCACGTTCCTTATTTATTTTTTATCTGTATACGGCATGACAAAAACCGACTCAATCTGGCCTCTTGTTTTTAGAAATCACCTCAGTTTGCTCAACACTGGAAAATAAAACATCCGTCAATGACTTGTAACGTAACCATAATTTTTGATAAGTCGCCGCATTAGCGGCATAGGCCAGTTGCGCATTTTGTTCGTTGTCCCGACTTTGAATAACAAAACTCAATTCGCTGCGCCCCTGATTGTAGCGGTTTAATTCTTCAGATGTTCTCAAGCGTGCGACTTCAATCTGCTCTTGATTTAAATTAATGACGCCCTGTAATTCATTGAGTTGTACCAATAAGTTGCGTAATTGCGCTTCCAGTTGCCAACTCAAACTATGACGTGCAGCCCGTAACTGTTGTTGCTGTAATTGTGCCTTACTAACCTCAGCCTTAGCACTACGCTGCCCAAGTGGATAACGAAAATTAACTCCGATCATATATTGAGGTTGATCAAATTGAGCCGCATTCGTGAAACGATCGGATTCACTGCTTAATCCGCCACCCAGCACCAGGTCTAACTCAGGCTTCAATTCGTTTTTCAAACCCTCCGTTAACCGTTCCATGCGGCTTATTTGTAAATCAATCGCCTGGAGCTGTCGAGCATTACGTTGCAAATCGAGCCAGACTTGATCAATATCGGGCGCTTGTTCCAGCCTATAAAGATCAAACTGCGGCACCATTTCATGACGAGTGGACATACCACTCTGGGTTGCTAATTCCACTTGCAATGCCTGCCATTGAATTTTGATGGTACTGAGATTTTGCCGAGCGTTGATCACTGCATCCTGCGTCCGTAATACATCCACCTCTGCGACCAGGCGACTGCGACGCTTTTTCACAGTACGTGCGTACTCTTCTTTTGCCAAGGCAAGGCGGTTTTGTGCGATTTTGAGCTGCTCGCTAATAAAAACCCAATCGATAAATAATAAACCTTGTTGCTCTAAAAATTGTTCCTGATCTTCATCGCTCGTCACCTCACTGGAATCAATATTGTAATCTTGCAGCTCATACTCCAAACGACTTAATACTCCCCCTTTATTTTTCATCAATGGCACAGTATAAGCTACGCTCAAACCATTGCCATATACAGCAAAGGATCCAATCGATGGGGCAAAACGCTGATCACGGCTATAATAATTATAGTCAATGGACAATCGACTGCCATTGACCCAATAGGTTCGCTCCAACCCCGCATTCAACACCAGGTTATTCTCTTCTTCCGCTATAAAAACACTGCCTCCGCTACTGCGCTGCTTATGCCGGAAACTAGGAGAAGCCTTCAACTGCCAATCTTCATCTCCCAAAAAGCGGCGCTGCTGCTGCCGCTCAATTTCGCTATTAAAGGCTTGCTGAGTAAAGAAAGGATGATGGGTCTGCACCTGTCGTAAGTACTCATCCAAACTGATTTCTTTAGCCTGTAATTCCAGGGGGGAAATAACGAACGCAAGCACCAACACTGCTGTAACGTTGACTATTACTTTGTTGTGCGTCATACCGTCTCCTTTATTTCCAACCCGTCTTACCCATGGCGTTATGAATTTAGGCGCTTTCACACACAGCTATACCTCATCTTCGGTTTTTCCTCAATCGAAAAAACTCAACTGAGAGCAACTAGGTCTGCGTTTTTTCTCGGTAAGTCGCTCCTGCATTATTTTTGTGCCTGGCTCCTTTGGGTATTACCTTCTACATCAATGCCGTCGTCAATAGGAAAAACCGAATCTAAAGCACACCTGCACGTGCTAACACCTACAACATAACGCCATGGGGATATATTCGTAATAATTAATGATAATAGAAATTATAATTTGGTGCATAATAAACACCTTCGTATCACGATTGATCTAGTATAGGACACGACACTTAAAATACTCTCACGGCATAAAAATAGCTCAAAAACTCGAAAAATAGGTTATTTATAGACTTTATTGCTTTTTTTATGCTGTTTGCTTGACAAACAACGCGCGCTAATTTATATCATCATTGTTACAGCCCATACATAGGAGTAGACGATGGCAGTAAAGAAAAAAGCAAGCACCAAAAAGAAGGCCGCGGCCACTAAAACAGCAGCCCCCATACGCCGTGTGAAAGCAATCAAGGAGCCATATACCAAGACGATACTGTTCACCACCATCGCAGAAAATACTGAACTCACCAGAAAACAGGTTGCTTCAGTATTTGAAGAATTAAAAACGGCGATTGAAGGACATGTCAGAAAAGGGGGTGCCCAAGCATTCACGCTACCGGGTCTACTGAAAGTGAAAGTGATTCGCAAACCCGCTACTCGCGCTCGTAAAGGCATAAACCCATTTACTAAAGAAGAAACGGTATTTAAAGCAAAACCTGCTCGTAATGTTGTAAAAATTCTTCCACTAAAAGCCTTAAAGGATATGGTCGCTTAAGCTTTTATATTTCACGACATTCTCTGCTTGGTCTATTATTTTGACCTATGGCAGAGAATGTCGCTTTATTTCATCGCTTCATGCCTCACTACAGGAGGGGGTTGGCATCCCGGTAGGCCATCAGAGTGAATAAAGGCGAACTAAATCAGAGCGCCACTTAACTATAATAGGTTATTCCTAAACTCATTCCGACCACCAAGCAGGCCCTGACCCTTTGTGAGGAATACTATGACAGCGTTCACAAACAAACAAACTGAATGAGACTTTATCATGACAACGCCCGCAGAACTCTCCTTTCAAAATCTTCTCCATTGAAATAGAATTCGCATGCTCTTCTGGAATAAAAATTGCCGGATGACAGTTACCACAAGAAAGCCACTGGGTATGTGCCAGATGTGGGAATCGAACATGCGGCATCTCTTGCGTGTTTGTCATAATAATATCCAGATCCATGTCCATCATCATCGATTTGCCATCGTACTCATCACCACTCACACTTTTACGAGGCTCAATATAACCTTGCTGTAAGGCTTTCACCCAGTCCACTTCACCTCGCCTATCCTTAGGAAGTGTTTCCATAGACGATTTAGGGTCTTGTAAACTCTCAATTGCCGGGTTTAAAGGATCATGGATACCATCATCTGCCAGAGGTGTTCTGGGAGCAGGTTGTTCAGGCTGCTGCGACTGAGTCTCTGACGTAATACGCATGGAATGTTCAGGCTGCTGCGCCTGTATTTGCGGAGTAATAAAGGCCAGAATTACAGCCAAAATGGTAACAGGCAACTCTCTGCGACCATGCCATTTTATGTCGAACGCTAACATTGCTCTTAATACTCCCTTATTATTGACTCACTGATCAATAGGCAATCTAAACCGCTCGCCATCAAGGTCTAAAATCACACCTTTCGAGTCGATACTTTCCACAAAAAAACCTTCCTCTATTACGTCACCTTCGCGATATTTTTGCATATTAATGTACACAAATCGCTCACTTTGGGAAGCATCATAAACGTGAATATCGAGGGTTAACTCAGGTAACCTCAAATTTAGAATAGACTCGGGTTCGGGTTCTGCCTCCAAAGACAGAGGAGACACTTCTTCCTGCTCAAGATCAGCAGGTTCAGCAAATAACTCATCTTCATGCAATTCAAGTCGCCTATTGTCATGAACTTCTTCCGTTTCAACGATTTGTTGCTCCACCTGATCCGGTGTTTCTATATCCTCTATGTTTATCATTGTATTTTTTTCTGGAAACTGCAAAGTCGCATCCTTAAGACTCAAGATATCTTGATCTGGCGGCAACGCAAGTTCTGGCTGTAAAGTATTTTTCGGCCGTTTTATATCCTGAGACTCACGCTCCGGTTCGGTTTGTCGATCTACGGGTTGCACCCATTCAGAAACAGCTTCCGGCTTATCTTTCGTTATATAAAAAAAGGCGAAAACAATCACCAAAAGCAGCCCCAACACTCCTAAAGCGATTTTTTTATACCATCCTGCACTAGAATACGGTCTCAGTAAGGGTTTTTCTCCTAAATCGGCTACGGTCGGTACCTTACCTAAGTTACGCTCTTTTTCAGACTTTTTGAGCGCATCTAATATATAGGACATGTTATTATTGCTCTATATTTAACAAAGGGATACTGATATCCCCTAAAGCGACATTCAAATACATCATGGTACGTGAGCCAACAACACCATCAACCTCCAGATCATGTGCTAACTGAAAAGCCTTAACTCTTTTCTTTAACTTTTGATCAAAGAGATGCGCATTCTTTGAACTGGGCTTCACGCCGTCTATCTTATCCAAATTGCGTCGCAACCATAATACCAATTCACCTGAATCCCCTGGGCGGATCACCCCCAAACCCAACGCCGGTGGTCGCCACAAAATAAGATATTGAGCCGGCCAAATGCTTTCCAAGTCATCGAGTTCAATTATAAAATCTTCCCCCCCCACTGAAACCTCAGCATAATCATCTATAATGGCGAGCACAGCCATATAGTGTCTGGCTTTTTTCCCTTCAAACCATAATATAGCAGGACGATTTAATGCCAAAAAATTTGACCATGTCGAACTCCCCCAATAACAACGTAGCCGTACACTCGTCGCCCTTTCACACCCCGTTCTACCAGACAGGAGCGAATACTCCAAATCCCAACGTGTAAACAAACCAAGAAAAACTTCATTTAAATCTGTTGTCGCAGTTTGAGTGAGTCGGTTTTTTAGCTCACTGACTAATAATACCTCGTATAATTCCTGATTTCCCTCATCAATTTCAGATTCACCTTGATTTTCAGCTTCAGATGACGAATTTGTTTCTAAGGTCGGTAGTGTGTTTTCAACTTGAAATGATTCAGGCTCTACTTTGGCAAGCAACACAGAGCTATTCTTCTGAGCTACACTTTCGAACTCAACATCATATATATTCAAGTATCCGATTAACGCAATGATCGCAACTAGACTTAAAGCACCCACTGAAGCAATCCACTTACCGTTATTCCTGGAAAGATCCGTTTTCCCTCCCACCTCTCGAGCAGCATGCTTCACAATGGAAGCTTTAACTTGATAGATATCTTTGGAATAAGCGCCCAACAAAGCGCGGTCACAAATAATATTAATTAATCGTGGCACCCCTTTTGACAATTTGATAACCTGTGTAATCGCCCCGTCGGTAAATAAAGGATGGCTGGCTCCAGCCACTCGCAATCGATGCTTTATATATCCTCGCGCTTCTTCATCCGTCATAGGAACAAGATGGTAACGAGCTGTCACTCTCTGAGCTAACTGACGCAGATTAACGGTAGACAATAAGTCACGTAGTTCCGGTTGGCCGACTAATATTATTTGCAACAACTTCTGCTTGGCAGTTTCCAGGTTAGTCAACAAACGAATTTGTTCCAGCACATCGGCCTGAAAATTTTGCGCCTCATCGACAATTAATATAACGCGACGTCTCTGCGCATGTGCACGCAAAAGAAAATCATTCAAATAACTAATGAGAACTTTAAGGCTGGAGGTATCTTGTGGATAGCTAATATGTAAATCATCACACAGTGAAGCAACAAATTCAAAAGCGGTTAAGCGAGGATTAAGAATAAGAGCAACATCGACATTTTCATCTAATTGTTCTAATAAGGCTCTAATCAACATGGTTTTACCCGTGCCCACTTCACCAGTAAGCTGAACAAACCCCCCTCCTTCCTTCACCCCAAAAAGCAGGTGAGCGAGCGCCTCCTGATGGCGCTGGCTCAGAAACAAATATCGTGGATCAGGGGTTATGGCAAACGGGGAATCTGATAATCCGAAATAATCACTATACATTGAACTATTATACACACCTTTCTGTTTTTAATACTGTTTCTAACCCCATATAAGGGTTTTCCCATATATCATAACCTACCCATATTTTGCTATCATAAGAAAAATAATACACATTAGGACAGGGAATTGTCATGACTCATTGACTAGGGATGGCACTAAATCAGGAGATCACCCAGTGGCTAATAACACAATGAATCGCCTACAAAAAGTACCCGCCTCCAGTTTAAATGAGGAGCAACGTCTATCCTTTTTAGGTTGGCTGCAACAAAGCAATAATATAGACTTTTTAAAAAAGGTTATTGGAGAAGATATTAGCCTGAATCCCGAAATCTCCCCCAACAACAACGAGCTTCACTTTTATACCGTAGACTCCAAGCAAAAAGTCCTAGTACTTACCCTGTTCGAAAAAAGCAACGATACCGCTCTGTCAGCACTGTTCCAAGCGATGGCGAAAGAGCCATCAATCACTTGCATCTGGATCACTGAACAGATCTCAGAGAAGCATCGCTCTATATTGAACTGGCTCAATATAACCACCAATGATAGCGTAAAAATCTACAGCCTGGATCTGGAGTTTTGGCACATTGATAACTCCTCACTCGCGCCCTCAATAAAATTAGCCGCAAGCCCCAGTGTACAAAAAATATTACGCAAAAAAACCTCGCCTATAGCAACAAAAAAACAAAAAATGACCCCTTTCCCTCTCAGCACACAACCTGAACTACAATTTGTAGAATATTGGCTGGCATTCAACACGACGTTGCTACGACGAAAAAGCCATATTATTGGTCAAAAGCCCCGCCCTATCAACTGGATGGCTTTTCCTGTGAATAATGATCGCTTCCATCTGTTTGCAACGATGAACCCCGAGCATAATTTTTTAGCTGTCGGACTCACGTTCATCGGCAAAAATGCACAAAGCCATTATGACGAGCTAAAACGCATCAATGTCGCTATCGAAAAAGAAATGGGATGTAAACTAGAATGGCAAAATCAGCCCGATAAAAATATTATACGCATTCTGGTTCGAAAGTTAGGAATATCTGCCGCTGAACAGCAAGAATGGGGACAACAACATGAGTGGCTGGTTACCCACCTAGAAAAATTAGAGGCCTTATTCGCTCAACACCTGGATCTACTAGACGCCGATGATGTGCGTAAACCTTTTAGGTATAATCAAAAAGACTATCCCAGTTTCGCCCAACCCTAAGAACCACTTTTGTTTGCTGACCAATCTACAGGGAGGTAGATTCGGCACAAGCAAGCTCCACTAATACCCATTTATTTCTTAACCACAAAAAAACCACCCACCTGCAAAGCAAACACAATACCAATCACACCACCAACAATAAAAGAAAGGATTACTGGTTCAATGAGTACACTCACTAGTTAAACACTCCCTTGACAAACTCAATTTATTAAAATAGTTCCATTAACTACTTTAGCGACGGCACCAAAAATATATTTAGCTTCATGCATTAGCCTGTCCAACCTCAACCATCGGAAACCGCCCTAAAAATATTAAAAAAATCCATTGATGATGGGGCAGGCGTGTCATTATTACACCCAGGCATTAATCGCGCCGAGTATATTCACTGAAAAATTTTCTTTAATAGGCTGAATTAGATTCATTTTTTGAGGTAGTATAGTTGCGATGCGGGTCAGCCCTCTTCGATAACATACAACAAAGGATAGTTGTGTCTAAATTCGTATTTGTTAACCGGTTTTACTCTCCTGATTATTCCGCAACCAGTCAATTATTGACTGATTTGTGTTGTGAATTGGCTAATGAACAAAACTCGATAGCTGTGGTGACAAGTCGCCAGCGTTATGATGACCCCTCTGCTAAGCTGATTAAACAGGAAATTGTTGATAGTGTAGAGATCAACCGAATTTGGACGAGCCGGTTTGGTCGACAGTGGCTGCCGGGGCGATCGATCGACTATCTGACGTTCTATACCAGTGTAGGGTGGTGGTTGCTGTGGCATTTGAAAAAAAATGATGTGGTCGTGGCAAAAACAGACCCACCTATGATGTCTATTGTCGTTGCTATAGCAACAAAAATAAAACAAGCGAAGTTACTCACATGGAATCAGGATGTCTATCCTGAAGTCGCAAGTGCATTAGGGGTTAAGCTTGTCGATGGCTGGGTAGGACGCATTTTTAAACAGTTGCGCAACCGTTCCTGGCTTCGAGCTAAGGTTAATGTCGTACTGGGTCAATGCATGGCAAAGTGCTTATTTAAAAAAGGTATCCCTGAAAGCAAGGTTAAAGTGATTGAAAATTGGGCAGATGGAAGTTCAATTATCCCCATAGCCCAGAGTAACAATACACTTCGAATTGAGTGGCAGTTAGAACATAAATTTATAGTCGGTTATTCTGGCAATATGGGTCGGGCACATGAATTTAAGACGATATTAGATGCAGCTGAAAAATTAAAAGCACAACCCGATATTGTTTTTCTGTTTATTGGGCACGGATCAAAACATCATGAGTTTGCAACACAAGTTAAAATTCGTGCTTTAAATAATTTTATTTTTAAACCCTATCAAGCTCGTGAACAGTTACGTTTTAGTTTAAGTTTACCGAATGTTCATTTGATTTCATTGATCCCTGAAATGGAAGGATTGATTGTACCCAGCAAGTTTTATGGTATCTGTGCCGCAGGCCGTCCCACATTGTTTATTGGTGACAAAGAAGGTGAAGTAGGACGTATTGTGACTCGTGATAAGATTGGAAAAGTCGTTACAATTGGTGATTCTGAAACGTTATCAACCGCTATATTGGAATTGAAAAATAATCAAACTCAGTGCGAAACTATGGGCAGAAAGGCGAGAAATATTTTTGAAGAGCGATATGATAAAAAGATCGCTATGAAGAAATGGAAAGCGTTATTAACAAGCGTCAGTTGTAACCCATAATCAGCATATACCCATGGCGTTATAATAAAAAATAATCAGGGTATCGTCGTGGGCAAAAAAGAGAAATATATTTACTCGGTGAGTGTGACCATAATGATTGGAATCATCGTCACTGGCGGTCTGGTCGATCAAAATACATTAAATTTAATTTATCGTTGGTTTGGAGCTTGGTTCGAAATCGCTTGGTTAGGTCGTGGCGAAAATACCGCATTGGTGTCTGATATTGGGCACGGCATCTCAAGTTTTTTATTATGCTTGTTACTATTTTTACGTTGGCCAGCATGGGTGTGGCGTATACTTCTAGGGACAATTATTTTGATTGCCGCTATTGAATTCGCCCAATTTTTTATAGAAAAAAGGCAACCCAGCGCATATGATTTTGCATACAGCATGATAGGCGTAATAAGCGCCTGGATTGTAAGTAAAGCCATAAAGAGAAAAAAATCTTAAAATAGCGCGGGAGACTTACAAAAGACCCTTATGACGAAGTTGTTTCGATCATTCTCTGTTGCAAACCTTGCCACTGTTTTATACGCTGCGCTTTACCTACTCGGGTTTCCCCCCCTAGCTTGTCGGGTAACCACAAAGATTCACTATTAAAACTATAAACAGGAATAAGATCATGACGATCAGTAAAGTCGTTAATACGGTCGTTGAGGTTATCTAAAATTAATTGTTCTTTTTTATTTATTGATTGATACATAAGCACCATATGTGCTTGCTTTAAAACCAGCGATTGCACATAAATGATTCTTAATTGATCGGCCGGTACCCCCATAGCACGAAGTGTAAAATATTTTGCAATAGCGTAATCCTCGCAATCACCTTGATTAAGCGTAAGCAGCTCGATGGGGGTAGCCCAATACTCTTTTTGCCCCCATAGTACTTCGTCAGTTTGATACTGCACTTTGTTAAAAAAAGTATTGACCCATCTCAATTTATTTTTAATCGATGAATTATGATGCGCCTGTATGAGTTGTTTCCAGTCCAGTAAACGTTTGTTTGCTGTTGAAGAATATTGATCGAGAGAGTAACCAAGTGCTGCAATAGTCATCTCACGATCACCAGCACAGGCAACGGTGGTGAAAAGCCAAACAACCATCCATAAGAGAAAAAATCTCATCTTCATTGAAAAAAACCTCCACAAAAGCTATGCGAAAGTTATCGTCGAAGAAAATGGTTATGCCTGTGATCTTGATCACAGTTTAGTCCTTGTTATATATTTAAAAAACACTAAAACCTGATTTTGTGAAGGCATTCACAAAATGTAATATTTTTTACAGATCATTATTTCTTTGATGTCCACCGTGCCATTTTTTGACCACCATGGAGAGCGAAGCAAAGGCAGGCAGGCAGACAACGTCTGCCTGCAGATTCGCAGTTAGGTCTCTTAGCGAGTAACCATCTAACTATGTCCATGTATCTTGATCCATTTTTTTGCATACTCCAGACTTAACAGACATAGCCGATATAAATTAAGACCTTTTAACGGCAGGAATAGGCATTGAGCGAAAACAAACAAAAATTGATGATTGTCGAAGATGATCCGGGACTACAAAGTCAGCTTAAGTGGAGTTTTGAAGATTTTGAGGTCATTATCGCGGGGAATAAAAAAGAAGCCTTGGCCAAGTTACGCCGGCATGAAGCACCCGTGGTAACGCTCGATTTGGGCTTACCCCCTGATGCCGACGGTACAAGTGAAGGTCTCGCAACGCTGGAACAATTACTGGAACTTAACCCCAATTTAAAAGTCATCGTCGTTACGGGTAATGAAGATCGTCAAAATGCGGTCAAAGCCATTGCTCTGGGGGCCTATGATTTCTACCAAAAGCCCATTGATGCAGAAATTCTCAATTTGATTGTAAAGCGAGCACACCACGTTCATAAACTTGAGTTAGAAAACCAAAATTTATTGAAAGATCATGGCCACTCACCTCTAAACGGCATTATTGCCAACAGCTCACAAATGCTGAAAGTCTGCCGTACAGTAGAAAAAGTCGCACCGACTGATGCAACTAGTTTACTTCTGGGCGAAAGCGGTACGGGTAAAGAAGTGCTCGCTCGCGCCCTGCATGACTTGAGCTCGCGAGCAAAAAAACGTTTTATTGCCATTAACTGCGCCGCTATTCCTGAAAACCTACTAGAGAGCGAATTATTCGGCTATGAAAAAGGCGCGTTTACCGGAGCCAGTAAACAAACCATAGGGAAAATTGAATGCGCCAATGGCGGCACACTGTTTCTTGATGAGGTCGGTGACTTACCCATGTCTTTACAAGCCAAGCTACTGCGCTTTTTACAAGAACGAATTATTGAGCGATTAGGCGGTCGAAATGAAATTCCTGTAGATGTGAGGGTCATCTGTGCAACACATCAAAACATAGAACAACAGATTAAAGATGGCCAGTTTCGCGAAGATTTGTTTTATAGAATCAGCGAAATTACGATTCGCATCCCCCCTTTACGAGAACGAAGTGGTGATGCGGTATTCCTAGCACGCAGCCTGTTAAACCATTTTGTAGACACACAAACACTCAATAAAAATATTCGAGGTTTTAGTCAGGATGGCATTCAGGCCATTGAATCCTATACTTGGCCAGGAAACATTCGTGAATTACAAAATAAAGTCAAACGCGCTGTGATCATGGCCGATACCAATCTGGTCACTGCAGAAGACCTTGAACTCAACAATGAGCAACAGGAAGTCATGCCACTTAATCTAAGACAAGTCCGAGACCAGGCCGAACAATCTGCGGTCCTTCGGGCACTCAGTCTTTTGGATGGCAATATTTCAAAAACAGCGGAGCTGCTGGGTGTAAGCCGACCCACACTTTATGATTTAATAAGTAAACATAATATCAAACCTGGCCCCTAGAAAAATCAGTTGCTCTCAGTATATCCACGCTCAACTGATTTTTCTAGATTGATATCAGCCTCACCATCGGCTCAAGAAAAGGGACAAGCCGAATTCTTACACATTAATTTTACCCCATTCACCAGGGGTATAGGCTTTAACCGCTATCGCATGCAAAGCACCACTGCGAACTTGCTCTGCTACGGTCGCCATAACCTGCTTTTGTTTTTTGAGCAGTGACTGCCCCTCAAACCCACGACTCACTACAATAACGGTAAAATTGCAGCCTTCCCCCTCAACAAACACCTCCGCATCGGCAATACCGGTTTTAATTAAATTAACGACTTCTATTTTTTCCATTGTTCTACTCTCGTTAAATATCTAACTGATAAGGGGTCGGATCAACAATACCTGTCCGATCCAGTATAACATCCACCAATAAACGTGCTGCTGCCGGGCCCAGCACAACCCCGTTGCGATAATGGCCAACATTAACATATAAATTTACCAGCCTGGGTACTTTCCCTATATACGGAACCCCTGTTGCACTACCGGGTCGTAAACCAGCCCATTGACGTTCAAGAGGAATGTCTTTTAGCTCAGGAATCAGATATTCTGCTGCTGACCTTAGCTTGTTATGAGCCTCTTCGGTCAGATCCTTATTAAAACCCACATTTTCAACCGTGCTGCCGCAAAGAATACGTCCATCAGCACGCGGTATCAAATAACCATCCTTTAACATCACTATATTTTTCAAAAACTCAGGTACGCCTTGGTATAACAACATTTGCCCCTTTACGGGATAGACAGGCAGCTTGATATCATAAGAAAATAATAATTGCGCAGACCAAGCTCCACAAGTGATCACCACCCCTTGCGCGTGCATTTTTTGTCCGGCAGCAATAACACCAGTCACCCTGCCCGCTTTGCTCAGCAATTCGGTGACTTCATGATGCTCCAGCAACTCAACACCCAGGTTCGCCAGATTTTGACGTAAAGCAAGCAATAAACGGGGATTACGTATCTGCGCAACTTTCGGAAATAACAACCCTGTTGCTTTAATTTTTCCTGACAAAGCAGGTTCATGATGCTTAAGCTGCTCTGCAGACAAAACGTGCTGTTCGACATTATACGTCTGCGCCCAAGTACATGCCTGATCACGATCATCCAGATCCAGCATTAACAAACCAGACGGTCGCCATTCGGAATCTATACCGGTTTCATCCAACAAGGATTGTGCTAATTGGCGATACCTTTGTTGACTCCAACGAGCAAGTACATTGATGTCATCACTGCAACGCCAGGGATATAGTGGCGATAAAATGCCACCGCCAGCCCAGGATGACTCTCGCCCAAACTGGCCTTTTTCCAACACTGCTATGCGTGCACCGCTGAGCGCCAGCTCGCGAGCACTCAACAAAGCACTGATACCCCCACCTATAACAATATAATCAAACATTTATACTTTAGTCTCACATCACAATCATCAAAAAATACCTACAAACACAACAGCATATACCTGACGCAAAAAGGCGCGTTTTAACGATAGCCAGATATTCTCGGCCTGACTTATGATAAATATCACCTATCAGCAAGTTTGAAGGCAAACTTAATATCTATGAAAAATTTTCATAAAACCAATATCACAGTATCATTTCATAGAGCACACTATGCTCATCAATGTGGCCTGAGCTTAATGGAGCTACTCGTATCACTGCTTATATTTTCAACTGGAATACTCAGTATGGGGCAACTGCAAACCCATGCTATTCATACAACAACACTAAATTTACAGACAAAAAAAGCAATACAATTAGCCCAACAAATGGCTGAAACGATCACCGCAAATTCAGTAATAGCAATACAAAATTCATATGAAATAAATTTTTCGACATCACCAGGTCTCACAGCTTGCACACCCATATGTACCGCTCAGCAACACATTTTAAATAGCCTATCAAAATGGAAGCGCAAAATTCACGCCCAACTACCTGATGGTAATGGATCTATTAGCAAATCGGCTAATACTTACCAGATTTTCATTACTTGGTCGCAAACGGGACAATCAACCAGTCCGCACTGTAATACAACTCAGACAGCAGTCAATGAGGGGTGCTTTTCTTATCAGGTGAGCATTTTATGACGCTTTCAAATGAAGGATTGAGACGATGAAAGCTCACTCTGGCGTTACATTAGTTGAATTGCTTATATCACTGGTCATCGGTCTTTTTGTCATGTCAGTACTCATTCAGTCCTACGTTAATACTAAACAGCACCAAGCCGTTACGCTCCATTACAGTCAAATAGAACAAGATGCAAATTATGCCCTGCAATTATTAGCCAAAGATATTCGTCGTTCTGGATACCTTGGAGCGCTGCTCTCTGACAAAACCATTCTCGGTAGTTTACCCCCTCCTGTACCCAATAAAAGGTGTAATTATATGGACTGGGGCAGCATGATTCAACAAGCTATGCTGGGTTTTAATGATAGTTTGACCCACAATGTTCAATATACTTATGCCGCTTGCATCAAAGCAAGTCACTATCTTCGCGGAGATCTGATTACCTTGCGCTACCTTTCAGCCAACACCATACTCCATACCGAGTTAAAAGACACCGTCAATCAAAACAGATTATACATGCGTACCAGCTCAACCGCGGGCTTATTATTTCAGGGCAAAGATTACAATAAAAACTATTTACCGATCATCGCCAATTCAGAAGTCAGACGTGTACTCAGCCACACTTATTTTATAGGCTCCAGCAGCATACCGAGCGACACAAGCTGCAAAAATAAGAGTACAACACCAGCCCTGTTTCGTTTACGCCTGAATAACAACGGTCGACTACAACGTGAAGAATTACTTCAAGGCGTAGAAAATATGCAATTTTTATATGATGTAGATAGCAACCAAGATGGTATCACAGACCAAATACTGCAAGCCCATGAAATAATGAATTGGCAAGATGTTCGTTTGGTTCACATTAGCATAACAATGTATCAGCCCTGTATTACGAGTAAAAATAACAGTTACTCCACCCGAGTCGTCTTAAAAAATAAAAGGGCATGATGATGCAATTTTCTTCTAATTATTCGACTTTCACTCGATGCGAAGGGATCATTTTAATCAGCACAATGGTTTTTTTAATTTTAATTTCTTCTATCAGTATCGCCACTATGGAACTCACCCTATTAGATACAAAAATAACAACACAACGCACTCAGGCATCCACTCTGAAACAAAATACCGAACAACTTACCAGCATGGCAGTCCGTTTGATCAACAATCCTGGATTCAGCAAAAAAGACATCTATAACAATGGCGTTTTAGATCCGAAACAACCCGCTCACTGGCTTATAGACTCTCATGATATTGCCGTACTCAACGGAAAATATAGTATTGAGTACCTGGGTTGTTTTGTTACCGACCCAGAGCCAATCAAAAGTTGCGATATTAACGTATTGGCAAAAAGTAGACGTTACCAGTACAGAATAAGCGCCATGAGTAATCTCGTTCTACACCAACGTATCGTTCAATCCATTTACACCACAACGCTGAGACCCAACTGGGAGCCTACAGCTTATGATATTAATATGGGTATGGCACTACCCCAGGGTAAAATTATTAGTTGGATAGATTTATGAAACACGTTTTTGTTGCAGCAATTTCTGCCTTGTAAAAAAAATGAGTAACACAGGGGCTTGCAGGTGCCTTTACAATAAAATTTGGGTCTGTCCGAGTTTCCAAAAGGTTTTATTGGTAAACTTGTTATTATTGTGCTGCGGTCACCCTTTCTTACCTTTCACGGCGGAGTGTGAGCAGGCGATAGATTAGTGTGGAACGGCGAAATCCACGGGCTGTCCACACGGAGTCCGAGCTCAATATTTTTGTACAAATCTCAAGCAACTTACGGACACGGCTAACCAGCCTGCTGGCTCCTATAAAATAGCTGCATCACTGGATTTAGGTGTTGGAAAATCCGAACATAGCCTGAAATTTTCGTAAACTTATCCCTTTCCAAGTCAGGGCAATCGAGCTTAAATTGAGTGAAATTATATTTTTTCAACACTTTAGGCCTAAACTCAAGTTTAACATGGCGCTTTGAATTAAATTTTAGATTGTTTTTTTTCAAAAGGCCGTTCACTTAAAAGTCAAGATAAAAAATCTATATTTCAATCTTTT
>CAYQVF010000029.1:0-35047 GCA_964421045.1 uncultured Chromatiaceae bacterium
TTAAAAAAATCCAAAGAATCCGCTGAAATTGCCAACCAGGCTAAAAGTGAATTTCTGGCTAATATTTCTCATGAGCTACGAACACCCATGCATGCAATTTTGAGTTTTTCTGATTTCGGTTTGGAGAAAGCCAATGTTGCTGAGCGGAATAAACTCCACCGTTATTTTGAAAATATTAATACCAGTGGTACGCACCTGCTAAAATTACTTGATGAGCTGCTCGACCTTGCCAAACTAGAAGCAAAAAAAACAGAGCTTGACATTCAAAAATATAACCTGGATCGTGCTGCTTTTGATATCATCAAGGAATTTGAAACGTTGGCGCTTGGGAAAAAAATTAATATCCAATCTCATTTCGAGAATGTCAATAATACGGCTCATTTTGACATACTGCGTATTTCACAAGTGATACGTAATCTCTTGTCTAATGCGGTAAAATTTTCGCCAAAAAATGCTCTGATTGAGTTGCGAATCGAATCCTCTAACCTTTCTGTAAATCACAATACGGTTCCCGCCATTATACTCTCCGTTCGCGACCAGGGCATGGGCATTCCTGATAAAGAAATCGATAGTATATTTGACAAGTTCATTCAAAGTAGTTCAACCAAAACGGGAGCAGGCGGAACCGGGCTGGGTTTAGCCATCTGCCTCGAAATTATCAATTTACATCAGGGTCAAATTTGGGCTGAAAACAACCCTGATGTTGGTGCTTGTTTTTATATGAGTATCCCGATAGATCAACCCTAAAAAACCCTATCGTAAAAACTAACTAAACAAAGCCTTTAATATAAAAAAGAAGATGATGGACAAAAAGGCACCAACTGGCAGCGTGATAATCCACGACATGAATATTTTTCGAATCACGACTAAATTCAGTGCGGCGATGCCTCTCGCCATACCCACACCCAAAACGGCACCGACCAGCGTCTGAGTCGTGGAGATGGGCATGCCCGTTCCCGAAGCGAGCACCACAGTTGCCGCCGCCGCAAGCGTCGCACAAAAACCACGACTGGGTGTAAGGTCGGTGATTTCAGTACCTACAGTGGCGATCACTTTATGACCATAGGTAACTAAGCCAATCACAATGCCTATCGCACCAATAAGCAAAATCCAAATGGGTAAGGCGGATTGTTGGTTAACCATCCCTCCGCTCTCGACAATACTAACGACTGCAGCAACAGGGCCAATGGCATTGGCAACATCATTCGAACCATGAGCAAACGCCATCGCACAAGCTGTCACCATCATCAAAACTGCAAATATTTTTTCAACGTTAGCGAAGTGAAAATCTCGATCTGCTTCTGGATCCAGCTTGATTTTTCGAATTCGTAACCAGCCCACCCAGGTCACAGCTAAGCCACAGAGCAGGGCTACGGCATAGCCTTCAGCGATAGATAAATCCAGACCAATATGTTTAAAACCCTTGAAAATGGTCACTAACGCAACAATAAAACCCACTAAAAAAATATAAAATGGAACGTATCGTCGAGCATTTTTAAACGGATTGTCGGTATTTAAAATCAAACGTTGTACGCTGACAAAAAGAGCATACGCGATCACCCCTGCCACCAAGGGAGAAATGATCCAACTCATCGCAATTTCGCCAACTTTCGCCCATTTAACTGCACCAATGCCAATACCGACGGCCGCAAAACCGACAATGGCACCCACAATTGAGTGTGTCGTTGAAACGGGCCAACCAAAACGAGTCGCAATAAAGAGCCAAATCCCCGCAGACAACAATGAAGCAAGCATACCGTACACCAACAACTCCGGGGTATCTGCCAATAATGCAGTGTCCACCATGCCTTTGCGGATGGTAGAGGTCACTTCCCCCCCCGCAAGAAAAGCCCCCGCGAACTCAAAAATGGCCGCAATAATAATCGCTTGTTTAATGGTAACGGCTTTAGAGCCAACAGAGGTTGCCATGGCATTGGCAACATCATTCGCTCCGACACCCCAAGCCATAAACAGACCAAATGCCACCGCCAGGATCAAAAATATCAGTCCATATTCCATGAGCGGCCTACCTTGCTAACATTAGCTGAAGACGACTGCCCACTCGTTGTGCGCGATCCGCTAATTCACCGACCCACTCAGCAATTTTATACAAAAACATGACTTCTACAGGAGGAAGCGTTGTCTCCAGCTTAAATAACGTTGATCTGATATCCACTTGCATTCGATCCGTATCACTCTCGATTTTATCCAGCTCTATCAGCAATGAATCGACTAATTCAACTTCCCCTCCCCGAAAACCAGTTTCAACCAGTTCATCTAATTCATGTATCACTTTAGAGGCTTGGCTCGTCGCATCAATGCTACGCTTCAAAAAGGTATCGAATTTTAACGCTAAAGGCTCAGGAAAAACCATTTTTCGACCCAACATAAGGCCAGCAATATCTTTTGCTTTGTTAGCAACGGAATCCTGCATAGCCAGGACTTCGAGCAAGTCCCGGCGCGAGAATGCCAGCATCAAGCCATTAGGAAGATGTAAACGAAGTTTCTTTTTCAGGTCATCCGCTTCGTTTTCAAATAAAGCGATACGTTTTTGTATACGCTGGGCTTCAGACCAGTCCTGAGCAATGGCCGCGTTGAAAAAAGGTTGCAGTGTTTCTACGCAAACCAACACTTTCGCCATATGCACTTGCAAAGGTTTAACGGGAGACGCACCGAACATTTTACTTATAAAACTGGGTGGCTGCATATTTTAGATTCCAGATAATATTTCATTAAAATATAAAGTTAATTTCGATAAACTTGCTTTGCTCAGACTCGAAGATCATCCCAAGCTAATAATTGCCGACGTATTATACCCGATTTTTACTAAAGCATTCATTGCTCTCTTACTCCTACAGTGAGCGCAGCGCTGCAAAGTACAAATAAAGAGTTAACGGCATACCCCAGCGTTATAATAGACGTAGACGTTTTCAGATCCCTCTGTATCGTATCTTTGCGGGCTTTTCCTCTATCGAAAACGCAACTTAACACACCAGGCCTGCGTTTTTTTCAGTCAGAAAACCGAACCCAAGGCACATCTGCACGCGCTAAACACTTGAATTCATAACGCATAGGTATAGAAGGGAAGGAATAAAAGAAATGGTGGGTCATGTAGGATTTGAACCTACGACCAATGGATTAAAAGTCCACTGCTCTACCAACTGAGCTAATGACCCATTTTTTGTGTACAAGATCCAAACAGGCAACACGCTGTACTGGAAAGCGCGTTATTCTAACCTAATCTAGAACAGAATGCTATATCTAAAATCATTGTAAAGTAATGACCGAAAAAAATGGCTCGGCTCGAGCACGGTGCTCCCCATTCAGCCCGCAAAACAAATAGTATAATGTTTTTGTTCGACTTAGATTCTGTGAGATCAGCTCATTGCGTAGCGTCTTTATCTTAACATACGCCCTTCTTCATCGACTGCGCACGTCCAGCCAGTCTCTCGCACGATCCCCCATCAGATTGACTGATAAAACAATCATCATTAACACCAAACCCGGCGCGATAACCATATGAGGGGCAATTAACATATATCGTGTCCCATCTCGTATCATGCTCCCCCAAGAGGCTTCGGGAGGCTGTACCCCCAAACCCAGATAGGACAAGCCCGCTTCGGAAATAATAACACCTGCCACTGCAAAAGTGCTTTCAACAATTAACGGCGCGGCAATCAGGGGAATCAAATGCACGCGAATAATTTTAAATCGACCAACGCCCAGAGCCACAGCAGCCTGTACGTGTTCACGATGCTTTAACGATAAAACTTGTGCACGAGATAAGCGGGCAAAGCCAACCCAACCGACAACACTGAGAGCAATAATCACGTTATCGATCCCCGGGCCCAATATACCCGCCAAAGCAATGGCCAATAGTATGCCGGGGAAAGCCAGCAAAATGTCGATAATACGGACAATAAAATGATCGACCCATCCTCCTGTGTAAGCACTAAAGGTTCCCACCATCGTACCCACAACCAGCGATAAGCTCACCACCCAAAGCGCAACCAAAAATGACGTTTGTGCGCCCATGATCAAGCGATCCAGAACAGGGCGACCTAAATCATCATAGCCCAACCAAGCACCCGGCTCAGGTGGTGCCAATATTTTATTGAGTTCAATCTCATTGGGATGCAGCGGCAACAAGCTGCCCGTCAGCGCCAGCAAAGCCCATAAAACAAGAATACCTATAGAGAAAAACTTAAGCATTATTGTGCTGGTTCCTGCCCCAGACGAATACGCGGATCCAACCATCCGTAGACGATATCAGTCAGGGTATTAATCAACACGTAGGTCATGCTAATGAATAACACACAGGCTTGTAATACCGGGTAATCGCGCCGATGAATAGATTCTATAGTCAATTGTCCGAGACCCGGCCATGAAAAAACCATTTCGGTAATAACCGCGCCTCCCAACAAGGTGCCTAACTGCAAACCAATCAAGGTCACCACGGGTAACAAAGCATTACGCAAACCGTGACGAACGATAACCAAACCTTCGGGTAAACCTTTTGCTCTCGCGGTACGAATATAGTCTTCACCCAAGACCTCAAGCAAGGTCGCTCGAATCATGCGCGATAAAATAGCAGCCATTGCCGTACCCAGGGTAATCGCGGGCAAGACCAAAGAAGACCAACCTTCTCGTCCACTGACAGGAAACCAGCCCAAACCGATTGAAAATAGCAAAATCAAAATGGGTCCCATCCAGAAATTGGGTATGGAAACCCCAATCAGTGAAAAACCCATGGCGCCATAATCCCAGCGTGTACCTTGCTTTAAAGCGGCGATAGTCCCTAAAGGAAAGGCAATAACAACGGCAATAATTAAGCCGGCTAAAGCCAATTCAACGGTGGCCGGTATCCGCTCAACTAACATATCAACTATCGGTTGTTTAGAATAAAGAGATTGACCAAAATCAAAATGTAACAATTGATTAAAAAAGGAAAATAACTGCGTTAATAAAGGCTGATCCAAGCCTAGTGATTGACGTAATGCTTCGCGATCGGCCGGATTAGCCGATTCGCCTAACATAACTTCTACGGGGTCACCCGGCACCAGGTGGATTAAAAAAAACACCAGGCACGACACGCCAATCATCACCAGCACGGCACTGGCAAGTTGTGAAAACAGGTAGCGGATCATTATTTTATATTCACCTTGATCCCAACCTGTATCAGATCAAATAAAACCACAATATCACTATTACGCATTCGTAAACAACCATGCGAACCGGTCACCCCCATTCTTTCTGAATCGGGTGTGCCATGAATATAAATATAACGCTGCATAGAATCAACCTGGCCCAGCCGATTAAAACCAGGCTGCAAACCACTTAACCACAGTATACGAGTCAACACCCAATCGCGCTTGGGAAAAGCTCGTGCTAGTTCAGAACTATAAATTTCCCCTGTGGGACGCCGCCCGATAAATACCGAATTGATCGCACAGCCTGCACCTATTTTGGCTCGTATGATATGCTGGCCACGAGGCGTGCATTCGCTGCCCTTTTGCTCACCTGCACCCTTTTTTGCCGAGGAAATAAACGTTTCAAAAACCGACTGACCTCGGTGCACAAATTGCAAGTGTTGTCTATTCAAATCAATATTGATTTGTTGTTCCATCACTCTACCCTTAATTTAGCCGGTAAACCTGTGCAAGACCATCATAGTTTCCATCCTGAGCCAGGGTATAACCTTTAATGTCAGGCTGTGAAATAAAAACGTTATCTTCATACCATAAGGGTATGTAAGGCAAGTGCTGCCATAAGTAATATTGTAATCTGGCATAGTATTCCGCTTGCTCTTTCTGGGTTCCGGCCTGATCCGCCAGATCAATGAGTTGATCGGCTTGTCGGTCATTAAAACGACCTCTATTTGCACCCGCAGGGGGAGTTGATTCGCTGT
This sequence comes from uncultured Chromatiaceae bacterium, assembly GCA_964421045.1. Lineage (GTDB taxonomy): Bacteria > Pseudomonadota > Gammaproteobacteria > JAADHS01 > JAADHS01 > JAADHS01. The sequence continues at coordinate 5,909 of CAYQVF010000029.1, forward strand.
GAAAAACATAGCGAAAAATATCGGGGTTTTTTATTCCCACCCAGCTTAAACTAAACATCTGAAATCGGCCTGCTTTGATATCACCATAAAACGTACCCCAATCATAGGTTTTCAAAATCACGTCTATGCCGACTTCAGCTAATTGTTGCTGTACGATCGTAGCTAAACGAATACGAAAGGGGTCACTAGACGTTTTGTATACAACGGAAGGTCGGTTTGTTGATGAATAACCCGCGTCTTGCAATAAACGTCGAGCGGCAACAGGGTCATAAGTGTAACCCGGAATATCGCTTGTGCCTGCCCAATGGCCGGGCTTGAGTATAGCATTGGCCAAGGTTGCTGCCCCACCAAACACATATTTGATGATCGTTTCTCTGTCTAAAGCATAAGCAATCGCTTTACGTACCTTTTTTTGACCCACGATGGGGTCTTCTATATTAAAACCAAGATAAGAAAAACGAGTGCCACCGATCGTTGAGACTTGTAATTTTTCTTCCTCCAATAAATAGGCCACCAGCTCTGGCTGCAAATCATTTTGGATCATATCGAGTTCTCGACGCATCATCTTTAAAACACGCACGGTTGGATCTTTTACTTTCAAAAATTCAAACAGGGCACCATCGCGACGGCGTTCCAATAACAATTTTCCGGATTCAGGCCAAGCTTTAAATTGAAAAGACCCACTGCCTATGGGCTGACGATTAAACGCATGTTCATTAACTAATTGTTTTTTTGGCAATATACCAAGAAGCAAACGCCCTGGAAACATTAAATCCTTGCGATTCAAATGAAAATCCAGCGTTCTCTCATCTATTATTGTCATGGACGCGATCATGCTCAATGAAGCGCGATGTGGAGAACCAATTTCAGGATCTAACACGGATTCATACGTTGCTTTTACATCCGCCATAGTCAAAATTTGTTGGTTGTGAAACAGCGCATTGTGATTCAGAAAAAAACGATAATGCTGATCGCTTAAGCGCTGCCAGGTCGCTATACCGGGAATGGGCTGCAGGCTCACATCGAACTCGACCAGGCGCTGATAGAGCAGGCGATTCATTCGGGTCGATGTCGCGTCCGTGGCAAACCGCGGATCAAGCGTAATCGGCGCACTTGCTAAACCAAAACGAAAACCAGAATATTCAGTTTTTTGTGTGCAACCAAACAATAACACCAAGACCAAACAAACCAAAACTGACTTCATACCCATGCCTTACCAGCTTTTGTAAGGATGTTTGACAAGGGAAACATTATAATAACGAGGGTCATGAGAAACTTCGTCGCCCGCCCAGCTTGGCAAATCAAACCGCTCATCTTCAGCAGACAGTTCTATTTCGGCAACAACAAGTCCCTCATTATCGCCCTCAAAGACATCTATTTCCCAAGTATGCCCAGCATAGTCCACAAAAAACCGCCGTTTTTCTATCACCGCGCCTAAACTAAAAGCATTCAACATTTCATGACCTTCAGACAATGGGATTTCATACTCATATTCATGACGGCAAAGGCCCAAAGTTGCACTCTTTATATTTAAAAAAGCTTTATCTCTCGCTACCCTGATCCGAATAGAACACGCTTCGATCTCGTTAAGATAACCTTGTCGATAATAAACATGACGGGATGCCTGAGACTTCCAACTGTCATTTTTAACTAAAAATTTACGCTCTATTTCAATACCCATTGCAGAATACTGCCATCTTTCCTAGTAAATATCAAAAATACACTTCAACTATGATTTTCAGTTGGATTATATGAAGGCTCAATATGGATGCCAGGGTCATGCTAAAATAACCCGTTTTCACGAATTACAACTTAAGCAGCAAGGAAGCAATGGCTGTAAATTTAACGATCAAAAATCTGATCAGTAGCAAACAATGTTATGAACAAATGCACCAGTTGTGTTGGCCGGAAAAAGTGACCTGATTCGTTATGTGATTTATGGCTGTATTTCGATTGGCGTACCTGATTTCACTAATTTCCATATTTCATCTATTTCAGTATTAGTCACTGCTATGCAACCATTTGTCCAATCAAACTGCTGAATCAACCAAGACATCCAGCCAAGGCCATTTTTTTGGCCGTGAATCATTATTTGACCACCAGGATTTACAGCATTAGCCTTGGCTCTTTTTTTATCTGCTTCACTTGGATATGAAATATGAATAGCTTTATAAAATGAACTATCTAGTTTCTTATAATCAAGAATATACTTCCCTTCAGGAGTACGCTCGTCTCCTTCTTGTTGTTTATGGCCTACAGAGTTACCACCTAAAGCAACATCATATTCCTTAATTCGACGCCCATTAGATAAAAGGTACATTTTTTTTTGATTTATTGACAAGCACATAATCGATTTCATTTGAGGCCATGCTAATGTTCGGAATTATTAAACTCAAAAATAGTATGAAATATCTCATTCAAAAAAACCATTGGATCATAATTAGCATAAAAACAACCCCTCTAAGCAATAGCAATGTACTAATTTTCAATTGACTGAACCCTGCTCCTAGCACTGCACTAATCAGTAACAACTCAAACAACAGGGCGCCAAGATAGTGAACTGGTGAGTTATATCGCCATCCTGCAACTTCGCTACCAAACTTATAAATCTCCGGATCGGATAAATAATAAATTAAATTATATGCACAGAGAAATAGAATAATAACCAACAATACCTGCAGAAATTTATTGCTTATTACCAGTGGATTTTTTGTCATAATTAACCTCTAATACCATAGTTAGCATGTTGAAGATATTTTTTGATAAAATCAGGCATATGACTTGTCAAATCAATACAACCAGCAGAACCCGGTGAATCACCACCATGTATAGAAAAACCACTCCTATTAAATACGTCTGTTCCCGCAGATGGATGAATCCATATTCGGTTCTTCCCCCAAGAACTCTCACCTCCTGGCCAAGCTGTTTTGCCTAATTCGGCTGCAATTTTCTCTATCCAGTTTCTGCTAGGCATTTTCTGATATTCATCTTGCTTTACTAGCCATTTTCCTTCCGGTAATGGTCCTTTATTTTTCAACTTATGATTGTTTGGAGATTGGTATCCTTCTTTTCCTGAAATTGCGGGCCACGAAATAACTTTTTTATTTTTTCGACCCAAGTAAGTTGAGCACCATTAAATAGCAAATAAGGAGAACGAAATAAATTTATTGTTAATAAGTTATTGGGTTTAACGAAATGTCCAACTGAATCTTTACCTGGTATTTTAACAGAAACATTTTTAACAATTGTTGATTCATACAATTTCTTTGAAACCTTAACTTTGTATATATCAAGAGGGATATTTGTAAATTTAACTACTCCAAGTAGCCCTGTTTTTTCAGAAAATGATACAGGCTTTTTAAAATGTCCTGGAGGTTTATAATGGCCAGTGATTTTTACTAGGCATTATTAACTTTTATAACTGAGTTTTTATCATAGATTTTAACGGTGAGGTTTCCGATATTTTTGTCTATTATTTTTTTCATTGTCTTTTTCTTTTATTTCATATGCTCTAACGCCGTACCCATTGGCAAGGCAAAGGGGCATGTATTTTTGCTTTTCAAAAATCATGACGATTTGTCTCGTCCAATTCCGAGACCCTAAATTCAGCTTATGTTTTCATGCGCAAATGATACTTATTCTCAAGTGAAAGAGTCAATACGCAGGCATCAAACAAGCTGTCTCTGAATAGATACGCATATTCGATGCTATAGCTGATTATTAATTAGACGCATCACTTCCTTTGCGCTACGCGCTGCAGAAAGAGACGAGTAAGGGAACTCGCTATCGCCCTTTAAAGCCAACCAACGTTGTACTAAACGTTTCAGTTGATGCCTTTGTGTTACCGTATAGTGATGCTCCGCAAGTAATTGGGCGATCATCTTGTTTTCTCGTACCAAAGGAAAAAGACGGCTGGAATGCACCTGTAACTGATCTATTAATTGCTCAATTTCATTTAACTTTTCAGTTAATAGTGTTTCTATCCCTGCGCCAGTCACGGTACTCGTTGGCTGCTGGCGGTTATCAGAAATAACTTTATAACAGTGTATTAGGTCAACATAAGCCACACGCATAGCCATACTGAAAAATCCCGCCGCTTCCATATCATAAACAGCAGGAGTAGGATAGTCTGTTGAGGATTGATCTACCGTAATCATATCCACCGTTTGAATCGAAGTGCTAAAAATAAAGCCTGGATACCAAGCCTGACCATTATTACAGGAGGTGATTTTATGCGCTAAAACGGAGGCACCCAACGCTAACGTGCGCTGCCCCGCAACACCCACATTGAGCCAACAAGATGTTTTTTCCGGATTAAATTTCGCTACCAGATAAGCCACCCCTGCACCTGCAGCGACACGACCTATACCCGTGATAATCAAGACCTGCTGATCATTTCGGTATAAACGAAAAGGGGCATTTTCAATAACAAGCGCCTTTAATTTGAAACGAGAGATCAATGGCCTGGCTTCCGCCCGCAGAGCCACTATAAAAAAAAACATGGCATTTTTCATTCAGAAGACATGAGATATTTCATTCTCAAATATCACGAGTATATTGTGTCAAGAGTGTATTATAAAAATGAACTTCATCTGTTTTATATCGTTTTTCCGCGCCCTTAATATAGACTTTTATTTTTTTAATTAACATTCTAATTGCCGCTTCCCGATCAATTTTTTCTAGTTTCTGTTCAGATAACAATCGATGTAAAGACTGAATACGAAAGCGATCCATACCCCAATATTTTTTTGATAACTGGTCATCATGCCCACCATAGCGATGAATCAATGCTTGCTCAACCAATAAAACAGGGTGACGTAAACATATTCTTAACCATAAATCATAGTCTTCACATGCAGGTAATTTTTCGTCAAAATAGCCCACAGAGTCAATTAAACTTTTATGTAACATCACCGTAGAAGGAGATAAAGCACAAAGTGGCAAACAAGCCTGAAAAATCATCCCCCCCTTTTTCTGATGTTTTTTCATAGGATTGATATGCCGTCCATTTCTAAACCAAATTTCATTAGAATGTACCAATTTATAATTGTAACCCTTTTTACTCGCTTGCATCAGAGCCGCGCTTTGCGCTTCTAGCTTATGCGGCAGCCACTCATCATCCGAATCAAGAAAAGCCAACCAATTTCCCGACGCTTTTTTTATTCCCCTGTTTCTTGCCGCGCTGACACCCAGGTTTTGTTGTTGTTGAAGGGTAATAACATCCGGGAATTGTGCCTGCATCATCGAAACGCTGCCATCACTAGAGGCATCATCCACAACGATAATTTCATGTGCTACCCGGGTTTGTGAAAGTACCGAATTCAAGGCTCGTGATAATAATATTTTTCGATTATATGTAGGAATAATCACCGATATTTGAAGCACCAAACTTCTCCTAAAAACACAAACAACACGATTCTACATAAAAAACTCGACCGTAAGCAACTCAGCTAAAAGTAAAAACGTGCGCAGTAGTAGCCTGATGTAAAAAACAGTTCAAGAGCGAAGCAATCACACCATGTTGTATTTTTTCGAGTTTACGGAGGGGATACTAAGAGCCTGCAATTACAAAAGTTGTGGTTAAAAATTGTCAAGAGTAATCCTGGTGTTTGAATTTCGTAATTTGGCGTCGCCCTTTTTTATCAGGACGTTGGGATGGGAAAGAATGACCCGCATTAATCATCCGCCGCTGTTCCGACAGTTGTTCTCTTGCTTTTTTACTGATTTCGCTTTCTTCGTACATCAACACCGCTTCAGTGGCTGGCCCACGCCGTCCACCATGTTGCAAAACGACAATCGTATATTCTTCCGTACCCCGACGTATTCTTAGTTCATCTGCTATTTTAAGTACTTTCGAGGGTTTCGCACGGACACCATTAAGATGAATTTTACCGCCATTGATCGCTTCTGCTGCCAGTGATCGAGTTTTAAAAAATCGGGCGGCCCATAACCATTTATCTAATCTTAAAGCCTGAGAGGATTTTATTTTCATGAGATTCATGCTCTCTAACAGGTGAACATACTCCTCCCAGGGAAAGGGCATTATTTTACATGCCCTCTTCACAGGGAGGTTTTTTGTATACCTTCCTTAAAATTAATCTGATGCGAGCACCAGCAACAACTCATTTAGACGTTTGATAAAAGTTGCAGGATCCTCTAACTGCCCTCCTTCGCTTAATAAGGCTTGATCAAATAAAATGTTCGCCCAATCCGAAAAACGCGTTTCATCGGCTTCATCTTTAAATTTTAATACCAAGGGATGCTCAGGATTAATTTCTAAAATAGGTTTCACGTTCGGTACATCTTGACCCACATCTTTAAGCAGTCTTTCTAGATGGGTACTCATTTCGTGGTCTTCAACCACTAAACAAGCAGGAGAGGTCGTCAACCGGTTAGTCAGACGTACTTCTTTCACTTTATCGTCTGTCAGTACGGTTTTAATTTTAGCCACTAAGTCTTTATTATCTTCCTGGGCTTTTTCTTTTGCTTCTTTTTCTTCTTTGTCCTCTAGGTCACCCAGATTCAGATCACCCTTGGCAACAGATTGAAAAGCTTTACCATCAAAATCAGTAAAATGCCCGGTTAACCATTCATCTACCCGCTCGCTTAATAAGATAACCTCTAAACCTTTTTTACGAAAAATCTCCAAATGCGGACTATTTTTAGCCGCAGCAAAACTATCAGCCGTAATATAATAAATTTTGTCTTGCCCTTCTTTCATTCGCGATACGTAAGCGGACAAAGAAACATCCTGGGTTTCACTGTCTGTATGCGTAGTGGAAAAGCGCAATAATTTCGCAATGTTTTCCTTATTGGCAAAATCTTCAGCAGGCCCTTCTTTGATCACACGGCCAAATGCATCCCAAAATTTCTGATATTTTTTTTCGTCTTTTTTCGCTATACCGTCTAATAAACTAAGAATACGCTTGGTACACGCTGAACGAATGCTATCGATCACTTGATTACGTTGCAAAATTTCACGGGATACATTTAACGGCAAGTCGTCAGAGTCAACAACCCCACGCACAAAACGTAAATAATTAGGTAACAATTGCTCCGCATCATCCATGATGAAAACACGTTTCACATAAAGTTTAAGTCCGTGTTTTTTATCTCTGTCCCAAAGATCAAAAGGCGCACGACCTGGAATATAAAGTAATGACGTGTAAGAATGCTTACCTTCTACTTTATTGTGAACACGAGCTAGGGGTTCTTCCCAATCATGGCCAATATGTTTATAAAATTCGTTGTATTCTTCATCAGTGATATCTTGCTTGGATCGTGCCCATAATGCTGAAGCACGATTTATTGTTTCGAATACGGGCGGTTCATCTGCCGACTCTGTTTCAACTTTAGCTTTTTCACTTTCAACAGCTTCAGTATTTTCTTTTGTCGCCTCATCATCCTCTTCGGCTACCGGTGGCTTGTCAGCTAACATTTCAATGGGCAGCGCTACATGATCTGAATATTTGCGTATAATACTTTGAATTCTAAACTTTTCTAAAAATTCATCTTCGCTCTCACGTAGATGCAAAATGACATCGGTACCTCGATTCTCTTTTTCTACCGTTTGAATAACATAATCCCCTTCACCGGAAGATTCCCACAAAACGCCGTGCTCAACACCGACATCAGCACGACGAGTCATCATCGTTACTTTATCAGCAACAATAAATGAAGAATAAAAACCAACACCGAACTGACCAATTAATTGAGTATCTTTAGCCTGATCACCCGTAAGAGAATCCAGGAATTGTTGCGTTCCAGATTTCGCAATGGTACCAATGTTTTCAATCACTTCATTACGGTTCATACCGATACCATTATCTGATACCGTAATCGTCCGTGCATCCTTGTCAACCGTCACTCGAATCCGCAGCTCTGAATCATCCGCATAGAGTGCATTGTCAGTTAAAGCCTCAAAACGCAACTTATCCGCTGCATCTGATGCATTTGAAATGAGTTCCCGAAGAAAAATTTCCTTATTTGAATAAAGAGAATGAATCATCAACTTGAGTAATTGCTTTACTTCGGTTTGAAACTGCATGGTTTCCTGGGTCGCTGCGGCACTCATTTTTTTGTTCTACTCCTCAATTTAATATTCTATATTTCTGTACAACAGTATATTTTAGGTGTTTCGTCGCGCAATAATCAACAAAAAGCGCTATTATTAACGAACCTGAGCCATTCCATTGTTTTTATCCTTCGTTTCGGATAAATATCAATATGGGCATGAAGAGAGCAAAATACAAGAGGTTGTTCAATGAATATTTCACACGTCAAAACCACTGCTTTTTCCGACCAAAAGCCAGGCACATCAGGTCTACGCAAAGCGGTATCGGTTTTTCAGCAAGCACATTATCTTGAAAATTTTGTGCAAGCCATCTTCTCTACCATTGGTCCCGTTACGGGTCAAACCCTGGTTTTGGGGGGAGATGGTCGCTTCTATAATCGTGAAGCTATTCAAATCATTATCAAGATGGCCTGCGCCTCAGAATACAGCCGTATTTTAGTGGGTCAAGGCGGCTTGCTTTCCACTCCAGCGGCCTCCTGTGTCATCAGGAAACATCAGGCTAATGGTGGCATCATCCTCTCTGCGAGTCATAACCCAGGGGGGCCCAACGGAGATTTTGGCATTAAATACAACATTAATAATGGCGGCCCTGCTCCTGAACAAATTACGAATGCCATTTATACCTATAGTAAAAACATATCCAGCTATAACATTGCTGATATTCCGGATATCGATATAGACACACTGGGAAATCAGCGTATCGGTCATACTGACATCATCACCATCGACCCCGTTGCTGACTATGCTGAACAAATGTCACAGTTGTTTGATTTTGAGAAAATTCGCACGCTTTTTGCTGGGGGATTTCGCCTGTGTTTCGATGCCATGCACGCGATCAATGGGCCCTACGCGAGAGAAATTTTTATTGGTCAACTCGGTGCCCCCACAGAGACACTGATGAATTGCACTCCCCTACCCGATTTTGGTCAAGGTCACCCTGACCCTAATCTAACTTACGCGGCAGATTTAGTTAAGGTGATGAACGCGACCGATGCCCCTGACTTGGGTGCCGCGTCAGATGGCGATGGGGATCGTAATATGGTGTTAGGCCAAAATTTCTTTGTCACACCCAGTGATAGCCTGGCTATTCTTGCAGCCAACGCAACATTAGCCCCCGGCTATGCTGATGGCATCAAAGGCATTGCCCGTTCCATGCCAACCAGTCAGGCCGCTGACCGGGTTGCTTCCGCATTAGGCATCCCTTGCTTTGAAACACCCACCGGCTGGAAATTTTTTGGAAATCTGCTCGATGCTGACAAAGTCACGTTGTGCGGTGAAGAAAGTTTCGGTACAGGATCGAACCATATTAGAGAAAAAGATGGCCTGTGGGCGGTCTTATTTTGGCTCAATATTTTAGCCGAACGCCAGGAATCAGTCGAACAAATTGTCACTTCACACTGGCAACAATATGGGCGCAATGTCTATTCTCGTCATGACTATGAAGAAGTGAATAGCGACTCAGCTAAACTGCTCATGTCCAATATTAAAAAACAATTTGATACCCTTCCCGGGCAACGTTTCGGTAACTATACCATCGCCTTCAGTGATGACTTTGCTTACACGGACCCTATAGATAACAGTGTAAGTAATCACCAAGGTATTCGTATTGGCTTTACTGATGGCTCACGTATTGTCTTTCGCTTATCCGGCACCGGTACAAAAGGGGCTACATTGCGCGTGTACCTGGAACAGTTTGAAGACCAAGCGGAGAAACAACAACAAGATGCCCAGACTGCCTTAAGCGAACTGATTCAAATAGCCGAGCAACTGGCAGAAATTAAAAAACATACCGGGCGTGATCAGCCGACGGTCATCACCTAAGGAATGAGAATAAAATAACTTGTGCATCTGACATCACAATTTCGGTTTCTATTTAAACGTTCTTCAATCAAAAAATATGCACTTTAGCTGCGTTTTCCCCCAAAGATTCCGCGCCCTGCTCACGCATCTTACTTGCACCCCTGTAGGCAATCAGAACGCTCAAATAGAAACCTAATTTGTACGCCACTTACATAAGCTCCAAAGGGATTTATTTTTCCCTTTTTTTATAAGGGTGACTTCGGTATGGGCTTTGCCTGGCTTTACGCGTTCGCGGCTTAAATGTGGCTTCAGTCACCTCAGGAAACCGCATATCAACCGCTTCATACAGTTTTTTCAGTTCTATTTTTTCTAAAAGCTGAGTATGGCCATTTCTTACTTTTCTTGGCAAGCTAATCGGGCCAAAACGAGTACGAATCAAGCGGGTTACCATTAGACCTTGAGACTCCCACAATCGCTTCACCTCGCGATTACGCCCTTCTTTTAAAGTGACGGAATACCAGCGATTGGCACCGTCTCCGCCACTGAATGTAATTTCAGAAAATTTTGCCATACCATCATCTAGCAACACACCCGCTTTTAATTTCTCAAGGTGTTCCGTTTCGACCTTACCCAATATTCTCACTGCATACTCTCGTTCTATTTCATTAGATGGATGCATAAGCTTGTTGGCTAATTCACCGTCAGTCGTAAATATCAGCAAGCCCAAGGTCGTAATATCCAAACGCCCTACTGCAATCCATCGTCCCTGTTTTATTTTTGGCAGACTTTGAAATACCGTCTTGCGATTTTCAGGATCAGAACGAGTGCATATTTCCCCCTCCGGTTTATTATAAATCAGTGTTTTCAGTGGTTCTTGAAAAGATGAGGTACTGCGTAACCGACGTTTATCAAGTTGCACAACATCCTGCTCGACAATGCGATCTCCTAATTCAGCGACCTTGCCATTGATCATCAAACGTTGTGCTTTAATCCAACCTTCTATTTCTCGCCGGGAACCATGCCCAAGCTGAGATAAAACCTTTTGTACCCGCTCCCCCTTCAAAGGAGATTTATTTTTAGTCACCCGTTGGCCGCCGTTTCTTTTATAGCATCGATAGCATCGACAGAGTCCGGATCTAGAGATAACTCATTTGAAGCCTCTGCGACACCCCGTTTTTCTTTATCTTCTACATCAACGATTTCAGTATGCATCTCTTGTGAGGGCATGATCCGTCTTTCTTCTACTTCCTGAGTCGTCTCACCCTCTAAATCTAAAGTAATATCATCTAAATCCGTAATTTCTTTAAGGTTTGGTAACTCTTCTAATGATTTTAAGTTGAAATAATCTAAAAACTGTTTTGTTGTGCCATAAAGAGCAGGTCGACCGGGAACCTCCCGATGACCTAGAACCCGAATCCACTCGCGCTCTTGTAAGGTTTTAATAATATGGCTACTGACAGCAACCCCTCTCACATCTTCAATTTCAGCACGCGTCACAGGCTGACGGTAGGCAATCAACACCAAGGTCTCTAGCAACGCTCTCGAATAGCGTTGGGGTCTTTCATCCCATAACCGGGATACCCAAGCTGCGCATTCACTTTTAACTTGCATGCGAAAACCGGAGCTGACTTCTTTTAATTCAATACCTCTACCGTCATCATCTTGCTCAATCAAGCTGAGCGCTTCTCGTATCATCTCTGCTGAAACACCTTCATTTTCAGCAAAAAGAGTCAGTAGCCGCGCAATGCTTAGAGGCTTTTCTGAGGCTAACAAGGCGCCTTCAATGACTTTTTTAAGTAACGATGGATTCATTGACATTTTGTTTTGCCTTTACATATATAGAACCAAACGGTTCTGACTGAAGCAATTCCAGCAGCGATTCTTTAACAAGTTCAAGTATGGCGAGTAAGCTCACCACCACTCCCATGCGCCCTTCTTCTATGGTAAATAAACAGGTAAATTCAGTAAACGAATCCGCACTAACGATTGATAATACTTTACTCATCCGTTCTCTTACCGATAAAGTTTCCAGAGTAATGCGATGATGGGTATACCTGTCCGCCCGTTGAATCACATCTTTAAGCGCAAACAACAAATCGGTCAATTCTACCGTAGGTAAAGGTGCCTCTGACTCTTTTGGCGGGGGGGCAACCCACCCGGTAAAGGTATCCCTACCCACTTGCGGCAGCTCGTTTAAACCCTCTGCCGCTTGTTTGAATCGTTCATATTCTTGTAAACGCCGAATAAGATCCGCTCTGGGGTCGTCTTCATCACCTTCGCTATCTACCGGTCTAGGCAACAACATACGAGACTTTATTTCCGCTAACATCGCCGCCATAACAAGGTATTCAGCAGCCAGCTCCAAACGTATGTCTCCCATCAAATCGATATAATCCATGTATTGCTTGGTTATTTCAGCGATGGGAATATCCAGCACATCTAGATTTTGGCGCTTTATTAAATACAGTAATAAATCGAGCGGCCCTTCAAAAGTCTCTAAAAAAACCTCCAGAGCATCAGGCGGAATATATAAGTCCTGAGGAAAACTCAGCACTGGCGCACCATTAATGGTCGCAACGACCATCTCTGTTTGTTGGGGTTCGACAAGATTAGAAGTGGGCATCACCGGTAACTCAGCCCCATTGCCTGACGAACTTCATCCAGTGTTTTTTTTGCTATGTCGCGTGCTTCTTCACAACCTTCTGCGATGATGTTCCGCACCAGGTTCGGGTTTTCATTAAACTCTGCCGCTTTCATTCTCATCGGGGCAAGTTCGTTGTTAACCGCATCAATAACTGGCCCTTTACATTCCAAGCAACCCATAGACGCAGATTGACAGCCTTGTTGTACCCATTCTTTAACATCATCAGGTGAATACACTTTATGGAGCGACCAAACCGGACATTTTTCCGGGTCACCGGGATCCGTCAATCGAACTCGTGCTGGGTCTGTTGGCATTTTTTTTATCTTTTTTTCTACTGCTTCAGCGGAGTCGCGTAATGACAAGGTATTTCCATAGCTTTTTGACATTTTTTGTCCATCCAGCCCCGGCATTTTTGACGATTTAGTGAGCAGTGCCTGGGGTTCGGGTAAAATTATTTTCCCTTCTCCTTCCAGGTAACCGAACAAACGTTCTCTATCAGACAAAGTAATATTTTGTTGTGCTTTCAATAATTCTCTCGCCGTTTCCAGTGCTTCGTGATCCCCCTGCTCTTGAAAACGTTTTTTTAATTCCTGATATAATTTCGCATTTTTTTTGCCCATCTTTTTTGCTGCATTATCCGCTTTTTCAATAAAACCAACCTCTGAGCCATAAAAATGATTAAAACGACGGGCAACTTCACGAGTCAGTTCAATATGCGCAACCTGATCTTCACCGACGGGAACTAGGGTTGACTTATACATTAAGATGTCCGCACTTTGTAATAAGGGATACCCCAAAAAACCATAAGTTGACAAGTCTTTTTCTTTTAGTTTGTCCTGCTGATCTTTATACGTAGGCACCCTTTCAAGCCACCCTATCGGCGTCATCATAGAAAGTAGTAAATGCAGCTCTGCATGTTCGGGTATCCGAGATTGTATGAATAGCTTTGAAGCTCCCGGATCAACTCCAGCAGCAAGCCAGTCAATAACCATATCCCACACACTCTCGCCTATTACACTGGGGTCTTCATAGTCCGTTGTCAGCGCATGCCAATCAGCGACAAAGAAAAAACAATCATATTCGTGTTGTAACTGAACCCAGTTTTTTAAAACACCATGATAATGGCCCAAGTGCAACTTCCCAGTGGGACGCATTCCAGATAAAATTCGATGCGGTTGTAACGTTGTTGTGTTCAAAAACGACCTCTTAAATTTTGTCTCTACAGTCCCTTAAGTGCATAAAATAAGCCTTAAATATAAAACAACCTAAACTATATAGACCCGTTAAAATTACAGCCCAAATAACTGATAAAGCATTTGCTGCATCGCACTCACTGGCGGAAATATTATTGAAGCCAAAATACCACTAATCAAAAGCCCCAGCATAATGAATAAGCCATAACGCTCAATACTTTCATATTTTACAGCAAACTGAGTGGGTAATAAGCCAGCAACAATACGACCCCCGTCCAGTGGCGGTATCGGTAATAGATTTAACACGAATAACAAAAGATTAATAAATATTCCGGTACCCGCCATATAAATTAAGGGAACCCCAACCCACGAAAAATCTCCTGCCAGCTCATAACCAATTTTCATGATTACCGCCCATATGAGCGCCATAACCAGATTAGAAAAAGGACCCGCAAACGCCACAATCATCATATCTCTTTTAGGATTTCTCAGATTGGAAGTGGTAATGGGCACCGGTTTTGCCCAACCAAAAATAAAACCGCCCGCCAAAATTAATATTCCCGGCACCAGCAAGGTACCAATAGGGTCAATATGTTTAATGGGGTTTAATGTCAAACGACCCAATTGAAATGCCGTCTGATCACCTAATCGTTTAGCAGCCCAACCATGGGCGACCTCGTGCACGGTGATAGCAAACAAAATGGGGATGACCGACACCGCGAAATTTTGTACCGCACTTAATTCATTCATTCTTTATTCGCTCAACATTTGCATCAATGTGTGTTCATCAATCACTTTGACATTCAGTTTTTGGGCACGAAGTAATTTCGACCCTGCTGCTTCCCCTGCCACAAGCAGGTCTGTTTTTTCAGAGACCGAACCCATGACCCGGCCACCGCGCTCTTCAATCGCTTTTTGTGCCACTCTGCGCGTCATCTTTTCTAGCTTACCAGTCACAACAACCGTCTTGTGTGCAAACACACCCTCAGCACGAATCCGCTCTGGTTTTGGCCAATGTACCCCAGCATCAATAATCGCCTGAATCACTTCCCGGTTGTGTGGCTGTTCAAAGAAATGAACGATACTTTTTGCAACAATTGGCCCAACATCACGAACTTCTTGTAACGTCGCTTCATCTGCCGCCATAAGGCTTGCCAAATCACCAAAATGAGCCACAAGCTGTTTTGCCGTCACCTCCCCGACCTGGCCTATGCCTAAACCATAAATAAAACGGGCTAAGCTTGTGGTTTTAGTTTGTTCAATGGCGTTGATCACATTCGTTGCCGATTTTTCACCCATGCGATCAATAACGCTGAGCTGGGATACGGACAATTGATATAAATCAGCAAGGGTACGAACGAGTCCCTTGTCAACGAGCTGAGTAATTAATTTGTCGCCCAGTCCCTCAATATTCATCGCCCCCCGGGATGCATAATGAAATAATGCGCCTTCTCGCTGCGCGTCACAATATAAACCGCCAAGACAGCGATAGGCCGACTCATTTTCTAAGCGTTCTACCAAGGCGTTACAACGAGGGCATCGCTCGGGCATACGCCAAGGCTGGGCCTCTTCGGGGCGTTTTTCCTTAATCACTAAAACCACTTCAGGAATAACATCCCCTGCTCTGCGAATAATAACCGTGTCACCAGGACGAACATCTTTGCGTTCGACTTCATCCTGATTATGCAGTGTTGCTCGACTCACCACGACCCCACCCACCGTAACCGGTTGTAAGTTTGCTACGGGGGTAATGGCTCCGGTTCTACCCACAGACGCTTCTATTTCCAGTACGATGGTACTTTCTTCCTGAGCGGGAAATTTATGGGCAATAGCCCAACGCGGGGCTTTTGAAGTCGAACCCAGTGCCTGTTGTGAGTTAACCGGATTGACCTTGTAGACAATGCCATCAATTTCATAAGGCAAGCGATAACGTCGTTGAGCCAAGTCTTTGTAATAGCGCATTAAGCCAGCAAAATCATGAAGTACTTTCATCTCATCACTAACCGCAAATCCCCATTGCGCAATCTTGGCCATTTCGTCCGCATGCGTACTGGCAATAGCAACCGAACACGCACCGCGCCCCCATGGAATAAAACTTAAGGGCCGTTGCGCGGTAATGCGTGAATCCAATTGCCGAACACTCCCTGCCGCAGCATTACGAGGATTCGCAAACATTTTTTCACCCTTTTTTAAGCGGTGCTGATTGAGTTGCTTGAAATCATCTACCCGAATAACAATTTCACCTCGTATTTCTACAATTTCAGGCCAATGATCTCCCATTAAGGTCAGCGGTATCGACTTGATCGTACGAACATTCGCCGTAATATTTTCCCCCGTAATACCATCACCTCGCGTTGCTGCACTCACCAGCTCACCTTGTTCGTATCTTAAGTTGAGTGAAATGCCATCTAATTTAGGTTCGGCTACAAATTCAACAGACTTTGCCTGGAGGCCATCTATAACTTTACGTACAAATTCGCTAACATCCTCTTCACTAAAAGCATTGGCCAAAGATAACATCGGCTGAGCGTGTTTTAATTCAGCAAAATCTTTTGCCGGGCTAGCGCCAACACGTTGTGTTGGCGAAGCAAGCGTAATTAGTTCAGGGTGCATCGACTCCAGATGCTGTAACTCAAGCACTAAACGATCATACTCTGCATCGGTGATCACCGGGTCATCTGTTACATAATAGTGGGTGTTATGTTGATTAATTTCCTTGCGCAGCGTCAGAATGCGCATTGAATGATCATCATTCATGGAGGGGGGGGCGTATTGAGTAGTTTAGAACGTCTTTGGTGTTCTAATATTCGTTCCTGGATGTGATCAATACCTTGCTTGCTTAATGTTCCACGTCGTTCATCACACACGGTTGCATCAAGCCTTTCAGCCAGTTTTTTTGCGGTTCCCAACATAATCGAGAATGTTTCCATACCTTCTTCAGGAGAGACAATATTTGTAAAAAGCGTTAAACCCGGTGTCGACAATGTATCCATTGTTGTGAGATTAAAGCTCCCCGGCTCCATCATATTAGCTAAACTGAATAAAGCTCGCGTACCGTTACGCTGAGAGGGATAATAATGAAATATGCCCATGGAACCATAAGTAAAACCCAGGGAGGTAATGGCTTTGAGAATGCTTGATCCGCGTAACTGACGACCACTGCCGACAATGACATTTAGAGCGAGCATCAAACCCTCTTTCAACTCGTCTTCAAGTATTTCTGTCCCTCTGTTTCTATTATCAACCTGCACCGCGTCGCTTGAATAGGGTGCATTTTGTAATTCTTTTTGACGTGAGGTACTAGCGGGGGTCTCTGGTGAAGATGCTGTTTCAACAAATTCGCTTTCAGGTTGAAATAAATATTCTGTATCCTCATTGACCATCTCATTGCGCAGTGGCGCAGCCTCTTCTACATCAACCGGGTCATCCCAATTCATTTGCACTTTATCCACCGGCTCAGCATAGGTTTCGTAAGGGGTAATATTTAAATCTTCTTGATCTCTTGCAAAGACTTCATCACCAATTTCATCCAGTTCCTGTCTACGACCTAGATAAACTTCTCCCTCCCCATCAGCTCCGCCGCTATACTCCAGGTTATCATGTCTGGAATTTGGCGCACGACCATGGCTACGTTTTCGCTTTGTCCATCTGTTTAACCCATTGTGCTTAAACCAAAAGAACAACGCGACCACAACGATCAGTGCGGGTATAATTGTCTGTTTCAATGTATCTGAATTGAGTAGCTCAGAAAGCGCCATGTCAACCTCACCCTAAAAATATTCATCAAACATAAAGTCTATAACGAAGCATTAGGCTACAGCAAGCTCGGCAGCCTCATCAATATCGACTGAAACAAGGCGAGAAACCCCCGGCTCATGCATAGTCACCCCAGTAAGTTGGTTCGCCATTTCCATTGTAATTTTGTTATGTGTTATGAAGATAAACTGTACATGCTCAGACATGACTTTAACTAATTCACAGAACCGACCCACATTAGCATCATCCAACGGTGCATCGACCTCATCCAGCATACAAAAGGGAGAGGGATTCAAGTCAAAAATAGAAAAGACCAAGGCAACGGCGGTCAGCGCTTTTTCCCCACCCGACAATAAATGGATCGTGCTGTTTTTTTTGCCCGGAGGTCGAGCCATAACCGTCACGCCGGTGTCTAACAAGTCTTCGCCTGTCAATTCCATATACGCATGCCCACCGCCAAAAAGCAGTGGAAACTTGGCTTGCAGTCCTGTGTTTATCTTGTCGAAAGTCTCTTTAAAACGACTTCGAGTCTCTTTATCAATTTTGCCTATCGCCGCCTCTAGCGTATCCAGCGCTTTGTTCAAATCTTCATATTGAGCATCAAGGTAGTCTTTTCGTTCAGTTTGCTCGGAAAATTCCTCAATCGCAGCAAGATTTATCGCCCCCAGGCGCTGGATGGATCGCTCTATTCGTTCTAACTTTTCACTCCAATTGATTTCCGTTGCGGCTTCATCCATCTCTTCAAGTAGCTTATTCACTTCGTATTGATCTTCAACAATATGCTCCAAGATGGTTTGGCAACGAATATTGACTTCCTGCCACGCCATGCGATGCTGATCCAGACGCGTCCGCACGGCGTGAATAGCTTGCTCTATTTCTTGACGTTGTTGTGCTAATGCTCTCAATTGATGATCAATATTCTCTACCGTCCCTCTTGAGTCAGCCAGAACAGATTCAACCTGTAAGCGTTTACTCAACTGCAAAGCCAAGGTTTCCGCCATCTCGCTAACCGGCTCTTCACCGCCCGAAAGTGAACTGTAGAGTTCATCCCGCTTTCGTACTAAGTGACTCACTTGTGATTGCACTCGCATCAAATTTTCACGCGTAGCGGTTAACTGTGTTGTCATAGATTGGCAGTGCAGCTCTAACTCGTGACAGGTGTCACGATCCAGTTTAGATTGTATTCTCACCTCTTCCAGACGTAAACGAATCGTATCCCGGGTCTTAACCAACGCTTCTCGATCCTGATCTTGCCCCTCAATCGCGAGCAACGCACCATGCAGTTGCGTAGTTGCTGCTTTAATTTCGGCTTCTGCATCTATAATTTTTTTAGATTGCTCTTCTAACTCATTGTTAACTCGTTCTTTTCGCACCAAAAAATGATCAAGCCGGGCTTGTTTCCCGCTGAGTAACGCCTGGGCATCCGCCAAAACTCGGGCAATTTCACCTCTTTTTAACTGAATTTCATTACGGGCATCTTCAAATTCTTGATGTTCAGAACGGGCTTGCAGTAATGCGGCCTCCGTTGCGCTGACACTGCCTTCCAGGTCATCGCAGTCTGTAACCAGTTGAGTGAGCTTTTGTTCTCGCGCTAACACACCATCCTCAGCTTTCCCCCCCCGTACCAGTCGAATCCAACTCTGCCCAAGCCAAATACCGTCCGCAGTAATCACCGACTCGCCGGCATCCAGACGGCCTTGTAAGGCCAAAGCTTCTTCTTTGTTTTCTGCGATATAAACACCAGCCAGTATAGAATCTATAGGCCAGGGTGCGTTCACTAACGTTGCTAAAAGTTTAGCTTTGGTCGCCTGCGGGGTTTGCGTATAAAGACGGTCTGTATTCAAAAACGTCACATCACCTTCTGCCAATTCATTAAAATATTGCATCAGTGAGGTCGCGTTTTCGACACAAACAGATTCCAGGTGAGCCCCCAAAACAATTTCCAGGGCTTGTTCCCAGCCTGATTCTACGGTGATGTTCTGTGCCAGTCGCGATGCCGTGTCCAGTGATCGATCACTTAGCCATTGGTTGAGCTTGCCCGAGCTCTTACCCAAAGCCTCAATTTGAACGGCTTTTAATGAAACAAATTGTTCTCGCACACCTCGCAAGTCATTTTGCTTGATTTTTAACAAGTCATTCAACTCTGATACTTTACTTCTATTTAAGGCGGTATTATCTTGATTAATCGATAATTTATCTTCTTGATCCTGTAATGCTTGAGTGCGTATTTCCAAGGTTTCGTGAAGCTCGCCCACTTCATCTTGTAAAGGCTCTATATCGATACCTTGCCCTTCAGAACTCAATATTTCAAGGCGATGTTTTGCCTGAGAAACATTCTCTTCTAAATGTTCCACTCGCGCCCTGGCAACTTCTGCGGTACGTAAAGCCTGGGCAGAACTTGAATTAAACTCATCCCATTGCTCCTGCCAAAGACTCATTTTTTGCTCTGCATTTTGTAAAGTTTCAGACGAGAGACTTTCTCTTTCTGAGGCCTCTTCGATTTTAGCCTGTTCAACTTCAAGTGTTTCTTCTAATAGACTGATTTTTTCTTCATCTGCGGTAAGATGCCCCTGCGCAGCCGACCAGGCCTCTTCAGTTTCAGCCAGCTCTCGCTCTTGTTGTTGCCGCGTCTCTTTAATGTGCTGGATACTTTGCTCCAACCTCGCGATGTCGGCACCCACGGCGTAAAACTCGCCCTGCACTTCATTTAAATTATCGTTGGCTTCCGTTAGCTGGTCTCGACTTAATTCGGTCTCTGCTTCATTCGCTCGTAATTCGGCAGTACGTGCCTCTAATGTCGTTTCATCACTAGCAATTGCAGTTTTTTTCTCTTCTGCCTGTTGATGGAGATTCTGCCAGCGCAATGCCTGCAACTCAGCTTTAACTAAGCGTTCTTCTTCTTTTAAGGTTTTGAAACGTTCAGCAGAATTGGACTGCCTCTGTAATACTGAAAGTCGTTTTTCAATTTCTTCTCGTAAGTCATTGAGTCTAGCTATATTATCTCGAGTATGGCGGATCCGTGTTTCTGTTTCTTTACGTCGCTCCTTATACTTTGAGATGCCTGCGGCTTCCTCAATGAAGACTCTAAGGTCTTCGGGGCGAGCTTCAATCAAGCGTGAAATCATCCCCTGTTCAATAATGGAATAACTACGCGGACCCAGACCCGTACCGAGAAAAATCCCCGTAATATCTTTGCGCCGACAACGCGCACCATTAAGATAATAATTAGATTGACCTTCGCGACTGACCTGGCGTTTGATCGAAATTTCTGAATATTTCGCATATTCCCCGCCAAGTTTGCCATCACTGTTATCGAACACCATCTCGATGCTCGCTTGACCCACCGGCTTCCGTCCGGCAGAGCCATTAAAAATAACATCTGACATAGACTCGCCACGCAGGTGTTTGGCAGAACTTTCTCCCATAACCCAACGTACCGCATCGATCACATTCGATTTGCCGCAGCCATTGGGACCCACAATACCCAGTAAATTGCCGTTAATCTGTATGGTTGTCGGGTCAACAAAAGACTTAAACCCCGCCAATTTTATTTTATCTAAACGCATTAACAACCACTAAAATAGTAAATACCTGCAGGATCCGGTAGTATTTGGAAAGCACACCCTTTATTATACACATCAGGATTCTACAAACGCGCCTTAAGAAGGCAATCTCCTATAAGGCGTAAGCCAATTTGCCATCAAACTAACATAGACGATTCAGTATGCCTAGCCAACCGAGTAAAGAATTAGAATTTTTTGATAATCCCATGACGGAACGTGATTACACCATTCGGATAGAAATACCTGAATTTACGTGTCTTTGCCCAAAAACAGGCCAACCCGATTTCGCTACATTAAACTTGGAGTATATTCCTGGAGAAAAGTGTATTGAGCTTAAGTCCCTGAAAGTATACATCTGGAGCTTCCGCAATGAAGGTGCATTCCATGAAAAAGTGACCAACGACATTCTTTCTGACCTGGTCGCCGCCTGCACGCCGCGTTATATGAAATTAACTGCAGAGTTTAATGTACGAGGCGGCATCTATACTACCGTAGTCGTGGATCATCGCGATGAAAATTGGCAAATACCTGAAGAAATCGTTATATTGCCTTAATATTTTGAGTCTTTAATTTCCGACCTATTAAAAATAAACCTGACAGCAATAAAACAATCGCTCCGGGGATGGGTACAACCTGAACTTCTACTGTACTTTGAAGCACTCCTTCAAAGTAAGTATCAGCAAACCAGGTGCCTTCTGCCAACGGCCCATAAGTCTCAGGCACCAATAAATCTGTTGAAAATGCGACTTGAGATGCATTCGAATCCGTCTGCCAAAGCTCAATATCTGACCATGCGACATCTACAAAATTACTATCCACATATTGCTCATCTGGGTTATACCAATCAACAGACCAAACAAGAGAATCGAGATTCCAGTCAGGACTACCACTATCATCTCTAGCTTGATCTAAATCGGTCAAAGAGATCGATACCGCAATACGAATCGGGTCATCTGGATTAAAAACAGATTGAGCGTTAGGGAGAGGCAAATCAAAATCATCAGGATTTCTCAGCGGTGTTCGAGCAGGATCACCAAGGTAAGCCACAGCTCCAGGAGAAACGGCCGGATTACCGGAAACATTGACAATAGCAGCATAGGAATTAAGCGAAAATAAACTCACCACGCCTAACAATAGGTACTTAATCATCCTCAACCTCCTTATTTTTTATTTAGATACGCATGTTAACATTACCATCCATATAATTGTATAACATCTGGTACATAATTTTACATGCTGGTTGCGCATCGGTAATCACACAAGGTTGTTTACCGCAGCGATGCTTTATAAGTCGAGCACAGGCCTGCATGATATCTTCGTTAAACACTATTATTATAAGTTTTTGAAGCCGTTTGATTGAAACAATCGACGTAAAGTAAAAGCACTATGACAAACATTGACCTTAAAACTGAATTTCCTCTTCAGACAGGCTTATGCCATTTAAATCATGCTGCGGTGGGCCCCTGGCCCTATCGCACGATGCTTGCTATAAAGCAATTTGCAGAGGAAAATTATAATCAAGGTTCTTTATCCTATAAACTCTGGATGAGCAAAGAACTTCACCTGCGAAAACAACTGCAAACCTTGCTCAATGCTCAGTCAACCAAGGAAATCGCTTTATTAAAAAACACGTCTGAAGCTTTGTCCATTGTCGCTTATGGCCTGGATTGGCAGACGGGCAACAATATAGTTATTCCTGCTGAGGAATTCCCATCTAATCGTATTGTCTGGCAATCCTTAACTGATAAATATGGCGTGGAGGTCAGGCTTGCTCATTTTTCAACGGATGAAACACCGGAAGAATCCATTATCAAACTCGCCGATCACAATACCAAATTAATTTCGGTTAGTTCGGTACAATACGCCACGGGCTTAGTTATAAATTTGCAAAAATTAGGACTTTACTGTAACAAAAAAAATATTTTTTTCTGTATTGATGCCATTCAATCTCTGTGCGCATTACCCATTGACGTACAACAAATTTCAGCTGACTTTGTTATGGCGGACGGTCATAAATGGATGTTGGCTCCTGAAGGACTGGCTGTGTTTTATTGTAAAGCACAGCACCTGGAAAAATTAAAACTGTACCAATATGGCTGGCGCATGATTCAAGATAGCGGTAATTATACAACGCAACACTGGCAAGTAGCAGAGAGTGCTCGACGTTTCGAATGTGGCAGCCCTAACATGTTAGGTATTCATGCTTTGAGCGCCAGTTTGTCACTGTTTGAAGAGGTTGGATTGGAAAAGGTAAAACAGTGTATTCTAGACAACACTGAATATTTATTTACACAGCTCTCCAAGCTACCTGGCGTTGAATTGCTCACAGAAACAACAAAGGGACGATACGCGGGCATCGTCAATTTTAGACTTGGAGACGGAAACCAGGAAAAACTCTTCAATTTTCTCACAGAACAACACGTCATTTGCGCACAACGAGGCGACGGCATTCGCTTTTCTCCACACTTTTACACCCGAAAAGAAAAACTGGATCAAGCTATTGGATACTTAAAATCCTATATCAAATTAGGATAGGGAGACGCCTCACGACATCCCTCCTCCCTCACCACCCGGCGCACACTATTCCTATTTCAACGAATGAAAAGGGCTCACAATCACACCTAAAATCTTAATCCTATACAGTCTCTAAGAAATGGGCACGTAATAACTTCCCGTTTTAGGGCTCAGATTTAGCTTGTATTTGTTCGTTTTGATTGAGCAAAAGCGCAGGAATAATCGCTCTTATTTCGAGGTTTTGAGATTGAAGAACGGGCAAATACGAGTTGAAGATGACGACCCCATGGACGGGGGAGATAGGGCGACTCAGGAGACAAAGCCGAGATTCCAAAACGGGAAGTTATTACGTACCCATTCCTAAGGCTCCGGCCGGCTACATAATTTGGATAATAAGCTGGAGACTCGATCGCGCATTTCGCGACGATCAACGATCATGTCCAGCGCACCATGTTCTAATAAAAAATCACTACGCTGAAAACCTTCTGGCAGTGTTTCTCTCACTGTTTGCTGAATCACACGCGGACCGGCAAAGCCAATCAAAGCATTGGGCTCGGCAATGTTTATATCGCCCAGCATGGCCAAACTGGCAGAGACGCCACCCATGGTGGGATCGGTCATAATTGAAATGTAAGGGATACCCCGCGCCCTCATATCCGCTAATATGGCACTTGTTTTCGCCATTTGCATCAAAGAAAATAGCGCCTCCTGCATACGCGCGCCCCCACTCGCGGAAAAACAAACCAAGGGGATATTTTGCTCCATACTCACTTGCGCGCCCCGCACAAATCGCTCCCCAACAACGGAACCCATTGAACCGCCCATAAAACGAAACTCAAATGCCGCAGCAACCAAAGGCAAGCCCTTAACCGTTCCCTGTATCACCACCAGAGCATCTTTTTCATTCGTGTTTTTTTGTGCTTGCGTCAGCCGGTCTTTATATTTTTTACTGTCTTTAAATTTGAGTATATCAACAGGTTCAAGCTCTCCGGCAATTTCGGTCTGCTCATGAGGATCGAGAAAACCATCCAAACGACGCCGCGCGCCAATACGCATATGGTGGTTACATTTTGGACAAACATCGGAATTACGCTCCAGCTCTACACGATATAGAATCGCCTGACAATTGTCACATTTAGTCCAGAGACCTTCAGGTACATTTTTCTTTTGCGTTCCTTCAGTGCGTATTTTTGAAGGTATTAAATTTTCAAACCAACTCATAGTATACCCGTGGTGTTTGAGGTTTAGGTGTTAGTGTGCGTTCAATTCATTTCATGACTAAGCAAAATGACAAGGTGTAGCCCGCTATTGCGAGAAGTTTTAGCACCGCCATGGAATGAAGAAGACATACAATTATACCTAAATCTCAATCGTCATGGGTATATATTAATCCATTGCCTCACGCATTGAACCTAATAGTATCGCCACTGCCGGGGCTATTTTTTCTGGCGATGCTGAATGCACTGCGAACAAGTTCACCACCGCACTACCAACCACCACTGCATCAGCAATCTTGGCCACCGCTGCGGCCGTCGCGGCATCTTTAATACCAAAACCGACACCAATCGGTAAATCCGTAAAAGAACGTATTTCGACCATCTTTGTTGTCACTGAAGCGACATCCAGCGTCGTCGCCCCGGTCACCCCTTTTAATGAAACATAATAGACAAAACCCCGCGAGGCATTACAGATTCTCTGCATTCGCTCCTGAGTTGTGGTAGGTGCAAGCAAAAACACAGGTGCCAGATTTGCTTCATTGAAAATGGCCAACAATTCAGCGCCTTCCTCAGGAGGTAAATCAACTGTCAGTACCCCGTCGACGCCCACTTGTTGCGCTGCTTGTGCAAATTGCGAATAACCCATCACTTCTATCGGGTTCAAATACCCCATCAGTACCACTGGTGTGCTCTGATTGGTTTCGCGAAACGTTTTAACCATAGTAAAAACATCTTGCATCGTCGTATGATGTTTCAAGGCACGCTCACAAGCCGCTTGAATCACTGGCCCATCGGCCATCGGATCGGAAAAAGGCACGCCAACTTCGATAATATCCGCTCCTGCTGTGACCATGGCGTGCATCACTTCAACAGTCACACCAGGAACAGGATCCCCGGCGGTAAGGTATGGAATCAAAGCGGTTCGGCTCTTTTTTTTCAAGTCAGCGAAACAAATATCCAGGCGAGTCATAGGATAATTCCATCTCGCGCGGCAACAGTATGCATATCTTTGTCTCCTCGACCCGATAAATTCACCAAAACGATCTGATCTTCATTCATGTCGGCCGCGAGTTTTACCGCATGCGCCAAAGCATGACTGGATTCTAAGGCCGGCATAATGCCTTCCGTCCGTGTTAATGCATGAAACGCCGCTACCGCTTCATCATCGTTAATCGCAACATAATGTGCGCGACCCGTATCTTTTAGCCAGGCATGCTCTGGCCCCACACCGGGGTAATCTAAACCGGCAGAGACGGAATGCGTTTCAATAATCTGGCCATTTTCATCTTCCACTAAATAGGTGCGATTACCATGCAAGACACCTGGCTTCCCCGCACACAAAGCGGCAGCATGACGACCTGATTCTATCCCCTCCCCGCCCCCTTCAACGCCGTAAATGGCGACCTCTTTGTCATTCAAAAAAGGATGGAACAACCCGATCGCATTTGAACCGCCCCCGACACAAGCCACCAATGCATCAGGCAATTTCCCTGTCATTTCCATCATTTGTTGGCGTGCCTCACGGCCAATAATGGTTTGAAAATCGCGCACCATTTGTGGATAAGGATGCGGGCCTGCAACCGTGCCAATGATATAAAAGGTATTGTCGACATTCGTGACCCAATCACGCATCGCCTCGTTCAGTGCATCTTTTAAGGTACGGGAGCCCGATGTTACCGGGATCACTTCAGCCCCCAGCAAGCGCATGCGGTACACATTGGTCGCCTGACGTTCTATATCTTCAGCACCCATGTAAACCACGCATTCCATGCCAAAGCGTGCCGCCACCGTCGCCGTTGCAACACCATGTTGGCCAGCGCCGGTTTCGGCAATAATACGTTTTTTACCTAGATGTTTAGCAATGAGTGCCTGACCCACTGTGTTATTAATTTTATGTGCACCCGTATGATTCAGATCCTCACGCTTTAAATAAAGCTGCGCCCCGCCTACGGCAGCACTCCAACGTGCGGCATGGTAAACAGGAGAAGGACGCCCTACAAAATGCGTTAAATCCCGGTCAAGGTCTTTTATAAATTGAGCATCTTGCCGCAAAGATTCATAGGCTAGGCGCAATTCTGCGAGTGGCGCCATCAAGGTTTCTGCGACAAATAATCCGCCATAGACGCCAAAATAGCCTTGTTCATCGGGCAAACTTGCCGTATTACTCTTGTGACTTGCTGACACTCATAACCCCTTTTAGAAATGCGTCCATTTTAGCCGCATCTTTTATTCCTTTGCCCATTTCTACACCACCACTCACATCAACCGCAAAAGGCGAGGTTTGATTCACTGCGGCAACTATATTATCTGCCGTGAGTCCCCCCGCCAAGACCAGCGGCTTTGCAGCCTTCTCGGGAAATAAATTCCAATCAAAATGCTGCCCCGTCCCCCCGCGTAGTGTAGGGTGATAGGCGTCTAACAACAATCCAGAGGCATCCGCATACTGCAAACAAAGCTGCGAGACATCGGTATCTGCTTGCATTCTAATCGCCTTGATATACGGTTTTCGATAGCGCTGGCACTGCGCCGGTGTTTCATCTCCGTGAAACTGTAATAGATCAAGTGGCACGGCCTCTAAAATAGCGCTAACCTCTGCTGCTGCCGCATTCACAAATAAACCAACCGTGCTGACAAAAGGCGGTAAAACAGCGATAATTTCATTCGCCTGCGCCCAGGTAACCGCACGAGGACTCGCAGTATAAAACACCAGCCCAATGGCATCTACCCCTAAATTTGCCGCTGCCACGCCATCTTTAGGTCGTGTAATACCACAAATTTTTGTTCTTATACGCACGCTCTATCCATAAACACTAAATGAAATCAAAAAGAATGATTCTATCAAACTAATAACTAAAATAAGCGAGAAACTCATCGTTGAAATGAAGTTAATCGCCCACTGTGCTTTTTTCAAGTAATCTGAGCCTCATTTAATCGAAGAATCGAACTTTTTTATACCCCTTGCGGGTACAAAATGGCTCTCTCTCTACGATTTCTATTACCGAACCGCCTCCTGAGCAAAAGGTAACCCTAAAGTAACCGAGGATATTTTAGGCAATAGGTATTTTTCAGGGTAAGTCACGCCAACAAAATACAAGCCATGAGCTTGGGCGGTCACGCCACCTAAGGTTCTGTCTTGATAGTCAAGCACCTCTTGAGCCCAGCTTACCGGTGCTTGACCCGCGCCAATCTTCATTAACACACCCGCAATATTGCGCACCATGTGGTGTAAAAAACCATTGGCCTCCAGGTCGATAATGACAAACTGCTCGTAACGACGTACCTGTAAACGATGCAGCGTACGAATCGGACTTTTTGCTTGACAGCCTATGGCGCGATAAGATGAAAAGTCATGCTCACCAAGCAAACACTGAGCCGCCTCTGCCATTAAGGACTCGTCTAAGTCTCGGTAATACCAAGTCACCTTTTTCGCCAAAAACGTAGGTCGAACAGCACGGTTGAAAATAACATAGCGATATTGGCGACGCTGCGCAGAAAAACGCGCATGAAATTCAGAGTCGACTCGGTGTGCCCACAGGATACAAACTTCTTTGGGTAAGTTCGCATTAGCACCATACATCCAAGAACGCAAACTGCGTTGCGCTGTTGTATCAAAATGGATGATTTGGCATTGAGCATGCACCCCGGCATCGGTTCGCCCCGCACACGAGACTACAATCGTGTGGTTCGCCACCTCTGACAATGCCGCCTGAACAACCTGCTGTACACTACGTGCATTTTTCTGCACCTGCCAGCCAGAAAACAACGAGCCATCATACTCGACCGCTAAAGCCATGCGTTGAATTGTTTCTTGTTCGAAAATGATATGGTCATCCATAGACTTTAAACTTAAAATAGTTGAGTGCCGCAGCGATTCGTTACTTTTTATCTCTGCCACCTAAGCTGATGCTACAACAACTTTTGGTAATCACAACCCAGGATCGCCACCCGCTTCTTCGCATTAGTTTTACCCAACCCGCGCTTGTTATATTTCATACTAAAAAAAGCCGTTCTTTTGCAAGTTTTCAGTGAAAAATATACTTCATTATACCTTTCTTCATGCCATAAATAGAGTGATTTTTATATAAATCATGAATTTAGATCGTTTTCGGGCGAGACTAACAAAAAAATATTATTTTAAAAAAACCTTAACTGACTGTCTACTAAAAAAATGCTTTACCTTATTTACCCCTAGTACTCTGACAATTTTGCTTTGACCGATAATTGGATTAAGGTAAGCTCTAAGATTCCCAGCCAGGATTACTTAGAGAAAACATGCCAGCCAAAAAATACCACGTCAAACTAAGCGAAGAAGAGAGAAAGTATTTATCACACCTGAGTTCACGAGCGGTGTTTTTCAAGAGAGTTGTCGCCTAGAGTT
>CAYQVF010000030.1:0-34986 GCA_964421045.1 uncultured Chromatiaceae bacterium
TTGGCAGACCATCGGTGGTAACGGACATAAACACGATGCCAATAACCCAACTTCTCTGGCAAATCACGCCAAGGCGCTCCAGTTCGGGCAATCCATAATACGGCTTCTATAAATTGACGATTATTTACTGCTGTCACTCCGCAATCTGTCGATTTATCTGGCAATAAATCCTTAATTCTTTTCCATTGGTCTTTTCGTAATACTCTGCGTTCCATGCTACTCTTTCAAAAGGACACTATTTTAATCCTTTTTTGAAAACCATGCTTAATTGAGAACGCCCCCTAGCTGGGCGGATCAAAAGCTTGTGTTGTCATTGCGGATTAACTGAGTTTTTTAGGATAAAAATATAAGAAGGAAGTGGTTTTTTTGAAAGAGTCAACGAGGCCACAAGCGTCACATGGTATGGGTGAGGCGATCCGCATTCTGTGTACCGGCGAGATAGGTCTCGATTTTATCGCGAATAGCCGCACCTTCGCTATCTTGAGAGAACTGAACGCCAATACCGGTGATCCGGCTACCTTGAGCCGCTTTGGGTGTTTTCCAAACAACGATACCAACAACCGGGGTTTTTTCAGTTTCATCCATCAGTTTTAACAGCATAAAAACTTCATCACCCAGCTTGTAGCTTTTATTAGTCGGAATAAACAGGCCGCCGCCTTTAATAAAGGACATATAAGCTGCGTATAAGGCACCCTTATCTTTAATCGTCAGAGATAAGACCCCTTTCTGCTTTTCTGGCGGCGCAGTACGCTCAGTATTTGTCATTCGTCACCGTGTTCTCATACAAGATAAATGAATCAAAAGTGTTTCTAATACCAATACTGAATTTGCCTGAGTTTCTGTCAACCTAAGTGATTCCGAAATCAAATCATAATTTTTAAACAAGGTTTGAACCCCTATTTTAGCAGAGATTTCTTGCAGTGCATCAATAAGATCAATATTGTTGATAAAACGAAAATCTGCCGTTATTTTAAGCTTGATCATATCTGACAGCCAACTTTGCAATCCAATAAAAAGCTGAATTTGACTACATTTAGCCCAGCTTATTGCTAATTTTATAGGGTCACTCTGTTGCTCAATCAGAGCAACGAAATCGCGAAAGCGATCAGATCTGGCGGTAAGATCACCGCTGTTACTCATTTTTAAAGCGTTTAATGGCGCTCTATGCGTTAATGATAACAAAACTTCTGGCTCAAGCTCCAGGTTCCCTTGCGCCGATAACCATTGCGTCGCAATTTTGAGTTCAGGCTGGGGGAATGGCATCACCTGGCAGCGACTGACTAGAGTCGCGGGTAAGGCTTGCAAACGATGACTGAGCAACATCATGACGGTCGAGCCACTGGGTTCTTCTAGATTTTTTAATAAACTATTAACTGCGTTGTTATTCATTCTGTCGGCCTGCTCAAAAATAACCACTTTTTGTTTCGCCTTTTGCGCAGTCAGGGACAAAAACACACCTAACTCACGAATTTGATCAACGCCTATTTGTTTTTTATTTTCTAGCTGAGCAACAATGCTCATATCAGGGTGGCTACCGGCAATAAAAAGTAAACAGCCATTGCAACGTTGACAAGCTGTATTGTCTATTGGTTTGCTACATAATAAATAGTTGGCAAATTCACGTGCAAAATCTAGTTTTCCAATACCTTCGGCGCCACTAAAAAACAGCGCATGGGGTAATTTATTTTGCTTGACTCGAACAAGTAGCGATGCCCATTGGCTTTGTTGCCAGGGATAAATCACGCTTGATATTCTTTAATAGTGAGGCCAATTTCTTTTTTTATTTGTGATTGAACCTGCTTAAGATCAAGTGAGGCATCAATCACTCGATAGCGATCAGGAAACCGTTTGGCCATCGTTAGATAGCTTTTTCTAACATTTTGAAAAAAAATTTCCTGTTCCATTTCAAAACGATCATGATCCCCTCGGCGATGTACCCGCTGCATTGCCAGCTCAACAGGTGCATCAAGCAGTAAAGTCACATCCGGTCTGAGCGTGCCTTGCACCCACTGCTCCAAGACTTCAATACGTTCATAGTCGATAGCCCGCCCGCCGCCTTGGTAAGCGTAACTTGCATCGGTAAAACGATCACACAGTACCCATTGATTTTGAGATAATGCGGGGATTATTTTTTTTGCGATGTGCTGCGAACGGGCAGCAAACATCAATAATAATTCCGTGTCATGGGTGATATCACTAAAATGAGGCGCTAACAAAATTTCTCTTATCGCCTCTCCCAGCTCAGTCCCTCCAGGCTCCCGGGTTTGCATCACATCAATACCTGCCTTCTTCAAATATTGATAGATATAATCTATATTGGTACTTTTCCCTACCCCTTCTATACCTTCAACCGATATAAAACACCCGTTCATAGTGTCTCATCCTTGCTTTTTCTTTGCTCTGCACGCGCTCTTTTTGGTTTGAGTATTTGATACTCTCTGACTGCTTTATTATGCTCTTCCAGCGTTGCCGAAAAATAATGCCGTCCTTCATCACCCATAGCAACAAAATACAAGCTCTTACCCTCTTCAGGATGAAGTACCGCATCGATCGCTTGCTGGCTTGCCAATGCAATCGGCGTTGGGGGCAAGCCATGCCGGGTATACGTATTGTACGACGTATCACGCCTCAAATCGGCTTTTTTGATATTACCGTTATAGAGATCACCCATGCCATAAATAACCGTCGGATCTGTTTGCAAACGCATATTTTTTTTCAAGCGACGCACAAATACTCCTGCTATTTGTGCTCGCTCATCAGCAACGGCGGTTTCTTTTTCAACGATGGAAGCTAAAATTAACGCTTCATAAGGCGTTTTAAAAGGTAAATTTTTATCTCGCTTTTCCCAGGCTTCTTGTAAATAATTTTCCGTTTCTTTGAATGCTCGTGCTAAAAATTTAAGATCCGTTGTGCCCCCCGGAAAATGATACGTATCAGGATTGAATCTTCCTTCGGGATGCAAACCTTCGTAGCCGAGCGCAGTCATCACGTCGGCATCGCTCAACACACTCAGGGTCGAAATAATATTTTTATTGTCAACCAGGGCAGTACGCACTTGTTTAAAGGTCCAACCTTCTATGAGGGTAACCGCATGCTGAATGACTTTTCCGCTGACCAACATGTTCAATAAATCTTCGGCACTCATCCCCGGGGTAAGAAGGTACTCTCCTGCCTTTATTTTTCTCTCATAGCCCTGCCACCGAGCTGATAGTTTAAAGTAGACTGGGTGTTGTATTATTTTATTTTGATACAAAGTATCGGCCAGTTTATTTAAGCTGGTGCCAGGATGAATCAAAATGCTTTGTTGCGCATTGGTCTCAACCAACAGTGGCGCCTTGATAAACGCCTGAAATTCCAAGATGAACCAACCCCCAACGAAGCTACTCAACAAAATTAAAATGCCAACTATCTTAAACAAGAGAACTTACACCTTTTATCCATCATTTTGCCAAATTTTCACTTTTCGGCCTAACTCTTTGCCGACCTCTACTGTACCATATCTATGGTTTTCCAATTGCTGTACGGGCCAGACACCAATAAGGCTGTTCGTAAAAAAAATTTCGTGAGCCGCATAGAGTTCTTGTTGTTGCACCGGCCTTATCTGTATAGGAAAAGGTAAGCATTTTTGCTTTTCTATTAAAAGCCGTCGAATAATTCCATGCACTCCGCATTCTTTTAACTTTGGAGTGACTATGAAGTTATCAATCACTAAGAATATATTCGTCATCGTGCCTTCTATAACATAGGCATCGCTGTCTAGCATAACACCTTCCCTGATGTCTCTTTGTTGCCACTCACTACGCGCCAACACTTGTTCAAGGCGATTCAAGTGCTTGATGCCTGCCAGTTTCCTATTTTTACCAAGAGGGGTATCACAAACCCGTGCCCTAATACCCTGCTGGGTTAATTCATTATCATATTTTTCAGCATCGAATAATTGTATGATTCGCGTCGCCGAAGACCTGGCTTGAGATGCTCTATAACCTCGCCCTCCGCAACCTCGAGTGAGCAGTAGCTTAATAACAGATCGTGTTGTTTTAGCATGCTTTATAGTTTTTTTTATTTCATCAAGCAACAACGATTCATTTGGAATGGCGATACCAAGACGCTGGCATCCTTCCGCGAGACGCTGATAATGATAGGGCCATAAACATAATTTTTGGTTATCGAGTAATAGAGTTTCAAATAAACCATCGCCATAGAGCAAACCGCGATCGTTTATCGTAATTTGATCGAGAACCTCACCATTAACCAGCGAATATCTCATGATCATTGATGCTGGGTTAAAGCAAGCACCAGCCCTTTCGCCTTGGCTTGTGTTTCCTTAAGCTCCATTCCGGAATCTGAATCCATCACGATCCCCGCACCGGTACGAAAAGAAATGTCTTTGCCATCCGCCAGTATAGTTCGAATTAATATATTCAAATCCATGGATCCATCGCGATTGATATACCCCATTGAACCGGTATAAGGACCACGCTCTGCCTGCTCTAGTTCTTCAATAATTTCCATACACCGTACCTTGGGACAACCAGTAATGGTGCCTCCTGGAAACAAGGCACGAATGACATCGGATGGAGACACCGACGCCCGCACATGACCTATAACATTCGAGACAATATGATGAACATGTTGATAGGACTCTAACACCATAAGTTCGTTTACTTTAATACTGCCAGGCTGACAAATACGTCCTAGATCATTGCGTTCCAAGTCAATGAGCATAATGTGTTCAGCCCGTTCTTTCGGGTGAGCAAGCAGCGTCTCAGACAAGGCTTGATCTATCCTGACATCGTCATTTCTGGGGTGAGTCCCTGCGATAGGCCGAGCTTCAACGATACCCTTCTTCAAACTCACCAACCGCTCAGGTGAAGAACTGATGACATAAGCATGCTGATGTTTTATCAATCCGGAAAAAGGTGCTGGGTTCGACTTTCGAAGTTTTTGATAAAGGTGGGTTATGTGTGCTGAATTCGCCAGTTTTCCTCTCCACAAGCGTGACAAATTGACTTGAAAGACATCCCCTGCCCGGATATATTCTTTAATTGCTTCCACCCCTTGGGTAAATTTAGTTGCGGTTTCCTCGACCAGTTCAAGAGTCGAATCAAAACGTATGGCATGGTTAGCTGCATAGTGTTTATAGTCTGCCAGCAGTGTCTGATTTTTCTCCTCATGCCCAGCTTCACTGACCAAATATATGCAGCGTTTTTCGTGATCTCGAATAACAGCAGAAGAAACTCGTGTCGCAAAAGCAATGGGGAGATGATTGATGTCGCGCCGGGGAAAGTATAGACGGGATTCTATTTCCGCGGCCAGTTCGTAACCCAAATAAACGAACCACCCTCCCGTAAAGGGTAAATCGCTGCCACTGTCAGGCTGCCGTTCACGCTGATACCATTGATCAAATTCCTCAAGAAATGAAGACAGATTTACTTTTGGCCCGGCATCAAAACGAAGACCTTCTGAGTTCAACGTTAAACAGCACTGCGGAAAAGCAAACAAGATATCATAGCGACTATTGGCATTAGCCTGAGCTGTACTTTCTAATAAATAAGGATAGCGCTCAGGTAAGGCTTCATGAAGCGTCAGCAAATCATCATAGTACGGAAGAGTCTGGACGACACAATTTATGGACTGCAAGCCCATGGTATCAACCTGGAAAGATCAGTGGACCCACGGTGTATAGCACAGGCTCTTGGCTCATCTAGCAATGCGAACAAAATCTGATCACCTTCAAGGTGATGATAATTTTGTTCACTATGTTATCTAAACCCATACCTTGCACTCTGCATCCTCGTCCAACTGAGTTTTATAAGTACGCCCACTATAATTATTTTAACATTTATTGCTCTTTTCGCGTGACTCTGCGTTACAGCTCCAGCCATATAGCGTACTATGCTCATTTCGCTACGCCTTGATTCACCCGAAAATACTGCGAAAATTGAGTTAAAATAATGATGGTGACCATTGAGATTCAAGAATAGCGCTGCAATATCAATGTGCCGTTGGTGCCGCCAAAACCAAAAGAATTAGATATCGCAATGGAGATTTTCATATCTCTGGCGGTGTCGGGAACATAATCAAGATCACACTCTGGATCAGGATTCGTGATATTAATGGTGGGAGGCACAACTTGATGGTGCAGAGACAAAGCACTAAAAATGGCTTCTATCCCACCTGCAGCACCGAGCAAATGACCCGTCATTGATTTAGTAGAACTGATGGCTAACTTATTCGCATGATCAGCAAAGGTACGTTTCGTCGCGACCGTTTCTGCGAGATCACCAGCCGGTGTTGAAGTCCCATGCGCATTGATGTAATCCACTTGTTCCGGGTTGATTTCGGCGTCGCGCAGAGCGTTTTCCATGCAACGGCTGGCGCCCTCTCCTCCATTTGACGGCTGCGTCATATGGTAGGCATCGCCACTCATACCAAAACCAATCACCTCAGCATAAATTGTTGCACCACGACGCTTGGCATGCTCCAGTTCTTCTACAACGACGACACCGGCACCATCACTCAACACAAACCCGTCACGATCTCTATCCCAAGGACGGCTTGCTGTAGCAGGATCATCATTACGTGTAGACAATGCTCTAGCTGCAGCAAAACCTGCTAAACCCGTTGGTGAAGTTGCCATTTCAGCACCACCGGCGACCATCACATCTGCTTCGCCTCGCTGGATGATACGTGCAGCCTCACCTATATTGTGCGTACCAGTCGTACATGCCGTCACAATTGCAAAATTTGGACCTTGCATACCATACATAATGGAAAAGTTGCCAGAGATCATATTAATGATATTACTGGGCACAAAAAAGGGGGATATCCGGCGCGGCCCAGATTTCGCAAACGTCTCATGACCCTTCTCAATTCCAGTTAGGCCACCAATACCCGAGCCAATAGCAACACCAATGCGATGTGCATTGCTCTCTGTGACTTCAAGACCAGAGTGCGCCACAGCCTCGATTGCGGCAGCAATACCATAGTGAATAAAGGGATCCATTTTTTTTGCTTCTTTGGGACTGAGATAGTTATGGACATCAAACCCCCAAACTGATCCGCCGAAACGCACTGAAAATTGGGTGACATCAAAATGTTCCAGTGGTTTGATCCCACTTTGGCCCTTTAATATAGCGGCCCAGGAATCAGCAACATTTAAGCCTACAGGACTCACCATGCCCAGCCCTGTAATCACAACAGACCGTTTATTGTTACTCACGAGTACACCTTTTCAGCTATAAGACGAGTATCGCTATACTCGTAGAGACTGAGCTTAGGGGTTTAAGAAATAAGGTCAAAAATCAAAACCCCGGAGTGCGCAGAGTTATTGTTGGTCGTTTTCATTGCAACATTGGGTGCATAGTTGATTATGTCACTCAAGTTGCAATAGAAAATACGAACAAAAGGCCAGCAACACGGGTATTTTAATAATATATCATCCCTGCATGACAGGCATACCCTCTTCATTCCACGGCTGTATTGAAATAAACAGGATATGCACTTAATATTTCAATCTCAAACGCTAGAGATAAATAACCAAATTTATCTATTTTTAAATGCATTAATGAATGCAGAGCAGAATGATTACTGGCATAATCAGTTAGCTCAGATTGCTATTGATATAATCAATAGCTTGTTGAACCGTGGTGATTTTTTCCGCTTGCTCGTCGGGGATTTCGCATTCGAACTCCTCTTCAAGCGCCATAACCAGCTCCACAGTATCTAACGAGTCTGCACCAAGGTCATCAACGAATGACGACTCGTTATTAACCTCTTCGTCTTTAACACCAAGCTGTTCAATAACGATTTTCTTGACACGTTCCTCAACAGTACTCATAACTGTTTATTCCTCCCAACGAAAATTAAAATTTGCAGCTGACAGACCTACCTTTACGGCAACTCTTGTTCAGCCTTTTGTCTTGTTCACTCAGATTATAACACTGAAATAATGGACAAACCCCAAAAACTAGCGACCTGCGGCCGTGAATACAAATATCGATGCTGTCTAACATATGCACTGTACTCATGCTGCGGTCGGTATTGTATTGAAAACAAGCCTGAGATACTAGGGTTCATGCCTTATATTCGTAATAATTTACAAAAAAATAGTCATTTCTATTTTAATTCATATACATACCACCATTCACATTGATCGTTTCGCCCGTTATATAAGCCGCGCCTGATGATGCCAGAAAGGCAACCGTTGCCGCTATTTCTTCTGGATTCCCTAATCGGGACAAGGGAACCTGCTCTAACAAGACTTGTTTTTGAGATTCAGGTAGATCTTTTGTCATATCCGTATTAATAAACCCTGGCGCAACCGCATTAACGGTAATGTTCCTTGAGGCCACTTCTTTGGCCATCGATCGGGTAAATCCAATGATGCCCGCTTTCGCTGCGGCATAGTTGGCTTGTCCTGCGTTGCCAGCCACGCCAACGACTGAGGTAATATT
Source organism: uncultured Chromatiaceae bacterium (assembly GCA_964421045.1). Classification (GTDB taxonomy): domain Bacteria; phylum Pseudomonadota; class Gammaproteobacteria; order JAADHS01; family JAADHS01; genus JAADHS01. Next base: position 8,457 of record CAYQVF010000030.1, read on the forward strand.
AATAATGCGTCCTGTACGTGCTTTCATCATTCCTCGCAGACACGCTTTTGAGAGTCGAAAAACGGAAGTCAAATTAGTGTTAATAATTTCGTCCCACTCCTCTTCTTTCATCCGCATGATCAAATTATCCCGGGTAATGCCCGCATTATTAATCAATAGGGTCGGCGCTCCATATTGATCTTTTATTTTGCTCATTAATGCATCAATCGAAGCTTGGTCCGTGACATTCAAATCATACCCTCGACCCACAACCCCCGCGTCCTGCATATAGCCGGTGATTTTTTCAGCACCGCTCGCCGTCGTTGCTGTACCTACGACAACACGATTGTCTGCTGCGAGCGCCTGCACAATCGTTTTACCGATACCCCGACTGGCTCCGGTAACTAGTGCAATTTCTTTATCTTGACTCATTTTATCGTATCCCTGACTGCTTTTTCGAGGCTGGCATTATCCAACACTGGAAACGCTTTTATATTTTTATCTATTCGTTTGGTGAGTCCAGCCAATACTCTCCCTGGACCGCATTCAACTAGTTGTGTGACCCCCTCAGCCGCCATTTTCTGTATCGTTTCCACCCAACGTACGGGACGATACAACTGTCTCACCAAAGCATCTTTAATACCATCAGGCTCGCTGTTGGCAATAACATCGACATTGTTAATGACTGGAATGATCGCTGTGGAAAAGGTCACCTCGCTTAAGTAATGAGCCAGTTTTTCCGCCGCCGGCTTCATCAATAGACAATGTGACGGCACACTAACAGGCAATAACAAAGCTCTTTTTGCACCTTTATTTTTGGCGGCATCAACAGCTCTATTAATGGCCTCGTTGTTACCCGCGATCACAACTTGGCCAGGCGAGTTAAAATTTACGGCTTCCAAGACCTGATTTTCCGCATTTTCCTTGCAGAGCGTCAATACATCTTCATCTGACAAACCTAAAATTGCAGCCATTGCACCCTGCCCCACAGGTACCGCTTCTTGCATAAACCGACCTCTTTGTTCAACTAATTTTATAGCCGAGTCAAAAGATAAAGCCCCGCTACAAACCAGGGCAGTATATTCGCCTAAACTATGCCCGGCCATAATATCTGGCGCTGGTTGATTTAACGTCTGCCATACTCGCCATACCGCAACGCCAGCCGCTAACATTGCCGGTTGCGTACAAGCGGTGTCATCCAATTTCTCTTTAGAGCCTTCCTGAGTAATGGCCCACAGGTCATAACCTAATACCTCGGACGCTTGCTTGAAAGTCTCTTTAAGTAAAGAATGAGAGACACCCAACTCAGCAAGCATACCAACAGACTGGGAACCTTGCCCCGGGAAAACAAATCCTAATGCCATTTTTATTCCTTGAACTAATACTGAACGAGCGCAGAACCCCAGGTAAAACCACCACCAAAGGCTTCAAGCAATAACAAATCCCCTCGCTTAACTCGTCCGTCCCTTACTGCGACATCTAAGGCCAAGGGAACTGAGGCAGCAGACGTATTGCCGTGTTCGGCGACGGTAAGGATAACTCGATTCATCGGCATTTTAAGTTTTTTAGCCGTTGCGGTGATAATACGCAGATTAGCTTGATGGGGAATCAACCAATCAATGTCACTGTCATTTAAGCCGTTTGCAGCCAGCGTTTCATCAACAATTCGACCTAATGTCTTGACCGCGACTTTAAAGACCTCGGTACCTTGCATTTGAATGAAGGCTTCTCCTGCGATAAGGTCTTCATAACCACTGGAAATGCCTCTGGGCACATTTAAAAGTGACTCATAACGCCCATCCGCATGCAAATGCGTTGATTTAATACCCGGTTCATCTGAGGCACTTAAAACCACGGCACCAGCACCATCGCCGAACAACACACAAGTTCGACGATCACTCCAGTCCAGAATACGAGAAAGGGTTTCGGCACCAATCACCAAAGCATTTTTTGAAGCGCCTGTTTTGATAAATTTATCAGCAATAGAAAGGGCGTAGACAAACCCGGTACAAACGGCTTGTATATCAAATGCCGGGGATCCTGATATGCCCAACCTTTGCTGTAATAAACACGCCGTACTGGGAAATACTTTATCGGGGGTGGTTGTAGCAACAATAATAAGATCAATATCGCGGGTATCCATTCCGGCGGCGGCGATTGCACGCCGCGCTGCGACTTCTGCCAGATCACATGTGGTTTGGCCTTTAACCGCGATATGCCGCTGGCGAATTCCCGTTCTCTCTACAATCCAGGCATCGCTGGTATCCACTTTCTTTTCCAGGTCCGCATTAGTCACCACATTTTCTGGTAAAAAACCGCCCGTACCCATGATTTTTGAATATATCAAGCCGAACGCCTTTCTTTTAAAATCGTCTCTAGCTGCTGACCAATGAGCTTAGGAATGGCTTTTTCAGCTTCGGCAATAGCCTCACGGATGGCGGTTGCAAAGGCAAGCTGATCTGCCCCTCCGTGGCTTTTAACGACGGTGCCACGCAAACCAATAAAAGTCGCGCCATTGTATCTGCGTGGATCTATTCGCTTTTTTAACCCATTAAGCACGGGTAATACCAGCGCACCGGATAGTCGGGTCAAAAAATTCCGAGAAAACTCTTGTTTCATGAAATGCGCTATCATTTTGGCGACACCTTCTGTCGTTTTTAGCGCAACGTTACCCACAAACCCATCGCAAACAACAACGTCTACCGTACCTTTACCGATATCATCTCCCTCTATAAAACCAACATAATTGAGATGACTCTCCGCCAACAACAAAGCCGCTTGCTTGACTTGTTCGTTTCCTTTTATTTCCTCTGAGCCTATATTAAGTAAACCGATCGTAGGACAGGCTTTACCACTAATTGCAGAGGTCAAAACCGAACCCATAACCGCAAACTGGAAAAGCTGTTCCGCACTGCTATCCACATTGGCTCCGAGATCCAGCATATGAATATGTCCATTCATTGTCGGTAAAGTTGAAATCATTGCCGGCCGATCAATGCCTGGAATAGTCTTTAATACGAAGCGAGCCGTTGCCATCAGAGCACCCGAATTGCCCGCACTGACACAGGCCTGAGCTTCGCCATCCCGTACAAGATTAATAGCCACTCGCATTGAGGAGTCTTTTTTCTGTCTCAATGCCGCAGAAGGCGATTCGTCCATCGCAACTTCTTGAGATGCGTGCAGGATACGGATTCGATTTTTAGCGACACCAGCCTCTTTATTTAACGCCGCCTCCAAAATTTGCTTTTGCCCTACTAAAACCAAATGCAAACCAGGGTTTTCGTTACTCACAGTCACTGCCGCTGGCACAACAACCGATGGGCCATGATCCCCACCCATGGCATCCAGTGAAATAGTTAATGCCAAATCTTAGTCATCCTTAGTATCTAAAACTTTTCGACCACGATAAAACCCATCTGGCGTGATGTGATGCCGCCGATGCGTTTCACCTGTTTCTTGATCAACAGATAAAGTGGGCGTACCCAAACTGTCATGCGCGCGACGCATCCCCCGACGCGAAGTTGATTTTTTACTCTTTTGTACCGCCATTTTTTTCTCCTAAATATATTTTATTAACGTTATTCGCGACCAGTAAATCGCGCCTACTTTTTCAGCTTGGTTAATACTGCAAACGGATTGTTTTTTTTGCTTTCAAACTCGAGACGCGAAGTTTGGCCAGTACACTGATTTTTATCGTGCTTGGCATAGGCAGGCAAAACCAAAACGAGCTCGTCTTCTACCAATTGACACAATGAAATTTCATCCTTTGTAATCAAGACAGGTTCATACTTTTTTGCCAATTGGGCAACCTGTTGCTCGGTTCTCACCAACCCAAGCCTGACATTGATATCAACTTGATATTCCAGGGCGTCCATACATCGTTGACATGCTAATATTAATGTGGCTTTAATATTTCCTGAGCAATAAGCTTGCCCTTCTGCATCAGTATCAAAATACAAGCCAACAATAATTTGCCCTTGGGTATCAAGGAGCATGGGCGCAAGCCGCTCCATGCTATTTAATGGTAAGTTTTCTTCAAATATTCTCCCTGCACGTGCATATGCAAAGGGATTAATAGATTTCACAGCAGCCTACACCATCCTGAAAAATCAGGGGATTATCCCATAAAATAGGGGCTGAAGGATAGCGGATTATGGAACGATTTCAAGCCTTTTTTTCTTTTCGCCAACGAGCCGGTTTTGTAGACTGTGATTCTACCCCCCATATCCAGTTAGAAAATTCTTATTGCAGAGTGCGTTAGAGCCGGACATAATATCCAAATGCTAAGTCGTATCACGCTGCTTATCCTTAAACATAAGATATTGATTCAAATGAAAATAAACAAAATTAAACAGGATTGTTTTCGACTTTTTATTACAAAGGGAACCTACTTTGATTAAAAAGATACTCATTGCCAATCGCGGGGAAATAGCGGTTCGCATCGTTCGAGCTTGTGCAGAGATGGGCATCAAATCCGTTGCTATTTATTCTGACGCGGATCGACATGCTCTACATGTCAAAAAAGCCGACGAAGCCTATAATCTCGGGCCCGAATCCGTAGCAGGCTACTTAAATGCCCACAGAATTGCCAATCTTGCTGTCGCAACAGGCTGTGATGCAATTCACCCAGGATACGGCTTTCTTTCGGAAAACCCTCAACTACCCCGTATTTGCAAACGTCGCAACTTGATTTTTATCGGCCCCAGTGCTGCGGTGATTAGCCGTATGGGCGACAAAATCGCAGCTCGGCAAGCCATGATTGAGGCTAACATTCCGGTCACGCCAGGCAGTGAAGAGAATATTTCCAGCGCTGCTGAAGCCATCGTCATTGCCAAAAAAATTGGCTACCCTATTATGCTCAAAGCGACCTCGGGGGGAGGCGGACGAGGCATTCGTCGCTGTGAAAACGAAGCTGATCTCGAAAAAAACTTTGACCGGGTTGTCTCTGAGGCCACTAAAGCTTTTGGTAGCGCGGATGTCTTTCTTGAAAAATGTATTGTTGACCCCTTGCACATCGAAATACAAATACTGGCCGATAGCCACGGCCATGTTATCCACTTATTCGAACGTGATTGCTCAATTCAACGACGTCATCAAAAACTGATTGAAATTGCGCCTTCGCCCCAAATTGACGATGCTTTACGTGACAAGCTGGGCAACTGGGCCGTCACCGCGGCCAAAGCCGTTGCGTATGAAAATGCGGGCACCGTCGAGTTTTTAATTGACCAAGATCAAAACTGTTATTTCATGGAAATGAATACGCGCTTACAAGTTGAACACACCGTAACCGAACAAATCACGGGGCTGGATATTGTACGAGAACAAATTCTGATCGCATCTGGTTTAAAGTTATCTCACCAGCAATCGGATATTACAAAGCGAGGTTTTGCAATGGAGTTTCGCATCAATGCGGAAGATCCAAAAAATGACTTCCTGCCCAGCTTTGGTCGTGTTACCCGTTATTTCGCGCCAGGTGGCCCAGGGGTACGCACCGATGCGGCGATCTATTCCGGTTACGAAATTCCACCTTATTATGATTCGCTCTGTGCAAAACTAACGGTATGGGCACTCAGCTGGGACGAATTGCTTGATCGCGCGCATCGCGCCTTGAATGATATTGCTGTCTATGGCGTAAAAACGACCATTCCCTATCACCTGGAAATTATTCAATCACCCGAATTTCAGAGCGGGAAATTTAATACCGGGTTTGTTGAAGCCCATCCTGAGTTAGTCAATTATTCTGTCAGAAGACCCGCCAGAGAACTTGCCGCAGTCGTTGCGGCAGCAGTTGCTGCGCATATGCGATTATAATCCGGTTACTTTATCCAGAGAATATACTATGCCTAAACTCCATATAACAGACACCATATTACGCGATGCGCATCAATCATTGATTGCGACCCGAATGCGCACAGAAGATATGTTACCCATTTGTGAAAAACTGGATCGGGTCGGTTTTTGGTCACTCGAGGTCTGGGGGGGCGCCACGTTTGATGCTTGCCTTCGCTTCCTTAAAGAAGACCCTTGGGAACGGCTGCGCAAGCTCCGTGAAGCTTTACCCAAGACACCGTTACAAATGTTATTGCGGGGACAAAACTTACTGGGCTACCGACACTACTCTGACGATGTGGTTAGAGCCTTTGTTAGCCGCGCCGCTGACAATGGGGTTGATGTGTTTCGGGTATTTGATGCATTGAATGATTTACGCAATTTACGTGTTTCAATCGAATCAGTAAAAGCGGCAGGAAAACACGCCCAGGGCGCAATCTGTTATACCACCAGCCCGGTACATGGCATTGATCAGTTTGTCGATATCGCTAAAGAATTTGAAGCGATGGGCTGCGACAGCATCGCCATCAAAGACATGGCTGGCCTGCTAACTCCGACCAGCACCGTGCAAATTGTTACGGCTCTAAAAGCCAACATCACAATTCCATTGCACTTGCACAGCCATGCGACTTCGGGCTTGTCCGACATGTGTCAATTGAAAGCCGTTGAATTGGGGTGTGACGGTATTGATACGGCTATTTCCACTTTTTCGGGGGGCACCAGTCACCCGCCGACCGAAAGTATGGTGGCCGCATTTCGCGACACTGAATATGACACCAAACTGGATCTTGAATTATTACAAGAAATCGGGTTATATTTCTATGAGGTACGAAAAAAATATAAAAGTTTCGAAAGTGAGTTTACCGGTGTCGATACGCGCGTTCAGATCACCCAAATTCCAGGCGGCATGATTTCTAACCTGGCAAATCAATTGCGCGAGCAAGGTGCTTTGGATAAAATGAATGCGGTACTCAAAGAGATACCCAGGGTACGTAAAGACTTCGGCTATCCACCCTTGGTCACCCCAACTTCCCAAATTGTCGGCACTCAAGCGGTACTCAATGTACTTGCTGATCACCGCTATGAAAACATGACCAATGAAGTAAAAATTTATCTTCAAGGCCACTATGGCAAAGCCCCCGGTACAATCAATAAAACGGTACAACAACAAGCAATAGGTCATGAAAAAATAATAACCTGCCGCCCTGCTGACTTGCTAAAAGAAGAGATGGACACCTTGCGTAAAGAAATTGGTGTTTTAGCTTGCTCTGAAGAAGATGTGTTGTCTTATGCCATGTTTCCTGAAGTCGCTCGTCAGTTTTTGGAAGAACGCGAAGCCGAGACACTCATACCTGAACCATTGGAACCCATTACTGAAGGCGGAGAATTTTGTGGCCCCGCACCCGTAGAGTTCAATGTCACCATGCATGGTGAGACGTATCATGTCCGCGTTACGGGAACAGGACACAAAACTCAAAACCACCGCCCTTTCTATTTATCAGTAGATGGTGTCCCAGAAGAAATTATGCTGGAAACACTAGATGAGGTCAGGGTCTCGTCGGGGGGAAAAGAACCTGTTTTGGTCAACCAGGGTCACGCTAAAGGAAGCAAGCGACCCCTCGCCAAGGAACCCGGAGATGTCACTGCGTCCATGCCGGGGACTATCGTTGAGGTATTAGTGAAAATTGGCGACACCGTTGCCGAAGGCGACCCCATACTCATTACGGAAGCAATGAAAATGGAAACTGAAATACAAGCACCGATATCAGGCACAATCAAAGACGTTCATGTCAACAAAGGCGATAGTGTCAACCCGGATGAAACTTTAGTCGAAATTGGGTAACCTGCGAAAAAACCAAAAAGTGGGTATTTTCTTCTATGTCCTTTGATGGTCGATAATTTGTCAAATAATGTTCAAAAGGAAATTCATTGTCTAAAACAACACAACTCATTTTAGCCTCATCCTCACCTTATCGAAAAGTTTTAATGAAACGTTTAAGGCTTCCTTTTGATGTTATTTCACCCCATATTGATGAACACCCATTACCAGGGGAAGACCCCATCGATATGGTCAAAAGATTAGCTGAAAAAAAAGCTCGAACCGTGGCTAAAACAAACAATAACACCCTCATTATTGGCTCCGATCAAGCGGCTATTATCGACAATATCGTATTAGGCAAACCCGAAAATCATACCAACGCAACCCATCAACTCACTCAAGCATCGGGTAAAAAAGTAGATTTTTTAACTTCGATTTGTGTACTGAACGCTGAAAATAATAGATTACAAATGGATGTGGTGAACTACAGCGTTTACTTCAAAAGCTTATCACCTGAAACAATCGAAAAATATTTGCAACAAGAACAACCTTACCAGTGTGCAGGATCTTTTAAAGCAGAAGGACTCGGTATCGCTCTATTTGAAAAACAAGAAGGTGACGATCCTACATCGCTAATTGGTCTACCCCTGATTCGTCTGATAGATATGCTGGAAAAAGAAAATATAGACCTATTAAAGTGAACCCCAAGTCAAGATAGTAATTCAAAAATCTAAGATGAATTAGATAGTCGCCATTTTTTTACGAATTTGAACTCCGAAACTTGAGTTAATAATATATCAATCATTAATTTAGATGACATCGATAACAATTTTTTTACCTTTGGCATTTTTCTATGATTTGGTTTTCAACTATAACTTATATCTCAAACTTCTTTTTCCATCTCAGGTTGATAAGCGCAGCAACGATTCCGGCCACTGTCTTTTGCTTTATAAAGTGCTTTATCTGCTTTAGCAATCAAACTTTCCAAAGCATCGCCTGCCGCAGGCTGACAACACATGACACCAATACTGACCGTGATATAACTTGCCACCTGAGAATACTCATGCGTCAGTGATAAACTCTCAACTGAGGCGCGAACCGCTTCAGCGATGAGTAACGCACCTTCCATATTCGTATTGGGCAATACAACGGAAAATTCTTCTCCGCCATAACGCGCCACGATATCATTCGCCCGTTTGAGTCCAGTTTCTAGTGCTGCAGCCACTTGTTGCAAACACGCATCACCTTGCTGATGACCATAATGATCATTAAAGGGTTTAAAAAAGTCCACATCAATAATCAGTAACCCCAGCTCTTTTTGATCTCTTATGGAACGATGCCACTCATTAGAGAGATAATCATCAAACCCTCGGCGATTCAATATTCCGGTCAAGGCGTCCCGACAAGACAACGCTTCCAATTCTACATTTTTTCTCTCTAATTCGACCTGCAACTGTTTTAACTCGCTATAAGCGTCATCTCTTTGCTGCTGTGCAAGGTAACTTCGGGAATGGGCTTTGAGTCGGGCAACTACTTCTATTTTATCGGGAAACTTTACTAAATAATCACTTGCACCTATAGCAAACGCTTCACTTTTTATCTTGGGATCTTCTTTTGTCGTTAAAACAATAACGGGAACAGACCGAGCCACCTGGTCTTGTTGAAACTGCCGTAATAAACTCAAGCCATCCACATCAGGCATCACCAAATCCTGTAAAATAACCGTCGGCCTAAAAGACTGAATTTCAATTAACGCACGATTTGGGTCGGAGCAGTAATGCATTTCTATTTCAGGGTCATCCATAACCATGCGACGAAAGGCCTCCGCAATAATGCGCTGATCATCAACCAACAAGACTCTCACCGCAACGCAGGTTTGAGTTAAGGGAAGTTGTTCTTTTTCATTATCAGATGTTGTCATATTTCAAGCCTTAATTTCTTCGACCCAGCTTAATATTTTTTCTATCATTTGTTCTGGCGTTATAATCAAACGAGCCGCACCTAATTTAACGGCTGCTTTTGGCATACCATAAACGGCACAACTTTCTTTATTTTGCACAAGTGTCGTCACACCCTTGTTATATAGTTTTAACAAACCTTCAGCGCCATCAGCACCCATTCCCGTCAACATCAGGGCAATAACATGACCCCGCCAGTATTTGTCGACAGAAGAAAAAAACACATCAACGGATGGGCGGTAAACCATTTTTTCCGGTTGACAACAATATGAAATACTGCCATCCTCATTCAAAATCAAGTGATCATTGCTTTTCGCAATCAACACCTCTCCCACTGTCGGTTTATCGCCCTCAACAGCGCTGCGTACTCTTAATTTAGACTGTTGGTCCAGCCAATGCGCCAGCTCATCAGCAAAACGCGCATCCACATGCTGCACAATAATCACTGCGGCTTTTAATGTTTCAGGCAATGCCGATATAATTTTCGCCAACACCGCAGGGCCACCTGACGAAGCACCAATAGCAATAAGTGGAACGGACGACGTCCCGTTTTGTTTAGCATCTACTTTTATTCTGGCGGGATCGGGTACACTCACTTTTTTGCTGAAAGACTGAATAATTGATATTTTACGAAGCAATTCTTGACCTCCGGCCAAGTCTCCCGTCAGACCAAGCTGAGGCGTATTCACCGCATCCAAAGCCCCTTCGCCCATAGCTTCAAAAGTACGTGCAGCATGTTGTTGAATGTCACTCGTGACCACTAAAATCGGGCACGCCGCCTGTGCCATAATTTGTCGTGTCGCCTCTACGCCATTCATTTCGGGCATATATAAATCCATCAAGATAATGTCAGGCCTATCCGACAAACAAGTGGCTATTGCTTCCACGCCATTATATGCAATCCACGCCACATCATGTCCACCAGAAAGAACAATCCTCCGTAAACAATCCACCGCGATCAAACTGTCATTGACGATGGCTACCCGCATAAACACCCTTTTTTCATTTTAATCACTCTCTACTTTCCCAACAGTTGAGCAACAGCATCACGCAAAGCATCATCATGAAAATTAGCTTTGCCTAAAAACAAATCCGCCCCATGTGTTAATGCCCTGTCTTTATCCTCGGTTTTATCTTTGTACGAAACAATCATCACGGGAATATGTCTGAGTGCGGAATCTTTTTTTATCAGTTGAGTCAGTTGTAACCCATTCATTCTCGGCATATCAACATCGGTTATCACAACATCAAAGACGCTCTTGCGCACCGCGTTCCACCCTTCCAAGCCATCTACTGCAACGTCTACGTCATACCCTGAACTCAGCAACAGTTTTCGCTCTATTTCTCTCACCGTAATAGAATCATCAACCACTAAAATACGTTTTTTTTCAGTCGACTTATTTTTTGTTACATTTTTTGATAAACTTATCGACTCCCCTGATTCAATGACGTTGCGTGTAGTTTGAACAATGTCTTCAGCATTGATAATTAATACGGGTGAACCATCTTCTTCCATAAATGCAGCAGAGGCGATATCTTGAACTGCGCCGAGCTGACTCGGCAATTTTTTTACAACCAACTCTTTTTCTATTAAAAATTGCTCTACAACAAACCCTATTCTGAGTTCTTGACCGGCAATTACGAGCACAGACAAATTGCGACTTTTAGATTCTTTAGCCTCTATATCTAGAATACGTGCCGCCGAGACCAATAAGGTTTCCATACCCTCGATAATGGCAAATTGCTGGTTGTCTTGCTGATAAATATCACTGGTGGGAAGCTGAACAATGGTGTCGATTCTCGCCAAAGGAAACCCATAAGGCTCGCCACTGATTTGAACTAATAAAGAAGGTACAACCGATAAGGTGAGCGGCAAACGCATTTTAAACCGCGTCCCCTGACCGGAAACGGACTCAAGCTCAATACCACCGCCCATGGTTTGCATGACTTCCCGAACAATATCTAAACCCACGCCTCGACCTGATAAGGAACTCACTTCGCTTTTCGTTGAAAACCCAGGTAAAAACATAAACTCGGTTAACTCTTGTTCGTTAAGCTGCTCAACAACCTCCGGTTTCGCCAGACCTTTCGTGATAATTTTTTCTTTCAGTTGCGAAAAATCAATACCTCTACCATCATCTGACAATGATATATATAACATGCCGCCCTGATGATAAGCCGATAATATCAGCCTCCCCTTACGGGGTTTCCCTATTGCCTCTCGAGTATTCGCATCTTCTATACCATGATCAATCGCATTATTTAATATATGACTTAAGGGGGCTTCAATTCTTTCAAGAACATCGCGATCTACTTTTGTATCCAGCCCTTCCATATCAAGTGAAACATCTTTACCCAATGAGCGGGCGACATCACGAATAATTCTCGGCAGAGCATTCACACCATCTCTAAAGGGTCGCATACGACAAGCAATAATTTGACCATGTAATCGACTGGCTAAACTTTCTGCTTTAACGTCATAGGCTTCCAGTTCGGCTGCACTTTTTGCAACCCGGTCTCGGGAAGCAAGCGCATGCTTCCTGATTTCCTCTATTTTTTGCACAACACTGTCATCAACTCGACTCGTCAGCAATTCTTCCATGAACCCATCAACCATCGAGACCAGCTCCCATTGCTCCCTTTTTTCTCGCTGTAGTGATTGAGCAAAGGGTCTCAACCATCTTGTTTGAACCATATACTCACCAGTTAATGCGATCAATTGGTCAAGCCGTTCACTGGACATTTTAAGTGTTCTATCTTGCCTTCTTTCTCCTGTTTTAGTTGGTTTTTTTGTATCGATATAACACACAGGCAAGATCTCTGCATCTATATCTGTTACGCTTTCAGTAGGGATTAAATCTTGATCTGGTCGCGCGATTTTTATTTCTGGATCATCGTTTTTTTCAACATCAGCATCCCCCTCTGATGATTTCAGTTTGTTAGTTAACGACTTCATTTCTAATTTTATGGCATCACATTGCCCGTGCTCCGCTGCAGAAATAGCATCATCTTGCTCATAGTCCATCGCCAGTTTGGCAATAAGATCGGCCGCTTGTAACAAGACATCGACGTGCTGCTCAGTGACCAAAGCATGTAGTTGCTGAGCCTGGACAAAAAAATCTTCTACGACATGAGCAACCTCAACAATCACATTACGATTGACAATTCTAGCGGCACCTTTCATTGAATGTGCTGCACGCATCAAAGGTTCTATCGTCGCATCGTTGGCTTTTCCTTTTTCCAACAACAACAAGCCATCCGTCAGCACCGCAGTTTGTTGTTCAACTTCACCTCTGAAAAGCTCCAACATAGGTAAGTCTGAAAATACATTATCATCCGTCATTACATTCTAATGCCTCTTAGAACGTTTTCGATCACCGTATCATCAAGCATAATAACTGTCTTATTTTTCCATAAAAAACAGGAATCTACGAATTTCTCATCTCCAGACCATCGCTCAGCTTCTAAAGCAACGGTCTCAAACTTCAAACGCTCTATACCAACAACTTCTTCAACCTCAAAAGCCCACAGCCCACCTGCCAGTTTAATAACAACATTTCTGGGAAAACGACTTTCATCTATCGGCTTCCGGCTATCTTTACCAACTAACAAACGATTGATATCCAGGCTTACAGCAAGTTCGCCTTGAACATTAGTGATTCCAGCTATATACGATGAATTATTGTGAGGCAGTGTATGTACACGCCCCGGAATAACAACTTTATCCAAAAGTCGAGAAGGCAAGGCAACCAACTGGTTTTGTATTTTGAAAATGATGACCGATGTTGTTTCTTTCTTTTCTAAAGTTTCTGCCGTCGATATAATTTCTACCCATTCGTCAATATAACCTACAGGTGCGTCACGATGAAGAAGACGCCGGCCCGCCTTGACATATACATCACAATTAACGCAAGTAATGACGTTTTTCAAACGTTCGCAACTCGCGCCCTTAGGACTTCTCGACCCGATCAAATTCCAGCAATCATGCATTTTGATATCACCCTCATTCATCTGAGTGACCCTCAAATTTACGGATAACAAATTTCTTTATTTTTTTTGCTTCCACACTAAAGCCTCTGGACTGAAGATTGGCCGCCAAATGAGTCAACGCATTATAGTGCTCAGGGTTCCATTTCAAAGCCATTCTAAACAGTGCTTCCGCACGATGAGGCTCCCCTTCCGCTTCTTTTACCAAACCACAAACATAATAAATTTCTGGATCAGAACTATCAGAAAGTACTAATTGACAAAGTCTATTTGCTTCATCAAGATCACCGCTATTTGCAACCTCTTCAATTTTCAGTGCCATTTCTGGTGCACGGAATTCATGGTAACGGCGTCTTTGATGTTCAGATAAAGATAGTGATACATTATTTTCTAACCGATTTTTTTTATTCTTTGATTTTTTATTATTTGAATGAACAACACGCGAAGGCATGGCATCAAATTGTTCTGTTACGTGATTACGTTTAGCAAAAGCAAAAGCACCTATAGGGCCAACACCAGTGAAATATTGATTTAAAGAACTATTTGCTTCTGCGTGCCCGGTAAATAATATGCCATTAGGTCGCAAACGATGGTGTATTTTTTTCAAAACTTGTAATTGTGTTTTTAAATCATAATAAATAAGCAAGTTTCGGCAAAATATAATGTCATAAAATCGACCTATACATAAATCATCTAGCTGCAACACATTACCAACAGAAAAATTCACCCGGCTTTTCACCGCGTCAATCAGATGATACTCTCCTTCTGTTTTTTTGAAATAACGGTCCAGGAACTTTTGATCTTTACCGCGGAAAGAATGAGGTCGATATATGCCTTTACGTGCTTTTTCAATAATTTCACGGTTAATGTCAACCGCATCAATCACATAATCTTTTTTGTTCAGCCCCAGCTCTGACAACGCAATAGCAATAGAATAAGGCTCTTCGCCACTGGAGCTGGGAATACTTAAGACATGGCAAGGTAATGATTTCGTCTGTACCCATTGTTGTTGCACCACTTCAGCTAAAAATTGATAAGGCACTTCATCTCTAAAAAACCAGGTTTCAGACACCGTTACTTCTGCTATGAAAGCATCATATTCCTGATCCCGACTGGTTAACAAGGAAAAATAGGTCTCCACATCCCCGCATTCATTTTCTGCCATGCGAGCAAAAACGGCTTGCCTGATGAGCTCATGCCCTACTCTTTCAGGCAAAATACCTGTTTTTTCGGCCAGCCATTTTTCGATGAGATTAAGCGACACCTGCATTTCCCTAGAGAGGAGCACCAATTTTTGGCAACATATTTAAGTCCCCATAAGCATAATAACAATCCATAATACGTTCCACTGAAAGAAGGTGAATCGCCATGTCGTCTTGCTGAACTAAGTTCATTAACTTCTCAGCATGCAACCAATTCTTTTGTTCAACAGGAATAGTCATTATTGAAGTCAAATGTGCAGCAATCAAACCTATTTTATTATCTTTACATGAGTTTGGTGCCTGGCTAACAATAATACGAGAACTTAAACTTTGTTCTGTTGACGTTAATGCCAGCAAATAGCTCAGATCAAATACGGGGACAAATTCTCCGTGATAACTCAAATTTCCCTGACTGTGATCAGAGTGACATGCTTCTTTAGTAGCACTCAAAGACACTCGTGGAATAACCTCAACAACCTCTTTAACATCGATACCGACATGATGGTTATTAACTTTCATGAGTAAGATCAACATACTTTCTTCAAACCTGCCTTAGACTTTAAATTTACTTACGCCTTGTTGCAAGCCTCGCGCCGCAGCATTTAATTTATCAATCGCTGACTCAGAATGTATTAATGATTCTACCGTTTGCTGAGCAGACTCATTAAGTAATGCTACAGCCTGCTTAATCTGCACTGCACCCTGGCTTTGAAACTGCATACCCTCTCGCACACTTTCGAAACGAGGTGGCAAGACTTCAACTTGCTCAATAATTCGTGTTAGCTTAGTACTAACCACATCAACCTCATTAACACTTTGTTTGACTTCTTCCGAAAACTTTTCCACACTCATTGCACTGGCAGTTACGGCCATTTGCATTTTGTTGATGAGCTGTTCAATATCCCATGATGCGACGGCTGTTTGATCTGCCAGGCGTCTAATTTCAGTCGCAACAACAGAAAAACCAAGACCGTGTTCACCGGCTTTTTCCGCTTCAATGGCAGCATTCAAGGAAAGCAGGTTAGTTTGATCTGCAACCTTGGTAATGGTTGTCACAACTGTATTAATACTGGCTGCTTTCTCTCTTAGTGCCTCCAGCTTACCACCAATGGCTTGAGATGCATCAACCACCAAATTCATAGTTTGCTCCATTGTTGACAGCTCGACCTTACCACTGTTAGCAAACTCCGTTGTATCTTCGGAGACGGTTGCCACTTCAGTCATTGTCTCCAGCAAACTCTGTGCTGTTGCCGAAATTTCGGTTGACGTAGTAACAATATCGTTAACAGTCGCGGCCTGCTGACTCATCGTAGCCAATTGCTCTTTAGCTGTAGCGGCAATTTCTGTTGCTGATGAGGACACTTGAATCCCTGATTGCTGCACTTGAGAAACCAACAAGTGCAGATTATCGATCATCACCTGTACAGCAGAGGCCAAACGACCAATCGCATCATCACCATGGACATCAACCTTCCCTGTCAAATCACCCTCCGCAGCTTTCGTTACAACGGCCAAAATACGATCCACTTTCTCCTGTATTTCTTCCATGGCATCGTGTTTTTCTGTTAATAACAACCTGAGGTTGTTGATCATAATTTGTATAACTTGAGCTAGTTCACCAATCGCATCATCACCCACCAGGCGAATCTGCCCCGTTAAATCTCCCCGCGCTGCTTTACTGACCACTTCCAATAAATGATCAACTTTACTGCGCAGGTCTTCAGCGATTTCATGTTCTCGAGTGACACTTTCATTCACTTTGTCTGCCATACTGTTGAAAGCAAGCGCCAATTTTCCGACTTCATCTTCATCTACTACTGTCGCTCTAACATTAATATCTCCCCCAGCACGAAGTTGTACAACAGAGATTAAACCGTTCAACGGCTTGGTGACCCAGCGCCTCACAATAAAATTGATCATAAACAATCCTATTGTGAGTAAAACAACGTTGAAAATAACTTCTATCCATAACTGATTTTCAATTTTTTTATCCATCTCAGAAAGTGAAAAACTCACTCGAATTGCACCATTCACCGCACCACTAGGTACATTATGGCACTGCAAACAATTGACACCTCGGGTATTTTCTGTCGCTCTAAACGGGGTCAAAACCGTAATCAACCGACCTTCCTCACCCTTTTCAACGATTAAAATATCTTCCCCTTCCAATGCCCTTTTATCTAGGGCATCTTGTGGCTGTTCTTCATCAAACCCACGACCAAATTGCTGCTTAACCGGGTTACCGCGCACGACTCTAGCCACTTTTATTCCAGGACGGCGTAAAATTTTATTGCGCAGGACACTACGCTGATCCATGGTGCCCGTTAACATCATGGTATTTAAACTGTCAAAATAAAACGTACTCATATCTTTGACTTGTTCTTTAGCAAAATCTAATGCTGTGCTTTTTTCTCTATAACCGGTATAACCCGTCACTGCAGCAATGACCATAATGAAAATAATAGCCACAATAATATTTATTTTTAAAAGCAATGGTGCGTGTTTAAAACTGAACATATTTAAATATCTCAATTACGGAAATAACCCATACCCTAGGTGCAAGCAAGATAAACTGGCAAAATACGTTCACTGACGTACTATGAAGCCAAATTATTTTTTAGCAAACCTAATAATGTACGAAAAATGGCGACTTAAACCCCAGCCTTTTCGGCTACCCCAAATAGCGTACCTGACAAGGGGCTATCGGCGTAAAGCGGCTATTTCTTTAAATTTTATGGAAGGAAATTACGACTCTAAAAACTAGATATTAAAGGAGGTTTTTTATATTCATTTAACTTGCAGACAACAATGTCAAGCAACTCTGCTCATCTGATACGAGCAGACAATGTTCCAGACATTCTTCCAGAAATTGATTAACTTGTAACTTTTCCCTAGGCATAAACATGGCTTCATTAGGATAATGATAACGAGACTTTAATCGCCCGCAGCCCTGATAAGACATCACTTCAGCGACTTGCGCATCGTAATAGATACGCACGGTCATCGCTATACTGGTGCCAAAACGAGTATTATGATCATAAACAATTGAGAGCTTAACAATAGTGGTATATTTGCAATGTTCCAACACTCTAACAACTAAACCCGTGATGCCCTGCACCCTCAGATCAACATCTGTTTCAGTCATATCCAATGAAGGCATTATGATTGACAAACGCTCATAATTACTTTCATAAAGTTTAATCAGTTTACTTACTGTATATTTCATCTGCTTTTTTCATCATCAAGCTATATTTTAAGCTATTATATACCCATGGCGGTTAAGATTTAGGTATGCTTGCACGCCTTCTTCATTCCCTGACGACGTCGAAACTCCTTGCAATAGGATGCACACTCAATACCTAAATCTCAAACACTACGGGTATATACTATCCTCGAACCTCAATAACAAACAGGAATATCCCGTGCTCGCTCACAAATCTGTATTTTATGGTGCACTTTCAAGCATTGTAATTATCGCCATCGTCGTACTGACTTACCATTCTGCACCTTCTCGATCCATCGTAAAAAAAACAAGTCTGGCACCGCTTAAGTGGGTCTATACCCAATCATTCCAGCATGCCCGTAGAGCATTTTCTGCGGCGATACATCAAAATCATATTTACATAATGGGTGGCGTCAACGGCTATGGAGAGTATGTACGAACCGTAGAATACAGCAAAATCAATACAGATGGGTCACTGGGTCCCTGGCAATCCACCACCGCTTTAAATGAAAACCGGTTTTACCTAGACTCCGCCATTCTCGGTCACTTTCTCTACGTTGTTGGCGGTGCCAATGGGCCTCTTGGAGATGATAATATTCCATTAGCCTCTGTCGAACGAGCAAAAATTCTTACCGATGGCGGTCTTGGCACCTGGATAAAGCAAGCTTATTTAAGTACACCCCGGCGTGGGTTGCGCGTGGTCAACAACAACCAGACTATTTATGCCCTCGGCGGCTATAATGGTTCTTTTTTAAAGACCATAGAGCGAGCAGAGGTTTTGCCTAATGGCGATATTAAACATTGGCATGCAGAATCAGAACCATCGAAAATTGATCGCTATATTCATTCTGCGGCCCGCCACAATAATAAAATAATTTTACTTGCTGGCCATGTTGATAAAAGCAATACGATGAGTTATGGCGATGTTGAAACAACAACCATACTCCCCAACAAGACACTTTCGCCCTGGACAGTGGAACCTTCGCGGCTGCGTCAACCCCGATTCATTGCCAGTGCGACCGCCTTCAATCACTATCTCTATATTGCTGGGGGACACGATGGTACACAGCGCTTAGCCAGTGTTGAGTTCGCTGACATCTCAAAAAAAGGGTCGTTAGGTCAGTGGCGCAGTGCAAGCTCTCTCAATACAGCAAGAAGTGCAGCAACACTGGTTCATTATCGTAACTTTATCTATATATTAGGAGGCAACAGTCAACAAGGGGTTAGCAATACCGTAGAATACGCCAAGCAGGATAAACGAGGGCAATTACGATCACCCTAAAAAACGCAGTTGATCCACGATGTATAGCACTTGCGCTCTACATTCGCGTCTAACTGCATTTTCTAGGATAAAAGCGACTATTATCTCTAGACTTTAAACCGGTTTACTAGCTTTTGTAATTGCGCGGCCTGCTGAGTCAGCATATCACCAGAGGACGCCGTTTTTTCGGCTCCCTCTTTTGCATTTTCAGCTTGTGCCGTAATTTCGATTATATTGCGATCAACTTCCGAGGTAGCCTGACTTTGCTCTTTAGTCGCATTGGCTATATGTATATTAAAATCACTTATTTTTTGTATAGATGAAACGATCGCTTCCAAGGACATACCTGCTTGTGCCACACGTTCTGCACCGGCTTGCGCTTGTTCCCAGCTCACCTTCATAACGCCTGCTGCATCTCGCGATCCTTGCTGTAAACGCTCAATCATTGCTTGAATTTCTTGAGTCGACTGCTGGGTACGACTGGCTAACGCTCGTACTTCGTCTGCGACTACTGCAAAGCCGCGACCCTGCTCACCCGCACGAGCCGCTTCAATTGCCGCATTTAACGCTAACAAATTCGTTTGCTCGGCGATATCACGAATCACACCCAGAACACTGCCAATTTGGTCGGTATCCGATTCTAGCTGCTGAATAACGACCGTTGCTTTTTCAACGTCACTGGTCAATTCCTGTATCACATTGATACTATCACCAACGATACTACGCCCGTCATCAGCTTCCTGCCTGGCTTGATTCGCAACAACAGTACCTTCTTGAGAATAGCGAGAAACCTCCATGACTGTTGCCGTCATTTCGCTCATAGCACAAGCAACTTCGGTCGTTCGCGTGCTTTGAACATGGATAATTGAACGCATATTACTAGAAAGAGTAGAAAGTTCATCTGAAGTTACCGCCACACCTTTAGATGCCGTATCAACCTCTCTAACCAGATTTTGTAAGTTATCCATAAATACGTTAAACCAATGGGCAACCTGACCCAGTTCATTTTTTTCCGTTTCATCCAAGCGTTGAGTCAGATCACCTTCACCCTCAGCAATATCTTGCAAAGCAAAAGATAGACGGTCTAACTTGCTACCAATAGTACGTTGGTAAAGTACATACAACACAGCAAATATGAGCAAGATAACCGCCGCCAATATTCCGGTAATGTTATTGCTTAACACTTGTCCAGCCGCTAATTGTTGCCCAATAGGAATACCCACTTCAAGAACACCACGAACATCACCCAACTTCCAATCGTTTTTAGGAGTATCAAGACGAGTATTATGGCAATGCACACACATGTCGCTGACCATCGTATCGGCAATCGCAACTCGTGTCATCATTTCACCATTAATTTCTTCAGTCTGGCTCACCACTGTTTTTGGATCCTCAGTAAGTAAATTCCATGCCTCCGTTTCAAAAGAGTCAAGAACGCGTTCTTGACGATTGGGAAATGGAAAAGCAGAATATAATTTAATGGTACTGCCCTGTTTCCCTAGCTCTTTACTAAGGTCATGGATCAAGGTTGCTGGCAAAGGGATCGTATCAGGTTCATTTTTATGATTAAACGATGCTCGAATGTCACTTCTTCCAACCACTTTTTTAACTACATTATTAGTATAATAAGCACGTAAGGTTTTAAACTGTTGAACACTATTTTCTGCAATAGTGATGGCGTTCGCCTCGGTGTTTTTCTTGATTTGAGATGGAATATAGAATGCCAGCGCAATCAAACAAATAACCAGAACAAGGCTAAGCGGAATAAAAAGCGTCCAAAATAGTGATTTTTTCATATATTTGCATTCCCCAATGCCTGCTGAACTGTTAGACACTCTGTTCCATTTACTGGGAGGCATGTCAGCTATGACTAGCTATATCGGCTGATAAATGAATATATTAAATTTAAAACTAGAAAACGCAGTTGGACGCGAATGCGCCCCAAGGCACTTTTTTCAGGGTGTATAGTGCAAAATATGATTCGAATAACGCAGCGGGAAAAATCGAGGTCACCTTACATTGGTGAGATGCCACGCCAGGAGACTATCGAAGCCTCTTTAGGTACAATACGGAATCGTTATTGAATTTTGCACGAAACGAATGCAAACCGCCCTTGCTAGAGATCGCTTCGCCTTGAACCGTTTTTCCGGAAACGGGATGAATCCACTCGACCTGATAATTTCCCGGTTTAAGATCCACTGTAAACCCCCCTTTTTTTGGTTGATAGACAAGATATTCCTGACCAGGAACAGCCAAACAATACCCGGTAGATGACAACGCATCGCGTGGAACCGCTTTGTCCAAAGCCATTCGATCGGCAATCGACTTGGCATGCCCCATTGCGGCTCGACTACGTTCGTTGCCCGCATTCGCCGACCGCTCGAACGTGCCATACGATTTCACAGTAAAACTATCCATAAGTATCACGTTCATTCCGCGACAAAACGATTTCCAAACCCAAGGATGGTTGGCCTTCAAAGGATAAAGGTGATCCGAATCAGTAATCAGGACTTTACGGCCATCACTAGCAGGCGGGTTCCCGTAGTACGTTCCAGAACCGGGAGATATCCAATCAGCGGGACTTTCAAAAAATATCGCGTTGAGATTATTCCCGCCGAAGTAGGTCATGCCAACGGGATGCTGATGAAGTTTTTCTTTTTCATTATTTTTAATGAAATCGATCATGTGGTACTGCCAGTCCTTCGAACCCGGGTGTGCTTCGTTTGCGATTTCGTACAACACGTTGTCAAGGTCGTTAACCGTATCAATGACTTTACGCACGTAGGCTTCCTGAATATTGACGGCCTCTTGAACGTCGAGAGAATAGATCCGGTTTCCGGACACATCGATTCCATTTATATTGTTAGAACCGATGAACGGATGGGTGTTGCGACTACGAGCATCTTCGAGTCGATACGCGTTCCATCCCTCAAACAGCATGATCGAAACGTAGACACCCTGTGCCCCTGCCGCCTTAACTCGTTCTCGCAAACGATTAAAAAAGGCAGGGTTAAATTTTTTCAGATCAAACTTCAGCCTGCCATCGACAGCGGAACCCGGGCCGGTACGCACCCAAGGAAACGGGGTCACATTGTCCGCCTTCAGGTCGTAGTGAGCCGTGGCATCAAACTGAGGTAGATCCCAGGCCCACAAGCGGATGAAATTGTGATTTTTCTCCTTCAGAAACAGGAGATAGCGATCGAAATCAAACTCAATCGGCTCCCAATCACGAAGATTATCCCAACTATGCGAGCCGGTGAGATAAACAACCTGTCCAGAAACATCGGCAAAATAACGAGGATTCGTACTATGAACCTTTAGCGGTCCATTCGTCGTCTCCCTTGCAAATGCCAAGTTACCATTCCCGCAAGCGAGAAAAATAACGAGCAGTAATAATTGATTCTTTTTACAAAAAAAAGTCATCGCTCATAGTTCCTGACAACAGGAATTATGCAATATGAGCAGATCCATAATATTTTGCGAATACAAAAAAAATAACCCCATGACATCGCTATCCTTTAATTATTGGCTAAAAAAAATTCAAAAAACGTCGTGAACCCACAGTCGTTTGCTAGGCATTTTCTATTGCCTGCTTCATGGCTAAAAACGAAATGCCTATCGCCTTTTTAGTTAAGTCATCCGTGAGGTTCATGCTTTCATCAAATTTTATTTTGGCATAGGGAATGTTTATAGAACCTTCCACGACGACATTTGTATTCATTGCACTTAGTATTAAAATGAGTGCGCTATGTGAACGTACACCGCCTAGCCCGCTAGTAGATACGCTGGTTACGACCATCGGTTTTAAAATCAATGCCTCTGAAGACACTAGCCAATCCAGTGTATTTTTCAAAGCTCCGGGTACGCCATGAGCATACTCAGGAGTACTGATTATTACACCATCAGATTTTCGCATCATAGATATTAACGAACCGACAGAATCAGGGACATTGTTATCATCAACGTCTGGGTCAAAAATGGGTATTGCTTTAATCTGATCATACACGGTTACAGAAGTATCTTTCGGACAAAGCTTCTTCATGGCACGAAGCAAAGCCAGATTATACGACCCCTCTCTAACACTCCCCGATATCGCTAACAAATTCATTCCGCTATTTCCCTATTTACGACAATCTTTGAAAAATGTTACCATTTTCACTTATGGCTATGTATCTTTGAATCAACCAGCTCAACCCTTCAAAACTAAACTAACAAACTGGTATGTACTAATGACAACACGATCACAACGGCTAGGAATGCAACCATAAAAAAGAACCCCTTGCTTAACCATATGATAACAATATCATCGACAAGTCCCCGGTTAAAAAGACGAATACAATTTCTTCCGTTTTTTGCTGTTTTATTACTCTATTATTGTTATAGCACCGATGTTGTGGCAGAACCCGTTGTCGCATTACCCCAAACGGCTTTAAATCCCTCTAAAATTGCCATTATTGTTAATGATAGTGACGAATTAAGCAGAAAAACGGGGGCGTATTACCGTAAACAACGCAATATCCCTTTAAAAAATATTATTCACATCAATTTTAAACCTGGGCGTACTAATCTATCTATTGCGGAGTTTCGTCGTATTAAACAACAAGTTGATAACACGACACCACCTCATGTCCAAGCTTATGTGTTGACTTGGCTTAAACCGTATCGGGTAACCTGTATGAGTATCACCTCGGCCTTCGCCTTTGGATTTAGTCAAGATTATTGCGCTCAGGGGTGCAAACCCACAAAATTATCGCCTTATTTTAATTCGGCTAGCCGCGCACCTTATGACGATTATGGTATACGACCCACGATGGTATTAGCAGGAACCCGTTTTGAAGAAGTACAAAAATTGATTCAACAAGGCATGGACTCAAATAACACAATGCCCAACGGTACAGCCTATCTGATGGATACCCATGACAAAAATAGAAATGTGCGTTCTATTTTTTATGATAACGTCATTAAATATATGAAAAATAATATTGAGGTAAAGCGCATCAAAGGTCAAGCCCTAAAAAATAAAAAGGATGTGCTTTTTTATTTTACGGGGCTGATTCGTGTACCGGGCATTGAAACAAACCAGTTTTTACCAGGTGCAATTGCAGATCATTTAACATCTACCGGCGGTCAACTGACTGATAGTAAACAAATGAGCATTATGCAATGGATCAAAGCTGGGGCAACAGGAAGTTATGGTACTGTCGTTGAACCTTGTAATTTTCCGCAAAAATTCCCTCATCCCTTAGTTGTTATAGACAAATATACTCAGGGTGAGTCGCTCATTGAAGCCTATTGGAAAAGTGTTGCAATGCCAGGTCAGGGAATTTTTGTTGGTGAGCCACTGGCTCGGCCTTATGGCCTCTGATCAATAAAAAAATGAAATCACAACTCAACTCGCTCCTGTCGAATATAAAATTATTGCAATAAATATTAAATATGAAAAAAATCAACAGCTTTCTACCCCTCTGTCATACCGATGCCAGGATTCTCATTCTAGGTTCTATACCCGGCAATGCATCACTGACCGTAGAAGAATATTATGCCCATCCGAGAAATGCTTTTTGGCCCATCATGTCACAGCTTTTTTCTATATCTCTGAATCTGAATTATGAGCAACGCTGTAAACAGCTTATTCATTATAATATGGCTCTTTGGGATGTCATGGCTCATTGTCAAAGAACAGGCAGTCTGGATACAAATATCAAAAACAAGAGCATAAGGACTCAAAACTTTAATGACTTTTTTCACCTTCATAATAAAATAAATGCTGTTTTTTTTAACGGCACAAAAGCTGAAAAAGAATATAATAAACGTGTAGCACCGCATTTAGACCCTCAACATGCGCATCTACAATATCAACGTTTACCTTCTACCAGCCCAGCTATGGCGACATTGTCGCATGAGCAAAAAGCCATTCAATGGTCTATTGTCAAACAGGTATTGTATGCCAGCGAATAAACAGGTTGATTTTTTTACGTATGAATATCAAAAAAATCAAACATTCAAAAAAATCCACTACACTTACATCGGTAATGAACACACTGGTTGGGTCATTTTTCGTGAAGGTCAGCGACATCTGAATTTGGGTCCCGGCTATCGACTGCTACCCAGCTTGTATTGTGGCCTGTGTGCAACGGATTTAGCTCGACATCATCTGCCCTTTCCGCTGCCACAAATTACAGGGCATGAAGTTGTGGCTAATGATAACGGCCAAGCCGTCTGTGTAGAAATCAATGCATCACATCAAGCTCGAGGTCAAAAAAGTGACTGTTTTTATTGTAACAATAACTTGTCTGCACACTGCCCGGAAAGACTGACACTCGGTATAGACCGATTGCCTGGCGGTTTTGCACCTTATATTTTGGCTCCCATCAACGGCATCCACTCACTGCCACCCAAACTAGATGCTAAAACAGGAACATTAATAGAGCCCTTTGCTGCTGCCTTGCGCGCGATAACCATTTCACCGCCTCAAGAAAAAGATCAGATTGCCATTTTAGGCCCCAAAAAATTGGGCATGCTTATTATTTCTGCCTTAAGCAACTGGCGACAAATGAATGATATTGATTTTACTATTACTGCCGTCATACGAACCCCTGAATTAAGCAGAAAAGCCAAACAGCTGGGTGCTGACAAAGTCACTTTACTCAACACCATCAACCCAGAAAAATCACCTTATGATCTTGTTTACGACACCACAGGCGCCCCTCAAGGCTTCGAAACAGCCTTAAGACTATGCCGAAGAGAGCTGCATCTTAAATCCACCCACGGCCAAGCCGTTCAGAATATAGATCACCTCACCACCATGGTCATTAATGAAATGAGCCTGCAAAAATGGTCTCATGACAAAAAGATCGCTATGCCTCAGAATAGTCAGATCTATCGCCGAGAAAACGTATGCTCTCATAATGAAAAAATTTATGACTTTGCCATCATTTCACACACCAAAGAAATTAATTTGTTATTTGACTCAAAGGTCAATTTCAAACCTGGCGCAAGTATTTTTATTGAGAGCAAGCAATCGCAAACAGACTCTCTTTTAGAACTCAAACTATCGGCTGGCCTGAAAGTCAGCACCTCCCGGTGTGGCTCATTTGATCAAGCAATCCAATTCATATCTCAATCATCCAATATAGCAAAACACTTTACAGAACTCATCACTCATGATTTGCCTTTATCTCAAATCGAAAAGGCCTTTGAGATCGCACGCACCAATAAAGAAGCTCTGAAATTGATAATTAAAACTGAAGAAGCCTTATTCAACAGTTAAGG
>CAYQVF010000031.1:0-34559 GCA_964421045.1 uncultured Chromatiaceae bacterium
ATTTGGAAAATGCAGTTGGACGCGAATGTACCCCAAGGGCACTTCTTTCAGGGCGTACCCCAAGGGCACTTCTTTCAGGGCGTATAGTGCAAGATAGGGATTCGAATAACGTCGCGGGGAAAATCGCTGTCACCTTAATTTGTTGCCAGATTTTTTTCCGCATCGTCAGGCGGATTTAGAATTTACACCCAGGAAACCTGATATAAATGCTATACTTCGTGGGTCAATTGCGCTTTTTAGGTTTCAGATTGAAGTTTCGTCACTCTGTGGATCTACCGCACCCAGGCCCACTGATCACGCTTTTTCCTCCGGCATGAGACGTGACTTGTATCTGGGTACTGATTCGCTCTTTGAGCGTTGAAATATGCGAAATCACACCGATCAATTTACCCTCTTCTTGTAATCCTGACAAAGCCTCAAGAGCCGTATCCAGAGCGTCTTCGTCTAGGGTGCCAAACCCTTCGTCCAAAAATAGAGAATCAATTCGGACATTTTTGCTTGCCATGTGGGATAGGCCAAGCGCCAGAGAAAGACTAACGAGAAAACTCTCACCACCTGACAGATTCTTAGTTGATCGAATTTCCCCTGCTTGATAATTATCCACCACATTAAGCTCCAACGGCTGATTATTACATCTGATTAAAAGGTAGCGATCCGTCATTTTTTGCAATTGCCGGTTTGCATACCCAATCATCATTTCAAAGGTCAGTCCCTGGGCAAAGTCGCGGTATTTTTTACCATCTGCTGATCCAATCAAATTATGTAAGGTATCCCAGAGTGAATATTCGCGTTTTTGTGCATCAAGCGCTTTAACTCGCTCTTGTTGTTGATATCTCAAGTCATGATTGTCTTTTAGCTTTTGCTGGATGCCGCCAAGCTGCTGTTGGAGCTCCTTCAGTCTGTTTGCAAAATGGTCTAATTCTTGCGCAATCAACTCACGAGGTTGATTTGTTACCTGTTTTTTTTGCTCTGTTTGTAGCTGTGCGATTTTTTCCTGATACCTTGCGTCCAACGCCGTTTGCTTAGCCGCCAACTGTTCAGCTTGCTGCATCAAATTTTTACGCTCATTTTCAGGCAAAAAAGCGGCTTGATAATCTACCTCAGTACTGAAACCAAACAGACCAAGTCGTATCTGGAATGCTGCTTCTTCGGTTTTCAACTTTTCCGCTCGGGTCAGCATCGCTTTTTCAATAGCTTTAATACTATTTTTTAATTTTTCGAATTCCTGATTTGCAACATTGAAGCGTTGGCGTGAACTTTCGAGATGTTTTTCGCATTGATCGATGCGTAAAGAAAGATGTAATTCTTCGTCATCTGGTTTTTTATTATCAAAAATTTTATGCCGATCATGAGTCAAATTGTCTCGTTCATTGATTAAGGCGTCATGCTCACCCCTCTGTTTTTTCAGCTCACGTTCAACTTGGGTGATTTGCCTGGATTGATGCTGTGTCTGAAACTCCAGAGCTGAGAGTTGTTTTTCCATTTCAACTTTTCTTTTTTGTTGAAAGAGCCTTTGGTCTCGGCGTGTAGTTAATTCAAGAAAAACCTTATCCAGCGCATTCAGATTCAGGTGTTTTATTCCATACGATGATAGCTCACGTAATAATTCATTTTGAGCTTTTTGCAACGCTTTTGATTGCACATCCCATTCCTTTTTTACTCGATTAACCGCCCACTCAGCGGACTCTTTTTGGTGAATAGAGACCTGAATTTTCCGATCCGATTGCACGGCGGCTTCTCGTGCCTTTTCCATAGCCTCGCGCATCGTTACCCTTTCTTTCTCATGCCCCTCGGCGGTTTGCACGACCTTTAACGCGTTTTCCAAATTGCCGTCATTTTCCTGCTGTAAGCGTGGTATGGCCTCGGCCCATGTTTTATGCGAAGTATCAATAGAGAGAATGACAACGCCTTTGCGAACCCTAACCTCTTCAGCGGCGACGTTGTTAGTTATTTCTTTTTTTTGAATCGTAATTTGCGCCAGATCCTTCGTGATTTCAGTCCGTTTTATTTTAAAGTCAGAAATTAATTCGTTTTCTTTTTTAAAATCAGCCCTCATACGATTTAAAACAAGGGTTATTTCATCGGGAGCCGGGGTATTCCCCTCACCCTCAACAAAGGGATGTGCCTTTGCGCCGCAAAGTGGACATGACTCACCATCTTGAAGTTGATGCCGATGCCCCTCAAAACTCAAAATTTTATTCACCTTGGAAAGCCGCGTTTCAAGCTTTTTTATTTTCTCTTCAATCCTTGATTTTTTTTCGGTTCGCTCCTGAGTCTTCAGATCTAAAGACTTATTTTCAGAGATAAGAAGTTCATATTGGAGATGAAGCTTACTAAGTTTGTTTTTCAATTCAGCCAGTGAGTTAATCGAATCACTGACGCGATCAAGAATCTCTTTTTTTTCTTTAATGTTAGAGAGAGACTTTCGCCAGTCTGAAATCTCTCGGCCCGTTAATGTTTGGTTAAGTGTAATCTGTTGCTGAGCTAATTTCTCTTGTAATATAGAGAATTTTTCTTTATCAATTTCTAGAATTTTTGATTGCTCATTCCACCACTGAAGCGCTTTACTCTTTTGCATTTCAGCGGTATTAAGCTCATCAAGCTGGCGACGGTGTTTAGCCTCAGTTTCACTGAGTAAATCAAAGCGGCTCCGAATTCCGGCAAGATGTTCAATAAGTCCTTCATCTGCTTTCTTTTTTTCGAGAACTTTCAAAATGGCATCGAAATCACTTTTTTTTGTATCGAGGCTACGACTCTCTTCCTTGTTTCTGGTGCGTAGGGTATCGAGTGTTTTTTCGCTCTCTGCAATGACATTCAAAACTTTTTTTAACGAAGCCTCTTTCTCTCCAATTTTGAAATCCAACTCCCTAACTTTACGAATAACTAAGTATTCTTTTTTTTGCTCATTTTTTTTTTGTGACAGTTTTTCACTCGCCTGCTTCATCTCTTTTTCAGCCTGTTGCACTTCGGTCTTGTTTTTCGGTACCCTATGCTGGTACTCGCTGAGGCTTTGACGATTCACTTCCTGGTCCTGTCGAAAAAAATCAAGACGAGTATATTCCACGGCCAGCTCCAATGCCTGTTTAGCATATTCAAGCTTTTTAAGTTTCGGCTTAAAAGTTTTTTGGAGAGCAAGCAAACTCTGTTTTTGCTGATTAAGAAGAACCAATTTTTTTTCAAGATCTCCGATATCATCCAGCCATGTGATTGCGGCCCTTTTTTGTTCAATTTGTTTATTTAAGTCAATTTCTTGGGCATTTTTTTGCTTCATACTTGTTTTTAATTGCTGTTCTTCTTCTTCGCTCAGCAATGGTATTCCGTCTAGTTCAGATCGAAAAATTTCCAGTTTTTTTCTTTCCGCGGAATGACGTTCATGAACTGATTTGGAAATTTGGCTGTAAACCTCGGTTCCGGTTAGTTGTTCAAGAATGGGGGAACGATCTCCTCGTTCAGCCTGAAGAAAAATATCAAAACCACCTTGCGCTAGTAGCATGGAGCGCGTGAATCGCTCAAAATTCATACCCGTAGTGGTTTCCACTTGTTCCGCGACACCTCGAAGTGAGGTCTGAAAAATTTTTCCTGAATCAGCGTCGGCTACCTCATGTTTCGGTGCCTGAAGGTCGCCGTCCGGTTTTTTGTGTGCCCGATGCTGGCTCCAGTGACAACGAAATCGTCCTGATTGGGTTTCAAAGGTGACTTCAGAAAAACATTCCCCCGTCTGTCTAGACATCATTTCATTTTCGCTCTTGGTTATTTTATTCAAACGGGGTGTTCGGCCATAGAGCGCTAAACAGATGGCATCGAGAATGGTTGTTTTACCGGCCCCCGTCGAGCCAGTAATGGCGAAAATGCCGTTGGAAGTATAAGCTGGGTGTGTTAAATCAATAGTCCATTCGCCAACGAGTGAGTTCAGATTTTTAAAGCGTATATTGAGAATTCGCATATCAGTCTCTATTCTGCCTGGATATCTTCTTCATGGAGAGACATGACAATTTCTTGATAAACACGCAACAGTTTTGGTCGCTGTTCATCAACGACCTTATGGTGATCCAAGCAGCGCTCAAATACATCATTGACGTTTAAATCATCAAGCGTTTCATCATTATGAATGCGATTGAGAATACGGTTTATGATTCGGTTGTTCCTGATGCGAAGCAGCTCCATTTTGGTTTCGGAAACAGCTTCTTCCAGTCGTTCACGTAGATCAGCTATGATCTCTTCGCCGTCATATATGATTTCTAGCCAAATTTTGTCCTGAGTGGCAGACAGTTCTAAAATTTGGGAAAAAATTTCATCCCAATTACCTTGTATACGTGCCAGTCTCTGGAAAATTGGAATTTTAATTTCTACTACCGAGGCCTCTCTGCCAGAAAATACAATGAGGCAGACACTTTTCTCTTGCTTAGCTTCACCAAAGCCCATTGGCAATGGCGAACCGCTGTATCGCATTATCTCTGAGCCATTGACTTTTTGAGGGCCATGCAAATGCCCCAAGGCCAGATAATCAATACACTTCGAAAAAATGGTTGAAGTCACCTGAGCAAGTGATCCGACATAAAGCGGCCTGGTACCATCGCCATCAATCGTTTGGCCTCCTGCAGTAAAAAGATGCCCCATGGCAATGATTGGCAGATCAATATTTAATGAATTGCGTTTGCGTTCAGCCAGCGCGCCGACCTTGGCATAGTGAGCGCGTATGCCGTCAAGTAATTTACGTTCTTTATCATCAATGTTTTCCCCTGCTTCCGCTACACGAAGATCACGATCCCTAAGATAAGGCACCGCACAAACAATGAGTTCAGGAGAGCCGTCCTGGCTTTGTAACAACAAGACTTCATCTTTACCATTTTCCGTACTTGAACCGATGACATGGACATCAAGCGCACGTAACAGTTCTTTGGGCGCATTTAAAAATGAAGGTGAATCGTGATTACCCGCAATTACGATGACATGGCGACAAGACGACGCAGCGACACGACATAAAAATTGATAATAAAGTGCCTGTGCCCGGTTAGTCGGAGTCGTCGTGTCAAAAATATCGCCAGCCACTAATAGAACGTCTACTTGCTCTTGCTGAATTGTTTCGGTCAACCAGGATAGAAATGCATCGAACTCCTCGTCGCGTTTTCGGCCATAGAGTGAACGACCCAGGTGCCAGTCTGAGGTGTGGAGAATTTTCATAATATGTATTGTAATTTGAATTCAGAGAATATTTGTTTGCACACACTAGCGCATTTTACTGCGACGTTGTTTTCTATCGATTAACGTAAATATAGACGCATACCTAAATTCATAACGCCATGGGTATAGAGAGAAGTTAATGGGAAAAGCCATGTCCTTAAGGGTAGCAAAAAAAGTCGTATTTACACTCTCGACTCAAAAACCCATTCATCAAGACTTTTGGCGCTATAATCCCACAAAACACAGCCTCGATTCCATAACCATTGAGGAATTTTTTTGACATATCGAAGCTTGTCTTTTGCGCTTTCAAATTCAATCATCAGGAAATCTCGCTTGCAGTTATAACGAACATCATAACGTCTTGCATTAAAAGCAATGGTTGCTGCTTCTTCAAGTGTCACTTTGCTGCGAGAAAGGTTTAGCACTATTGTTGTTGATTTAGTCAGAGGCGAGTTAAAAACCTGTTTACTCAAAACCTGTCGTGTTAAGCATTTTACGTTCATGAGATTTTGGCCTTGCTAAGATGAGCAACGATCTCCATACTGTATTTACCCTCTTTTTTCATAAAAATTAGGCTCAGAAGCTGCTATAAAAGCAGTGGAACGACTCCGAATCACAAATTATATCGTTATTAGGGTTTATTTAAGGATATACACGGAATAAGCACCCCTATTCAGAACGCTATATTATATCCATCAAAGTATGTTTAGCAATATACATGACGTAATAAACAGTTAAATAGAGGGTTATTTAACTTCAATCTGGCAATCAATCGCCACGGGTATATTATCTAGACAATATATTTTTTTCAGGTTGTGCATGGGTTGGGTTTTAGTAAAGTGGCTCACGCTCAAATGGAATTCTTGATTTTCAGAGTTAGTGTCCGATATTTTAGTTGACAGGCGCGTCATTCCTGCATAATTTGTAATTTGAGTTGAGTAGGTTGAACATCAGTCTGCTCAGGTGGTCTTAAGAAGTAAGGTAAAAATTAAAACACTGTAGGATGTACAGAATTTGTTCGTCGTTTCCGCTGCAATACTGAACGCATAGTGCGCTACATCACTCAAATTGCAGTGAAAAATACCAACAAAAAGCCGTAATGGTGGGCGTTGTTTTACCTCTGTTTATTGTGGGGGGAGGGCAGGTTGTTTTGCGGTATAGGCACACGGAAATATACGGGGTGGTTCCGCTGGTATTGTAGAGGTTGCTATCTGGGTTTTAAGGTAGCGACATCAAAAATAATGATAGTGGGCTCTATTTGTAAAGATAAATCAACCAGGAAGTGACAGCGTGGAATTAGGATTTTGCTTGGCAGGCATTGCCGGTATTTGGACGCTTGCGTATTTACGTATGCCTTTATGGGTTTGGCTTGCAACATCGGCTTTGCTGTTGCTGACAATTAGCTTTTTCTCTGGGTATAGTAGTATAACCATTGCCATGTTATGGTTGTTATTTGCCATTGTGGCGATACCTTTGAGCTGGCCCTCGCTACGCCGTAAATTAATTACAGATAAAATTTTCCCTCTGTTTTGTGCTGCCGTGCCGCCTATGTCTCAGACTGAGCGCGAAGCACTGGAGGCAGGGAGTGTTTGGTGGGATGGGGAGCTTTTCAGCGGTCGACCTAACTGGAAAAAATTATTAGCGATCCCGGCACCGCAACTGAGCGAAGAAGAGCAAGCTTTTCTGGATGGTCCCGTTGATCAACTGTGCCAAATGCTGGATGACTGGCATATCACTGAAGAACTTCATGATCTGCCTCCCGAAGTTTGGCAGTACATCAAAAATAACAAGTTTTTCGGCATGATTATCCCCAAAGAACAAGGCGGCTTGGGATTTTCTGCACAAGCACACTCTCAAGTTGTCGTGAAAATAGCGGGACGCAGTATTACTGCAGCAGTCACCATAATGGTCCCCAACTCGCTGGGGCCTGCCGAATTATTGATGCGCTATGGCACGGATGAACAGCGTAAGCATTATTTGCCACGCCTAGCCAAAGGACAGGATGTTCCCTGTTTTGCGTTAACCGGCCCCGATGCTGGTAGCGATGCCAGCTCCATTCCGGATCGTGGCGTTGTTTGCAAGCAGCTCTTTAAAGGAAAAGAAACCCTGGGAATGCGCGTTACCTGGGATAAACGTTACATTACTCTGGGTCCCGTTGCGACCGTGCTGGGCTTGGCGTTTCGTTTATATGACCCCGAAAAATTGCTAGGCGATCAAGAAGACATCGGCATTACCTTAGCTTTGATTCCCACTGACACTGAGGGTGTCAACATCGGCAGACGACATTATCCACTTAATATGGTGTTTCAAAATGGCCCTAACTCGGGACAAGATGTCTTTATTCCTATGGAGTGGGTCATTGGTGGAGAAGCGCGCGTTGGCCAGGGATGGCGGATGTTAATGGAGTGTTTGGCCGCAGGACGAGCTATTTCATTGCCATCGCTGAGTACCGGAGCAGGCAAGCTGGTTTGTCGTGCTACGGGTGCCTATGCCCGCATTCGCAAGCAGTTCAATATGCCTATTGGCCGTTTTGAAGGGGTGGAAGAAGTTCTGGCTCGCATGGCAGGATATACCTATATGATGGAGGGGGCTCGCGCTATGACCGCTCAGTCCATCGACCTGGGTGAAGAACCTTCCGTCGCTTCTGCTATTGTTAAATATAATTTAACCGAAAGAATGCGAGAAATAGTGAATGACGCGATGGACGTGCAAGGTGGCGCCGGAATTTCTCTGGGGCCTCGCAATGTACTTGCCCGTGTTTACCAAGCTATCCCTATCAGCATTACGGTTGAAGGGGCCAATATTTTAACCCGAACATTGATTGTTTTTGGTCAAGGTGCGATTCGTTGCCATCCTTACGTCCTTAAAGAGCTGGCGGCAGCAAAAAACCCGGACAAAGAAGAAGGGAAACGTGATTTTGATCGCGCCTTTATTGCTCACATCGGTTTCATGATCAGCAATTTTGCTCGAACTTTTTTTCTGGCATTAAGCGGAGGCCGGTTAGTTCCTGTACCGGAAGTGACGCTTGCAAAATATTATTACCAGCAAGTTACGCGTATGAGCGCCGCGTTTGCTCTAATCGCCGATGTCTCTATGCTTGTTTTGGGCGGATCGTTAAAACGGCGCGAAAAACTATCCGGACGTCTAGCGGATGTATTGAGCCAGTTATACCTGATATCGGCAACTTTGAAGCGATTTGCCGACGAAGGGAATCATCAGGATGATTATGCTTTAGTTCAGTGGTCGTGTGATGATGCTCTGCTTAAGCTACAGACTGCACTGGACGAGTTTTTAAGAAATTTCCCGGTTCGACCCGTTTCCTGGGTATTGCGCGCGTTGATTTTTCCTTGGGGTAAACCTTACACTGGGGCCAGCGATCTTCTTGGGCGACGTGTTGCTGAATTCATTTTAACGCCGTCTGGCGTACGTGACAGATTAACCAAGGGTGTCTTTATTACACGTGATATTGAAGATGCTCGGGGGCGCTTGGAGGTGACTTTAGAACAGGTCGTTGCTGCCGAACCTATTGAGCAAAGGATTAGGCAAGCTGTGAAATCGGGTAAACTTGACAAGGGTACTATTGAAACACTGCTGGATCACGCGCTTGATGCGGAAATTATTAACCGCGAAGAAGCAGACGCTGTACGAGTCGCCAATGCCAGTCGTGCCGCAGTGATTGCCGTCGATGACTTCACTCCTGGATCATGGCGAAAATAAGAAATTAATAGCGTGTGGTTTCCGCGTCAAACACGGTGTGTTATTGTTAGGAACGGAAACGTATAACTTCCCTGTTTGGTGCTTAAAATTAGTTCATATTTGTTCGTTCTAATTGCCTACAGGGATGCAGGCAAGATGCGTGAGCAGGACGCGGAAGCTTTGAGCAAAATCGTAGGAATAGTGGTTCTATTTTAAGGTTTTTCGATTAGAGGAAGAGGTAAAGGCGGGCTGAAATAAAACGAGGGCGTTATTGTGTCCCCGTTCCTTATCAACATATCGTTGTTGATCCGGATGCACCCTGCATTCCTCGCGATAAGGAGATCGCATTTTTATGACTAAACATAAAACCAAATCCACGCATAAAAAAACCACACCGACAAAGACAAACAAATCCACACTTCAAAGCCCACCCCCATCCACTCAACATCGTTATGTCTATGTGGTTGATGGCTGTCGAACCCCTTTTTTAAAAGCAAAAGGTAAACCCGGCGCGTTTACGGCGTCCAATTTGGCCGTGCAAACAGGACGGTCTCTGCTTGCCAGGCAAAATTTTTCGCCAGAAATGATTGATGAAGTGATTCTCGGATGTGTGATGCCAGGTGCCGATGAAGCTAATATTGCAAGAATTGTTGCGTTACGCCTGGGCTGCGGTAGCCAGGTTCCGGCGTGGACAGTGCAACGGAACTGTGCATCGGGTATGCAGGCTCTGGATAATGCCGTACTGAATATCACCACGGGGCGCTCTGAACTGGTTTTGGCGGGTGGTGTAGAAGCGATGAGTCATGCACCTGTCTTGTTTAATTTGCTTATGGTCAATTGGTTGGCCGGTTTTGCCAAGGCAAAGCGCTTTGGCAGCAAGATACAAGCCATTGCCCAGTTGAGACCGAAACACTTGCAACCGATTATTGGCCTACTGCGTGGTTTAAGCGACCCGGTAGTGGGTCTCTCTATGGGACAAACCGCTGAAAATATTGCATATCGATTTGGTATTGACCGGACACAAATGGATGGCTTTGCAGTGCAAAGTCATCAACGTTTAGCCAAAGCAATAGATGAAGCCTGGTTGAGTGAAATCGAACCAGTTTATGATGTTGCAGGGCATGTCTATACTGAGGACGATGGCTTGCGACGTGATTCAAGTATCGCAAAATTGGCTAAGTTAAAACCTGTTTTTGATCGTCCTTTTGGCAAAGTGACGGCAGGCAATAGTGCGCAAGTGACTGACGGTGCCGCGATGCTAATACTCGCCAGCGAGCGCGCTGTTCAAAGACATAACTTACCTATATTAGGACGGATCAGCGAAGCACAGTGGTCCGCATTAGAACCTGAGCAAATGGGTTTGGGGCCTGCTCATGCGATGTCTGATTTGTTGCGACATCATCAATTAAGCCTCAAAGATATCGATTACTGGGAAATCAATGAAGCATTTGCAACGCAAGTTCTAGGTTGTATTGAAGCATGGAAAGATACGGATTATTGCCGTCAAAAATTGGGACTTCAAGAGGCTATGGGGGAAATCGATAGCGACAAGCTCAATGTTGATGGCGGAGGCATTAGTATCGGCCATCCCGTTGGCGCGAGTGGTGCCCGTATTGTTTTACATCTGTTGCATTTACTTGAACGGAAAAAGGCGCATCGTGGTATCGCCAGTCTTTGTATTGGTGGTGGGCAAGGAGGCGCAATGCTAGTCGAGAGGGACGAATAATGGCAACCAGACAAGAAAGCACGAGCAAGCAAATGGGGACAGAAAAATCGTCAACTGTATTGGAGCCAACCATAAATAATACATCACGTTATCAACATTGGTTTTTAGGACGCGATGACGATAATATTGCTTGGCTGGCGTGTGATAAAAAAGAAGCCTCGACTAATGTTCTCGGTGCTGCTGTACTTGAAGAGCTGGATAACATTTTGGGTGAATTGGAGCAGGCACTGCCCAAGGCATTGATCATTTATTCACGCAAGAAAAAGGGTTTCATTGCCGGTGCAGATATCAATGAATTTTTAAACCTGGGTGGGCAAAAAGAAGCAACCGAAATTATTCAGCGAGGGCAGCGTATCTTCAATCGTATAGAAACGCTGAAGTGTCCAACCATCGCATTAATCCATGGCTTTTGCCTGGGTGGCGGAATGGAGCTTGCTTTAGCCTGCCG
This sequence comes from uncultured Chromatiaceae bacterium, assembly GCA_964421045.1. Taxonomy (GTDB): domain Bacteria; phylum Pseudomonadota; class Gammaproteobacteria; order JAADHS01; family JAADHS01; genus JAADHS01. Next base: position 11,052 of record CAYQVF010000031.1, read on the forward strand.
TTACCGTATTGCTGACGATGATGCAGGCACAAAATTAGGTCTTCCTGAAGTCAAGCTGGGTATTCACCCAGGTTTTGGTGGAACGGTACGCTTACCTCCCCTGATAGGTGCTCCCGCAGCCATGGATATGATGCTCAGCGGGCGAGCCTTGAGCGCCAGAGCGGCAAAAAAAATAGGTGTAATTGATTATGCTGTGCCGTCACGCCAATTACATTTTGCAGCGAAAGAAGTGGCTTTAAATCCCCCTAAAGTAAATAAAGCGTGTGGCTGGAAAGCTTGGACTAACAACCGACTGGTCAGGCCATTATTGGCGACGTATCTTGAAAAACAAGTCGCTAAAAAAGCCTCAAAAGAGCATTATCCAGCACCCTATGCCATGATTGATATATGGAAAAACTATTTTGACGATCGCCAGCGCATGCTTGCAGAAGAAGCTGCCTCCGTCTCTCGTTTAGTACTGGGTAGCACCGCTCAAAGTTTAATTCGAGTGTTCTTTTTGCAAGAAGCGGTTAAATCGCTGGGGGGCGTGGAAAATTATGCACCACAAAATGTGCATGTCATTGGCGGCGGCGTCATGGGCGGCGATATTGCTGCTTGGTGTGCATTACGCGGTTTGACCGTCACAATCCAGGATAAAAATCGCGAAAGCTTGGCTCGGGTGATGAAAAGAGCCAACGGATTATTTAAGAAAAAATTGAAACAGCCGCGCCTGGTGCAAGCGGCTTTAGACCGCTTAATGCCAGATATAGAAGGCAATGGCATTGCCAAAGCCGATGTTGTTGTTGAGGCTATTTTTGAAAATGTAGAAGCCAAACAAACACTCTTTAAAGAGTTAGAACCTCGGATGCGTAAAGATGCTTTGTTAGCAACCAATACGTCGAGCATTCCGCTACAAATCCTCAGTGAAGCCCTAGCGAATCCAACACGTCTGGTTGGTCTACATTTTTTCAACCCCGTCGCTCAAATGCAATTGATAGAAATTGTCAGTAGCGAAATAACAGATAAAAATATTGCTCAGCGTGCTGCCACTTTTGCCAGAAAAATAGATCGCTTGCCTGTGCCGGTAACCAGTACGCATGGTTTTTTGGTGAACCGTGTATTGATGCCCTATCTAATGGAAGCCGTTATTCTTGAGTCAGAAGGCGTGCCTGCAAATATAATAGATAAAGCCGCATTGAAATTTGGCATGCCTATGGGGCCCATACATCTGGCCGATACCGTCGGTCTGGATATTTGCTTGTCAGTTGCGAAAAACTTATCAGAACAATTTGGCGGCGACATACCCAAACGGTTAACCAATTTGGTTGATGCCGGTCAGTTGGGTGTCAAAACAGGCAAAGGTTTTTATGAATACAAAAAAGGGAAGCCACAAAAAACGGCCACTGAGAGCACCAATGCCCCTGCAGATCTAACCGACCGCTTGCTTTTTCGTTTATTAAATGAGTGTGTCAGTTGCTTGCACGAAAAAGTCGTTGCTGATGCTGATTTGCTCGATACCGGTGTGATATTTGGTACTGGGTTTGCGCCCTTCAGAGGAGGGCCTGTAAACTATATTAAAAATAATGGTGTTGCCAAGATGAAGGCAAAACAAATCGCACTGCATGAAAAATATGGGGATCGTTTTAATATTAGCCCAGGATGGGATGCACTGGATCGTTAATGCAAAATAAAAAAGGGCGTGTTGAGGGGGTTATTTCAGCAGAAACAGCCGGGACGTTATCCGGGCTATTTTTAGCACGTTGTCAATATTCTGCAACAAGCACAGCTTACCGTTCGTTTGACGAAAAAAAACAGCAGTGGATCGATACACGCTGGGCTGAAATGGAGCAGCGTGTTGTTTTATGGCAAAGCGCATTAGAGGAAGAAAAGCTACAGCCAGGCCAACGTGTTGCTATTATGATGTCAAATTGTCTGGAGTGGGTTTTGTTCGAACAGGCTGCGCTGGGGTTGGGGTTGGTCGTCATTCCACTTTATGTCGATGATCGCGCAGACAATGTAGCCTATATTCTGGAAGATGGCGATGTTCAGGTGCTGTTGCTGGGAAACGAAGCGCAATTGACCGAGCTGGTCGGGGTCACGGCTAAAATACAACGGGTCTTGCTGTTGTCCGGTTCGATGTCTGATACGGGGTATGCCGATACGAATTGTATTTTAATCGAACATTGGTTAAATAACGCCGCTGATGGTCATAAAGCCAAAAATTTAAGTGCGCCGGAATCTCTCGCAACGATAGTCTATACCTCAGGCACAACAGGCCGCCCCAAAGGCGTTATGCTGAGCCACCATAATATTCTTTGGAATGCGCAACGGTCACTGGAAATGGTTTCTTGTTATCCGTCTGATGTTTTTTTATCCTTCCTGCCTTTATCTCATACTTTTGAACGCTCGGCGGGTTATTATATGCCGATGATGGCTGGATCCACGGTGGCTTATGCACGCTCTATTCCTTTGCTTGCCGATGACCTGTTAAAGATTCAACCCACAGTTTTGGTTTCTGTGCCGCGTATATTTGAGCGAGTGGCATTAAAAATCAGGGGGAAAGTGAATGAATCTGGCGCGCTGGCTAAAGCACTGTTCGAATTGACACTCAACGTCGGTTGGCGTCGCTTTCTTGTTTCCCAAGGACGAGCTTCATGGCATCCAATATTATTGTTGTGGCCATTGTTACAGAAAAAAATAGCCGGTAAAGTCATGGCTCGTCTGGGCGGACAACTCCGCTTTGCGGTCTGTGGCGGTGCACCGCTTTCAGAGCCTGTAGCAAAATTGTTCATCGCCTTCGGCCTCCCTCTGGTGCAAGGCTACGGTATGACGGAGAGCAGCCCGGTTATCAGTGTCAACCGTATCGAAGACAATGAACCTACTAGTGTAGGCATCGCCTTAGCCGATGTTGAACTTAAAATTGGTGATCAGGATGAACTTTTAGTGCGCTCGCCAGGCATCATGATGGGGTACTGGAATAATCCTGAGGCCACCGCCAAAGCGATCGACGCAGAAGGTTGGCTACATACCGGGGACAAGGCGAAAATTACAGGCAAACACCTCTATATTACAGGGCGAATAAAGGATATTATTGTTTTGGCAAATGGTGAAAAGGTTCCCCCGGCCGATATGGAGGCGGCGATCAGTGCCGATCCGATCTTTGAGCAAGTCATGGTGTTGGGTGAAGGTAAACCCTATCTGGTTGCTTTATTAGTGCCCAACAAAGAAGCGTTGCAGTGTTATTTCAACAGCCAGGGGCGCGGCGCGGGGGAAATCGATGATATGTCGCAGGTACATGAAGCATTATTGCGTTTAATATCGCAAGCCTTATACCAATTTCCAGGTTATGCTCAAGTACATAAAATAGTAGTATTGGCGCAACCCTGGACGGTTGACTCAGGTCATCTTACCCCGACACTGAAGCTAAAACGAAACCAGGTGCTCAAAGATCATCAAAGCATAATAAATGGGCTATACCATGGACACTGAGGAATTAATTTCGCTCCCGGAGCGCTGTCCAACATTACGCATGTTAGCCATGCCCACCGATACCAATGTTGCTGGAGATATTTTTGGTGGATGGATTATGTCGCAAGTTGATATAGCGGGAAGCGTCGTCGCCTATAGACAAGCACAAGGCCGCGTCGTTACGGTTGCCGTTAATTCCTTTGTCTTTCACAAACCTGTATTTGTTGGCGATTTGGTGAATTTATATGCGGATGTAACCCGCATAGGCAACACCTCAATTACCGTTGATGTTGTCGTTTATGCAGAACGTCATCGCAGTCAAAAACAAGTGATTCAGGTAACAGAAGCGACATTAACTTATGTCGCGGTTGATCAAAACCGCCAGCCCAGAAAGCTATCCGAGAATAAAAAAAGCTAAAATATGAAAAATAAACCCGACAGAGATATTGAAAAAACCTACCCGGTAAAAGAAATTACCGCCAAGCTAAGGCGTTTGGCCGATTGTCTGGAGAGTGGTAAACCCTTTGAAATCCAAATTGCCGGAGAGCGGGTTTATATCCCGGCTCGAGCCATATTTAGCATAGAGCACGAACGTGAAACAAACAGTGAAGAGGTCGAATTTCAGTTTAAATGGGAAAATTAAATTTATAATGCGTAACTAATTAATTTTTTCACCCTATGACCGTGAAGTCATTACAGTCGTTATCGATGTCTGTATACTTGTCTCGTTTGAAGCGTGGGCTTTTGCACATAGCGAAGTGACGAGTCGCAGTCGACTATAGCGATGATGTTTTTAGCCAGATGGATTAAACAGGACGTGCTATTAGACTTAAGTCACTCGTTAATTAAAAGAAAAGCTAAAAGTCGTTAGACGCAAGAAAAGTATTACATTTAATGATGTTAACAAGTTTATTTATCGTTTAACTCTTAATAAAAAAAGATCATTGTTTACAATCAGCATTTGTATTCGGTAAAATACCCGCTTATTGCTTGATGGTTTCGTAACTTATTGTATTATAGTGGTTTATTTTTTGGGTTGTCTAGATTGCAATTAACGTGCAGGTATTTATAAAATAATGAGACATCCATATTTACTATTTCTTCTTGTGTTGACAGTATGTAGCAGTGCTGTTGCTTCTGAAAAGCGACTTGCTCCCTATTTAATGGGTGCCGAAGATGTTCTTGAAATCTCCGTATGGAAAGAAGAAGGGCTACAAAAAGAAATTTTAGTTCGGCCTGATGGCGCCATTTCCTTTCCTTTGGTGGGGGATATTCTTGTCGCAGGCAAAAGTATTGAGCAACTCAGAACAGAGCTTACAAAAAAATTGGGAGATTTTATCGCCAACCCGGTGGTCAATGTCTCAGTACTTAGCGTCGGAAGTAACAAGATTTATGTTATAGGAAAAGTGAATAATCCCGGTGTCTTTGCCGCAGGCAGCTACCTGGATATTATGCAAGCCCTGAGCCTGGCTGGAGGCATGACCCCTTTTTCTGACGCAGGAAAAATCAAAATATTTCGTCGTATTGAAGGGGAAATGACCGCCATTAACTTCGACTACAATGATTATATAAAAGGAAAACGCCTCTCAGAAAACATCATGTTGAGGAATGGCGATGTTGTTGCCGTTCCGTAAGTTACGATGCCGGATCAAGTGGTTGGAGCAACTTCACGCCATTGTCCCGAATGTGCTGACGAACAGGTGCTTCAGTGGGTTTGCTTACCGACAAACGTCTACAAATCTTATCTGTAAATCATGGGTAGTTAAGGCTGTTTTGGCTCTATGTAGTTTGAACATGCTTTGTATTAGTGAAACAAGAGCAAGCTTATGGTTGACTGAACCGTCTATAGATGCGAGTGTGCAATATAACGATAACCAATTACTTTCGACGCGGAGTAACGACGAATTCTCGGAAAATCCCCAGCAAATAGAAACTTCCAAAGTAGTGCTGAGTCCATTGCTTAAGTTGAGTTACCGTGCACCGCGTACTGAGCTTATTTCTTCTGTGCGTTTGCGCTCCTCCAAGTATGATAAGCAAATTTTTGACAGTGATGATTGGTATAGTGATGTGCTCTTGCGAAAAAAGTCAGAGTTGAGTCAAATTGAACTTGCTGTAAATTACGCATACGATTCCACTCTGGTGAGCGAAATAGAAGACACGGGGCTGATTCAGGATAATAAGCGCCGTCGTCGTCTTAGTATTAGTCCATCGTGGCAACATCAAATTAATTTTAATAACCGGATCAATGTAACTTATAGTTTTGACGATGTCTCATACCGTGAAGGAGAGTCATCAGGTTTATTTCCGTACGATAACCAAACTGTGTCAACCCGTTTGTTACATCAGTTAGATGCTAAAGCTTCTGCTGGTATGATACTATACGCCTCCCGCTTTAATTCCCCGAGCCGAGGTTCCGAGTTTAAGAATATAGGGATCCAAGGGTCTTATGAATATAAACTAACGGAAATTATGAAGCTGGAACTGGGTGCAGGGGTGCGGCAGACAGACTCGAAAGTGAGTTTTGGTACTCTTTTCAAAGTGGAAGATAAAGATGTTGGCGGATCATATCGTGCTTCATTAACACAAAGTTGGCAACGTACTAGCGTTGAAGTTTCGCTGCAGCGTAGTATTGAACCCAGCGGTTCGGGTTACGCTGTATTACGTGACCAAGCAAGCGTCATCTTAAGGCGACAAATTACAGAGAAGTGGGTCGCGTCTTTTTTTTTGAGAGGGTTTAGAACTGAGTCTTTAAGAGACGAAATAACAGGAATAGACCGAAATTATATCTCGTTGGACTCCCGTTTGAGTTGGCGTTGGAATCGTAATATCACGCTATCTGCTCTGTATCGTTATCGACAGCAAAAATATGATGTGCGAGTAGATACAGCTCGCGGAAATAGTGTCGAAGCTGGCTTGGCGTATCGCTGGGTTAGATGAGTAGTTACAGCAAATACAGGTTCAATTGTGGAAGAAGAAACTAAAAACTTAAATGACTATCTAGCTATTCTGAGGCGTCGTCGAAGGCCGGTTATCGTGACAGCCTGTTTGCTCCTGGCTATAACCATCATCGTCGCATTTGCTTTACCTTCAGTATATCGTTCGGATGCCACGATCCTGATCGAAGAACAGGATATCCCGGAAGAATTAGTACGTTCGACGGTAACCGGCTATGCAGATCAGCGCATACAAGTCATCAGTCAGCGAGTCATGACCCGTAGAGGACTAACAGAAATTATTGAAAAGTACAATCTCTACCAGGAAGAGCGCGAAAGTCTGACGATGGACGAAATCACAACGGGGATGCGCGAGGATATCAACCTGGAAATGGTCAGTGCTGATGTCATCGACCCACGTAGTGGTCGACCGCAACAAGCAACGATTGCATTTAAGCTCGCTTTTGATTCCAGCCATCCCCAGGTGGCGCAAGGTGTAACTAATGAACTGGTTTCGTTATTCTTGGATGAAAATATCCGCGAACGACGCGAACAAGCGGCAGAAACAACAACGTTTTTCACTGGAGAAGCGGAGAAACTGAGCCAGCAAATCTCTGAACTAGAAACTCAACTGGCGAAATTCAAGAAAAAACATCAAGGTCAACTACCTGAGCATGCCCAGCTCAATTTACAATTAATGGAGCGCACTGAGCAGCAGCTTAGAGATACCACTCGTCGCATGCAAATGCTAGATGAAAGGATCATCTTCCTGAGTGCCGAACTGCGAAACATTCAACCTGATCGCATCATTACAGATAGCCGTGGCATCAGTCTTGAACCTAGCGAACGCTTGCGTGCTCTGCAAACCGAATATATTGGCATGAAATCAGCTTACAGCGCGCAGCATCCCGACTTGCTGCGTCTAGAAGCAGAGCTTGATGCTTTAAAAGAAGAGCTTGGCACCAGTGAAAATTTAGAGCTATTAAGACAACAATTAGCAGAACAACGTGTTTTATTGCAGCAAACTTCTAAAAAATATTCGATAAATCACCCCGATGTTGTCAAGCTTAAAAGTGCCGTAGATTCGCTTGAAGCTTCTGTGAAAGAGGCTCAAACTACCGCCATGACACCGGAAACGCCAGAAAACCCGGCCTACATTTCTATGCAAGCACAGTTAAATGCCGTTAGAGCGGAACTTTCAAGTACAAAAATAGAACGCGAAGAAGCTCAAGAAAAATTAAAAGAATACGAAGAACGATTACTGGCCACACCAGAAATAGAACGTATTTATCGTAATTTAGCTCGCGACTACGACGGTGCGGTAGAAAAATATCAAGAGATCAAAACTAAACAGCGAGCCGCCCAGGTTTCTCATGAGCTGGAAGTGGAACAAAAAGGACAGCGCTTCACCTTGCTTGAGCCACCCGTATTGCCACTTAAGCCCAGTAAACCTAATCGATTAGCAATACTTTTTTTGGGCTTTGTTTTTTCGATTTTCGGCGCTATTAGTTTCGCCGCGCTTAGAGAGGCTATGGATCGCTCAATACAGGGTAGTGCGGGCATTGTTCGAGTATTACAGCAAGAACCCTTGGGCGTGATCCCTTATATAGAAAATTATGCAGATAAACGACAGCAAGTGAATAAGTTATTGCTCATTCTTACACTGGTTATCGTCAGTATTGTCAGTATTGCACTGGCGATCCACAATCTATGGCGACCCCTTGATGTGCTGTGGTTTTCAATGCAAAATCGTATTACCGATATGTTGTAACAAGAATTTTAGCCATTAATAATTTAGGAAAGCCCATGTCAGGCCAAGACCTTGATGTTCCCCCGATACTTGCTACCGCTGATCTTTCGGGAATTGCATACAAAGAAACAACGCCAATCAACATTTCCGAAAAAATGTTAAAGGCAAACCGTATTATTGCGGGTATGGATTCAGGTGTTGAGGTCGATGCTTATCGCAAGCTGCGTACACGGGTACTTAAAAAAATGAGAGACAAAAACGGAAATGTTTTAGCCGTGACCAGCCCGGCACCCGGCGCGGGTAAAACATTAACCGCTATTAATCTTGCCATTAGTATCGCGATGGAAGTTGATAAAACAGTACTGTTGATCGATGCTGATTTACGCCAGTCTCGTATCAATAAGTATTTTAACTTGCCAGCAACGACGAAAGGTTTGAGTGATTATTTAACCTCTAACTTACCCTTGAACTTACTTTTACTCAATCCAGGTATCGGACGTTTGATTATACTACCTGGCGGTAAACCGATACGCAATTCTTCCGAAATGCTTTCCTCCCCCAAAATGAAGCGCTTGGTCGATGAAGTCAAAACTCGCTATGACTCCCGCTACGTTATTTTCGACCTTCCTCCTGTGCTTGTTTCAGATGATGCCATGGGCTTTGCCCCTCATGCCGATGCAACTCTGCTCATAGCTGAAGATAGCGTTACCAACGAAGACGAACTCAAGCGCTCGGCAGACCTGTTGGCCGACGCCAATCTCATTGGCACTGTTCTGAACAAATCACGAGAAGCAATAGAAGATTATTATTATTATCTGGATCCTGTACCTATCGGCAAGCGATCGAAAAACCAGTCCCGACTGAAGGAAAACCAGCAATTATTCGCGAAATTTCTTTCGCGCCCTTAACTTAAATTAAAGAATAAAGCATAAAAACTAGCGCATAGAGGCCAGAGTGGGGTGTAAAGAGACAACGGATGACTACTATTGCAAAATAGAGCAGAAACAAAGCTCAGAGCTTGACGTGACTATGTATCTATTAGCCGACAATTAAATCCATAATACTAGCAAAAGATCATTGATAAATATGTTGTGGTTTGTTACATTTCTCTGACTACAGGATGTGGTCGCTTGACATGTAATCGTTAGATACTTACATAAGGGTAAAATCATGAAGATAATTAAGAAATTAGCAACGATGATAGGTTTTGTTGTTGTGCTTGTTTTTGGCGTGCAGGGTGCGAGTTCAGCTGCAACCATGTTGGAAATGGTTGATTGCTCAGGTGGTTTTGCATGTGATGTAGGTGATCTTGAGTTTGATAAGGTATATCTTAATCAAGAAAGTGTTGATGTTGGTTTGTTTGAGCATGCTTATACCTTTACATTGGCGAATGATAGCAATTTTTCTGGGATTGCAACCGACCATCCTTTTTTGACAAGCTTGGATGTTGCAGATTTGGAATTTTCAATTTTTTCTGATCATGGTGCGCCTTTGGGTATGACTTCTGGTGGGGCGCCTTTGGAGATAAGCTTGTTAGCAGGAGATTACTCGATGGTTGTTTCTGGCACAGGAACAGGCGCTGCAGGGGGGGCTTATACTGCATCATTGGAAATAACGGCTGTTCCAATCCCGCCAGCTGTGTTACTACTCGGTTCTGGCATACTAGGTTTGGTTGCAGTCGCAAAACGTAAGCGCAGCGTAGTAACAAGCGACTCTACGTCAGCAACTGCATAAAAAATGTAAAAAACGAGTAAATCTATAAAAAAAGCCCCTGCTTATTATGTAAGCAGGGGCTTTTTTTATAGATCGATATAGTATGCAATTATACTTAACATAGAGGTATGTTTGTTGATCTGGAATTCAGCAACTTGCTCTATTCCACGCGCCATATTTTATACTTTCTTGGAGTTGCAACAATGAGCAACATAAATATCAAGTTTAACCGTAGTCTAAGATTGCTTTTTATTATGGTTTTGCTGACCGCTTGCTCTGGCAGCGAAGAACACAAAGCAAAATACCTGGATAAAGCACAGCAACAATTCACGACGGGTAATTACACCAAAGCCAAGCTAGAAGTTAAAAATGCCCTGCAAATCGATCCAAAAAGTGTGGAAGGCTGGTATCTTTTTGCGCAAATTAACGAAAAGCAACAAGACCTAAAAGAAGCCTTCGGTGCATATAACCGTGTTGTAGAGCTTGCACCAAAACATCTTGATGCTTCGTTAGAGCTGGCTAAGTTCTATGTGTTAGGTAACCGACTCACGGAAGGTAAAAAGTACCTTGATATTGTACTGGTAGCTCAACCTGAAAACGTTCGCGCTAAAGTACTGGCTGCTGAAATTATGGCTAGGGAAGGTAACGAATCAGAAGCCTTGCTTAGTTTGGAAAAAATCTTTGCCAACGATAAGGCTCAAGCTCGTGCAGCCCAGCTCATGGCTGTACTCTATGTTCGTCAGAACAAACTCAATCTTGCAGAAAAAACACTAAACACTGCAATAGAAGCCAACCCTAAAGACGCGGCAGTTCGCATTACCCTCGCCGACGTTCTCTTCAAAGCTGAACGTCCGCAAGACACAGAACGGCTGCTCAAAGAATTGGTTATACTGGAGCCGAATAAACTGGTGCATCGTACGCGTCTTGCCGCACTTTATACCAACCTCAACCGCTTTGACGCTGCAGAACAAGTCTTACGTGACGCTATAGCAGAAGACAGTAACGATGTAGCCCGGTCACTGCTACTCACCGACTTTATAATGCGCCAACAGGGCTCACAAGAAGCCGAAGTGGAACTTCAAGCACGGATTGCTGCACAACCTCAAGCTTATGAGCTACAATTCGCATTAGCTAAATTATATGAGGTTAATAAAGACTGGGGCTCTGCAAAAAAGACCTATGAGCAAATCATAGTAGCGGATGAGGCACATCCCCGTGCAATTTCAGCTAAAACAAAACTCGCGGCAGTTAATCTGGAGCAAGGCAATACGGTACAAACCTCCGTGCTACTCGAAGAAGTATTAAAACGCTCTCCAGGCGATATTGGTGCACTTTTTATTCGTGGCAAAGCCGCATTGGCACAAGGGAAGCTTAAAGAAGCCGTGGCTGATCTACGAGTCGTTGCGCAAGAACGTCCCAACTCAGCTGGGGTGCTTAAGTTGTTAGCGCGTGCCAATGCCTTGAGCGGGCAAACGGATCTTGCTAAAACACGCCTTAAAGACGCAGTAAAAGCCAACCCTAAAGATGGTTTATTACGCTTTGCCTACATTGAAATACTGGTCGGTTTAAAAGAATATGACATTGCATTAAGTGAACTTTCAGAAGTATTAAAAATAGCTCCTGATAACGCAAAAGCGCTCACACAAAAAATGGCACTCCATACCATCAAAAAAGAATGGAATGCTGCCGAACACATCGCCAAACAGCTCTCAACCATATATCCAGATTCACAAGATGGCGATTACGGCCTTGCACAAATTCTAGCAAGCCAAAAAAAGTTTAAACAATCAGAGCTTATTTTCAATAAATTACTCAAGGCAAACTCGCAAGACCTCAAAGCAACAGAAGGACTGAGCAAACTTTACTTAGTTCAAGGTAAAAAAACAGCTGCGATTAAACTTATCGAACAACAAACCAAAAATCACCCCGACAACCCAGCTTTGTATCTGAGTCTTGGGAAAATTTATAGTGCCGCCAGTATTCAAAATGAAAGTGCTTTTGAAAAAGCGAAAAAAAACTATCAACAAGCCATTCAATTGAAGCCAGATTGGCAGGCCCCATACCTTCAGCTTGCCAAACTGTATAGAGCCAAAAAACAAGACAAAGCAGCCGTGCTAATTTATCAACAAGGCTTACAAGCTATCCCAAGCGATATAGGTTTACAAATATCTTTAGCAAGCTTATACGAATCGCAAAAAAATTATAGCGCAGCAAAAAAACTGTACGAACAAGTTCTAGAAAAAAATAACAATCAGTTAATAGCACGCAACAATTTGGCTGTCATTCTTTCAGAATCAAATCCTACAGCAGAAAATTTAGCAAAAGCAGTAGAGCTGGCTAAACCCTTCGCTCAAGCAAAAAACCCACTCTTATTAGATACACTGGGCTGGATTTATTACAAAAATGCAGATTACGATCAAGCTGTGTTTTATCTTACACCTGCAGCAGAAAAACAGCAAAAAAATGCAACCATTCAATATCACCTTGGTATGGCCTACTACAAAATAAACAACAAGGAACTGGCTAAAAAATATTTAACCAAGGCACTCACTTTGGATGAAGGATTTAATGAGGCTGAAGAGGCTAAGGTCGTGTTGGCAGAGCTTTAAGAATTTATACCCGCGGCGCTTAATCATGTAAGTGTAGTGTTACATAATACGTTTTATTTATTTCATATCAAGTTGAAATGACGAGCAAAAAATATAAAAGACGTACCATGACACCGTACCTTAATCACTCCGCGCAGATATAAAAACCACTAATTTTAAAAAACAGGATTTAAGGATGCTAGAAAAAAATATTTGTGTTATCGGTTTGGGTTATATCGGTTTGCCAACCGCCTCGTTATTAGCGACCAAGGGCTATCAAGTTCACGGTGTTGATGTAAGACAACATATTGTAGATACTATAAATAACGGTGACATTCACATTACCGAACCCGACCTGGATATATTGGTAAAATCTGCAGTCCAATCAGGACATCTCAAGGCTTCTTTAGAACCTGTTGAAGCCGATATTTTTATCATTGCAGTACCGACCCCCTTTCAAAATGACTACCAACCTGATCTGTCTTATGTCAAGAATGCGGCCTCAAAAATTGAACCCTATCTAAGAAAGGGAAACTTGGTCATTCTCGAATCAACTAGCCCTGTTGGAACAACTGAAGAACAAGTCGCAACAATATTTGAGCAAGCAGGCCATAATGTGGGCGAAGATGTGTTTGTAGCCTACTGCCCAGAGCGAGTATTGCCTGGACGTATTTTAATTGAATTAGTCGAAAACGATCGTATTATCGGTGGTGTAAACCTGACGTCAACCGAGCAAGCTGTAGAATTTTATAATACTTTTGTTCGAGGAGAAGTCCTGGCAACGGACTCACGTACAGCAGAAATGGCCAAAGTCACTGAAAATTCATTTCGCGATGTTAATATCGCTTTTGCCAATGAACTTTCACTCATTTGTGATGAAGAGGGGATTAACGTATGGGAGTTGATCCAATTGACCAACCGGCACCCTCGTGTCAACATACTACAGCCTGGCCCAGGCGTAGGCGGCCACTGTATCGCGGTAGACCCCTGGTTTATTGTGGCAAGAAACCCAGAACAAGCCAAATTGATTCGCACAGCTCGTGAAGTTAACGATAGTAAACCAGCCTGGGTTATCGGCAAAGTAAAAATAAGTGCGAAAAAATTCAAAAAACCGGTTATTGCATGTTTAGGGTTAGCCTTTAAAGCCAACATCGATGATTTACGAGAATCCCCAGCAGTAGGGATTGTTCAACAACTTCAAAAAGATAATATAGGCGAAATCCTGGTTTGTGAACCCAACATCGATAAACATGATGAATTTGATTTGGTTTCCTTAGATGTTGCTTTATCCCGAGCGGATATTATTTTACTTTTAGTTGATCACAAACCATTTTGCAAGCTCAAAGCCGCTGACCTCAAAGAAAAAATTGTGATTGATACAAGAGGAATCATTATTTAAACCTTTGCTTTCGATAGACTTTAATCACAATAAAAACATTAAAAAAAACAATATGAAAATCCTCTCTATATTCGGTACTCGGCCAGAAGCCATAAAAATGGCACCGATAGTACGTGCGTTGAACAAGCATGCAGATTTTACAAGCATCATTTGTGTCACCGCACAGCACCGACAAATGCTTGATCAAGTACTAAAACTTTTTGAAATTACACCGGATTATGACTTAAATATCATGTCACCAGGTCAAGACCTATTCGATGTCACATCGAAAGCATTACTGGGTTTGCGAGATGTTATTCGTAAAGAAAAGCCAGACAGAGTACTCGTGCAAGGTGATACAACAACCTGCTTTGCGGGAGCACTGGCCGCTTTCTACGAAAACGTAAAAATAGGCCATATTGAAGCCGGACTAAGAACAGGAAATCTCAGGGCGCCATTCCCTGAAGAAGCCAATCGCGCGATGGTCAGTCGCATAGCTGACCTCCATTTTGCCCCTACAGAAGGTTCCAAGAGCAATCTTCTACAAGAAGGCATACAAGAACAAGCTATTATCGTAACAGGTAATACTGTGATTGACGCTTTGCTCTGGGTGAGAGATAAAGTCACTTCCTACCCTGATTCTATTTGGCAGGAACTATTCGGTGAATCGCTGCTTAACACGATCACTGATAAAAAAAGAAAACTCATTCTTATTACTGGCCATCGCCGTGAAAACTTTGGTCAAGGTTTTGAAAATCTTTGCCGAGCCATTAAGGAACTGGCGACAAAACACCCAGACTGGGATTTTATCTATCCGGTACATCTCAATCCAAATGTACAAAAACCAGTAAATGAAATACTTTCAGATTTGAACAATGCTCATCTGATCCCCCCTCTAGATTACGCCCCCTTTGTTTGGCTAATGGATCAATCCGATTTGATATTGACGGACTCTGGTGGAGTGCAAGAAGAAGCGCCGTCATTAGGTAAACCTGTGCTTGTAATGCGAGAAGTAACTGAAAGGCCAGAGGCCGTTGATGCGGGAACCGTTAAGCTGGTTGGTACAGATAAGTGCGTTATAGTCGCGAACGTGGAAGATGTGTTAACTAGCGACAGTGTTTATCAGGCTATGAGTCGAGCTCATAATCCCTATGGTGATGGACTTAGTGTGCAACGTATTTGTAAGAGGATATAATAAAATTAACCATTCATATATGATGATTCTATACCCGTGACGATTAAAATTTAGGTGTTACCATACACATCTGTATTCACAGCTCCTAATTAAAACGACATAAGGTAAATGTCGACTCTGTCCTCTTTTTTTACCAAGTCAAATTTTCCTCATATAGTAATTTAATGACAAATAATACAAAATATATCTTTGGAGCATCATGGGCGGCATTAGGCGGCATTGCTGGAATGATCGCATCTATGGTGACAACAATATTTGCTGTGCGTATGCTGTCTAAGGAAGAAGTAGGGGCATATTTCCTTGTTTTATTAGTCACTGAGGTCGTTATTATAGTAGGGAGTTGTGGTCTAAGAAATACCGTAATCAAAGTTTTATCTCAATTGAGTAAGAATGATAATGATTCGACAGTCAATTTCTTATTTTCTGCTAATGTTATAGCATCATTTTTTTCTGCCATCCTGCTTATACTTGTAATGCCCGTATTAGAAAGAACTTGGCCTTATGAATCGTTTCTGGCTGTTTCTTGGTATGTCGTTCCGATAGCTCTGTTTGCGATCAATTATCTTTTTCTGAGTTCGTTTTTAGCAGGGGTGTCTAAATTTAGAGCGATGTCCAAAATAAATGCGTGCATTGAAGTATTCAGAATGATTTTGTCACTCGTTTTAATTTTTAGTGGCTTTGGAATAACAGGTTTGCTATTTAGTATGGTTATTTCCCGTATACTAGGTATATGGCTTATTTGGTATGTTTTACCTGTTAAACCTCGAATACTGTTAAATGGTTATTTGGAACATATGAGCATCCTGAGTTTTAGTGGGTGGATTTATGGAGCATCAATATTATCATTTATCTCAGTTAGGGTGTCAGATCTTATTCTCTCTAAACTGCTGGGGCCTTCTGCTCTTGCTGTGTTGTCAATATCTAGGCAAGTACCAAGCATGGTACAAAGGTTGTTTGAAGCGATTCGTCCCGTCTTACTAGCGTTTACTTCGTCTAGGGAGTATTCGTCGAGTGAGCAGTTAATTATTCAGGAATTGAGGCTGGTCTCGGGTGTACTCACTGTGATATCGGTCTTCCTTATTTTGCTTGCTGACCCTATCATCGTTTTGTTGTATTCTAATGAATATAAAGAAAGTATTGATATTATGAGAGTTTTTTCTGCTTGGGTTGTCCTGCATTTGGTGAATTACTACATAGTGATTTATTTGACGGGGCGTGGTTTTGGGAAAAAACTACTTTTTTTGACGGTTCCACAAGCAATATTAGCACCTGTTTTAGCTATATTGTTGATACCAATATATGAAGAAATAGGCGTACCATTTGCGTTAATGATAACCGGTATTGTAGGTAATTTGCTTGGCTGTTGGTGTGTAGCTGAAGGACGAGTTAGTTTTTTTTTAAAACTTAATTATGCCATTGCGAAATCAATTATTCCTCTGATAGGGTTATTGCTTTGGGTATTATCTAGCGAAAATACAATACTATTGTTTCTGCTTCAAGGTGGAACCTGCATACTAGCTTTGTTATTAACGGGAGCAATATCAGTATCAGATATCAAAAATATTGTAAAACAGATAATTCATAAACAATAAAATACTAAATCATGGAAACGTAAATTTTTATTGAAGAAATTATGGCAAAATTTAATAGATTCGATATCGTGTTAAGCCAGTATACTGGATTTATTCTGATAATATCATTAGTTGTTACTAGCTATATTACGATTCCGCATATCAGATTAGTTACACTTGGCACGTTATGTATGATTTTTTTATTTCGGTTTTTTCTAGGTTATTCGATAAAAAAAACGCCTCTAGTCATCATGTTGTATATGATTTTTGGTTTGCTTCTTTTGATGGGGTATGGATACACCCGCGCACCTAATTATGCTTTCAGCAAAATTTTAATAGCTTTTTCATATTATGCTGTGTTGCCCTTTGTTCTGTACAATATTCTCACTAATGCTCATTTGGTAAAAAAATTCTTATCCGCGGCTAGCTTGGCTGGAATAACAACCGTGTTGATTGTAATTTACGCCGCTGGCAATCCGATAGATTTGCTTCAAAATATGGAGAGGTTTCACCGTTATTCTCTGGAAGGTGCTAATCCGATTCAACTTTCTCGGTATCTCGGAATGTCAATCTTGTTACTTATATGGTACTTGCATGTGAAAGGTCGGATTACGTATTTAATAGCAATAATGCCGGTGATTATTGCTGCGCTATTGTATATGGTTGCAACGGGTTCTAAAGGGCCATTGCTCTCCCTGTTTTTTTCGATATTAATAATAATTATTTATATTGGAACAATAAAGTCAACGCTAGGAATAATTTTATTTTCAAGTTTGATCGTGGGGTACGTTATATTTAGTGGGGTTTTACCTGCAGATTTTGTACAACAAAGATTCATAGCCAGAGATATTGAAGAGTACTCTAGATATGATGCCTACATGATTACATTATCTTCCTATGCTGACTCTAGTTGGCTTGCGAAGTTATTTGGTAACGGTACAGGAGACTTTGCATACCTTTGGAATAAGGCAGATATGAGAGACTATCCGCATAATATTTTTTTAGAAATTCTGTATGAAAATGGATTATTTGGATTGTTTGTGTTTGCCCTGTCAGTAATACTGCCTATTATCTATGGCCACAGGTTAATCAAGGGAAAAAAACTTAAAAAGCAAGATAGTTCAAACATGTTGGTAGTTTTATCGTTATATGTTTTTTCAGTATTGAATGCTCAGGTCACTGGGGATATAGGTACAAATCTTTTTATTGCAGTCTGGGGAACATTAATTGTTTGCATTTATTTTGAAAAAGAAACTACCTCGAAAAATATCAATAACATATAAAAATGTTCTCTGCGTACTTCAGTATTGATTTCAAAAACTTCATGTAATTAGCGATATTCTAGGTTTTATGTAAAAATAGTATTTATTTCCCCCTATACTTGCTCTTTATTTAAGAATGATTTTGTTCGAAAAACAGAAAATTGGGTTCCATTCAAATTTGTCAGCTTCTATTATATAGTTTAGCAATGCAGCACAAAAAATAAGGATTAAGTATTGAAGATATCCAATAGTCTGAAAAATTTGGGTAAGACTTTTTTGTTAGCCGGTTCAGGTTGGTTAGCAAAATCCGAGTATAAACGACAATGTTTTAAACGCGCTAATGAACGACCCATCGAATTAGCTTTTTTGTTCCGAATAGTTCGTGACCGCTTTCCCAAACGTATTCTTGATGTGGGTGCCGGCACTACGGCACTCCCCCATTTACTTCGCAACTGCGGGATGGAAGTTACAGCAATTGATAATATTCGTGATTACTGGCCCGCTGGCATGATTAACCGGCACTACCATGTTATTGATGACGATATTAGAAGCACAAAAATTAAAGGATCTTTTGACCTAATTTCTTGCATAAGTGTTCTCGAACATATTGATGAATTCGATAAAGCGGTTAAAGGAATGTTCTCTCTGCTTTCTACGGAAGGAAGCTTGGTGATTACCTGTCCTTATACTGAAGACAAGTATTTTCCAAACGTCTATGAACTTCCTAATTCCGCCTACGGTCAAAATGCTCCATATAAAACCCGCTCTTTTGCGCGTCCAAACCTTGACGCCTGGCTAAAAGCTAATAATGCTGAGTTAGTCGAGGTCGAATATTGGTGTTGTTGGACAGGTAATGCATGGACCGTAGGAGAGCAAGTTATTCCACCCAAACAGGTCTCTCAAAATGAAAATCATCAGTTGGCTTGCTTTCATTTTCGGCGATGCATTGATTGATCAACTATAGTGGTCTAATAAATTTAGAAGATATTATAGCTTTATAATACTAGAATAATTAGGAGGGATTATGCGAAGTAGCATCTTTCCATACAAGCGAATATAGGAAAATATCAAGAATTGTTTAGATGCAAATAATGCTTTTTATACCCGTAGTGTTTGAGACTTAGGTATATTATATTAGTCCTAAATCTTAATCGTTACGGGTATAGCTGTCTTATTCCTGAGCATGTGATAGTTGAAAATTATGAGAGAAGTGTATTGGCTAACAGCGTTATGTATCAAAATATAAGTCAAACGTATATTCCGTATAGAATTGGCAGCCTAATATTTATTTTTATGACAGCTATCCTTTTTTTTTGGCCTGGCGTGGTGATTTCATCACCGTATTTTGTCCAAAATGTTAATGGTATTGATATAAATGAACCATTACAGTCTACAGGACTGATTTTTATGAAGAATAATTCTCGTCTTATTAAAAAAAAATTAGAAGTTGTTAATATCTCTCCAGATCCCAATTATGGTCTTTCAGCAGATGAAAATGATTATTTGCAGTTAGTGGATGATAATACTTCTTTTTACCCAATATGGACAAAAAAAAAATCTGTTGGATGGAGTGGTACAACACCTGTAATGGTAACTATAAACTTATTAGAGTTTGATGCAAAAAAAGTAAGTGAAGGTATTCTAAGTTTGCATACTTCAAAAGGTTTAGCTGCAAATGTAAATGTTCCTACCAGAGTAGATATTTATTCAGTACGCAACGGAAATTACTATTATTCTGGTGGTTTTACTAGTGCTGGCACTGAGCAAGATCAGCGAAACCATTGGTTGAAAAGTAATGTTAAATTTAGTTCAAGTGAGATCTTGCTTATTATTCATGCCGCTGGTCGTTATGTGATGCTAGATGAAATTTCCTATGAAGAATTTTCTATGCCGAAGGAGAAGAGCATATCTTCACCCATAAGGATTGATGATCCATTGGTTGATAGCTTGGAACGATATCGAGTAGCATTATTAAAATCATCTAAAGTTAAGTTTCTAGCAATAAATAGCAAGCTTGATGAAATTAATAAGGCCTCCGAGCTTCAGGTTTGGACTGAACCTGCATGGGGTAAGGTAGGTTATCAATATGATGACATTAGCCCCATAGATAATTTAAAGGTTATTGGTTACAAAGGGGAGCAAGAATCTCTAATTATTGGTATTAAAAATCTAACGAAATCGGCATTAAATTTAAATGTGATCGTAGATGAAATAAAGCCGCAAAAAACTTTCAACCTGCAATTAAATCAACTTGATAGCATTCTGTCTGCAAATGGGGAGTTAGTTTTTGATCCTATACTGCCATTGACGAATGGTCAGATTGTATTATCTCCGTATGAAATAAAGTACCTCTGGCTTCGCTTTGATTTGCTAACTAGCACAAGTAGCAGGAATAAAACTATTCTTTCTCTATACAAGGAGAATGAATACATAATCAAAAAAGTCGATATTAATGTAGATATTATTCCGGTTCCAGGTAATTATAAAAAGCTAAATTTCATAACTTGGGGATACTTGCAAGACGTACCAATCAAAGCATCACCAAAAAAGGCACTAGAAGATTTGTTGGATCATGGGGTCAATATGCATGTTATACACCCCACATCTATTCCACAACCTACAGTTTCGTCATCTATAAGTGTCTCAAAGGTAGAAAAATTAAAGAGCGATATTGGTTTTTTTAAAAACCATGGCTTTATCCTTTTGTTTTTAAATTGGCCTCGAAACTATTCATTAAGTTCACTGCCTGATTCCGAGCAAAAGAAAATATTAAAAAAATGGTTAGTTCATATAGATACTATATTTTCTGAGTTAGGGATAGAAAAAAAATCTTGGGCATTGTATCCAGTTGATGAGCCGCATGGTGATGATATTACCTTCTTAAAAAAAGTATATCCATGGTTAAAAGAAGCTGTACCTGATATTAATTTGTATGCTAACCCTATTAGCACTACGAGTGGTAAAACTACATTTTCTGATCTAGAGGTATTGGCAGAATACATAGATTATTGGCAGCCAAGTTTTACATTTGCAGTGAATGAGGGTCATGAATTTTTTTCATCTTTAAGTAGTGATTGGTGGGTGTATAAGAACAGCGAAACACCCTCTAAATCAGTAGCACCAATAATTTATCGATTATTAGCTTGGCAAGCATGGTCGATTGGAGCGACCGGAGCAGGTTTTTGGTCTTATAGCGATACAGGTAATAGTTCTGCATGGAATGATTTCGATGGGCATAGGCCGGATTGGGCAGTTGTATATGAAGGTAATAATGGCCCGATATCTAGTCGGCGATGGGAGGCAGTGAAGGAAGGAATAGAAGATTATAATTTAATTAAGGGGGCAGAAAATTTTGATGTTTGCAAAATAAACGGGATTAAGAACCAACTTAATAACATTGAAATAGCAGTTCAAACCGACATTTGGCAACAACGTATAGAGCAAGCAAGGCGGGAATTACTTTTTTGCCTGAAAGGCAATTATAAACCAATGCAACCTTAGAGTTTGTAAATAAATGACTTACCATTCGACTAGTCTATTCTTCCGTCTCCGGTGCTGTTCAAAGACTTACATACAACGAGTATGCGTGCTTTTGAACGCACTTGCCTACAAAATGCTATCCCGCGTAGACTGTTAAGTTTTTTATTTACAGGCTCTAAAAATTAAGTAATATGTAATAAGTTAAGATGACTGAAATGAAAAAAAGAATATTGTTTTTTGTGCCCGAACGGAATGCATTGACAAGTGCTATATTACATTCCCAGGTTTTGTCTGTTGTTCGTTTTTTATCTGAAAATGGTTTTGAATGTATGTTTATTGGCTGTATAGATGAGGGCGGTAATGAGTGCGAAGCAGAAAAAATAATTAAGGATAAATATGGTATTTCCGTCATAATTCGTGCTGTTTATACGACGAGATATGGTTATCTAGGTATACGACTGACCTCATGGAGGCTGCAACGAGCAACTAAAAACGTAATTAAAAAATTTCGCCCTGCTTATATTTATTCTCGCTCCGTTGCGAGTTCAGAAATGGTAAGAAAAATGGCTAAACAATTTAATGCAGTTTCAGTCTTGGACGTTCGTGCTGCATTAAGTGAAGAAATAAAATTACGAAAAGGAAAGACAGGGTTCGGTTATAGATATATTCGTTATCTTGAAAATAAAGAATTTGAAAAGTCAGAAAAACTTTTATGCGTTTCACAAAATTTAAAGCGTTATATCACTTCTATCGTAGAAAGGCCTGACATTGCTGTGATTCCATGTTGCTTTGATAAGTGTAAATTCAGGTTTGATCCGATAAAAAGAAAAAAAATACGAAAAAAATTTGGTTTTAAGTCGAATGAAAAGGTTGTGTGCTATTCCGGAGGCATGGCCATGTGGCAAAGAGTTGATGATATTATTGCGCTATTTGAAAGTCTACATAATTCTGACCAGAAATATAAATTTCTTTTTGTTACAAGAGAGATAGATGTATTGAAAAAGAAACTCAGTTCAAGCTTATTATCCAATGACTCTTATGTACTTGCCAGTTGCGCACAAGATGAGGTATATCAATATCTTTCATCTGCTGATGCGGGTATATTAATGCGTGAAGATACTATAGTAAATAATGTGGCTAGCCCTATTAAGGTAGCAGAGTATTTGGCTTGTGGACTCCCGATAATTTTAACTAAAGGGGTTGGTGATGTAAGCTTTTTAGTAAGCAATAGTAGTATCGGATTATTGCTTGATGAAGCAGGTGATGTGGTTGATCAAGTTTCTACATTCATGAAGCAGCTAAACTCTGAAGAGACACGCAGGAATGCAATTAAACTGAGTCATGCCCATTTTTCTATGAAAACTTATATAGAAGAATATCGGCGAATATACAGCTAGTGTAAAACTTGGATTCAACTTTAAAGAGTAATAGTAAACGAAGTTGAGCATCTCGTAACATACTCTAATATTCAGTTATTTTTACGTCGAATATTGAGATTGATTATGATTTTCGTAATTTCAGATCTACTTACCATTATCAGCTATAACCGTAGGTCTACCCCTTACCGACAAGTAGTTATACTTACTAATTGAATTGGCAAAATATAATCACAGGTGTGAAATGTTTAAAGTTGTAAACTACTACCATATCGCGAATTGGCTGTATAAAAAAAAAATACCTTATTTGCCAAAGCTAATAGATTATTTAGTACGCTTTGTCTTTTCATGTTGGTTACCGCACACTGTCAAAATAGGCAAAAATCTCATTTTAGGTTATGGTGGGCTGGGGATTGTTATTCATTCAGATGCTACAATTGGGGATGCAGTTCATATAGACCAAGGTGTTACGATTGGTGGTAATGGACGAGAATTAGGTACTCCCTCAATAGGAGATAATGTATACATCGGTGCTGGCGCTAAAATTCTCGGTCCAATTGAGATCGGCAGTGGTACTGTAATAGGGGCTAATGCGGTGGTAGTCAGTAGCGTTCCTGAAAATTGCGTTGCAGTTGGTGTACCAGCTAAAGTAATTAAGCACGATATTGACGCGAACATATTCTTACATCACAGAAAGGTTGCTAAAAAATAAAGGATTAAAATTGACGCCTCGGTATGTATGCATAGCGCTCTATTCGTCACTAGTACTCTGACAATTTTGCTTTGACCGATAATTGGATTAAGGTAAGCTCTAA
>CAYQVF010000032.1:0-34092 GCA_964421045.1 uncultured Chromatiaceae bacterium
ATCGTCACCAACGATATCATCCTCGCTGAATTAATCCCATACTTGAGGATTAAAAGACAGACTAAAGTCATTAAGCTACTTCACGAGATAAATAGAATTTCATTATCTATTCACTGGGAAGAGCTAATAGAATATCAAGTAAAGTGTTTAAAGGGCGGAGCGAATGGAGTGGGCATCCCTGATTTGATTATTGCTCAGAATGCTAAGCAAAATAACTGTAAGGTTTACTCTCTTGATAAACATTTTCGGCGATTGAATCAGGTATTAAAAATTAAGCTTTATGGAAAAAAAGGCTAACCACAGCATGCATGTCGCAGTTCAAGCATCTTACAATAAAAACATAGAAAGTTTGCACGTAGAATTTATTTTATACTTACAAAAAAATAAACTAAATTAGACATACAAAAGACACGCTAGTTATTTAGGCGTCATGTGAAAAAAATTAAACAACTAGGAAATAGAAAATGGGCACGTATATTCCAGCTACAGTTTGGATACTAAGTGCAGGTATTTGTTATTACATAGCAAAAAAGAAAAACATAAAACCAACTGTATTATGGAATTTGGTTTTTGTATTATTAGGGCCAATAGCAATACCGATTATTTTATCTGCAAAAAATAGAGCCAAATAAAGGTATTAAGAGCAATCTAATATTTTAAAAAAATGCTTAAAAGTTACATTATCACATAATCGGGTAAGGGCCAATTTCTCTCTGGCCCTCCCCGCACCACCGTACATGCGGGTCCGCATACGGTGCGGCGAGCTCGATTCCTGTTAGGTTGGTTTCTATAGATATTCAACAAGCGTTGAAGTTAGCGCTTGATTACAATATTTACGCATATGATGCTTACTTTTTGCAATGTGCAAAACAACTTTCGTCTCCGTTAATAACGCTTGATAAGCGTATGAAGAAAATTGCACGAGACCTAAATATTGAAACAGTGGAGTAAATAGAATGAAAGTATTTACTTATTCAAAAACACGTCAGAATCTATCAAATTTTAAAAACTGCCCAAAAGAAGAAGTTGAAATCCGTCGAAGAGATGGAGCCATATTTTCTTTGGCATCAAAAAAAGAGAAAACAAAATCCCCGTTTGATGTCCCAGGAATAAAAACAAAAGCTTCAACCCAAAACATACTTGATGCAGTGAAGAAGTCTAGAATGGGCTAACGAATAAAATTAGATCGTGAGAGTGGCGAGGCATAAGGAGTGACCCACGATCTGAACTGTTTGTTGGATAACTGTCCACCCTCAAGCATAAATTAAATAGCCCCTTTTAGGGGCTTTCATACACTACCCGTGGCGACGGGTGGTTATTCTTGCACCGCAGACAAAACCTCAAACACCGGTATTTTTTCTCAACGGAGCAGCAACCAAAGAGTTAAAACGGAATATCGTCATCAAAATCATCTCTGACCGGGCTGGCTGGAGGTGCAGATTGGGCTGACTGCTGAGCCGGAGCGGGTGAACTCATGTTGTTATTTCTGGGGGCCGCGCCAGCAAAATCACCACTGCCTCCCCCTCGCGAATCCAGCATTTGCATATCATTCACCACTATTTCTGTGGTGTATCGATCTGCTCCGGTATTTTTGTCTTGCCATTTTCGAGTTTGCAAGCGCCCTTCAATATAAATTTTTGAGCCTTTTTTCAAATATTCTCCGGCAATCTCAGCCAAGCGCGCATAAAAAACCAGGTTGTGCCATTCCGTGCGTTCTTGCTGCTCTCCGGTTTGCTTGTCACGCCAGCTATCCGTTGTTGCCAGTGCCAAATTAGTCACCGCAGCCCCGCTAGACATATACCTGATTTCGGGATCTTTTCCCAAATTGCCAATCAAGATCACTTTGTTTATACCTCTGGCCATTTTTTTCTCCTTATACTATCTTTATATCTTATCAATTACGACACAGGCTCAGCGTCGGCAATAGAAAACTTTTCTAACTCAGTGACATCAACGATCTGGTTATCTACTTTTAAATAAGCAACACCATCTTCAGCAATCACCACCACTTCAGCTACTCCGGTGACCTGATTGAGCCGTGCAGCTAGCTGTTCGCTTTCTTCTTCACTGATTTCACCTACCTTGATCATGTGCGTACCGAAGTACTTTGGATTACGCATAGAGGCGGCAACTAAAAACCACACCAGCGTAATAAAAGCTGAAAACATAAATACGCTGGCGATACCGGCTACACCATAAAGCCAGCCTCCGGTGATACCGCCAACAAAGGCACCCAAAAACTGGCTACTGGAATAGACTCCCATCGCCGTGCCTTTTTTATCCGCTGGTGCTGTTTTAGCAATCAACGACGGCAAAGAGGCTTCCAAAACATTAAAGGCGATAAAAAACAGGAGCAACGATGCAAATATACCGATCACTGAGGTGTAGCCCCAGGCTAGACCAAGCTGTGCTACACCAATCAATACAACAGCACTGACAAAAACTTGCTTCATTCGCCGCTGTTTTTCAGCCCGTATAATTAAGGGCACCATCGCGCCCATTGAAATCAGCATCACGGCTAAGTAAATCATCCAGTGGCTTTCTACTGCCAACTGGGCGTGATCTCGCAAGGCCAGAGGCAGCACCACAAAGGTAGCGGTCAAAATCATGTGCAAAGCAAAAATGCCAAAATCAAGCCGCAGTAACTGCCTATCACCCAAAATAGCTTTAAACTGAGCCGGTACCGGCTCAGCATCACGATGGAAATCACTACGCTCAGGATTCGGTACCACATATTTCACCACGGCAATGCCACCAATAGCAAGTATCGCGGTAAGCCAAAAAATACCTGAAACACCAATCCAGGTATTCAATATCGGGCCAGCAATTAGAGCAATACTGAAAGACACGCCAATGCTCATACCAATCACGGCCATGGCTTTAAGCCGGTGTTCTTCGCGAGTTAAATCTGCGGCCAACGCCATGATGGTTGCGGCAATCGCACCAGCACCCTGTATCGCTCTACCGATCACCACACCCATGGCGGTATCGGCTGTTGCAGCAACCACACTGCCTATAGCAAAAATAATTAAGCCGGCAATAATGACCGGCTTTCTGCCAATGCGATCCGACAACATACCAAAGGGTATTTGCAAGAGGGCTTGAGTCAAACCATACATCCCCACCGCCAGGCCAATCAACAGGGGAGTCGACCCCGCCAACTCTTCTGCATAAAGCGAAAAAACAGGCAAAATCATGAACAACCCCAGCATTCGCAACATAAATATGGATGCCAGTGAATACGCTGCTTTTTTTTCTATGGGGGTCATTCCGGCCTTATTTGTCATTATTTTTATTCTTTTTTGCTTTGCTTATGTACCAAGGAAGCGCGTATATTAGCAGGTTGCCTGATGACTTACGACACGGAACATTACCTTAAAAATATGGACAAAATATCAATTCGCGGCGCACGTACGCATAACCTCAAAAATATCAACATTGACCTGCCTCGAGATAAGCTTATTGTCGTCACTGGATTATCCGGCTCTGGAAAATCTTCATTGGCCTTCGATACGATCTATGCAGAAGGTCAGCGTCGTTACGTTGAATCTTTATCCAGTTATGCACGGCAATTTTTATCCGTCATGGAAAAACCTGATATCGATCATATCGAGGGCTTATCTCCGGCGATTTCTATTGAGCAAAAGTCAACCTCGCATAATCCTCGTTCCACCGTCGGCACCGTGACCGAAATTCACGACTATTTACGATTATTGTATGCTCGTGTTGGTATCCCTCGTTGCCCGGATCATGATGTCAGTCTGGAATCCAAAACCATCTCGCAAATGGTGGATCAAGTTCTGGCGCTTCCTGAGGGTACTAAAACCATGTTGCTTGCACCCGTAGTGCAAAATCGCAAAGGTGAACATTTGCAATTATTGGAAAGTTTACGCAGCCAGGGGTTTATCCGGGCAAAAATCAACGGGGACGTTGTTGAGCTAGATCAACCCCCTAAGCTTGATTTGAGAAAAAAACACAACATCGAAGTCGTCATTGATCGCTTTAAAATACGCCCGGATATTCAGCAACGTTTAGCCGAGTCCTTTGAAACGGCGCTTAATCTCAGCGAAGGCATCGCCCTCGTCAGTTTTATGGATGCTAAAGATAAGCAACCTGACATGCTGTTTTCGGCAAAATTTGCCTGCCCCCATTGCGGTTACAGCATTAGTGAACTGGAACCCCGACTCTTCTCTTTTAACAGCCCGACGGGCGCTTGTCCGGAATGTGATGGACTGGGTGTCGCCCAGATATTTGATGTCAAACGAGTGGTATTGCATCCTGAATTATCCTTGGCTGCCGGTGCCGTACGCGGTTGGGATCGGCGTAATAATTATTATTTTCAAATGATTTCGTCGCTGGCTCGGCATTATAAATTTGATATCGATGCCCCATTCGAAAAACTGACAAAAAAAATCCGAAATATTATTTTACAGGGCAGTGGGAAACAGGTTATTAAGTTTACCTATTATAACGATAGAGGTAAAAAAAATACTAGGGAGCACAGTTTTGAAGGTGTCATTCCTAATATGCAACGGCGTTATCGTGAGACCGAATCCAATACCGTGCGTGAAGAACTGGCTAAGTACCTTAGTACAGAATCCTGCCCCTCCTGTCATGGTGCACGTCTGCGCCTGGAAGCGCGCAATGTCTTTATAGAGGATCAAACCCTACCGGAACTGGCAGCCCTGTCTATTGAAAAAGCCGTCGATTTTTTTGAACAACTTGATTTGCCAGGACAACGGGGTGAAATTGCCACAAAAATTACCAAAGAAATTGCACAACGGCTGAGTTTTTTAGTTAACGTCGGCTTGGATTATCTCAATCTGAATCGCAGTGCCGATACGCTATCGGGCGGAGAAGCTCAACGTATCCGTTTAGCCAGCCAAATTGGTGCGGGACTGGTTGGGGTGATGTATGTTTTAGATGAACCCTCTATCGGCTTGCATCAAAGAGACAACCAAAAACTACTCGACACCTTGATTTATCTGCGTGACATTGGTAATACCGTCATCGTTGTCGAACATGATGAAGAAGCTATTCACAGCGCCGATTATGTAATCGATGTGGGCCCCGGCGCGGGAGTGCATGGTGGACACATTGTCGCCGCAGGCACACCTGATGAAGTCATTAATAACCCCGCTTCACTTACCGGCCAATACTTGTCTGGCAAACGTGAGATCAGCATTCCAAACGAAAGAATGAGTTCTCAACGAGAAGAAAGCATTGCCATTAAAAATGCCCGCGGCAACAATCTGAACGGAGTGGATGTCAATATCCCCATTGGCGTATTTACTTGTATTACCGGGGTTTCGGGGTCTGGGAAATCAACGTTGATCAACGATACACTTTACCGTCATGCCGCCCTCAGCATCAATGGTGCAGGTGAAACCCCGGCTCCCTGCGATGAAATCACCGGCCTGGATTTATTTGACCGCATCGTCGACATCGATCAAAGTCCAATTGGCCGCACACCCCGATCCAATCCCGCGACCTATTCGGGTCTGTTTACACCCATACGGGAACTTTTTGCCGGAACGCATGAAGCGCGTGCACGGGGTTATTCACCAGGCCGATTTAGTTTCAATGTCAAAGGCGGACGCTGTGAAGCTTGCCAGGGAGATGGCGTCATCAAGGTTGAAATGCATTTTTTAGCGGATGTTTATGTCACTTGTGATGTCTGTAAAAGCAAGCGCTATAATCGCGAAACACTTGAAATTCGCTACAAGGGAAAAACCATAAATAATATTCTCAACATGACCATCGAAGATGCGCTCAGTTTTTTCGATGCGATCCCCGTTGTGAAAAGAAAACTGACAACCCTAATGGATGTCGGCCTCAGTTATATTACGCTGGGGCAAAATGCAACGACCCTTTCGGGAGGAGAAGCGCAGCGGGTCAAACTCTCTCGTGAACTGTCGAAAAGAGATACCGGTAACACGCTCTATATTCTGGATGAACCGACCACCGGCCTGCATTTTCATGATATTAAACAACTTTTAAGCGTATTGCATCGTTTGCGTGATCGCGGCAATACCATTGTCGTCATCGAACATAATCTGGATGTTATTAAAACGGCGGACTGGATTATTGATTTGGGCCCTGAGGGAGGAGACAAAGGAGGAGAAATTGTGGCTACAGGTACACCAGAAAACATCAGCAATAATGCCGTATCACATACGGCACATTTCCTAGCAAAAGTTCTGGATCAGAAGCGCCTGACAAAACCGATTGAAACCGTTGATCAATAATTAATGTAACTACAAGGTAGCAGACGACCGTCAGCGCGGCCATGATTCGCAAAGCGCTGCGGCAAAATTGCGGCGACGATTATTTAACCGTTCTTACGCCTGAGGCACTCCCAAGCAATAATATATCTGCTGGGCGAATGGCAAAAAGACCATTGGTTACTACGCCTGCAATCGCATTCAACTCGCCTTCCAGTCGAGCAGGTTCAGCAATTTGTAAGCCTTTAATATCCAGAATCACATTACCGTTATCTGTTATAAAGCCCTGGCGGAGCTCCGGCATTCCCCCCAGTTTGACTATTTGCCGTGCAACATAACTTTGCGCCATAGGAATAACTTCTACTGGTAAGGGAAAGTCGCCCAAAATATCGACCAACTTGGAGTCATCTGCAATACAAACGAAGGTTTTACTCGCTGCCGCCACTATTTTTTCTCGTGTCAGCGCACCGCCGCCGCCTTTAATGAGATGAAGATATTGATTACTTTCATCTGCGCCGTCAACATAGATGGGGAGGTCTCCTGCACTGTTTAGATCTAAAACAGCAATGCCATGGCTTTTTAATCTTTTTTCGGAAGCTTCGGAGCTGGCCACAGCACCATCGATTTTATGTTTTATTGTGGCTAAACCATCAATAAAATGGTTTGCTGTAGAGCCTGTACCTATGCCTACAACCCAGCCTGATTCAACATAGTCTAGTGCAGCTAAGGCTGCCGCTTTTTTATAATCGTCAATAGACATGGAGAAATTCCTTAAATGATCACAAGGCGGCATCATATCATTGCTGGTTATATTTGTGGTGTATTTCCCCCTAACCCTTTGATAAAATAACTTGAAATTTAATCGATACAACTTAAATTCGAAGGGGTCGGTAGAACAATGAGCGAAAAGTACATTAAAAAAATCCTGAAGACGCAAGTTTATGACGTTGCAATAGAGACACCGCTAGACTTTATGCCTAACTTATCTGCCCGCGTAACGAATGAAGTTTATGTCAAACGGGAAGATTTGCAGCCGGTTTTCTCCTTCAAATTACGGGGCGCCTATAATAAAATGACCCAAGTGCCCGAAATCGAGCGACAGAATGGTGTCATCGCGGCATCTGCAGGTAATTTTGCCCAGGGTGTGGCTCTATCAGCCAAGCGCTTGGCTATAAAAGCATTAATCGTCATGCCAAAGACAACTCCCGAAATCAAGGTGTCTTCAGTGAAAGCTTATGGAGCCGATGTCATTTTGTATGGCAATGGCTATGACGAAGCCTATCAACATGCGCTTGAATTGGCAGCTCAACAGAAAATGACATTTATTCACCCATACGATGACCCCGACGTGATAGCAGGTCAGGGTACGGTTGCTATGGAAATTCTCCGGCAAATGCACGGCGGAAAAATTTCCGCTATTTTTGTTCCCGTTGGTGGAGGCGGACTCATCGCGGGCATATCCGCTTACGTGAAACATCTTTATCCTGAAATTAAAATTATTGGCGTAGAGCCGGATGATGCTGCTTGTTTATACGAAGCCTTAAAAATTGGAGAGCGGGTTAAGTTAGAGCAAGTTGGAATTTTTGCTGATGGTGTGGCGGTACGACAAGTGGGTATAGAACCTTTTAAAGTAGCTAAAGAATGCGTTGATGAAGTCATTCTGGTTTCCACTGATGAAATATGCGCAGCAATTAAGGATATTTTCGAGGATACTCGTTCTATTGCCGAACCAGCAGGTGCATTAGCAGTTGCGGGCATGAAAAAGTATATTGAACGAGAGGCCGTAGAAAACGAATCGTTTGTGGTCATCGACTCGGGTGCGAATATGAATTTTGATCGATTACGCCATGTTTCAGAGAGAGCTGAGCTTGGAGAGAAAAATGAAGCGATTATCGCGGTTACAATTCCCGAGCAGCCAGGTAGTTTCCAAAGTTTCTGCCACTTATTAGGACAAAGCAGTATTACAGAGTTTAACTATCGTTATTCTGATGCGACTTCTGCATTAGTTTTTGTTGGGGTACAGTTACGACATTTATCAGGAAAAAAAGAAGAACTCATTAAAAAACTCATTACGAAAGGATATACAGTCAGTGATTTATCAGACAATGAGCTGGCAAAGCTACATGTTCGCTATATGGTGGGCGGTCGAGCTCAAAAAATTGAAAACGAGCGAGTCTATCGTTTTGAATTTCCAGAACGACCCGGAGCACTGTTAAGATTCTTAACCAAAGTTGGCAAACGTTGGAACATCAGCTTATTTCATTATCGTAACCATGGTGCGGCGTATGGCCGGGTTTTGCTAGGCATCCAGGTAGACGATAGCGAATTAGTGGCTTGCCAAATATTGATGGACGAATTGGGGTATCGATATATAGACGAGACAGAAAACACAGCTTACCAGATGTTTTTACATTAAAAATCAAAACCTTATAGGTTTTTTACTTTCAAAAACTGAAGCAAAAGGCTTAGATGAAAGCCTTTTGCTTCTCAAGTTACCGTTAAAAAAGCGAAGAAATTATTTTTTCTTTGCTTTCTTTTTAGCGGCTGTTTTTTTCTTAGCAACTTTTTTCTTAGTCACCTTTTTCTTAGCAGCGACTTTTTTCTTAGTCACTTTTTTCTTGGTAGCGACTTTTTTCTTAGTCACCTTTTTCTTGGCAGCGACTTTTTTCTTAGTCACTTTTTTCTTGGTAGCGACTTTTTTCTTAGTCACCTTTTTCTTGGCAGCGATTTTTTTCTTAGCCACTTTTTTCTTAGCGACTATTTTTTTCTTGCTAACAACTTTTTTCTTCGTTGCTACTTTCTTTTTAGCAACCACTTTCTTTTTGCTAGCTGCCTTCTTTTTGGTCGTGGATTTCTTTACGGCCATTGTCTTTCCTCCAGTATGAGTAGAACGTTTACAGGTGTAAGTATAAACAACTTTGTCTGTAATGCTAGGGCAATTTTCGTTAAGTAATATCGAACGTTAGCGCAACAGACTTTAATTTATTTGCATTGTTTCTTGCTTTTATCAAAAAACAGCTTTAAAAAAGCCATCAAACGAACAGGTGACTCTAAGTTTTCAAACAAATAGAAAGCAAAAAAAATAGTTAAATTATTTTTTAAAATTTCTATTTTTACATTAACGTGATGTAATTTGAACGTATTTAAAGACGATTAAAGCGCTTTTTTTGTTTTTTTATCCCAGTTTGTTTAATACGGATGAAAAGCTGTCATTGAAAAATTTAAGGTCAACATAACGCAGGTAAAAAGAACGCATGAAATGGATAGACCATACTGCCCTGCCAAGGCACTCATATCTATACCCATTGCGTTATAAATTGATTCATTTTGATTGTTATACAGGATAAAATTACGTACCTGTACTTATGCCGCGTTGATTGAATATAGCATTGTACTCATCTGTTGAAACTTTCTAATTTCAGAACTTCGTTAAAATCTAGAGCACTCAATTGGATGCGACATAGGGATAAGAATTAAATAACTTGGGAACGTGCACATTTCTAAAGTGATGGTCTGTTTATTGCGTTAACAGTATAGAGCGAGTGGGTGTAATAATGGCATTAAGTGGAATATCCCACTTATTTGTTTTTATGTGTGTCAACTCTTGTTCATCAAATGCAAAACCCACAATATAGGGTTTATGCCAATGTTGGCGAGTTCTGAGGTAACTAAAGGTACGATCATAATAACCGCCCCCCATGCCAATACGGTGACCATGGCAATCAAAACCCACTACGGGTGTGATAATGAGATCTAAAACCCAAGCCTGAAGGCTGTTTTTTATTGATGTATTCGGCTCTGCTATTCCATAGCGATTGTGATAGAGTTGGGAATCCCGGCTATAGGCAAGAAATCGTAATTTTTTTGTTTTAAGCGGGTTAAGTACGGGTAAATAGCAGCTCTTTTTTTTCTTCCATAAAAAATCAATGATGAGATGAGGATTGATTTCACCATCATTCGCAATATAACAAGCAATTCGTTTACTTTTTTGAAAGCGAGATAGCTTTTTAAGGTTATTTGTTGCTGCTAATGTTGCCTGTTGGCGATACGAGGATAGGAGCGCTTTTCTCTTATTTCGACAGACTTTACGTTGTTCGTTTTGCATAAATACCCCACCATAATTATTTTAACATTTATTGCGCTTTTTCGAGTGACTCCGCATTGCAGCTCCCGTCACATAGCGCACTATGCTTGTTTCGCTGCACCTTGGTTCACGCGAAAAATACTTGCAGAAGCTGAGTTAAAATAATGATGGCGGGGTACGTTACTTATACCCGTAAGTAACGCTTGAGATTTAAGAATAAAAAACGCCCTCCACATGTGTCGTTGAGGCCATTGTTCCTGAACCTGCAGTTCAAGAGGGGAGCGCGCTTAACATATCAGGCTTTCCGTCGGGCGGACATGCACAACAATGTTATAGACCCGCTCCCTGGAGTCTAAAATTAGGCTCAAGAATCTCCCGGCCAAATGTCGAGAACCGCAGAGGGCGCAGTTCTATTCTATCCTAAAAAAAGAGCAATACGCAAAGAATAATAATCGTATTTTTCATGCCTCATAGTATAGAGATGATCAATATCAAAAAGATTAAAACTAACCTGACTCAGAAATAAGCACACGATCACCTCCCTGTCTCTATTGTAGGGCTCAGATGCTGTTATTAACTGAGTAAAACGCGAAATATCCTCGTATTTTGTGCGTAAACTTTATAGCTCTATTTGTTGCCCATTCGTCAGTGCCGCATCTACTTTTTCTTGTAAAAGTTGCAAGCGTGCATTCATCTGCTCAGCCGTACCCGAATTTTTATTTTTGTTGCTTTCTTTTAGTTGTAAAAGCTCATGAGTGATATTGATTGCAGCCATTACAGCGATGCGATCGACCCCAACCAATCTGCCAGTTTCCCTGGTTTGATTCATTTTTTCATTCAGATAGAGAGAAGCTTTAATAAGCTCTGCTTGCTCTTCTGGCGGACAAGCAATATGATATTCTTTTTCAAGAATTTTAACCGTTACGGCGATGGAATGATCTGTATTCAATCGCTTTGCTCCATTGTTTTTAATCTCAATATCATGGACTCAACGTGACTTTTAGCCATATCATTACTGACCATCAGTTTTTTTTGCGCTGCGTCCTGGTTGGTTTGGCGATGCCTTAACATACTGTTTTCACTATGTAACTTTTCACAGACTTCGATCAATTGATCAATACGACATTCCAGACTTTTCAATTGTTGCTCGCTCGTTAACATTACCGCCCCCATAAGGTTGATATTGAGACTATAATGTGGAGTGACGACGGGGTCAATATGCAAGGAATATTTTTGTTAAAAACAGATCATTATTTGACCGAGCCTCAAGACCATAAGGAATAGACGCGTAACCCCTTCCGGGTTGATTCTTTCAGCTTCATCTCCTGAGTCACTGTACCTCCCTCCTCTCCACAATCAAAACAAATAAATGTAATATAATCCTAAATTCCACAGCTGACTGCTCGCAATAAGATATAACTAATTGTAATATAAGCTGTAACCGTTGCTTTATCTCTTCACTCATTAAGGTAACTGAATGATGCCTTTATGATACCGCATTTCTGCATTTTAACGCCTTGACCTGTAACATCACAAAACACACTTCAACTCGTCCAACTGCGAAATCCAAGAGAATCTAAGTACGACCCAAAGGTACGATTACGTACCCATTTCTAATGGCTTGTTTTTTCCAGGACTGAGGTGTACGCGGGTTTGCATTACCAGATATACTATATTTTTATTTTTGATTAAGGGGAATTCATTGAGCCAAGCACTACCCGCGTTTTATGATGTTCATGATGAATTATTGCAATATGATTTGGCCGTTCACCCTGCGGAATGCCATGGGGCAATGTGTGGCACTTTTTGTTCACAGTATGAATTAAGCTTCGTTGATTGGTGCCATGCTGTTCTTTTTGAAATGGATACCGGTTTAACCACCACACATGAAGAACTTGTTTCGCAGCGAGACCCCCGTACCTACTCCAGGCTAGCGTGGCTACATCGCGCGACTATTACTCAGCTTGAGGATAGTAATTATGGATTTCAACTTTTGCTTCCTGGCAATGATGGCGAAGTCGCGGATCGCTCTGATGCACTGGCTGCCTGGTGTCAGGGATTTTTGTTTGCTTTAA
Source organism: uncultured Chromatiaceae bacterium (assembly GCA_964421045.1). Classification (GTDB taxonomy): domain Bacteria; phylum Pseudomonadota; class Gammaproteobacteria; order JAADHS01; family JAADHS01; genus JAADHS01. The sequence continues at coordinate 12,384 of CAYQVF010000032.1, forward strand.
CCGCCAGTGGCGTAAGTCAAGGTAAGCCTTTTTCAACCGAGATCAATGAATTAATCCATGACTTTTCTGAAATCGCCAAACTAGATTTTGAAAATACAGATGAGCACGATGAAGGCAATGCTGTCGCTTTTGAAGAAGTCATGGAATATGTTCGGGTGGGTGTACTTTTCATTTGGGCAGAACTGATGGATCAAGGAAGTTCAATGACCCAGCCGGTTAAACATTAACTAAGGAATATACATGACCGCAATCAATAACCTATACGCCCTTCGTCGAACGAAGTTTCTTAAAACCTTAGGCGAAGGCGGGATGGCTATCCTGCTAACAAACACAGAATCAATCCGGAATGCAGATACCTTCCATCCTTTCAGGGCCGCTAGCGATTTTTTTTATCTCACTGGATTCTCTGAACCCGATGCCGTCGCGGTTTTTATTGGAGGAAAGTCAACATCAAAGCAAAGTTTTATTTTATTCTGTCGAAAAAAAAACCCTGAAAAAGAAAGATGGGAAGGCTATCGAGCAGGCCAGGAAGGCGCGGTAGCCACTTATGGTGCAAGTGAAGCTTTTTCTATAGAGGAAATTGATGAACGAATGCCCGAGTTGTTGCTGGGTCAAAACCGACTTTTTTTGCCGATGAAAAGCGCGGATGAACAACGTCATCAAATTATGGACTGGTTAAGTAATGCGGGTAAACAAATTCGCTCAGGAGCATCAGCACCAACGGCATGTTTTGCTATCGAAAACGTTCTACATGAAATGCGTTTGCGTAAAGATCGTGAAGAAATCAAAACAATGCGTACCGCAGCGCAAATTTCGGCAACAGCGCATTGTTTGGCGATGAAAAAATGCCAACCCGGGATGTATGAATATGAGCTTGAAGCGGAACTACTTTATGAATTCAAACGCAAAGGCGCAAAAGCACCGGCCTATAGCACCATTGTCGGGGGAGGCGCCAACGCCTGTGTGTTACATTACATAGAAAACAAGTCAATATTAAAAAGTGGCGATCTGGTCTTAATTGACGCGGGGGCAGAATGGGGAACCTATGCCGCTGATATTACTCGCACCTTTCCCGTCAATGGACGTTTTAGCCCAACACAAAGCGCAATTTATGAATTAGTATTAAAAGCGCAAGAAGCGGCGATCGCAAAAATACGCCCCGGCATCGCATGGAATGTGCCCCATGATATCGTAGTGAAAGTGTTAACTCAGGGTTTAGTGGCTCTGCGTTTACTCAAAGGCGAAGTCAAAGCATTAATTAAAAAAGAAGCTTATCGACGTTTTTATATGCATCGCACCGGGCATTGGTTAGGTCTGGACGTGCATGATGTCGGTGATTATCGCATAAACGGAAAATGGCGCAAATTTGAACCGGGAATGGTGCTCACAGTGGAACCTGGCTTATATATTTCTGCGGGTGAAAAAGGGGTTGCGAAAAAATGGTGGAATATTGGAGTAAGAATTGAAGATGACATTTTAGTCACCTCTCGGGGTTGTGAAGTACTATCACGAGGTGCACCCAAAAAGATTGCGGAAATTGAACGTCTTATGAATTCTGTTTAGGAATGGAGGACGATGTGGCTATGACATACGATTATGACTTGATTATTGTCGGCGGCGGCATGGTTGGCGCCACACTCGCCAGCGCACTGCGAGATCAGCCCTTGCGTATTGGCATCATCGAAGCGCATCCTTTTGGTTCTCCTGACCAGCCCAGTTATGATGATCGATCCATAGCCTTGGCATACGGTTCGCGTCAGATTTTTTCAGGTATGGGTTTGTGGCCAACCCTCTCATCGCAAGTGACCCCCATACATCATATACACATTTCAAACCGAGGATATTTCGGCGTAACCAGACTGAATCGGCGTGACAGCAGAGTAGATGCGTTGGGCTACGTGGTAGAAAATCGCGTTATCGGTAGTATGTTATCAGAACTTATTGCGACTTATGAGCATATCGACTTGATTACACCAGCGCAACTGTCGGCCATCACCATCAAACAAACGCATGCGGTCGTAACTTACGAACAAAATAATGAGTCTCGACAAATTACCGCACCTCTGGTTGTCGGAGCCGATGGCGCGATGTCCCGTTTGCGTGAACTGTCCAATATTACAATCGAGCGACGGGAATACGAACAGTCTGCGCTGATCGCCAACGTGTCTACAGAGTTACCCCATCACTATGTGGCCTATGAACGATTTACCGATACCGGCCCAATCGCCTTGCTGCCTTTGGGTGAGGATCGCTGTTCTTTGGTTTGGACAGTAAAACCCGCCGATGTAGACAGCTTGTTACAAATGGAAGAAACCGATTTTTTACAACACTTGCAACAACGTTTTGGTACTCGATTGGGTCAATTTTTACGAGTAGGTCAACGCACAGCTTATCCTCTAGCCTTGGTTCGGGCAAAGGAACACATAAGTTCAAGAGTGGTCTTGGTTGGCAATGCCGCGCATACACTACACCCCGTAGCGGGGCAAGGTTTCAATCTGGGGGTGCGTGATGTTGCTGGATTGGCGCAAATAATCGTGGATAAGCATCAAGAAGGGTTAGATTACGGAACCTTAAGTGCGCTCAATGAATATGCACAATGGCGACAGCAAGACCACCGTCAGGTGATTGCTTTTACCGATACGATGGCGCGATTATTTACCCACACATTCCCACCTGTGGTCATCGCTCGCAATCTGGGTTTATTAGCTTTAGATCTGATTCCGCCTGTTAAAAAAATGTTCGTTAAACGTACGATGGGCATGGCGGGTCGCTTACCCAGGTTAGCCCGAGGGATCGCCTTGTGAAGGCGCGCTACGATATCGTGATTGTTGGCGGCGGCATGGTGGGAGTCTGTTTAGCTTGTGCTTTGGCACCTTCGAACTTGCACATTGCCATTTTGGAGTTTTCCGAACCACAATTAACTTGGCCAGAAAACAGTGTTGATTTACGTGTCTCTGCCATCTCTATCGCTTCGCAACGTATTTTTAAAGCCGTAGGCGCTTGGCAGCACATGGTCTCTGCACGAGTGAGCCCTTACCGGGAAATGAAAGTATGGGATAGCAACGGCAAGGGAAAAATTCATTTTGATAGTGCGGATATTGGCGCAACAGAAATGGGCCATATTATTGAAAACCGAGTAATTCGAGCCGCATTATTAAAACGTATTGCGGACTATCCCAATATTGATTTTATTTGTCCAGCAAGCCTGGCCTCGTGGCAACGCGATGATAAGGTCGTGCATCTAACATTAACCAATGACGAAAAAATCCAAACCTCATTGCTCGTCGGTGCGGATGGCAGTCGTTCGCAGATTCGAGAGCAGGCGGACATCTCACATTATGGTTGGTCTTATCATCAAAACGGGGTTGTTGCTGTGGTAGAAACAGAGCGACCACATCAACAAACCGCATGGCAGCGTTTTCTAACAAACGGGCCACTTGCTTTTTTACCTCTAGCCGACGGTCGCTCGTCGGTCGTGTGGTCAACAACCCCAGCGACTGCAGAACAACTATTGACCATGACTGACAAACAATTTTGTCTGGAACTGAGCGAGGCACTGGAAGAACGTTTGGGTGCAGTACTAACAACAACCCCGCGTGCGGCTTTTCCATTACGGCTACAGCATGCCGAACACTATGTGAAGGAACGCGTGGCTCTGGTGGGCGATGCAGCGCATATGATTCATCCGCTGGCAGGTCAAGGTGCCAATCTTGGCTTTCTCGATGCAGCCAGTTTAGCTGAGGTCATCCATAACGCCACCCAGCAGAGCAACGATATTGGATCATTAAAAACCTTACGTCGCTACGAGCGTTGGCGCAAGGGTGGCAATGTCTCAATGATGTATGCCATGGATGGGTTTAAACGCTTGTTTAGCCATAACATGAGTTCGGCGATCTGGTTGCGCAACACCGGACTGTCATTGACGGATCAATGCATACCGGTTAAACATCGTTTAATGCAGCAGGCAATGGGAGAAGTGGGAAACTTACCTCGCTTGGCACAACAAATAATTTGATCTTTTTAATGAGAATGATTATCATTACCAGATTAAATTGACAAGTTGTGGAGCCGAATGATGATAAACATAAAAAGAACACTGGCCTTAATCTTGATTCTAGGCTTGTTTTCAACACTGTTTTCGTTAGCTTATGCGACAGACGATAAACTGATTGTATTTTCTGGTCGCAAAGATACCTTTGTCAAACCGGTTATTAAAGCTTTTACTAAGAAAACCGGAATTAAAGTGCTGTTACATACCGCTAAGTCAACGGCATTGTTGAATAAACTCCGCTTGGAAAAATCGGCGACACAGGCTGATTTATTTTTAAGCAATGATGCGGGAAACTTGCAACTAGGGAGTCAAATGGGCTTGTTTCGCCCTATTAATAACGCACTAAGTGAGGTTATCCCTGAACAATATCGAGCTGTAGATAACCGCTGGCTGGGTCTGTCAGCACGCGCTCGCGTGCTGGTGGTGAATACCAACCAGGTAAAAAATGAATTTGATTCTGTTTTTGATTTGGCTGACCCGTCGTTAAAAGGTCAAATAGCAATAACCAACTCAACCAATGAAAGCTATATTGCAGGCGTAACCGTCTATTTAAAGGCAACAAACCGGACACGAGTGAAACACTGGCTTGAAGGTTTAAAAGCAAATACCGAGGGTAGCGTATTTGCTAAACATAGCCATATTGTGACAGCGGTTGCCCGAGGTAGAAAAACGGTGGGATTAGTCAATCATTATTATATCTATCGCCATCTGGCACAACATCCCAATGCACCAATCGCCATCGTGATGCCCGATCAAGGTGATGACGCGATGGGCGTTGCCTGGAATGTCGCTGGGGTAGCGATCTCTAAATACTCTAAAAAACAGTTGTTAGCCGAACGCTTTGTTGAGTTTCTTGTTTCTGTCGAGGGTCAAAAGCTGTTTGCTGAGACAAATGACGAATACCCTGTTCGTAGCGGGGTCGCAGCGGCTCAGACTATCCCTCCAGTAACCAGTTACAAAATAGCGAATGTTCCTATGGTGGAGCTGGGTCGCTACCGCAATGAAACCATCGATTTACTAGAAGAAGTCGGAATGCCTTGATTGGAACAGGTATCAGAGGAATAGCAGGACGGATTACACCCAGGTTTGGCGTACTCGGATGGATCGTAGGATGGGTCGTGGCGTTGGCAGCCATCCCTTCCCTTTTTGTACTATATAGCAGTGCTCAATTATCCTGGACAGAATGGCTTAGCCTGGGTTCAACACGCTTACCCGGCTTGCTCTGGAATACCTTATTATTAGCCGTGTTAGTGGCGGTAGGCTGTTTTGCTCTCGGCGTCTCTACCGCCTGGCTTGTCGCCCGGCGAGAATTCGCTGGGCGTAAACTGGCGATATGGCTATTGGTTTTGCCACTGGCTATACCTACTTATGTCTTTGCTCATATTTATTCCTCGATGTTGATGGAGGAAGGCTGGCTAGGCCTCACCTGGATTTTCTTTTTTGGTCACACCACCGACATTCCCGATATATATAATGCCGTTGGTGTCGCCATTATTCTCTCCCTAGCCGGATTTTCTTATGTTTTTTTGTTGGTTAGAGCGGCCTTGTTGCGCTCTAACCGACGCTTAGAAGAGGCCGCTCGCATTCATGGTGCCTCACCCTTGCAAACTTTTCGACGCATCAATTTACCCTTGTTGCGTCCGGCCATCGCAGCGGGGTTGGCGGTGGTGGTGTTGCACGTATTATCTGATTTTGGCGCGGTCAGCATGCTGCGTTACCAAACCTTTACGCTCAGTATCTATTCACAAATGAGTGGTCGTTTTGATTATAATGCCGCAGCGGGGCTGAGTCTGGTATTGCTCGCTCTGAGTTTAACGTTTTTGGCATTGGAGCGTTTTTTTCGGAGTAAACAACGTTATTACTCTAGTGCTCAAGCACAGATAGTAAAAGCGAAACCCGCAAACCAGGCTGAATTATGGCTGATCTGGTTCTGGATTGGCCTGGTGTCATTATTTGCCTTTGTCCTGCCTGTCACCTGGATGTGTGTTTGGTCCTGGGAGGCGTGGGCAGCTGACTATATAACAGCCGAATTTTGGGGTTATGTCTTTAATTCTGGTGTCGTCAGTTTTACTGCCGCCACCCTCGCTATGATTCTCGCTTTTCCCATTGGCTTGTATCACACCCGCCACCCTTCTGTTTCCAGCCATACTTTTTTACATGTTGCAAATATGGGGTTTGCCTTACCTGGCCCGGTGGTTGCATTAGGTGTGATCACGTTTATGTTGAGTGTCATGCCCGCGTTATACGGGGGGCTGGCCGCCTTGATTATGGCCGTAGTAGTACGTTTTTTACCGCTCGCCATTCAAGCTCAGGAAGCTTCAATGCAGCAACTGACCCCCTCGCTGGAGCAAGCCGGACGTATTTTGGGCGCAGGCCCTTTTGAAAACCTCTGGCGAGTGACCTTGCCTATGGTTCGAGGAGGGTTAGTGAGCGCCTGGGTATTGGTCTTTATTGATGTACTTAAAGAGCTGCCAGCCACCTTATTATTACGCCCCGTAGGGTTTGATACCTTACCGGTGAGAATATGGCTTGAAGCCAGCGAAGAAATGCTTGAGCTGGCAGCCCCGGCAGCGCTGATCCTGGTAATTGGCACTTGCCCAGCAATTTGGGTTATGATGCGCAGTGAAAAAATGAAATAGACCTAACTATTGCTGATATTGACTACATTAATGACCATGAAACAAACACCCCTAGCCACGAACCATATGCAAGCGAATGCTAAAATGGTAGATTTCAGCGGCTGGGAAATGCCGCTTCATTATGGCTCTCAAATTGAAGAACATCATGCTGTGCGTCAAGATGCGGGCATGTTTGATGTCTCACACATGACCATTGTTGATGTCTCGGGCAAGCGTGTCGATGACTTTCTGAAATACTTGCTGGCCAATAATATTGATCGTTTAGAATCAAAAGGTAAAGCACTTTATACTTGTATGTTAAATGAGCAAGGCGGCGTATTGGATGATCTCATTGTTTATGGCCTTGAACCAGAAAAATATCGTATTGTATTTAATGCTGCCACTCGCGATAAAGTAATGGCCTGGGTTCACCGCCATAAGAAAGGGTTTGATGTTTCGGTAAATGAACGGGATGATTTGACCATGCTTGCCGTACAAGGCCCCAATGCGCGAGCAAAAGTCGAGGCCGCTCTCCCTGCCACAGTATCAGCACTCATTACGGATCTGGCACCTTTTCATAGTGTTGAAGTTGAAAATATGCTTGTCGCACGTACCGGGTATACCGGTGAAGATGGCTATGAATTGATGTTGCCTGCTAACAAAATTGCAGAACTGTGGGACGTACTCGCTAATTTAGGTGTGCGACCCATTGGTTTGGGCGCCAGAGATACTTTACGCCTGGAGGCCGGAATGAATCTCTATGGGGCGGATATGAATGAAACGGTAAGCCCTCTGGAATCGGGTTTAGGCTGGACGATCTCTTGGGAACCTAAAGAAAGAGATTTTATTGGGCGAGCCGCACTGGAGAAAAAGCGTGAGGACAAAAACCGAAACAAGATGGTGGGTCTGGTGCTTGAAACAAAAGGCGTGCTGCGCAATCATCAAAAAGTCATGCTTGACGGGCAAGTCGTAGGTGAAATTACCAGTGGTAGCTTTTCACCAACGATGGGGCGAGCCATTGCATTGGCTAGAGTATCGCAATCGGTCAGCAACCTATGCCAAGTTGAGTTACGAGGCAAGCCAGTTATTGCCCGCATTGTGCGCCCCCCCTTTGTACGCAATGGGAAAATTTGCGTCGAATTTAACCATAAAATAAAAGGCATAACTGGAGAGGAGAAAGCCTAATGAACAATATTCCATCACACCTTAAATATACCGATAGTCATGAATGGTCAGAGCTATTGGATGAGGGGACGGTCAGAATTGGTATAACAGATCATGCCCAAGGTTTATTAGGGGATATGGTTTTTATTGAACTGCCTGAAGTGGGGCGCGAAGTCGCTGCCGCTGAAGAATGTGCTGTTGTCGAATCAGTCAAAGCCGCTTCAGATATTTATAGCCCGGTTGCGGGTGAAATTATAGAAGTGAATACAGAGCTGGAAGAAAATCCTGAGCTAGTGAACCAGTCTGCTTACCAGGATGGTTGGCTTTTTCTTATCAAGCCACAAGATGTATCCGAGTTAGACAAGCTAATAGATGCGGATACTTATTCTGAATTATTAGAAACTGACGAATAAAATAACTATTCTCGGGCAATCCCTAGAATTTTTCCACTTTTCGACAAACTCAATATGTAATGACCCTGCGAGTCGTTACCCCAATATTTAGGTCTGGATTATGCCTTTTATTCCGCATACGGATGATGATGTAAAGAAAATGCTTAGCGCTATAGGTGCTGAGCATATTGATGACTTGTTTGATGAAATTCCCGCGACATTAAAAAAAGAATGTCTGGCCGCCATTGAGCAAAGTAAACCTGAGTTGGAAGTAGCTCAGCAATTGCGTTTGCGTGCATCAAAAGATACCAAGCTAAGCAATTTTTTGGGTGCAGGTGCATATGAACATCATATTCCAGCAGCGGTATGGGAAATAACAACACGCGGTGAATTTTATACGGCTTATACCCCCTACCAAGCCGAAGCAAGCCAAGGCTCATTGCAAGCTTTGTACGAATATCAGAGCATGATCGCCAGTCTTACGGCTCTGGATGTCTCCAATGGATCACTATATGATGGTGCTTCAGCACTCGCAGAGGCGGTACTCATGGCGGTGCGAGCCAATCGTAAATCCAAATCCAAAAAAATACTGATTCCTCGCACGGTTCATCCTACCTATCGTAAAGTAATTCAGACCATCGTTCGCCTGCAAGGCATTTGTATAGAAGAAATTGACTATCACCGACAACAAGGCCATATCGACCCAGAAAGTTTACCCGAGACACCTGAAGATTTTGCTGCATTAGTGATTCCGCAACCGAATTTTTTCGGATGCCTGGAAGAAGTCGATGCCTTGACTCGTTGGGCGCATTCACATCAAGCCTTGGTGATTGCGGTAGTAAATCCCATTGCCACGGCGGTCTTGCATCCTCCCGGCGAATGGGGTGATAAGGGGGCAGATATCGCCTGTGGCGAAGGTCAACCTCTGGGTATACCGTTAACCTCGGGCGGCCCCTATTTCGGTTTTATGAGTTGCAAACAAGCGATCGTACGACAAATGCCGGGGCGTATTGTCGGACAGACGGTTGATCTGGATGGCAAAAGAGGCTTTAGCTTAACGTTACAGGCAAGAGAACAACATATTCGAAGATCTAAAGCCACTTCCAATATCTGTACCAATCAAGGCTTGATGGTCACTGCAGCCACTATTTATATGACTTTGATGGGGGCTAGCGGCTTGGCACATACCGCTTCGAATTCCCATGCCGGGCTGGGTGAACTCTTACATGAAGCAACGAAAATAAAAGGTATAGAACCCGCTTTTTCTGGCACCTTTTTTCATGAAACCGTATTAAAAATTGATAAAGACATTGATGATGTACTGGGTTCCATGCTCCAGTCAGGCATTTTAGCGGGTTACAAACTGGCAGATGAGTACCCGGAGCTGGATCAGCACTTATTAGTTTGCGTGACGGAAACAAAGTCTACCGCAGATAAAACTAACTATATTGCAATGCTAAAAAAAGCATTGGAATCCTGATATGGCAACAATCAGTCTTAGAGGCCAACGTATCCATACTTGCGGTCATTTGCCGGAGTTAGGCCAGGTTGCGCCTGACTTTGTGCTAACAAAAACGAACCTTAAAGATGTCGGGCTGCATGACTTTACCGGCAAGCGTAAAATTATGAGCCTGTTTCCGAGTTTGGATACACCAGTTTGCGCCCTTTCCGTCAAAAATTTTAACGCAATAAATGACGAAGCGGATACCGTCGTATTAACTGTATCAGCAGATACGCCCTTCGCCATGCAGCGTTTTTGTAAACAAAACAACGTAAAAAATATTGTTGCTTTATCTATGATACGTAATCAAAATTTTGCACAGGACTACGGTATATTAATGACCAATGGACCACTTGCCGGTTTACTGGCTCGCGCGGTCATCGTGCTGGATAGCAACAATAAAGTCATTTATAGCGAACTCGTCTCTGAGTTATCTGATGAACCCGATTATACGCAGCTTGCTGCAGCGCTGTAACAAAAGTGATTAAAAACCAGGTGTAATAAAAATGTTGATTTTTGAAAAATCTCAAGCGGGTAGAAAAGCCCATGCACAGCATGTAAAAGCAGGCTCATTAAACGATATTCCAGAGCGTTTTTTGCGCAAAGCTCAGCCCGATTTGCCCGAGGTGTCCGAGCTAGAAGCCGTGCGGCATTTTACAAATTTATCGAAAAAAAATTTTTCAATCGATACCCATTTTTACCCCCTGGGTTCCTGCACGATGAAATACAACCCCCGCGCCTGCAATACCCTGGCTTCACTGCCAGAGTTTCTCAACCGTCACCCTTTGGCACCGGACAGTACGGGACAAGGCATGCTGGCCTGTTTATACGATTTGCAAGAAATACTTAAAGCCGTCACGGGAATGAAAGGCGTCTCGTTATCGCCTATGGCAGGAGCGCAGGGTGAATTTGCCGGTGTCGCCATGATCAGAGCCTATCACGATGCACGAGGTAATGATCAACGCACTGAAATTTTGGTGCCTGATGCCGCACATGGAACGAATCCTGCGACGGCCATCATGTGCGGTTATAAAGTCAAAGAAATCAAAACGAACGTACAAGGGGACGTTGATATTGAAGTCCTTAAACAAGCATTAGGTCCGCATACAGCAGGGATTATGCTAACAAACCCTTCCACCTTAGGTGTCTTTGAACGTCAGATAGGTGAAATTGCAGCCTTGGTTCATGAGGCAGGAGGGCTGTTATATTACGATGGTGCAAATTTGAATGCCATACTGGGTAAAGTCACTCCTGGTGATATGGGGTTTGATGTTGTACACATGAATTTACACAAAACGTTCTCTACACCACACGGCGGGGGTGGGCCTGGCTCTGGCCCGGTTGGAGTCAATGAACGCTTATTACCGTATTTACCCATACCCATCGTCGATTATAATGGCTCGTCTTATCGTTGGTTAACTGCGACAGACAGACCTGAAACAATCGGCCAGCTATCTGCTTTTGGTGGCAATGTAGGCATCCTCTTGCGAGCTTATATTTATGCCTTATTGTTGGGTCGTGACGGTATGGAACGCGTTGCCGAATATTCGGTGCTCAATGCCAATTATCTCATGCTCAAACTGCGCGAAGCAGGATTTGACTTGGCTTTCAATGAACGGCGAGCCACGCATGAATTTATCGTCACCCTGAAAAAACAAGCTCAAACTCTGGGTGTCACGGCAATGGATGTGGCCAAGCGTTTATTAGACAAAGGTTATCATGCTCCCACAACCTACTTTCCGCTGCTTGTTGCCGAGTGCCTGTTAATAGAACCAACGGAAACGGAATCCAAACAAGAGCTTGATCGCTTTATTGATGCCATGATTGAGATTCTCGAAGAAGCGGAATCACATGCCGAAGTGGTAAAAACCTCTCCTCACACACTGCCCGTTAAACGTCTCGATGATGTGCGCGCCGCCCGGGAACTGAACTTAAGATGGCGAGCTGAGGTATAAAAGCCAAGATGCTGAATGAGATCAAGACGGAGATGCAGCGTCTGCAAACCGCCGCAAAGTATTCGTGGGCAGGACTCAAAGCCGCTTATCAAGGCGAAGCTGCATTTCGTTTAGAAATAGGACTCAGCTTTATTATTTTGCCGCTGGCCATTGTTGTGGGTGAGCACGCGGTTGAACAAGGCCTGCTGATCGCGGTCTGGCTTATCGTCTTAATCACTGAATTATTAAATTCTGCTATAGAGACGGCAATTGATCGAATAAGCATAGAGAAACACGAGTTATCTGGTCGAGCAAAAGATATTGGCTCAGCCGCCGTATTGGTAGCCATGGTGAATGCCGTTATTGTCTGGCTGTTTTTATTAATTAATTAAATTTTATTCCCGAGGAAGAAAAATGAAAGCATTAATTTGTGGCTCCTATGCCTATGACAACATCATGGTGTTTCAGGATCGATTCAAAAATCACATCTTGCCCGACAAAGTTCACATGTTGAATGTGTCTTTTTTGGTGCCGGAAATGCGCCGGGAGTTTGGAGGGTGCGCAGGAAACATCGCTTATAATATGAAATTATTAGGTCATGATCCTCTGCCCATGGCGACTGTAGGCCGTGATTATGCTCCCTATGCTGAATGGTCTGAAAAGGCAGGTATTGATCAAACCTATATAAAAGTGATCAATAACACCTTTACTGCACAAGCTTTTATTACAACCGACCTGGATGATAATCAAATTACCGCCTTTCATCCTGGCGCGATGAACTTTTCTCAAGAAAATACCGTACCCACTGACCAGGGAATCAAATTAGGTATTATTTCACCGGATGGCCGTGACGGTATGATCAAACATGCCCAGCAATTTACTGAGGCTGATATCCCTTTTATTTTTGACCCAGGTCAAGGCATGCCAATGTTTGATGGCGCCGATTTACTGAGCTTTGTCGACAAAGCAACCTGGGTGACTGTGAATGACTATGAAGCACAAATGTTGCAGGAAAAAACGGGGAAATCACTCGGTGAAATTGCCCAACAAGTCGAAGCACTGATCGTTACATTGGGCGGCGAAGGTTCGCATATTTATACTCAGGGTAAACGAATTGACATCCCCACACCCACACCGGCAACCATAGCGGATCCTACCGGTTGTGGTGATGCCTACCGAGCAGGTTTGATGCACGGCTTACTCAATGACTATGACTGGGAAACAACAGGACGGATTGCCTCCCTGATGGGCGCACTCAAAATTGAACACCCTGGTACGCAGAACCACAATTTAACGATGCAAGAAATAAAAGATCGCTTTGTTGCCAGCTATGACCGTAAAATGGCCTGATCCATTACGCCTTTTCTTTTCTGACAAGACGGATCAAACATGATTAAGTTATATGGTTACAAAAAATGCGGAACCTGTCGTAAGGCAGAAAAAGCGTTCTCTGAGATGAATATTGAATACACGTTTATCGATGTGACAGAGCAGCCGCCCTCTGCGGCTTCTCTGGAAAAGATGGTCAAACAAGCCAAAGTAGAATACAAAAAATTGTTGAATACCAGCGGCGTTCAATATAGAGAATTGAAAATAAAAGATAAACTACCTGGTATGACGAACAAGGAGATAGTGCAAATGCTGGCTGAGAATGGTCGATTGATCAAACGACCTCTGGCGACCGATGGCAAGAAAACAACGATTGGTTTTAAAGAAGATATTTTCAGAGCAACATGGGAGGGGAAGTGCGTACTTTGAGAGTATTCAACGAGCTCGATAAACGATACGCCCCTTTGATAGATCATAAGGTGTCAACTGAACGGTAACCTTGTCCCCTGTAAGTATGCGGATATAGTTCTTTCTCATTCGACCTGATATATGGGCAGTGACCACATGACCATTTTCTAACTCTACTCGAAACATCGTGTTGGGCAAGGTCTCGGTGACCGTACCTTCCATTTCAATATTTTCTTCTTTTGCCATAGGACTAAACAACTTTCCTTAATTGAACGTATTTGCATTTGTGCGGTCGGTAGTTTAACCCATATATTTATATTTTGCAGATACTTTTTTCATTTCGACTTTATGAACGCGCCATTGCCCATTGCTTATTTTGGTAAATTTCGAACGGCTGATATTGATTTTTATAGGACATTTTATGATGGTTTTCCAGCCAGTAGCCTAAATAATGCCAGGGTAATTGCTTTTGCTTCAATTGCTCTAATTGCCATAATATTGCATATTTACCCAAGCCTCTATATCTTTGCTGCGGCTCATAGAAGGTATAGACCGCTGACCAGCCTTGTTGCAAGCAATCAATAACCGCGACCAAAATTAACTGATTGTTAACTCGCCCTTCTATAAACAGCGTGTCTATCCCCTCGCCTGTAAGAAAGTTCAGATAGCTTTCAGGTGTCGGGTTGTTCATTCCGCCCTCTGGATGTTGGCCATCAAGATAACGGCAGTAGAGTGCAAAATGTTCATCGCTAAAGCGAGGTTCGCGGAGCTGGATACGGATATCCTGGTTTAACTTAATGTTGCGTCTCTGGTTGCGTGAAGGAAAAAAGTCTACAGTACGAACACGAGAGGCAATGCAGTCCTGACATGTCGCGCAGTGCGGACGATAAAGGCTATCGCCACTACGACGAAAACCATATTGAATTAACTCTTCATAGAGAGCTGTACTGAGCTTGATATCTGGATCTAATACGAGGGAAGCGCTTTTGCGCTGAGTAAAGTAACTACATGGCTGGGGTTGAGTTACAAAAAAACGAAGTGCTTCTTTCGAGTTTGCAGTATCACTCATCCGCTATTTTTTGCTGCCATGCTCATGTGAAGGTTCATGACTGTGATGATCATGCGTATGTACGGATTCATCGTGGCTATGTTGAATAAAATCACTTTCGTGGGAGTGGTCATGATGCGTCCCCTTTGGATCATGAAAATGTTGCTCTGCCACTTCTTCATGCAAGTGTTCATGTTCATGATCATGAAAATGTATATGAACATGCTCGTGACCCTCTGCTCCGTGAGAGTGGCGATGGGCATGTAAAAAAGACGCAATAATTTGTCGATGTTCTTCATCCATCTGGCCGGTACGCAGTTTCTCAGTCAATAATTCGTGCGTCATCAAAGCCAGCGGTAACTCCAGGTTGTACTGCTCTAACAGTTTACGATTGTGTAGAATCTCCTTAGCAGGGCCATCTTCCTGAAAGCGGCCGTCTGAAAGCATCAAGCAACGTGAGCAAACTTCCAAAGCAATATCCAAATCGTGTGTACAGAGTAAAATAGTTTTATCGGATTGCTGTAACCATTCAATCAGACGACGACGATTTAAAGGATCCATATTGGTTGAGGGTTCATCAAATACCAAAATATCAGGTTGATATGATAAGACACTGGCTAACGCCAGGCGTTTGCGTTCACCAAATGACAAGTGAAATGATGAACGTTCTTCAAAACCTTCCAGACCAACCGTTGTTAGCGCCTCTTTGACACGAAGTTCAATTTCATCTTTTGGTAAGCCCAGGTTTAAGGGGCCAAATGCAACATCATCAAACGCAGTGGGGCAAAAAAGCTGATCGTCTGGATCTTGAAACACAATGCCCACTTTACGGCGGATACGTGTGAGATTTTCTTTGATCACGGGCATCCCCGCAATATGAATCGCACCAGATGTTGGCAGGCTAACACCATTGAGCAAACTCATGAATGTAGACTTACCCGCACCATTAGGACCAATAAGCGCAACTTTTTCTCCTGGTTTGATACTGCAAGAAATGCCTTGCAGCACCTCGTGTCCATCCGGGTAAGAAAAAAAGGCATTATCAACAGCGATTGCAGTATTTTTCATTTAGTTTTACTCACTAGAACCAGTTTTGCTCTGCCGTGGAAAAAGGCCCACCTAAATCCAGACCTATAAGCAAAGCAGTGATGATGAGGGTCACGCCCATTTTTTGTACATCAGCCACATTGCTCTGAAAAACAACTAAGGAATGCAGTTCACCTTGATACCCCTTCGACAACATGGCTTTGTAGATCCGTTCCGTACGCTCGAAACTACGTACCAATAACGTCCCCACAAAGTTGCCCAGAATGGTCAGCGTAGCTCTGTCTGGCTTTTTAATAAACCCTCTTGCTTTCATCGCTGTGTCCATACGCTTCATTTCATCCATAAAAACAAAAAGATATCGATAAGTGAAGAGTAACATTTGAACAAACACCGTGGGACATTTAAGATGTCGCAGCGCAATCATGGAAACATCGAAGCGGGCAGTACCAAATATGGCATAGGAGGTGATCACAATGCTAACGGCTTTAATAATAATAATGATCGCTAAGCGAAAACCTTCCCAGGCAAAACCCAGTCCAAAGATCCGAAATGCAGTATCACCAGGATGGCTTAGTGGTAAAATAAGCAAAAAAGGAAGCAGGAATAAAATAACCCATTTAAGACCCTGACTCACAAAATATAGCGGAAGTTGAGCCAGTTTTAACAATGTCAGCGCCAAAAGCAAGGCGACGACAGCCAAAGGCAGCGTCTTGAGCAATGCGACAATAATAATAAACAGAAAAAGCGAAAAAATCTTGTAACGCGGATCCCAGGCTTGCAGTTGAGATTCAACATGAGCATAACGATCAATATCAAGAGCCATAGCTTACCTGTTTAGGAAAAAAAATAAAACAACTTGTGCATCTGACATCACAACTTCGACTCCTCTTTGAACGTTCTTCAATCAAAATACTCACTTTAGCTCACTAGAGCTGTGTTTTTTTTCAAAGCTTCTGCGTCCTGCTCACGCATCTTACCTACACCCCTGTAGGCAATCAGAACGTTCACATAGAAACCAAATTGTGCGCCGCTTTCATAAGTTATTGTGTCTCATTCCTTATCCCGTATTTTCAGGATCGAGTCTCGCCATCAGACGTTTGCTGGTTTTTTTTCGGGATCACAGCTTGATAGCCGGACAGTATCTCTGGCTTGATGCGCAATAAAAAAGCAACACAAGTCGCCGCAACCGCGCCTTCAATCAGCATTAATGGTATATGAACAGCAAAGGCCACGCCGGCCAGAGCCCAAAAAGCTTCTCCAGTGGTAAAAAGCGCCAGTGCGAGCACAAACCCTGACGTGATGATTCCCGTCGCACCGGCAAGACCAGCAAAGGCAATGCTATTTTTGTTCTGATCTAAAGTGAAAAGTGTGATGCGGTGGCGCAGCTGCCAAACGCCATAGGCGCACAACGCTCCTCCACCGAGCATCAAAGCATTCACTCCGATGACACTGACACCACCATGACCAAATAAAATAGCCTGGAGTACGATCCCCAGTAGTATCGCCGGAAAGGCACGAACACCTAAAATAATCCCAACCAGTCCATTCAATATTAAATGAAGGCTGGTGACACCAATCGGTATATGAATAAATGATGCAACGAAAAAGGCCGATGTGATGACCGAAATTTTGGGAATATCTTCCAGGTCAACTTTGCGTAAAGTATAAGCCGCAACGGCAACGGTGCCAGCAAAACCCACTGCGAGAACCGGACCAGATAATATACCGTCAGCAACATGCATAGGTTGAACACCATTCTTTTATGAAATATCGTTATTGGATAAAATAGTAGCACGAAATTGAAAAAAATAACAGAATACGACCTAGGAACCACCCCCTAAATCATAATCGTTCTCTCGCTACGCTGGATAATTACGTCACTTTATTACTTTTTTTCCGGGCATCCATGTAAGCGAAAAGGCCAAGTAAACCAAAAATATAGCCCACCCCACCAATGAGATCAGAGACTGATGTTTTGTTTTTCAATTCGGAAATTTCACGTTGCAGTGGCTTAACCGCCTGACTTACTGCGCGCGTAATGAGTGGTTTCAATTGATCCATGTCCATATTAAGTGGCGCTGATGCGGTTATTGCTGGCGCAGTTTCTGTGACGACATCTGCCGTTTGTTGGCTTGATGTTTTGACGTTAGTGGCAACGATATTGCTATTTTGCTCGTCAGAGAACTCGGAAACAGGCAGGGTATATTCAGTTTGGTGTCCCATGCCAGCATCCACCACAATTCTTAATTCAGTTTTTTGAGGGATGGCAAACTGGTGCCCCCCTTTATCATCTGTAATACTGCTATAGAGCAACTGACTCTGAGGGTCATAGACTTTGATCTTGCTGTTTTTTGCTCGCTTACCATCAGCAAAATACACTTCAATATAAATGTCCTCCCCTTCAACATACGCAAACATATTGAGCTTATGAGCCTGAGCATTATTTGCAGTGAAAAACAATAACAGGGAAAAAATAAAAAAACGGCGTATCACCAAGGTGAAAAAATTACGATGGATTGATAGCATGGCTATCCTCGTTGCTGAGTTCAAGTGAATTAGCGCATTCTCCGTCACTGATATCCGTAAGTCAACAAATCCCGCAAACGCGATGACTGACAACACAAAGGCGTTACAGCAAATCAGTACGTCATTTTGATGCCTTGATTTTTTTTGCGAAATGACTGAGTTGCAACCTTTAAACGATGATTTTTGACTGGCACTAAGATACCCATTACGATTAAGATTCAAATCGTGTGCACATTGTCTTCTTCCATGGCAGCGTTTAAATTTCTCGCCATAGCGAGCGATAATAATTGAACACACACGAACACCTCAATCTCAAATGTTACGGGTATAATTTTCCCATATTGTATTTTCGGTCAATTTTCCTTCCACCCCTTAAGGAAGAAAACAGAAGGCCATGAAAGTCAACGGTTAAGATTTTCCTTCAATCAGCTTGTGATATTTTTTATACAGCATCTCGTGGTCTTCTACATGTTTGGGGTCTTTAGGAATACACTCGACCGGACAAACTTCAATACACTGGGGTTCATCGTAATGACCTACACATTCAGTGCACTTAGCGGGGTCAATTTCATATATTTCATCACCCTGTGTTATGGCCTCATTGGGACATTCAGGTTCACATACATCACAGTTAATACATTCATCAGTGATATACAGTGCCATACTATTTTATTCCTTTTTTATTATGGTGTTACCTGCGTAATGCCAGCGCATGATTCACAGAAGCATGAACAAATTTACTTACATCACCACCATAAGCGGCTATTTCTCGAACCAGGCTGGAAGAAATATAAGCATATTGCTCGGCAGGCATTAGAAATAAAGTCTCCAGATCAGGGGCAAGATGACGATTCATTCCCGCCAACTGAAATTCAAATTCAAAATCAGAAATGGCTCGGAGACCGCGCAAGATAACACCGGCTTGCTTTTCTTGCGCAAAATCAACCAATAGTTTATTGAAACTACAGATTTCGATATTTTCTTTTTCACCCACGGCAGAACAGGCAAAAGCCATGCGCTCTACCGTGGTAAATTTTGGATCTTTACTTGGGTTTTCTGCGATGGCGACAATAACATGATCAAATAATCGAGAAGCACGGCTGATCAGATCAGTATGACCGTTAGTGATCGGGTCAAAAGTACCCGGATAAATTACAGTATTTGGGTTCATCTTGCTGATAATTAATCATGTGTAAATTAAGAACTCACACTATAGCTTATTTAGGAAATGAATTCATTAATACTCGATTTATCAGTGCAGTATAACACTGTGTGCTCTAGGCATGTGCATGGTTTCTTTTGGCGAATTAAGAACTAAAAGCGTCATCGCCTTGTAATAAGGATAGCGAGTTTAAAAACAAAAAATCAAAGCCCTCCAGCAGCTTTAATCAAACCTCTTTACTCATCACTTTCCATCTATTAATTTCGCACCTGTTTTCTTATTATTTTTCATTTTTATACTGCAAGGGACGTTTTCATCAAATAACCTGGTATCCACAACTTCCCTCCTCACCGACATCACACCGCCAACAAATAAAAAAAAACGAATACAGAATTAGAAAATATCAATTGGATCAATTGTGGAATTGGTTATATCCTTACTTTACGAGCACATTTTAGCTCGTTCTTACATGTTAAGTAGAAATACAAACAACTAAAATAAGGAAAAAAGCAGCATGAGATATAAAGCATTATTACTGGGTTTCGCATTGGCGATCACAACTCTCACATCAACAGCCCAACAGTCGAATGAACCGATTCAGGTCATCGCCCCAGTAACGAACATTAATCCAGCAATGATGGAACTCGGAAAGAAACTTTTTTTTGATCCCCGTCTCTCAAAGTCTGGTTTTATTTCCTGTAATTCCTGTCATAACTTGAGCCTCGGTGGCACGGATAATATCAAGACTTCTATTGGCCATAATTGGAACCAGGGACCCATCAATGCCCCAACGGTACTTAATGCTAGCCTGATTTTGGCTCAATTTTGGGATGGCCGAGCCAAGGATCTGAAAGCACAAGCAGGGGGACCCATTGCCAATCCGGGTGAAATGGCGTCCACACATGAACTTGCCATTGAGGTGCTTCAATCTATTCCTGGCTATGTCACTGAATACCAGCAAATATTCGGTAACGACAAAATTAATATCGACGGCATCACCAGCGCGATTGCCGAGTTTGAAAAAACGCTGGTCACGCCAAACTCCCGCTTCGACAAATGGCTCATGGGGGACAATGAGGCAATCAACGACACAGAACTGGCCGGGTATAAACTGTTTAAGGAAACAGGCTGTACCGGTTGCCACAATGGCCCGACAGTAGGAGGAACGTCCTATCAAAAAATGGGGCTTGTTGCGCCTTATCAAACCGACAATAAAGCGCAAGGGCGTTTTAATGTGACGGGCAACGAGTCTGACCGATTGGTATTTAAAGTTCCTTCATTACGTAATGTCGAACTGACCTATCCCTATTTTCATGATGGCGGCGCAGCCACATTGCGGGAAGCAGTAGACACCATGGGGCGTATACAACTTGGGAAACAGTTCAGCGATGCCGAAAATATCAAAATTGTCGCTTTTCTGAAAACACTGACTGGTGACCAACCCGCCTTCAATTTACCGATCTTACCGCCCTCTAGCGACGAAACCCCTCAGCCAATGCCTTTTTAGTCAATGTAGCTTTAAACCAAACCCTCGGAAAACAACCCGAGGGTTTTTCCAAAAGTATGGTAATTCATTAAGCAAAGCCTCAACGTCGTTTTACACTAAATATCTATACTTTTTCCTAGGAGCAGTTTGATAACTTCGATTTAATATGTTTGATCAACCCCTCTGACGCTTCTTCTACCAAGTCTAAAACAGACTCAAAACCACGTTTTCCGCCATAGTATGGGTCAGGTACGGCGGTTACAGACAAATGTGGCGCATAATCCATAAACAGAGTCAGCTTACTGCGAAATTCTGCTGGAACAATGGCATTTAAGTTATTCAAGTTATCTTGATCCATTACCACAATATAATCAAAATTTACAAAATCATCCTCTACGACCTGGCGGGCACGTTGTCGACTGATATCAATCCCTCTGCGTAAAGCGACTTGTTCAGAACGATTGTCTGGCGAGCTACCAATATGATAAGCATGCGTTCCAGCAGAATCCACAAACACTTTTTCATCTAAATTATGCTCAGATAAAAGCGATGAAAATACACCCTCAGCGGTAGGTGAACGACAAATGTTACCCATACAAACAAATAATACTCTAACCATCTTGATATTTTAGACTCGCTTCTATAAGATCGATATTCATAAATTAACACCCTAGCATAGCATCGATGAGCATACCTACAAGCAACATTGACATGGATCAACTGAGAACCCTCATCGGCACACGTGTTGAGATCGAGGGTACGGTTTGCGAAATTATCGAGGTTCTGGAAGACGGTCCTAGCCTTATCTTGCAAGACTGTGAAAAACACCCCATTATTCAAGCAGACCAATATGGTGAAGCACACCGCAGAGTACCGACGACCCGCACAGTACCCATACTATGCCCCGACCAGCATGACTGGAACCCAACATTTTTAGGTTTGAATTTACTGGGCGATATCCCGACTTCTCAGAATAAATCAAAGATAAATTGAATCGTTACACACGTACTAAGGAATAGACACGTAATAACTTCCCGTTTTGG
>CAYQVF010000033.1:0-32928 GCA_964421045.1 uncultured Chromatiaceae bacterium
CGTCAAACTGAGATAAACACCCTAACGAATAAGGCTCTTCATAATTCATAATTCAATTTTGGCAATTTCAAGCACATCCACGTAATGTTGTAATGCACGGTAGCCGCGCCAAACATTTTTTACGCCTGGTTCACCGTCACCTTTCCTTGCTAGAAAACCACCTAATTGCCCCAACATTCGGCTGATCTCTCTGAGCGTGGGTGGTGGTGAATTTTCCACGCACTGGGCTTGCCGTCAGCTCTTTCCACAAATAACTGTATTCCCCATCTTTTTTCTGTACTCGGCGATTGCATTTAGCTCGTACCAGAAGCTCTGCTCGCGCTTCAATGGGTTTGTTTTGCGCCATGAGAAACCATTCGTGTATGTCACCCTCTCTATCCGCTACACTGAGTATCAGGGTGTCGGGGCATTTTTTTGTACTTCACACGCTAATTCATAGCTCTCCAGCCAACGATAGCTTTCCTTTTCTTCGATTGGTTTTTTGTTGCGCAGATGTGCCACATTCTTTTCTGGCCGCTGCCAAAAATCGCCTCGCTTACGCGACAACGGATTCCTTTTGCCCCGACCGTCATGCGCTGAACGACCTTTCCTGAATCCAAAGCGGTGTACGGAGAGCGCATGGATAAAAAATTGCAGAGGTAAACCAGATCTAGAATTTGCATAGGAACACGCTTTTTGATTAAAATTACAACAAATTCCTCGATGAGGCTTTTTCTACAGCCTCGTTATGTTTTCATTATCATGGGAGGAAAATAGGTGACGATGAATATTTTAAAAACATATAAAAGCATATCTAAAATCCCATTGGGAAAGTTCCTGTTTAATAAGGGCATTGGTATTATCGCGCCATTTTTCGGCAAAATACATCCCGATATTATTGAATTAAATCCGTCCAGATGCGTAGTTAGGATGAAGGATCGACGGAGTGTACGGAATCATATAGGGTCTGTGAATGCTGGAGCAATGTGTACTCTGATAGAATTAACTGGCGGAATGGCAGTAGATGCTTCTATTCCAAGTCATTTAAGATGGATACCTAAAGGTATGACAGTCTCATATCTAGCGAAAGCAAAAGGTGTGCTAGAGGCTGTTTGTGAAGTTGAGGGTATTCAAATTGAAGAAGGCGAAATAGTACTTCCAGTAAGTATCAAAAACTTAAAAAATCGGGAAGTTTGTATTGCTGAAATCACATTTTATATTAGTAAAAAGAAAAAATAACCCATATGAGCCGTAACGCTATCAATAGACATTAGTCATCTTTTTCAGCTCTTTTAAGAACTAAAAATAAAGCACAAACAAAATCGTATACTTCGCCTGTCATCGTCGCTGCTAAATTAAATCACTTACAGCAAACACACACGAGGGTCTCTTATTACGGTCTCACCGCTACTTGCATCAATACCAATAAAACCAGCATTCTAGAGCCATTCAACCACGGGATGCGTGTTATCGTAAAAATTTAAGGTACATTGTGAATGCAAGAGAGAATGCTGCATAACAACCGTCGAAAAACGGCGTCGGATTTTGGGTTTTGGGTTTTTCTACAGCCTCGTTTAACAGCCCAAGAAGTTGCTGTAATGCTCAATTCAATAAAAATCAAAATTGCATAGTGTATTCGTATACGCTATCATGTAAGTAATAATTATACGCTAGACACCAATGTAATACTCGCAGCTTTACTAAGCCAAGCTGGTGCCTCCCATCTTATTGAAAAAAGCTGGATATAGCCCTATCTACCCCTGCAGTCTTTGAGTACGATGACGTATTAACAAAGACAGGATATTAAAAAAGATAGGTATGTCTAGGAATCAAGTAGAAGATATTTTTAGATCTTCTAGTATTACTCGCAGATAAATATTCTATATTATTATCGCCTACGTCCAAACTTTCTGGATGAAAATGATAATTTGTTTGTCGAGTGTGTGTTTACGAGCAATAGTCACTTCAAATATCAAAGATTTTAAACAAGAGGAGTTAAGAAGCTATCCGTTCAAAGTGATAGCACCTGGAGATTTTTATTGCCTCTTTGGAGGTGTGAAAATGAATAAACACAAATTGTAACTTTAAGGGTTCCTGTTGAGTTAAAGACTCGTTTGGAGCATGAAGCTAAGCACCAAGGTATCTCATTGAACACTCGAACCAATTATTTTTAACTACACAGCTAAGCCACATTGAGGCTTTATCGGTAATAGAATCACGCATACCTGAAAAAAACATTACTGAGCTAAAATCTAAAGTTAAAAAAACACTAGATGCTGCTCCAAACAAAAGGGCAGTGCCAGAATGGGCTGTCATCAAGTAATACAGCAGCTAACAATACACTCTGAATCCAACTGGTTTAGCCGCTTCGCTCCTAAACCAGCGACTCAGGCAGACGTTAGGTTCTATATGAAACAAGGAAAATTATGATAAACGGATATGAATTAAGAGAGACATCTGAAAATGGAGAGGGAATTTTTGCTACCAAATCATTTTTAGTTGGTGAAATAGTCATGGTTGGAGTTATTAAAGAAATACTGATCGGGAATCACTCTCATGCTTCACAGATAGGCGAGAATGAGTATGCATTTCACGCAGGATTGATAACTAAAGTAAATCATTCATGCGGTCCCAATTGTGGCATCAATCTTAATGAGACTGGAGCGCATGATTATATTGCTATAAAGGTTATTAATATAAATGAAGAAATTACTTTCGATTATGCGATGAGAAACTATAGCATTGATTATTTCCCAAAGAAGTGTAGGTGCGGATCTAAGGAATGTCGTAGCAGTGTCACTGGATGGATAGATTTACCAGATGATAAAAAGAAAGAGTATAAAAGCTTTGCTGCTCCTTACCTTGTTGAGCTGGATACTAAGCATTCTTGCGAAAAAGTGTAGGGCATAACACCGAAAACGAAAAAACCTAAAAGGTTCCTCGCAAAATTTTGATCATTGCTTTGTGTGGTGCGAATTATTGGACAAGCATTGCAACCTATGGCTGAGCCTAAAACACATAAAAAATGGAAAAACGATCCAGAGCATATTAAAGCCCAGACCTTAAGGAAACAACGCTGGTATAGCGAGTTAATAAAAATATCGACACCTAACGAAGCCCACCAATACGAACCGCCTCCGCAGCGCTTGTTTTATCGGGTCAAAGGAGGCCAATTGGCCTCCGGTGAATTTAGAAATGTAATGATCATTTTCCAGTAGCCCTTGAGGGTAAACGCTGAAATGGCGGACTTCGGGAAGGAGGGGAGCTGAGTAGTTACTATAGTTTTTTCTTTAAAATTTCATTGACCTGAGCCGGGTTGGCTTTGCCTTGCATGGCTTTCATCACTTGACCAACAAAAAAACCAAATAACTTATCTTTGCCCGCACGGTATTGCTCAACTTGACCAGGATTATTGGCAATAATTTCATCGATCACTTTTTCGATTGCGCCGCTATCTGTCACTTGTTTAAGTCCGCGACTTTCGATAATGGCATCTGCTGCTTCATCGCTCTGCCACAGGGCTTCAAATACCTGCTTGGCAATTTTTCCAGAAATCGTATCATCAGCGATTCGTATTAACATGCCACCCAGTCGCTCAGCACTCAAGGGAGAGTTTGTAATGTCCAAACCCGATTTATTCAGTCCACCAATCACCTCTCCCATAATCCAGTTTGCCGCAAGTTTTGTTTCGCCCTTTGCAGCTACGACAGTTTCTTCAAAATAAGTCGCCAAATTACGATTGGACGTAAGCACACTGGCATCATCAACACTTAAAGCATGTTCATCAATGAAACGTTGACGTTTTGCATCGGGCAATTCCGGCAACGTGGCTCGGCAAGCGTCAAGATAGTCATCATCAATAACAACGGGTAATAAATCAGGATCCGGAAAATAGCGATAATCCATCGCTTCTTCTTTGGAACGCATAGAACGCGTTTCGTGCGCATCGGCATCATAGAGGCGCGTTTCTTGTGTGACCTTGCCACCTTCTTCTATTAACTCAATCTGACGTTGTACCTCATAGTTGATCGCTCGTTCAACAAAACGAAAAGAGTTAATATTTTTTAATTCGGTGCGCGTGCCCAATTCTTTGTGCCCTTGTGGTCGTATCGAAACATTGGCATCACAACGAAAGGATCCTTCTGCCATGTTGCCATCACAAATACCCAGGTACTGCACTAGGCTGTGTATTTTTTTCATGTAAGCGACCGCTTCCTGAGCAGAGCGCATATCAGGCTCTGAAACGATTTCCAGTAGCGGTGTGCCAGCGCGGTTTAAATCAATACCTGTCATACCATGAAAGTCTTCATGCAATGATTTACCCGCATCTTCTTCCAAATGCGCCCGTGTCACGCCAATAATTTTTTTTGTCCCATCTTCCAGTTCGATTTCGACACTTCCTGTTTCAACAATAGGCCGTTCGAACTGACTGATTTGATATCCTTTTGGTAAGTCTGGATAGAAGTAGTTTTTTCGGGCAAAAACCGAATGCCTGGATACATTCGCATCAATGGCCAAAGCAAATAATGCAGCCATACGTACTACTTCTTCATTTAACACCGGCAATACACCAGGCAAACCAAGATCCACTTCGCAAGCCTGCGTATTCGGCGCAGCGCCATAGGCTGTTGAAGCACCTGAAAATATCTTACTTTTTGTATTCAGCTGAGCGTGAACTTCCAAGCCAATGACCACTTCCCATTGCATAATGATTCTCTCTAAAAAATGTTCTACTTGTTTGCTTTTAATGTCGGTGTTTGAAGATGCCAGTCTGTTTCCATTTGAAATTTGTGTGCGACATTCAACAACCGTGCTTCTTCAAACAAGCCGCCGATCAATTGCATCCCTACGGGTCGACCTCCGACAAAACCAACCGGTACTGAAATCGCAGGCAATCCTGCCAGGTTCACGGCGATCGTATAAATATCGGAAAAATACATCGTGATGGGATCCTTTTGTTTTTCTGCCAAATTAAAAGCAGGTGTCGGCGTAGTAGGGCCTAAAATAACGTCAACATTTTTAAATGCCTGCAAAAAATCATCACGAATCAAACGGCGAGTACGCTGCGCCTTAAGGTAATAAGCATCATAATAGCCTGCTGAAAGCACATAAGCTCCCATCATAATCCGCCGCTTCACTTCTGTACCAAATCCTTCACCACGAGAACGTTTATACAAGTCCTCTAAATCGGCAGGATCCTTACAGCGGTAACCAAAACGCACCCCATCAAAACGAGACAGATTGGCTGAACACTCAGCCGGGGCAATGACGTAATAAACTGGAATAGCTAAATCGGTATGCGGCAAACTCACCTCGACCACCTCCGCACCGAGCTTACGATAGTGCGTAATCGCCTCCTGCACACAGTGTTCAACTTCGGCAGCCAAACCTTCGCTAAAATATTCTTTAGGCAAACCAATACGCAAGCCTTGCAAAGAATGGTTCAATCCTGCGCTGTAATCGGGTACCGGTTTGTCAATACTGGTCGAGTCTTTTTCATCAAAACCCGCCATGGCCTGCAACATCATCGCGGCATCCTCCGCTGAACGAGTTAGAGAACCGCCTTGATCCAGGCTAGAAGCAAAAGCGATCATGCCATAACGCGAAACGCGACCGTAAGTCGGCTTTAAACCGGTCACCCCGGTGAGCGCAGCAGGTTGGCGAATCGACCCCCCCGTATCTGTACCTGTCGCGGCGGCGGCCAAACCCGCTGCAACCACAGCGGCTGAACCGCCTGAAGAGCCGCCAGGCACCGCCTCCAGAGCCCAGGGGTTTTTCACTGCGCCATAAAAGCTCGTTTCATTGGAGGAACCCATTGCGAATTCATCCATATTGGTTTTGCCCAGACTCACCACACCCGCATCCGCTAATTTAGCGACACAAGTCGCATCATAAGGCGCAACAAAATTATCTAGCATTTTAGAAGCACAACTGGTACGTACGCCCTGGGTACAAAAAATATCTTTATGAGCAATGGGAATACCTGTTAAAGCCCCCGCTTGGCCCTTGGCGAATAACTTGTCTGCATGCTGAGCGTTCGCGACCGCGCTTTCTTCGGTGACGGTAATATAAGCATTGATGCTGCCATCAAAAGACTTTATTCTTGTTAAATAATCACGTGTTAACTCCTCACTGGAGATTTTTTTAGCATGTAACGCTGCTGATATTTGTGCAAGGGTTCGGGTATGCATAAAAACTCACTCACTCCGTTATTCAATTACTTTAGGAACCAGGTATAAACCCGCTTCAACCGCTGGCGCATTTTTTTGAAAATGCGTTCGTTGATTGACTTCGGTCACCACGTCAGCCCGTAGACGTTGAGCCACTTCCATCGGATGAGCCAGCGGCAAAATAGCTTCAGTTTCAATCGCATTCATGTTTTCTACCAAACCTAAAATTTTATTTAAATCCTGAGCATAGCCCGGAATATCTTCTTCTTTAATCCCCAGTCTGGCCAGGTGAGCTATTTTTTTAACCTTATCGCTGTCCAACGCCATAAGCACATCTCCGTCTTGTTTTTAACATTTTTGAGCAGGAGCAAAAAAGGTAACATACATGTTGTTAAATTACCCGTTTATGCCCATACTATATGGAATCTACAGAGACCATATTATTTAAAGGGGCTAGTAAAAGAATGCTTTTTAAACGCCTGCGCGGTATTTTTTCCAGCGATTTATCCATTGATTTAGGCACAGCAAATACCCTGATTTATCTAAGAGGACAAGGTATTGTTCTAAACGAACCTTCTGTCGTTGCCATTCGTCAAGATCGTGGTCCAGGTGGCCCCAAAAGTATCGCCGCCGTTGGTGCCGAAGCAAAAGCAATGATAGGCCGCACACCCGGCAATATTACCGCAATCAGACCTTTAAAAGACGGCGTCATCGCGGATTTTACCGTGACTGAAAAAATGTTGCAGTATTTTATTCATAAAGTTCATGAGTCTCGCTTTTTACGCCCTAGCCCCCGAGTACTGATCTGCGTGCCGTGTGGTTCAACTCAAGTGGAGCGACGCGCGATCAGAGAATCAGCAGCTGGAGCCGGTGCCAGAGATGTTTTTTTAATAGAAGAACCGATGGCCGCAGCAATTGGCGCGGGCATGCCCGTAGGCGAAGCCAGCGGCTCTATGGTGCTTGATATTGGCGGCGGTACTACCGAGGTCGCCATCCTTTCCCTTAATGGTATCGTGTATTCTGCTTCGGTTCGCATTGGCGGTGATCGCTTTGATGAAGCCGTCGTTAATTACGTTAGACGAAACTATGGCACCTTGATAGGGGAAGCAACGGCTGAAAAAATCAAACATGAAATTGGCTCGGCCTATCCAGGCAAAGAAGTACGAGAAATAGAAGTCAGAGGCCGCAACCTGTCTGAAGGTATCCCTCGCAGTTTTACCCTCAACAGCAATGAAATATTAGAAGCCCTGCAAGAGCCCCTCGCGGGCATTGTCGGCGCAGTCAAAGCAGCGCTGGAACAAACCCCTCCTGACCTAGGTTCGGACATCGCTGAAAGAGGCATGGTACTCACCGGTGGCGGGGGGTTATTACGTGATCTGGATCGTTTGCTTATGGAAGAAACAGGATTACCTGTCTTCGTTGCTGAAGAACCGCTCACTTGTGTTGCCCGGGGTGGCGGTCGCGCACTTGAAATGATTGATGAAGGTGGTGCTGACGTCTTTGCTTTGGACTAGGGGCTGTCCGAGAATAGAGATCGTAGCGAGAACAAGCTATTTTGAATCAGATTTTTCGATCATTTGGGGCGAATAATGGGTCTATTTAACGAAAATAATCGGAAAAACTGGCCAAAATGGCTTGATCTCAGTGGATCAATCTGTTCTCGGACAGCCTCCTAGGTAGACTCTAAAACTACTGTGTTTATCCAATCTCAGTCGCTCAATGTTCGGCTTGCGATGTTCCTTATGCTATCGGTACTCTTCATGGTAGTTGATCATCATCAACACTATCTACAAACGTTTCGCAGCGCAATTTCAACGCTACTTTTCCCCCTGCAACAACTTGTTGATTTGCCGCGCAGTAGTCAGCAATGGTTAACGGAAAGCTTAACGACCCGGCAGCAATTACAACAAGAAAATACCCGCCTGGAAGAGCAGGAATTGTTATTAAGGGCGCAACTACAAAAACTGGATGCCTTACAGATTGAAAATAGTCGTTTGCGACAGCTATTAGACTCCGCGCAGCGCATAGGCGAACGGGTGTTGATCGCGGAAATTATGTCCGTAGACCTCAATCCATTTAGCAGACAAATTGTGCTCAGTAAAGGCAGTCAGCAGGGCGTCTACTCTGGACAAGCTATTATTGATGCCAGCGGCATTATGGGCCAAGTTGTTACAACCAGCCCTTTTACCAGTATTGCCATGCTTATTTCTGATCCTGACCATGCTGTCCCTGTCACGGTCAATCGCAATGGGTTACGCGCCATCGCGATTGGTACTGGAACCTCCGCAGAACTCAACCTACCCCATATCCCGAATAATGCGGACATCAGCCCTGGCGATTTGTTGGTGACATCGGGTCTGGGCGGGCGCTTTCCACCAGGTTATCCGGTTGCCACAATAACGAAAGTAATACCGCAGCCCAGCGCACCCTTTGCCAAAATAACCGCTTTGGCCATCGCTAAACTCGATCATAATCAGGAAGTCTTGCTGGTATGGCGCAATGACCCTATCCAAATAGAAAACAATAAAACCGCATCTTGCGGCGAAGACGCACAAGCTAAAGATGCTTGTGAAACGATCCATGACGCAAACAATAATAACGAAGGCAACACATTGGAGCGAAACCCATAAGCCATGGTTAAACCACATTTTCATGGTCAGTTTTCTCTATATGTTACTTTTGCTATCGCTCTTTGTCTAACGGTCATCCCATTACCGAACTGGGCTGTGGCCTTGCGCCCAGAATGGATTCCTCTCGTGCTTATTTTTTGGTGTATCAACTTGCCTCAACGAGTCGGGATTGGCACCGCATGGGTGATCGGGATACTGCTTGACGTCTTGCAAGGTGCGCTTTTAGGCCAACATGCATTCGCGCTCACCATCATGGCTTTTCTTTCTTTGAAATTACATAAAAGGCTACGTGTTTACCCTGTTTGGCAGCAATCTTTGTCGATATTTGTCTTGATTATGCTTTACCAGTTATTCCTGCTCTGGATCAGCGGTATTGCCGGCGTGAGTTCGGGTCATTGGTCCTATTGGTTGCCCTCATTATCCAGCATGCTGCTTTGGCCCATTATTGATACACTACTAAGAGCGACTCGCCGGGGCTTCGGAATTCAGTAATGGCTCAACGTTTCACCATCAAAGACCCGTTTCGTGAGATGCAATTGTTCAATAACCGTGCTGTGTTCGCATTGGTGTTGATCACCCTGTTCACTTTTATTCTCATCGGACGTTTAGTCTATTTACAAATTTTTGACCATGAACACTTTTCAACTTTATCCCATGAAAACAGAGTCAACATCGTACCACTCCCACCCACACGAGGCTTAATTTATGACCGTAATGGTATTTTGTTAGCGCAAAATTTACCCGCATTTGGAATTGAAGTGATTCCAGAACAAGTCCCTGATTTGGCAACCAGCCTGAAAACTCTGTCCTCCATCATTAAAATAGAACAGGATGACATTGACCGTTTCCATCGATTACGCAAGCAAAAAAAATCTTTTAGTAGCGTCCCCTTGCGTTTTCGTTTAAGCGACGAAGAAGTGGCTTTGTTTGCCGTTAACCGCCACCGTTTCCCTGGATTTGATGTTGTCGCTCGCCTGATGCGCAACTACCCTTTGAAAAACACCACGGTGCATACACTCGGTTTTGTTGGCCGCATTAACGTCAATGAGATGCGCGCACTGGATCCTTCCAATTACAGCGGCACCACTCATATTGGAAAAATTGGTATCGAAAAAGCCTATGAAAAAACACTTCATGGCACTGTCGGCGTAAAGCATGTAGAGGTCAATGCCACCGGTCGAGTACTGCGTATTTTAAAACAGAGACACCCCCAGCCAGGAAAGAACTTAATACTGACAATAGACGCGGAATTGCAACGTTCTGCAGAGCAAGCATTAGGAGAAAATCGAGGCGCTATTGTCGCACTTAACCCTAATAATGGCGATATTCTTGCGCTAGTAAGCACCCCGACTTATGACCCTAATCTATTTGTTATGGGCATTGATAGAACCACCTACGGAGCATTGCAAAACTCTCCGGACCGCCCTTTATTTAATCGCGCCTTACGCGGACAATACCCACCCGGCTCAACGATAAAACCCTTCATGGGCTTGGCCGGATTGGAATATAATAAAATAGACCTCAATAAAAAAATTTTTTGCCCAGGTTGGTTTTCATTACGCGGTGATGCTCATAAATATAGGGATTGGAAAAAAAGCGGACATGGTCATGTCGATTTAAACAAAGCCATCGCCGAGTCCTGCGATGTTCTTTTTTATGATTTATCACTGACTTTAGGCATCGATTTGATCCATACCTTTCTAGGGCAATTTGGCTTTGGCAAAACCACCGGTATAGACCTTACTGGAGAACGGTCGGCATTGCTACCATCGAGAAAATGGAAAAGGCGTGTTAAAAATCAAATATGGTATCCAGGAGAGACTTTGATTGCAGGTATTGGCCAAGGATACACCTTGACCACACCACTACAACTGGCTGTGGCCAGTGCCGTATTAGCCAATCAAGGTAAGAGAATTAAACCCAGAGTGGTAAAAAGTATTCATGATCCGAAAACTAATATTACAACACACATTGCACCCGTGTCAGCGGGCACCCTACATCTTGAAAACCCGGTTAATTGGAATATTATCACTGCGGCCATGATTGACGTCGTCCATGGCAAACGGGGCACCGCTCGTAAAATTGGTCAGGATACGCCCTATATTATTGCCGGAAAAACGGGAACAGCTCAAGTGTTCGGCATCAAACAAGACGAAGAATATATTGAGGAAGAGGTGGCACTCCGCCTTCGAGATCATGCCTTGTTTATTGCCTTTGCCCCAGCAGATGCCCCTGAAATCGCGATCTCAGTTATCGTGGAAAATGGCGGTAGCGGATCAGAAACTGCCGCGCCTGTGGCGCGAAAAATAATGGATCTATACCTTCTCAACAAAAAGCAAAACAATGCTAAATAAGCAATACGATGTAGCTAAAATGAATGCTCAACACGTACCTAATCGCATTTTTTCATCGAGCAGATTTCACATTGATGCGCCACTTTTTTACGCGCTTGTTTTACTTTCCCTAGTGGGTCTCGCTATTTTATATAGTTCAAGTGGACAAGATATAGATAGCATCGTTAAGCAGCTTGTGCGTCTTGCTGCGGCTTTTTTTGCGATGTTGCTGATCGCACAAATTCCACCACACCTTATTCGTTATTGGGCCCCTCTGTCTTTCGCTATTGGCATCGTTTTACTGATCTCTGTATTATTCTTCGGCGAAACAGGCAAAGGGGCTCAGAGATGGCTCGATCTTGGCTTGTTTCGCTTTCAGCCATCGGAATTAATGAAGCTCGCTGTCCCCTTGATGATCGCCTGGTATTTAGCGGATCGTACCCTGCCGCCACAATTTAAACACGTCATTATTTCTACTTTCATGATCTTGATCCCCACCTTGCTCATTGCCAAACAACCCGACCTGGGCACGGCGCTTTTAATTTGTGCTTCAGGCATTTTTGTACTGTTATTTGCCGGGTTAAGTTGGCGAATCATCTGCTCTGTAGTGGTTCTCGCCGTCCCTGTAGCCTGGGCAGTGTGGGAATTTGCTATGCATGAATATCAACGTAACCGAGTGCTGACCTTCTTAAACCCTGAAAATGACCCTCTCGGTTCGGGTTACCATATTATTCAATCTAAAATTGCGATTGGATCAGGTGGTATTTATGGAAAAGGCTGGCTTAACGGCACACAATCACATCTGGAATTTCTTCCTGAGCGCTCCACTGATTTTATTTTTGCCGTATTTAGCGAAGAATTTGGTTTAATCGGAACCCTGCTTTTATTATCGCTCTATTTATATATCGTTTATCGCGGTATCTATATTGCAACACAGGCACAACACACCTTTGATCGCTTGTTAGCGGGCAGCTTAACCCTCACTTTTTTTTTCTATGTCTTTGTTAATATCGGCATGGTGATTGGTATTTTACCCGTTGTTGGCTTACCATTACCACTCATCAGCTACGGCGGCACCTCAATGGTCACACTGATGCTGGGTTTTGGCATACTCATGTCTATACAAACACATAGAAAACTACTGTCAAAATAGAGGTTTTTATCTCCATGTTAAAAAATGCGGTCAACGCCCCCCTAATCACAACATATTGTATGGTTGCTCTGATATTCAGCTCGCCTGATATCGCCGCGAACAACAACGATCTGACTCATCGAACGGAGGTCGTTTCCTTTATTCAACATATGGAAAGCACGCATCAATTTACTCAACAACAACTCATTGAACTTTTTCGTCAAACCGAAATAAAAAAAAGCATTATCGAAGCCATTAGCCGTCCGGCAGAAGCCAAACCCTGGTACCAATATCGACCCATTTTTGTCACCGATAACCGAGCTAGCGACGGCGCAAAATTTATGCAGCAACATCAGGCTGCGCTCGACAAGGCAGAGCAACAATACGGCGTACCCGCAGAGATTATCACCGCGATCATTGGTGTTGAAACCCGATATGGTCGTTACACAGGAAAATTTAGGGTCATGGATGCCTTGGCTACATTGGCATTTGAGTATCCTAAAAGAGCCCCGTTTTTTCGTAGTGAACTTGAGCACTACCTATTATTAACAAGAGAAGAAAAAATCGACCCCTTATTAATTAAAGGCTCGTACGCTGGCGCCATGGGCATACCTCAATTTATTTCCAGTAGTTATCGTCATTACGCTGTCGATTTTGACGAAGATGGGCTCCGGGATATATGGAATAATACCAACGATGCGATTGGCAGCGTTGCTCGCTACCTAGCTTTGCATCACTGGCAACGAAATGAGCCTATCGCCACCCTGGTTCAAGTTTCAGGTTCGGACTATAAAACACTCCTGGCAAAGGGACTTAAACCCAATACAATGACGACTGACATGAGTCAATACGGTGTTTTTACTGACGATACAGCCAAGAATCGTTTGGCCGCATTGCTTGAATACGAAACAAAAAAGGGGTCTGAATATTGGCTTGGCTACCCCAACTTCTACAGCATTACAAGATATAACCATAGCCCACTATATGGTATGGCCGTGTTTCAATTGAGCCAAGAGATACTCAAGTTGAGTCGATAATAAAATGACAGTGAGCTTCGGTATTATTTTTACAGCAATCTTACCCATGCTGGCATGCACACCCCTCTCGCAAATTAATCACAGCATAAGCAATAGAGATGGGCCGCCTTTATCCACTATAGACCAAGGAAAAATAGTCGATGCAGAGCCACGCTATGAACCACTAAGCCGTTATGGTAACCCCGAAAATTATACGGTAAGAGGTCAAAAATATATACCACAACAAGAACGTACTCACCACAAGGAAAAAGGGGTTGCTTCCTGGTATGGCAGAAAATTTCATGGACGCTTAACCTCAAACCGTGAGCCTTACGACATGCTGGCCATGACTGCCGCACATAAAACGTTACCCCTACCCAGTTATGTTGCGGTTACCAATTTACTCAATGGAAAAAAAATTATTGTACGAGTCAATGATCGTGGCCCCTTCGCTGAAAACAGGATCATTGACTTATCCTACGCAGCGGCGACTAAGCTTGATTTCGTAGATCATGGCATTGCGCCAGTCATAATAGAAACAATCTTACCGCCGCCCCTAAGCGTAGAAAATACACTCCGACAGGAGAATATCTATTTACAAGCGGGCGCTTTCTCGGAACACCACCGAGCCATCACTTTATCTAATAAACTAAATCACCTGTTCACGACTCAAGTGACCAAAGCGCACCAACAAGGTAAAGTTTTTTATCGAGTTCGTAGCGGCCCCTTTTCCAGTGAGGATGAAGCTCATAACGCACTCAAAAGCTTATCCAAGCAAGGCTACCCATCTAAAATTATCTTTATAGACCATGCCAAGATTGATGTCCCACCGAAAGAAAGACTTGCAAATCCTCAGGAATCTGTTCAAGAATAGAGAATTTATAATCCAAGCAAAATAACATGATGATTAAAACAGATATCGATGACAAATGGGGTCAAGCTAGCCCACTACATGATCCTATCTGTCTCGCTAATTTTAAACCACGCCCCTCTGACATCCTGATTACTACAGCGCCCAAAGCAGGGACAACGTGGATGCAGCAAATATTACATCAACTACATCGTCGTGGAAATACCAATTTCAACTCTATTGATGAAGTAGTACCGTGGCTAGAAAGACCGCGTGCCAACTCCAGCACGGAGCAGCGGCTTGCTTATTATGACTCTTTGAGCAACCCTAGAATATTTAAAACACACTGCACTTATCCACAAACGCCAGGCACCGATATAGTTCGACTCATTCTCAGTTCGCGTGACCCTAGAGATTGTTGTGTCAGCTTTTATCACCACATTATGGATATGACTGATGAGGCGCGAGCACAAGTTAACATCACCGCACCCACCTCGTTTGATGAATATTTCGATAGATGGATGAAATTTGGCTCCTGGTTTCGCAATATTGCCAGCTGGTGGCCACACAAAGAAGACCACAATGTCTTGTGGCTGCGTTATGAGGATATGAAAAAAGATTTACCGGCTAGCTTAGGCCGCATTCTCGATTTTCTTAAATGGCAACGGACACCACAAGAAATAGAAAAAATACTTCATTACAGCTCTTTTGAGTGGATGAAAGCACATTCTAATAAATTCAATAATCAATTAAACCACGACACACCCAGCTTTAAACCCGGCGGTTTTATTCGTAAAGGAAAAGTAGGTGATTATAAAATTTTGCTGAAAAGCGAGCAAGAAGCCGAAATTTTAAAAAAAGCAACAACGATGCTACCGCAGGATTGTTTAATATTTTTAGGCTTAGGGTCTGTAAATAAAAAATGACTTTAGAGATAGTACAGCTTAAAAACATTTCGAAATGCTACCATGAGGGAGGTAATCAGCATACTATTTTCAAGCCATTGTCAGTCAACTTTATTCAGGGACAAACAAGCGCAATCATTGGCCGTAGCGGTAGTGGCAAATCAACATTATTGAATCTCATCGGCGGCATTGATTTACCCTCTAGTGGCGACGTCATCATCAATGGCAACAATATCACACAACTTGACGAAAGCAGAAGAACAAAGCTAAGGAGGCGAGAGATAGGGTTTATCTTCCAAGCCTTCAACCTCATTCCGACGTTAACCGTGCTGGAGAATATTTTGCTCCCTCTGGAGCTCAATCACTACGATAAAAAAACAGATAAAGCCATGGAACTATTAAACCAAGTTGGCCTCGCAGACCGTCACGACAGCTTTCCTGATCGCTTATCGGGTGGCGAACAACAACGTATTGCGATTGCACGAGCCTTGGTTCATGAACCTAAAATAGTATTAGCAGATGAACCCACTGGTAATCTTGATGAAAAAACAGCAGAGACTATTTTACAATTGTTAAAAGAACTTATTTGCGACAAAAATCATACGCTGATTTTAGTCACGCACAGCAGAGAAATTGCCCAACTCGCCGATCTAACTTACGAAGTACACAACCATCAACTCAGGCTGAATTCATGACAAGCTCATGTTAAATCAACTTGCCTGGAAAGCGAGCTGGCGTCACCTACTGTTGCACCCATGGCAACTGGCCTTGCTCATTCTAGGCATTGCTCTGGGAGTGGCCATCGTCGTTGCCGTTGATCTTGCAACAAATTCAGCAAAACTTGCTTTTAATGATGCGGCTAAAACTTTTTCGAGCACCACTACCCATCAAATCATTGATCCGGAAAACAAACTGGATGAAAACGTTTATCTTAAGTTAAAACAGCAACACCCCCAACTTACTATTGCCCCTATTGTCCAAGGCTACCTCTCTTCGCCTGCATATCCAGGACGTCGTTTTCATATTATCGGTATTGATCCGTTTTCGGAAACCCCGTTTCGCGCTGAAGGTGCCGCGCTAGAACGAGAGACTTTAACACGATTTTTAACCGAACCACTGACCGCGCTGGCAACAAAAAAATTACATACTGAAATAACAACACTGCCATTAACAACGGGCAACACAACACAGCAACTCAAAATCATTGGCCTAATGAATGAGCAACCGAATGCTTCAGCGCTATTAGAGTCCGTCTTAATGGTCGATATTGCGACCGCGCAAGAGCTACTGAAAATGGAAGGCTATCTATCACAAATTGACCTCGTCTTAGCAGAACAAAACGGCGCTATTTTACAAAAAATTCGGCAGAATATTCCCAAGTCTTATCGGCTTAATAGTATCCAGTCAAAAACCAATGCACTCACCCAAATGACTAAAGCATTTCGTATTAACCTCATGGCCATGAGTTTACTGGCCATCGTAGTGGGTATTTTTATTATATCTAATGCCATCAGCTTTTCCATCCTACAGCGACGCAAAATATTTGGCAGCTTACGCTCGACTGGCGCAGAACCTAAACAGATATTGCAAATCATCCTGACAGAAGCCTTGGTCATCGGCTGCATC
The DNA here is from genome assembly GCA_964421045.1 of uncultured Chromatiaceae bacterium. Lineage (GTDB taxonomy): Bacteria > Pseudomonadota > Gammaproteobacteria > JAADHS01 > JAADHS01 > JAADHS01. The sequence continues at coordinate 16,642 of CAYQVF010000033.1, forward strand.
GGCACCTTGCTTGGTTTTATTCTGGGCATTTTTTTAGCCGAGGGGCTACTCACTCTTGTTACTCGAACGATCAATGATCTCTACTTCCAACTGGGAACAAGCAGTTTAGTTATCGATTCCTGGTCAATATTCAAAGGGATCAGCTTAGGGGTAGGTGCCACCTTGATCGCCGCGCTTATTCCCGCCACCGAAGCGGTAAAAAACAGCTCCGATACGATCATTAGACGATCCTCAATTGAAAATAAATTTTTGAAATTAATTCCTAAACTAGCCTTAAGCGGCATAGGTGTCATCATTGTTGGTGTTGCACTGATTTTATTGCCGGTAAACTCATTGATACTCAGCTTTGCCGCTTTGTTTTTTATTTTAATGGGCTATGCATTGATCTCACCCTGGGCGATGTTAAAGCTGTCTTCAAGTCTGCAACCCATAATGACATACCTATTCGGCATTACAGGCAGCATGGCCTGCCGTAGTATTCAACGAAACATCAGCCGCACGGGAATCGCTACAGCGGCGTTGTTGATTGCCATCGCGACCACCATAGGTGTCAGTACAATGGTTGGTAGCTTCCGAATCGCTGTACAAAACTGGATTGAAAGTGCACTGAGCGCCGACCTTTATATTTCAGTGATAGACAATAACAAGTCGTCAGATGCGATTAACCCACAATTCATCACCCAACTACAACAACGCCTACCTAATCTCACAATAAGTCAAAGTAAACGGGAAAAAATATATACCTCGACACAGCCTATTAATTTATTGGCGCTGGATATACCTCGCCGGGGCTTTGAAGGTTTCCAGTTCAAACAAGGTGATATGGACAAAGCCTGGGCTGCTTTTAATAACGAAAACAGCGTGCTGATATCTGAACCCTTCGCCTATCACCACCAACTAGAAATGGGCGATTTTCTCATCCTGCCAACCCCACAAGCAGCAACGGCTGAAACAAAATTACGCGTCGCAGGCATTTTTTATAACTACGCCTCAGAACAAGGCATTGCCATCATCAATCTTAAACTTTATCAGCAACTTTGGAATAATACCTCGCTCAGTGGCGTAGGCCTCTATCTTGACAATAAAAACACTTATGATGCAAACATGGAGACCATTCAAAATTTACTCATGCATTATCCAGAGCTACAACTGCGGAAAAGCTCTGAAATTCGCACGCTAACTTTGGCAGTTTTTGATCGTACTTTTGCGGTAACCGATGTACTGCGCCTACTGACACTGATTGTCGCCATTGTGGGTATACTAGCCGCGTTGATGGCCTTACAGCTTGAACGTATCAAGGAAATTGCGACCCTGAAAGCCATAGGTTTTACACCCCGACAAACTCAGTATTTGCTCATCATCGAAACCGGCCTGAATGGTCTGCTGGCCGGTTTATTGTCTCTGCCGTTGGGCATCATTATGGCCATGATTCTAATTCATGAAGTCAATCAAATTTCTTTTGGTTGGAGCATGCCCTTATCATTAGACCCTCTACAATTTATTTATGCCCTATTCATTGCACTGGCTGCGGCAATTATCGCGGGGATATACCCGGCAAAACTATTATCCAAAACACCCACTGCCGAAGCCTTACGCCATGAATAAACATAAGATAACAATCGTCTTGCTTATTGCGGGTCTGTTTATTTTTATTAGCTCTGCGCTACTCGTACCGGACACCCTAACGAGTACCGAGCAAAATAATTTTTTACGACAACTCAATAGCACCCATAATCAAAAATTTGATAAAGTAACCCAAATTAAATCGTTTAATTTCCCCCTGGATCATGGCCCGCACAACACCTACCAAACGGAATGGTGGTATTTAACCGGAAATTTGCAAAGTAAAAATGGACAGCAATTTGGTTACCAACTCACTTTTTTTCGTGTTGCCCTAAGTCCAGAGATGACACCACGCCGCTCAGCTTGGGCAAGTCATCAAATTTACATGGGGCATTTAGCACTAAGCGATATAAAAAATAATAAACATTATGTCAGTGAGCGATTCAGCAGAGCGGCATTAGGTCTGAGTGGGGCAACGGCGTCTCCTTTTCGCGTTTGGCTGGAAGACTGGGTTATTTCAGGCAATAAAGAGAGCCCCTTTCCGATGGCATTAAATGCCAAAACGGCTGAATTTAACATTCAATTACAGCTCGATAATGTCAAACCTCTGGTACTTCAAGGCCAGCAAGGGCTAAGTCAAAAAAGCGCAGCAAAAGGAAATGCCTCGTATTATTATTCTTATTCACGAATCAAAAGCCAAGGGACAATAACCACCACCGATGACACACATCGTGTTTCAGGTTTAAGCTGGATGGATAGAGAGTGGTCAACATCCGCACTGGCTGCCGATCAAGCCGGCTGGGATTGGTTCGCGCTACACCTGAGCAACGGATATGACTTGATGTATTACCAATTAAGGAAAAAAAATGGCGAGATAGACCCCGCTAGCAGCGGCGTACTCATTGCTCCTGATGGTAAAACAAGTAAATTAAGTCACTCTGATATTCAGTTGTCTGTTACACGTCATTGGCTAAGTAAAAAAACGGCTATTCGCTACCCAATTGACTGGCAGCTTGAAATACCAAAGAAAAAAATACGATTGACTATTACGGCAAAACAAGCAAATCAAGAAATGAATGTCTCCATTCGCTATTGGGAAGGGGCTGTTCAAGTTAACGGTGAATACAATGGCCAGCTCGTTGACGGTGCAGGTTATCTGGAGCTAGCCGGATACCAAAAATAAGTGATATTGGTTTTGTTAATGAGTTCGCTGACCTTTGATTTACCCAATTGAATTACAGCGTCAAAAGCAACCTGAACCTGACCAGTGTAAGTTTACGTCACTCGCGGCTAGATATTAGTTTGTATTTGCTCATGCTCTCTGAGCAAAATCTCAGGTATAGTCGCTCTTATTTCCAGGCTGGCTTCAGGAACAGAGATTCCCATTTCGGGGTTAGCTTCAGGAATAGTGGCCCTTACTTCAGAAGGCGTATCAGTCTTTACAGTCAATACACCGCTATCATCGCTTGCATAATTAGAACTTAAGAACATCCACGTACCGACAACCATGACATAAGCTAAAGCAACACGCATTAGCTGAGCAGCCAAAGTCCGATCTTGTCGCAACCCAAGAGTAGGATCAGCAGAAAGAACAGAGGCACTAGCAACTTCAGATGAAGCAATGACCTCTCGCTCAAGAACAACAACACTTGCCTCGCTTTGCTCTATTCTACTAAATGGTGCCTGCCCAGATTTCATTTCTACTCACTTTAACAAAATTCAATAAAAAATATGTGTTATGTATACTTTAAATGCTACGCCAATAACACAGCGACTTCACAACAATAGCACAAAAAATACAAAAAACAACACAATGTGAAAAAAAACAACAAACCGCCCTGTAAAGGAGACAGTTTTTGGAATTTAAGGGCGTCAAAGAGTAAAGGTATAGCGACACAATATCAATACGAGTAAATACCTATAACAATAAGGCACATTGCTATTAATATAATGCATATAGTCTAGACCCAACGAATACTGAAATGATGTTAGACTATCGCGATTATTCTTAAATCGATAAGGGCGAGCCTTAAAATATGAACATTATCATTGTTGAAATAATAGTCCTGCTGGTCGTCATCTCATTTGTTATTTTTCTTGCTGTTGACGACAAAAAAAATCAGAAAATCAGAGAAAAAGAAGATCTTGAGGCGCTGGAAAAAGCAGCTACAGAAAATCAAACTACCCGCTAATGGAACAAAAACGACTAAGGTCACCAAACAAGACACCGCTGCCAAAACTCTCTATATCTCAAACGGTACTCTAGGAGGCTGTCCGAGAATAGCCTCCTTAGGGTCGTAAAATGAGGGTCTCTCCACGCTGGGTAAACTCCAGATGTTTCAAGAAACTCATACCTAATAGCACCTGTCGACCCTCCAGGCCAGGAATAATACTGCCTCTTACTTCGTTAACAAGTATACTACCAATACGCACCGTATCCAGCAAAGTACGATAACCTTCCACCTTGCCATTAGCAGTCTGATACAATCGAGGTCGGCCTTTTTTTAAACCCAGCTCTTGAGCCAATAGCGCACCTATAGCAACATCACTTGCCCCAGTATCCAGCATAAACTCCACCTCGTGACCATTAATTTCTCCGCTGGCCACGTAATGACCAAAATGATTACGCTGTAAAATAACTTCTGTAGCCACGCCCCCTTTTTGAATATTTTGATTCGGGTTATGTTGCCTATCCAGTTCTCGAGAAAAATACCATACAAATAAAACAAATATCACTACCCAGGCAGTGACAATCATTCCTGCACCCAGACGTTTTGTATTATCCTGCTTTGTCATCTATGCTGAGTTCTTTTATTTTTTAATGGATACATATTCAAGCTTAATTTCCGAATCATCGTACCTTACATCTTGTTCACATAGGCTCGTCACCCATTCATTATCAGGCCAGACTCTTTTTCCAGGTCGGCCAACCATATTTTTTCTTGTCAATTTTGCGCCAGCCTCACGCTCATAAGCAATAAAACAGCATATATAAATAACAAAAAGAAACAACAAAATACTTAACCCGATTAAAAACATAACACTTTCCTTGAATGATTACCTAGATCTTACAAATGATCGTATTTACGCCATACAAAATATTGTGTTGTCGCACCCATGAGAACATGAAGTTAAATCCTTAATTCTAAATTAAAAAACTTAACACCATAAAATCAACAACTTACTATAATTTTGTACCCGCATTTTCAGGGTTTAGGTATAAATTAAAACCCCGTCAAGCATGCCAAACCAGGTACAAAAAAACAAAGGTCAAACACCTGATAACGGGTCAGCCTTTTGCTTCAATGGACGTACTCATTAGACTACACCGAAAAAATTTCAATACGTCATCGCTATTCAGCTTTGGTTCAGTTAACACCCACTATGATGATCACCTAGTCCAATCAACTAAGGAGTAATTTATGAGCATTCGAACCGGGTTAATTGCCATAGCCATAGCAAGCTTAATTACAGTGAGTCCAAGTTTTGCCAGTGATGGCCTGGATCTAGCAAAAAAAAGCGGCTGCCTTGCCTGCCATAGTGTAGAAAACAAAGTGGTTGGCCCCGCTTGGAAAGACGTATCAGAAAAATACAAAGGCGATGCGAAAGCAAAAGCTCTACTAATAACAAAAGTGGCCTCAGGTGGAAAGGGGACCTGGACCGAAATCACGGGTGGCGTACCGATGCCCCCCTACTCACCAAGAGTATCCGATGCAGATATCGAAACCTTAGTAGACTTTATACTCGCTCTTTAAATAAAAATTTATAATAATAAAATGGGTTCTTTTTTAACAGGAATCGTCTAAAGCCTACCGCACTTCGAGACCCGCTCCCCCTCCTCTCCGAGCGAGTCTCGTTTTTTACCCTATCGATACTATACCCGCAAATACTAACTCGATATACTGACCCTTGAAAGATTAGAAGGGAAGAAGGTGATGCGCGCACTCATTATCGAAGACGAACAACATCTACTGGAGCAGCTTGGCACTCGATTCCGCAAGGAAGGCTACGCTGTTGATACCGCGCGCGATGGCGAAGAAGGTTTACATTATGGACTCAACTATGACTTCGATATTGCTATTATCGATTTAGGTTTGCCAAAAGTATCCGGACTAGAGGTCATTAAACAGCTCCGACAGCAAAAACGCGGCTATCCTATACTTATTTTAACAGCACGAGGTCGCTGGCAAGATAAAGTTGAAGGCCTTGAAGGCGGCGCAGACGACTATCTAACTAAACCCTTTCACATCGAAGAGTTACTCGCACGAACCAAGGTGCTCATGCGCCGCTCAGCAGGCTGCCCTGAAGCCATATTGCATTGTGACCCGGTTAAGCTCAATCTACACAAACAAACTGTCACGGTCTCAGACATCGTTCTTGAACTCACCGCATTTGAATATAAAGTATTGGAATATTTGATGCTCAATAGAGAATCCGTGATTTCAAAAACAACGCTTACTGAACATATATACGAACAAGACTTTGATCGAGACAGCAATGTAATTGAAGTATTTATTGGCCGCTTAAGGCGCAAGTTAGACCCTGACAATCAACTCAAGCCTATAGAAACATTAAGGGGACGCGGTTATCGTTTTACATTGCCAAAAACAAATTGAGACCGACCATGTTATCAATTAACGCCAGACTTTTTATCTCCGCCAGTCTGGCGCTGTCATTGGTGTTAGGCTTAACCGGATGGGCGCTAGATAACGTATTTACCGAACATGTGGAAAATACGATGAAGGAAAAACTTCAGAGTCATATTTATGCACTCATCGCCGCCACCGACATTGGCAAAAATGGACGTATGTATATGCCTACCTCGCTGCCTGAAAAAAGATTTTCCGAGCCCAATTCGGGTTTATACGCACAAATTATTTCTCATGACAGGGAACAAATATGGCGATCATCATCCCTTGAAGAGAAAGAACTGCCCTTCAAAATTAACCTCAATAAAGGAGAAGACAAATTCGAACTGCTAACCACCATTCCAGGGGAGGAAACGCTCTACACTTATAACCTCGGTCTTGCCTGGAATCTTCACGACAAAGAAGAAGCGTTTACCTTTAGCATTGCAGAAAATACCTCATCCATGCACAGCCAAATAACAAAATTCAGAAAATATTTATGGGGCTGGTTAGGGGGCGTATCGCTCGTATTATTAATGCTTCAAGGTAGCATTCTTAGATGGGGTTTAACACCACTCCGACAAGTTGAAACCAACTTGCATGCCATTGAATCTGGCACTAAGTCCATGCTCGAAGAGAAACAACCGAAAGAACTAAGAGGACTAACTCGTAACCTTAATGCCTTGATTACCAGCGAACGGATTCATCTTGACCGTTATCGAAATAGCCTCAGTGATCTTGCACACAGCCTGAAAACCCCTCTGGCGGTAATACAAAGCGAGATTGATAACCACCCGCTACCCAATATATTTAAAGAAACATTATCGGATCAAGTAGAGCGCATGAGACAGCATATCGACTACCAATTACAGCGTGCGGCAACATCAGGACGCACCGCACTCATTGCTCCCGTATCTATTAATACGGAAATTGATAGAATCACACAATCTCTAAAAAAAGTGTATGCTGAAAAGAATTTGCGTATCAAAATCACCATCGCAGACCATACCGTCTTCAACTGCGACCAAGGAGACTTCCTGGAAGCGAGCGGCAATATTATTGAAAATGCATTTAAGTGGGCAACATCTGAAGTACTCATTTTTTCTTCTGTTTTTTCCGATGACAATGAACATAATATGCGTTTTATTTTAGTCGTTGAAGATGACGGCCCAGGAATAAAAGACGAGATGAAGTCTTTGGTACTAAAAAGAGGCATGAGAGCAGATGAACACGTTCAGGGACAGGGCATAGGACTTGCCGTGGTACATAATATCGCCAAAATGTACGATGGTAATTTAGAAATTCAAACCAGCGATATCGGCGGCACCAAAATTAAATTAACACTACACGGATAGGGAAACCGTCATGCCTGAAAATAAAATAACAGAAAAGGGTACCACTCAAGCTATCTTCCTCAAAAATTATGCACCACCGACCTATCGAGTTGACAACATTGACCTGCATGTCACACTAGAAGAATCTCAGGCAACGATTATCGCCACATTGCAAATACATCGTGCCAACGATACGGCTACAGAAACCCCTCTCGTTCTCGACGGAGAAGCACTGACGCTTAAATCTATTGAAATCGATGATCGACCGCTGGACAATAACGAATTCAAGTTGTCCAACAACAGTCTAAGCATTGCGACCGTACCATCGAACTTTAAATTGACTCTGACCACTCTGACCGAGCCACAAAATAATACCACGCTCAATGGCCTATACAAATCCAGTGGAAATTTCTGTACACAATGTGAAGCAGAAGGGTTTCGCAGAATAACTTATTTTATTGATCGTCCGGATAATATGTCGATATACACCACCACGATAGTTGCGGAACAACACCGTTATCCCATTTTACTTTCAAATGGTAACTTTATCGCAGGCGGAGAACTGGATGGAGGATTGCATTGGGCAAAATGGCATGACCCCTTTCCCAAACCCTGTTATCTTTTTGCCCTGGTCGCCGGTGACCTTTGCTGCGTGCAAGATACATTCATGACCCGATCCCAACGCCGGGTCACACTCAATATGTATGTACAACATGGCAATGAAGACCAATGTGAACACGCCATGAATTCACTGAAACATGCCATGCGATGGGACGAAAAAGTTTACGGGCGTGAATACGATCTCGATATATACAATATCGTTGCCGTGGACGACTTTAATATGGGTGCCATGGAAAACAAGGGACTCAATATTTTTAACACTAAATACGTTTTGGCAAGACCCGAAACAGCGACCGACCAGGACTATCAAGGCATAGAAAGTGTAATTGCTCATGAATATTTTCACAACTGGTCAGGCAATAGAGTCACTTGTCGTGACTGGTTTCAACTCAGCTTAAAAGAAGGCTTTACGGTATTTCGTGATCAAGAGTTCAGCGCCGATATGCTCTCGCGTGCGATCAAACGTATTGATGATGTCAATATCCTACGTACTCACCAATTTCGTGAAGATGCAGGACCTATGGCACATCCCATACGCCCCGCATCCTACGTTGAAATTAATAACTTCTACACCGTCACAATCTATAACAAAGGAGCAGAAGTGGTACGTATGCTACATCACTTACTTGGCGCAGATCAATTTCGCAAAGCCTGTGACCTTTATTTTGATCGTCACGATGGTCAAGCTGTCACCACCGACGACTTCATAGCAACGATGGAAGCGGTGAGTAAACTGGACTTAACTCAATTTAAACTATGGTATAGCCAGGCCGGCACGCCCGAAGTGAATTTTAAAGGAAGCTACAACCCTGAAGATCAAACTTATACTGTGACACTCACCCAACATTGTCCACCCAGCCCCGGACAAGCAGATAAAAAACCTTTTCTTATCCCTGTTAACTTTGCATTATTGAACACTTATGGAGACGAGCTAACACTTCAAAAGGATGGCATAAAAAATACTGTTCTTGCATTACAAAAAGCCGAAGAAACATATCTATTCAAAAATATAACTGCAAGACCCGTCCCTTCTATATTGAGAGGTTTTTCAGCCCCCATTAAGCTGACAACGAACCTCAATGACGATGATTTATATTTTTTAATGCAAAACGATAGTGATGAGTTTTGTCGCTGGGACGCAAGCCAACAAATTGCCATCAAAATACTACTTGGTTTTGCGCAACGTATACGAAAGGAACTACCTACTCAGAAAACACCGATTTTTCTTCGAGCCTTTAACGACATTCTCAGCAACGATAAAATAGATCACTTTTTAAAATGTAAAACATTGTCCCTACCCAATGAAAACTACCTAGTAGAATGCATGTCCCCATTAGACCCGCTCGCCGCACATAAAGCACGCCTGCAACTTATGAATGATATAGCACATGAATATGAAAATGAGTTACTCGTAACATATAAAAAACTCAACGAAACAGGCTCCTTTAAAAACAGCACGGTTGCGATGGGAAAGAGGGCATTAAAAAATCTTTGTTTGTGCTATCTGATGGCGCTGGATAAACCTGAATACAGTGAACTTTGCTTAAAACAAATCAAGCTGGCTCATAACATGACGGATGTACTAACAGCCTTAAGCACATTGGCTCATTCTGATTGTAGTCAACGCCTTGAAGCTTTAGATATTTTTTACCACAAATGGAAACACGAGCCTCTTGTCATGGACAAATGGTTAACAGTACAAGCCACTTCTCGATTACCGAATACATTAAACGAAGTAAAAAATTTGATAGAACATCCAATATTCAGCATCACAAACCCAAACAAGGTACGCGCTCTAATTGGTGCTTTTTGCAACCAAAACCCCTTTAATTTTCACGCTATTGATGGTAGTGGCTATCTATTCGCCGGAGATTCTATTTTAAAACTTGATCCACTCAACCCACAAATTGCCGCACGGCTAAGTCAGGTTTTCAGCTCGTGGAAGCAACATCAAACACCACAACAAGAACTAATGAAAAATCAACTACAAAGAATACTGAAGACAGTGAAACTGAGCCGTGATGTTTCGGAAATTATAGAAAAAAGTTTGCGAACTTAGACGACCCGAAGGAAAAGAATCAAAAAAAAGACCCGTTGCGAGCGGGTCGAGGGAGGGAGACAAACTATTTTTATTTTATACGAAACAATCAAAAAAATGTCTCAAAAAATATGAGAAAAACTGATCAACTAAAGCTATTCTACCACAGTTGAGGTGGGAATACACACCTCCTCCATCAATAGGTATATTTACTTATTTCTATTCAGTATACAAGCAACACCATCCCATATCTACTACCTTGAGAGACAAAAATGATTATTCCCCACCCTTCTCTGAGTAAAAAAGCCTTGACAGGATTAATCGAAGAATTCGTAACTAGAAATGGCACAGATTATGGGGAAGCTGAAATTACCTTGGAAATCAAAGTGAAGCAAGTCAAACAACAGCTTGAAGACGGGACCGCTGTGATCTTATATGACGACAAAGACCATAGCTTCAGCATCGTATTTGCAAAAGATGGCGAGCCAGTATAAAAACCCGACATTCTCTATTCTTGTAAAAAATACAAGGGAAAATACACGAAATAGGAACGTAATAACCTAACTGAAAGTTCGTCTGTTCTCGAACAGCACCTAATGCCGCGTTAATTGTACCGTTTGATCTGCCATTCGAATCAGGTCACCCGTTCGAACAGGGAATAAACCTGCACGCCGATCGGCAAAATAAAGTTCCAATGTTTCATTCATCACAGGAAAAGCCAACTCATTCCAAGGAATATCTGCTTCAGCGAAAAGTTGCACTTCCAGGCTTTCACTGCCCGGAGCGGCCTGACCGTCAACAAGCTCACCTCGGTACATCATATAAACTTGGTTGATATGTGGCAAACTATACATTGCATAGAATTGTACGCTCGTTAACTTGGCAAGTGCTTCTTCATATGTTTCACGTTCTGCTGCGGCTAATGTTGTCTCGCCATTTTCCATAAACCCTGCCGGTAATGTCCATAGACCATGACGTGGCTCAATAGCCCGCCGACATAATAAAATTTTTTGCTCCCACTCAGGAATGCAGCCCGCGACAATTTTAGGATTTTGATAATGAATCGTGTCACAATGGTCACAAACTTGGCGAACCCGATTATCGCCCTCCGGTATGCGATGCTCAACCTTAGCGCCACATTCACTACAATAGTTCATCCGTCAACCGTGATCGTTGTCTTCATGATATTGATTAAATCACTTTCACTTTTTTCAAAATCGGCAGCGGTTAATCTGGAAAAAATATCGGTATAGGGTGATTTTCCGGAAAGTTTGGACTGAACCAGATAAAATGCTATTTTTTTAAGCTTGAACAAGATAAACACGAAGACGATTGATGTCACCACCTCAATCATAATATAGATCAGTGGCGCCTTATCTATCAGCATTGCAAAAGTAAAAAAATAGACCAGTAAAATGATGCCAATAGTCACGCCAATACGAACAACATATCTTTCCATTAATGTCTTGATTTCGCTCAAGGCGACACCTAACTCTTGCTCTGACATGCTCATGTTGAACCCCAGCGATTAATTAAAATTAGTCTACCACGTTTTTCTGTTTCGCTTTTCGTAATAACATGGTGTTGACTTCCCATTGAGTATCGGCTTCAATAGATTCAAAATAATTAACCTTACCTGCAAGACTATGGGCAATCGCTAAGCCATCCCGATAAAGAATGCGATTATTAGCAAGGCTGGCAATACGTTCACCGGCGGTAATCGAACCGGTTAAATTTAAGGGATCACAGGCGGAAATTGAGATGAACTTGCCTTCCAGCTCCTTTTTACGAATGTTACGCAAGGTGTTCATTGCACGGGGCAACGCAAATTGTTCACCTGCGAAACCCTGCACAAAGCGACCTCCCCGTAGCTCTCCGCGAGCCTCCATACGCCGATAAACATAAAGTAAATCACGCCACGTGGGCAAACCTACTTCGTTTTCTAAAAGCTTGCGAAACACAATACCATAGCGATTTAATAACACACCAGCGATATATTCAACGACGGTAAAACGGTGTTCATGGGCCAATGAAGGTGTGTTACGTAACAAAGACCAGCGACCAGCTTGTGCCAGGGGATTATAAGCTCGCAATCGTTTAATCCGCCTATGTAGCACTTTTTGTGGTGTAATCAATGTCCGTAAACCACTAAAACTATCTGAAGTAATCAAGCCCCAGGCCACCAATTCACCTAGCGCCATTTCTAATTGTGTCGATAATAAACCCGTTTCATCCATTAACTCTTGAACAAAACTGGCCCCCCACTGTTTCAAACTAGAATACACTTTACTGGCATTTGCGGATAATGTAATTTCATTGGTATCGACCATGGCGTTATAATTGCGCCATTCCTTCATATGCAAACGACTGATAAAACTAATCGGCGTACTCTTAATGGCCGGGTTTTTTTGTTTCGTAATTGTTGCCTGAGATAAACTTGCTTGAACAGGTGCTTGTAACCGCAACCATACAAATTTTCCAGCCTGACAGAGTTGGTCGAGTTGTGAGGGACTAAAACTCTGAATCCTTGCGGGCAAAATATCCTGCTCCCAACTCCCGGCAGCAAGAGAAATACCTTCAAGTTGCTGCAAGGTTCTTTCCAATGCAGCCGAACCTTCAGCGGGGTCGTCAAAGCCATGCCAGTGAAATAAGAACCGCATGAAATCAGTTGGGCTGACGGGGTCAATTTCATTGCGCAACTGTTTTACCGTATAGCGATGAATCCGTGCAAGCAAACCACGCTCACACCATTCTATCTGTGTTCTTTGTGAAAATTCCCCCTGAATAGCAAAGCCTTCCTGTTGTAAATTTAGCAAACTCAACTCAACTTCAGAAACGGGTAAAGACAAGGGTTTATTTAAAAAATCAACGGTAACTGGCCCTAAACCTTCCAGACGACTACGTAGCACTTCGGTCAGTGCCGTTGTTGTATTTTCAGGAAGAGATTCTGTTGCCTTGATATCAGGCTCCATTTCTACACTGGGAAAAAGTACTAAAAATAAATTCAGACGTTCTGCTGCCACCCACAGACTCTCACCATTTTTCAGTTTAATTCTTGTGCTACGTTGCTGTTGCTGTAGTAAACGCATTAATTGCAACCCGCCTTGCGTTGCGCCTTCTTGCTCTGAAATAAAACCCAGTATCATTAATGCATCATGCAGTTCATCTGCGGTTGTCGCATGAGGCCAGACTTCTTTTTTGACTTGCACAATGGCATCATGATCCAGGCGTCCAATATCGGCAGCATCTGCCGGTGTAAGATGACGTTGTTGCTGAATGGCCAGCGTGCGACGCTCTTCCGCTGCACCGTCATCCAAAAAAGCATAAGGGCGGGCATTAATAATCTCCAACGCCAAGGGTGAAGGTGTCGCTAAATCGCGTGTTGTAATTTGAATATTTTTTTCTTCTATCCCTTTTAAGACTGCAATCAAACCCTCAACATCCATCAAATCATGCAAACAATCAGCTAAAACCTGGTCTACCAAAGGGTGCTCTGGTACTTCCCGATCACCCGCAATATTTTCAAAGCACGCCAGTTGATCGGGAAAAATTAACGCAATCAAATCTTCTGCATTATTGCGTTGAAATATCGCCGGTACTTTTTTCCCAGCGCGATTTCGTGGTACTGCCAAGGCGGTGTTGGTCACCCAACGCCAACGAACAGGAAACATCGGCGCAGCCAATAAAGCCTGAATCAAAATATCTTTAACCGTGGCCGATTTTAAATACTGTGCAGGCTCATCCAAAGGAAAGCTGTGCGTGGGACCTAATGACAAAATTAAATTATCTTCGGTCGCCGCCGCTTGTAATTCAAAATTAAAACGACGACAAAAACGTTTCCGTAAGGCCAAACCCCAGGCACGATTGATACGCGAGCCAAATGGCGAATGGATAATAAAATGCATATCACCTGTTTCATCAAAAAAACGCTCAAATACCAAGTGTGTTTGCGTAGGAATCACCGTCAGTGCGGCTTTCACCGCCGCCATATATTGAATCAGTTGTTCAGCAGCACTTTGATTTAAACAAAGCGATACTATTAAATAATTCAGCGCAACGCTTTGGCCTTGTTCTAGCTTGCTGTCCAGGGTTTCACGCAATCGTGAAACCGCAAACGAAAGCGCATCACTACGACCCGGCGCTTCACCAAACCAAAAAGGAATATTAGGCGGTTGACCCTGAGCATCTTTGACAAAAACACGACCTTGTTCTATTTTCAATATTCGATAGGATTGATTGCCTAGCTGAAAAATATCTCCCGGCAAACTTTCAAAGGCAAAATCTTCATTGAGCGTACCGACAAAAAACCCCTGAGGCTGCATGATGACCTCGTAGTCAAACTGATCGGGGATCGCGCCGCCGTTGAGCAAAGCTGTTAATCTTGCCCCTTTACGTGCGCGCAATTGTCCATGTACGCCATCACGATGAAGATAAGCGCTGCGTCGACCTCGACGGGTATGGAATCCCTCACTCAACATTTTTACCGTTTCTGAAAACTGTTCACGTGATAAATTACGGTAAGGCCATGCCTGCTTATAGCTTTCGTATAAAGCTTGTTCATGCCATTCCTGGTTCGCTACTTCGGCAACGATTTGTTGCGCCAGCACATCCAGGGGATGATCCGGAATATGAATTAAATCCAGCTCATCTCGCTTGATTGCATCCAGCATAGCAGTACATTCGAGTAAATCATCACGTGACAAAGGAAATAATCTACCCTTAGGAAGGGCATCAATAGCATGCCCTGAACGCCCCACGCGCTGCAAAAAAGTCGCGATGGCCCCCGGCGAACCCATCTGACAAACCAGATCTACATCGCCTATATCAATGCCCAACTCAAGCGATGCGGTCGCCACCAACGCTTTGAGCTTACCTTGTTTAAGACGTTGTTCAGCATCCAGTCGATGTTCCTTAGCAAGACTACCGTGATGCGCAGTCACCGCCTCATTGCCCAAACGTTCCGCCAGTGCCGCTGCTGCTCGTTCTGCCAGGCGACGGGTATTCACAAAAATAAGCGTGGTACGATGATGTTCAGCAAGCAGTGCAAGGCGATCATAAATTTCACTCCACACCTCATTCGCCATGACCGCCTCTAACGGTGACCCTGTCATTTCGAGCTGAAGGTCACGTTCTCGTGTATGACCCGTATCGATAATATGACACGCATTGTTGCTGTATTTATTAAGCTGTTCACTGCCAATGCATCCAGTCAGAAAATTGGCCATTAACGCTATCGGTTTTTGGGTCGCCGACAAACCAATGCGCACCGGACGTTGCTCACAAATGGCATTGAGCCGTTCCAGCGATAAACTCAGATGCGCACCACGTTTATTCCCCGCCAGCGCGTGAATTTCATCAACAATTACCGATTTAACGGTACGTAGCATGGCCCGGCCCGATAACGAAGAAAGCAAAATATATAAAGACTCAGGCGTAGTGACTAGAATATGTGGCGGCAAACGCTTCATCGCTGCGCGTTCAGCTGGTGTGGTATCACCACTGCGTACCTGGGCACGAAGAACCACATCGGCCATACCCAATGTGCGTAAATGATCGCGAATCCCGTTTAATGGCAGTTCAAGATTTTTATGAATATCGTTCGATAATGCCTTTAACGGTGAAACATAGAGAATTCGAGTTTCATCCGCTAAGGGTGCTGTAATCCCTTCCTGTAATAACTGATCAATCACTGCCAAAAACGCAGCCAGGGTTTTACCCGAACCCGTTGGTGCTGCAATCAAACAAGATTGACCTGCCTGTATAACCGGCCAAGCCCGTTTTTGTATCTCGGTTGCAACAGCAAAATTAGCACCAAACCAATGGGCGGTCGCAGTATGAAAAGCGGTCAGTGGCATTTTTTCTACGTTTTATAGGATAAAATATCTATCATATCTCACTAAGAATCTGTAAAAAAATAACTTTACAGACACTAAGGGACAATAAAAAACAGTCATTCCAAATAGACGACTGCATGAATGCAGGAGGTAGAGCGACTCAGGAGACAAACCCAAGTGCTAAACACCAAGCAGTTAATAACTGGACAAAAATAAAACCGTAGAAACAGACTTTTACTTCTTTTTCTTGTATAATTTGCCCGCAATTA
>CAYQVF010000034.1:0-32877 GCA_964421045.1 uncultured Chromatiaceae bacterium
ACTGAAATATAGCCAGAGTGATAACCACTTATTACACCCCACGGTTGCTTTCACACCACGTAGCAATCTTGGTGTATTAGGTGCAAAATATTGGCAGCGGAGTCTGTTGTTGGATGGTATTGCAGCCGCTGGGAAATCGAAATTTATTTCCGCGTCCTAAAACAGAGGTGCCAGATAGAAGAACTTCAGCTGGAGACGAACAAGCGGCTATTGAGTGGATGTACTTGAAATTGCCAAAATTGAATTATGAGTTATGGAGAGCGAATAAGGTTAGGGATGTGCTATGCGATCACTTCCTTTTTGCGATTGAGTAGGTTTCGCATCCTTTAAAAAGTATGAATTTAAAGGATGCGATATCAGAGATTGTTTAGTTTAATGCGCTATGCAGTTATAGGCTTTTGCGCTTTTAATTTACGAAGACCGACTAAACCCGCTATTGCCGAAGCAAATAACCAGATGGCTCCCGGAACGGGAATCGTTGTTAATGTAATATTATCAATAGCCGCTGAACGACTCTCAGGATCTTGCCAGACAATATTACGAATCCCTGTGCCGGCTAGAGTGATGGGGCCTGCAAGCTCTCCATCTCCTGTGCTATCTTGAAAAAAAGAATCAACGATATTACCATCGACATCATATGCTGAAATGTCGAATACACCTTCATTTCCGCCATAAATGAAATTTATTGCATTGATATCAAAATCAAATGATAGCGTGGCGCTGCTGCTTGTTTCATCAAGATCAAAAACTAAACCACTAGCACCTGCTGCTATAAAATCCGAATCATTTCCCACCTCTCGTATTTCACCAGAAAATGTTATTGTTCCGTGATGGTTTACAAGCGGCGTAAAATCCAAAGTATTACCGGTAGCCGGCGTCTCTGCATTTAAGAAGATTATAGGAGTGGCCTGTGTTTCTGTCGTCGTGAGCACTAGGGTTGAGCTGAGTAAGACAGCAAGCACACCAGTGGAGAATACTTTTCTTGAGTTTAACACGGGTCTTCCTTTTTTATTATGAGTGGGTTTTTTTTATGTAAATAATCCAACAGATGAATAATTATGCCCTGGTAATAGTCTATCCAGTTGTTTATTCCCTAAGTGTTGCGTCAGTATATCACCCATTATGTCGCGATAGTCAATAGTGAAATTCAGATATCGTTCTCGAATAAGTTGATCATTGAGTAATCCTGGCCACTGACCATAGATTCCGCCTTGTACCGATTTGCCGACAACAAACCATGTTGATGCAGAGCCATGGTCTGTTCCTCTACTTGCATTTTCTTTAGCTGTTCGGCCAAATTCTGTACACGTCATGATCACTACGTCATTCATCAAGCCCCCTAGATCAGCATAAAAAGCCGCGATGCCGTCAGCAAATTCTTTATGGCGCCGCGCCTGACTCCCTCCAGCCTCTGCCCCTCCTTGGTTAACGTGTGTATCCCAACCTCCAATATCGAGCGTTGCAATTTCAAGTCCTAAATTGGCTTTAATGAGCTGCGCTGTTTGTTGCAATTGACGACCGTAAAGTGAGTCAGGATAAGAGGTCGGGTTGGTTTCAGTGGTGTTTTGTAATGTTAATTCTGTAATCAGATCCAGATCATTAAGCAAGGTCCGACCCGATTGGAAAAGCATAGCTTCGTAGGATTGGGAGTCACCATTAGAGGGTTGTGAATAAACAGTACCTAAATCTTTTTTTATTTTGGATTCGGTCTCCCTTGTCAGCTTAAGACGGAAGTCTCGAAATTCCCTGATTTGTGACGTCGATGCCTTACCGCGTAAGGATTGGGGAAGGATGTCAGCAAAGGCAACGGAACGTAACCGGGATGTTGTAGAAAAAGAAGCCAGATACCGATTTAACCAGCCGTCCAGTCGCTTGGATTTTGCGCCGCTTTCAATAAAATGTTGTCCATCGAAATGTGAATGAGTCGAATCGGGATAATGGGTTGTTGGTAATACAGCAAGGTCACCTGCTGTATAGAGTGGTTTAAGTGCAGCTAAGCTTGGGTGCAAACCAAAAAATCCATCTAAATCAATAGCCGAAGCACTATTGCTGGCCTTGGGAGGCGCAATGGCTATGGTGGGTCTGAGTTGATAATAGTCTTCATCGCCATAGGGTACACAGGTATTTAAACCGTCACATCCTCCTCGTTGAAAGATCACAACCAAGGTCTTACCCGTTGCGGCGTGGGCAGGTCGGAGTAAATAGCCCAACGGGTTACCAGACAAAAACCCCATACAGCCGAGTGATGCTGCTACCGTATTTTTAACAAAATTTCGTCTTTTCATCGAGTGTATCCTATATAAGTTTTATTGATACTGGTACGCTGGATACGCTAAAACTTGCCCTAATGCGTTTCGTAGGCGTAACTCGGCATCCTCTGCATCTATATTAAAGGGGGTGGGTGTATTTAAACTTACAGTGGCAATGTTATCTTCAAGCTCACTTAAGTGGCCTCCCAATTGCAATGTTGTAAAAAAATGCAGTATTTGTTTTACAGATTGTTGATCATTATTTAAAATCATTGCCCGCAGATCAACATAATCAGAAGATGTCCTTCTTGTATTTCCAAGCAGTTGATTAGTAAAGTTTATGCGTTGCAATAACTGATTGGGATTAATCCAGTTATAGCCTTCTTCAGGCCAGCCTGTGGGAACAGGGTTTTTGAATAAGGGCATACCCATTTGTCTTAAAGCTTGCCTAATGACGGCAGGCTCATCAACAGAGGCATTGAGATTACGCAAAAGTCCGACGATAAACTCAAGTGGTGTTTTGATCTTTGCGCGAATGTTTTTTGGAGCTACAAATTCTGGAGAAGTGAGAAGCAGTCTAACAACTTGGCCGATATCGCCCCTTGTGCCTACAAATTTTGCTGCGCAACGCTCTACTATTGTTGAGCTCGGTTTATCATTTATAAATAATTGACTCAATTTTGTACAAATGAAATTTGCAGTATCAGGGTGAACAGCAAGGATGTCTAGCACGGCTTCACCTTCGTCAACGCCCCCGCCGGGGATGATGTTATCTAGAAATAGTTTGTCTTGGGTGTCATGCTTGTTGAGATTGAAATAAAAATTGTGATTATCATCAATCTGCCATCCTGTGAATACTTTAGCCAATGCTTCTAGATCTTTATGATCATATCCGCCATCAACCCCCATGGTATGTAGTTCCAGCAGTTCGCGAGCATAGTTTTCGTTTGGCTCTTTTTTATCATTTTTAACACTGTCCAGATAAATCAGCATGGCGGGACTTTTGGCGCTCGCCCCAAGCAAATCGCGAAACTGTCCAAGCGCATGTTGACGAAATGCCTTGTTTTCGTCAATTTCGTATTGTATTTTGCCGTGTTTGTTTACATCAGTATTAAAATGATTGTCCCAAAACCAAGTCATGACTTCCTGTAACTGACGAGGACTATAAATCATATGCTGAATGGCATACCATTCCAGGTCATTTTTATCTTTTGGCTTGTTCCCCTTTATTCTTTTTTGAAAATCAGAGTCGTCAATGCTCTCCGGGTTTAATTGTTGATCGATAAATTGTTGAGCGCCTATTTTGTTAACCCTAGTCAATGACTCTACGGTCGCGCCAAATGAAATACGATTGAGAAGATGTCCGTGATCATAGTTTCCAGGTTGTACTTGAAACTCGGTGGTGTTGGCAGCAACCTTAAGATTTAATGACTCGATGGTCTGTTGTCCTGCGCTATCGATGGCTTCCAGGCGGACTGTAATTATTTTGCCGGGAGAAATTTGTTGGCCCGTAACAGAGAAGACCCATTGAGTTTCACCGGGGAAAACCTGAACAGGTTGACGCTCAATTGTTTGGCCTAGTAGGGGGTCATCGATACTGATTCGAAGATCAACAACACCCACATTGTCAGAGGTGTAGCCCTCAATCGTGAACCCGAGAGGCGTTACGGCATCCCCCTCTTTATGTGAAACTATCTGGATAGCGGGAGGTTCTGAATCCTGTATCACAAGGTATCTGGCTGATACGATAGTTGTGTTATTGGTGTTATCCCATGTTTTTGCTAGTACGGTTACCATCTTGCCAGGTGATAGTGATGTGGCATCAACAGTATATTGCCAACGTTTACTTTGTTTATTGTAATCAGCCGTTCCCTTCGAAAGCCCGAGTAGGGGGTCTCGCACTTGAATCTCGACATGATCCAAGATGGTATTATCCCCCGCCAAACCTTGTAAAACAAAACCGTCTGCATCAACGACACCGTTTTGCTCTGGCGAGGTAATAGAGACAACGGGGGATTCGAGATCCAGTCTGCTGTCTGTATCCGGTGCGACTTCCAGTGTCACGGGGCCTTCTGCCCGAATTAAAGCGCTGTAATAGTATTTTTTCTCACCGAATGGCTCAATAGCTCTGATTACATAGACTTCATCGTTACGAAGACCACCAAGATCGAAATTCACAATACCTGTATCGTTGGTAATTCCTTTTTTGCTCCATAACAATTCTTTTTCTGGGCCAAGTTTGTATGCGACCAGTTCAATGCCAGGGATAGGTTGTTGGGTATTGGCGTTGATCAGCAAAGCGGGAACGGTACCAACAAAAAAAGAGGTCTCTCGTGGACGTGAAATGAGTTTAGAGTAAACTGATCCAGCATCATAGGGGCGAGTTCTTAGTAAATAACGGCGTCCTTCTCCCAGCCCCTCTAGTTGAAAGAGGGCGACCCCTTGGTTATCCGTGGTGCGACGTGCAGCCCAGATTTGACTTCCATCTGAAAGTCGCTCCAAGGCGGTAATTTCTACTCCGCTAACAGCTTGATTCGTCGCGCCATTGACTAAGTTAACCTTGATTTCTGGTGTGTCCATTTGTTGAGCAAATACAGAAGGGGATATCAATAAACTTGCATAAATGAAGAGGGTGATGGTTAAGGGGATCAGGGTGCTTATCTTAAAAAGTTGGCTCGTTATACTATTAACCGGTCTTTCGTAATTCATTAATTTAGCTCTCGTTTCGAAAAAAGTCCTGTTCTTTCGCTTATACTCACAAGATATTATGTTAGTGGAAGCAAATCCTTTCGTTGAAGTGATTATAAAGCAAATTATATACCAAGTGAAAATCTCACCTATTTACAAAGAGTAAGGCTATTTTTGACAGAAGAATTCTGTCTCCTAAATGGTTCATTGTTAATCTAAAAGTTGGAAACACCTAAATAGAACAAGGGGGAATGGTCTGTCTCTATATTGAGACGTTTTTTCTTGCTTTTTTCTCAGTTTACCGTACTCGCTCAACCGCCGGTAAATTAATCACGCCTGGTTCGTTATTGCTTTGATTAGATGCTTTTTGTGGCTGGATTCCTGTGCCAATGGTTACGGGGATGGAAAAGGCTTTTGCCTGGCTTTTACCTTTGATGTTGATTCGAGCTATGAGATGCAGATAATTGAGTCC
Source organism: uncultured Chromatiaceae bacterium (assembly GCA_964421045.1). GTDB lineage: Bacteria > Pseudomonadota > Gammaproteobacteria > JAADHS01 > JAADHS01 > JAADHS01. The sequence continues at coordinate 5,410 of CAYQVF010000034.1, forward strand.
TGCTTCTTGAGGAATAAGCGGAATAACTATGAGTGTCGTTTCTCCTTTTTTATCTAGCGGTAAAATAAAATCATGTTGCATGGTTTGCAGATTAAGTCCTCTTGTGGGTTTGATGGAGGCTTTTATTTGATCGCTGTTCTGGCTCGTTGAAAATTGAATTTCTATATTCAGGGGTTTGCCCAGCTCGGGTTTGGCATCGAGTGTATATTTCATTTCGATGGGAGCGCTGACCTTACCAGAGATCGAGCTACTGGTTTTTGAATGGGCTGGATGGTGTTGCGTGGCATGTTCAGCCGCTGTGACGCAAGCAACGAGAGAGAGGATGCCAACCCCTCCGACCAAGTATTTATAAATGAAAATGTTCATATTTTTACTTCTCATAAAGATTTAGTATTAATTAATACTAACATTGAAACACGTTGTGCCTCGAGGGCTGTTGGGATCCAGATTGCTGTATTCATAGATTTCTAATACGTAGTCGCCAATGGATAAGGTCGGGCTAAAAGTCTCGCTGTTTCCTGTACCCTCTGATCTGCTCACTATACCGCTATTATCGTGCAATATTAGATCTGGGTCGCTATTAGAAGAATTTGAGGCTGTGATTTGGTAACGTCCCGAAGTTGGGATATTAAACCGTATAAAGCGGCGATTGGATAATTTATTATAAGTGCCGAAGTCAGCAATACTGCATATAGTGATTGCTGGATCACCAATAATTAAAGGGGTAAATATGGGTAGTATATTGGCCGAGCTTTCAGGGTAGTTTGTTTCATTCGTGCCATATTGATCAATACGACTATTGCTGTTAATGGACTGGGCGATGAACAGGGCATCAAGCGCTGTTGCTGACGCGGTATTATTACTTCGTAATGCGGTAATAAATGGGAAAATACTGGTTACGGGGGTGGTGCGCATCGTGGTGGTGAGTACGTCATTAATGGCGGTGAAACCTAGCGAGAGCGTATCTTCGCTTTCATTGTTGCTATCGTAAACGTCATACAGGGTCAACGCGATTGAATGTTCATTATACCATCCGGGATTAGATATGGTTTCATTTTCAATATCTATCGTAAAGCGATTTGACTGACGGGCTCCAAGTGAATCAGAGTAAAGAGGCTGGTCTGTTACCATAGCTGAGAAGGCATTGGCTAATCCTTCGCTGTAGGCGATACGAATATCAAGACGATCTTCGCCTCCGTGGTTGCCGCCCATAGAATCATCCCGAGAAAACTGCGCCATATAGTAGTGCATCCATTCATGAATAACGACATGTCGGTCATATTCATCCGTATCATTATCTGCTGCACCCAGTAGATAAATACTATCGCCATCATAGTAGGAGGTGCCAATTTGACCACTGTCTGGGTTGCCACTGGCCGTGACGTTATTAACACTCCATTTGATTTTGAGTGGAGGAAATGAAGTGTTAGACTTTGCAGCCAATACTTTGTTGTATGCATTATAGACGGCATCAAGAATGGCAAAGGGGGCTGCGGCGCGAGTTTCGCTATAGTTTGATCCATCCCAGCCGGACGGGGCGTGCATGTCACGGGTCGAATCGTTGACGCCAACGTTGAAAGCGGAACCCACAAGGGCATAAAGGGCGTTATTGCTCGTATTGTCAACCACTGAAAAATCCCATTGTGGTGTCCCTGCTTGTTTTAACTGTGCTTTGACACGAATGACATAGTCTTTGTTGATCGAAAGGTTCAAAAGATAGTTGCCCTCGGCATCCGTAGTGGTGCTTGTTTCTACAGCTTTACTTTCATTATTTATTGCTTCGACTATGGCGCCACGCACAGGGGCTGGTATCGAAGCGCTATAGTTAAGGCCAAAATCACCTTGTGGAACCAGCTCAAAGGTGACGTTGCCTGACACCTTAAATTGGGTGGCTGAGTCAAATACAATGACGTTAATGGCCTCAATGCCGATAATGCTATTGCTGTCGTTATCCGTCGCGGTCACCGTGAATTCAAGTATGGCACTTTGATCAACATCCGGTGCGGTGAACGATGTGCTAGCGCTATTCGCCTCATCTAAAAGGACAGAAGGCCCTCCTTTTTGTTGCCATTGATAGCTGGCTTGTTCGCCATTTTCATTTATGGTACTTGTTAAAGTGACCCGTTTTTGTTCTTGGGTTCGAATATCGTCTCTTTCTTTTATAGCAGGAGGAGGAGGGCTATTATTAGCTGCATTGGTGATGGTGATCATCACGGTGTCAGAAGCCGTATTACTTTCATTGTCTGTTGCGGTTAACTCGAATGTCAGTGTCGTATCCTGATCGACGTCTGGTGTGGTAAAACTTGTGCTGACGTTGCTGGCATCAGCCAGGGTTACCGTGGGGCCGGTTATTTGCCGCCACAGATAAGAAGTAATATTTCCATCATTATCGCTGGCACTACCGGTCAATGTTGCGGTTGTTGCTTCGATGACACGCTCATCTAAGCCAGCATTGACAGTGAAATTAGGCTTTACTGTGATGATAACAGAAGCGGTTGCTTCTGCCTCCTCATTATCACTGACCGTGAGTTCGAAAATAAACGTGGTGTTTTTCGTGATGGCTGGCGCGGTAAAGGTGGCACTGGCCTTGTTTGCATCGACCAAAGAAACAATAGGGATGCCAGTCGTTTGTTTCCAGGCGTAGGAAGTAATCGTGCCATCATTGTCGTTAGCGCTACCGGTGAGTGTGACCGTTGTTTTTTCGTTTACACTTTGCTCGTTTCCCGCGCTGACAATGGGAGGAATGTTGACGGGTTGTACTATGATCGTAACAAAATCATTGGCCGTGAGGCCGTCATTATCGGTTACTGTCAATTCGAAGACTAAATTCATTATTTCGGTCACAGTCGGGGCGGTAAACGTTGTGTTTAGAGTCGTTTCGTCTATTAATACAATATTGGATCCCACCGTTTGTGACCAGGTAGAGCTAACAATTGTACCGTCGAGGTCACTGCCGTTACCCCGCAGTGTCACGGTCGTTCTCTCATCGACGGTTTGGGTTGAGCCTGCATTTGCTTGCGGTGCATTTTCAGGTCTGGGTTGCACGGTAATCGTCACCGTAGCAGAGGATGACGCACCTTCATTATCGGTCACCGTAAGTTGAAACAATAAATCAGTAATTTGAGAAACTGCGGGCGCGGTAAAGGTTGAAATTGCTGTATCCGGTTGTGTCAATTTAACTTCGGGTCCCGCAGTTTGTAACCAAAAATATTTGATCGTACTATCGCGGTCTGTGCCATTGCCTACGAGTGACACGGGGTCGTTTTCAAAAACACTAAAGTTTGATCCTGCATCAGCGTTGGGGGGGGTATTATTTTCTGAAATATCTTCACAATTAATGACGATATCTGCAACGTTGGTCGTATCTACTGTGCCGTTATTATTAGATACCGTGCAGATTTGGTTTTCTGGTGCCGAAACGATGGCAACAGAATAAGCAGAGCCAGGACTTAAGCTGGCGGTGAACGTGAAACTACCATCTTCGTTGGCAGAGAAATCATCGCCGCCGTTGTTTTGCAGGGTGAGCGATCCTGAAAGACCTGTGATAATGCCGCCGATTTTAAATGTTGGGTTCGCTGGGTTGTTAATGTCACTCGGTTTTTCTTGAGGAAGACCGCCTCCGCCACCACAGGCATTTAATATTAAGGCGATAGACAGGATCAAAACAGGGCAAAAAAAACAGCGTGGGATTATTTTCAATATACAAAGCCCTCTTTCTTGCATGTTCCTATTAAAGTGTCAGATAACGTATGTTGTGCTTACATTTGTTTGGTTGCAGCTTTATGCAGGTCATGAAAAGCTTTGATTGTATTTTGGGGTTTCTACTCCCTTTGTAGCAATTTTGATTGAGACAAAAGCCATCAAAATCAGCTTATGCTCAGAGTAATTATAGCAAAATTATAGTAAAAAAAAATGGGCTGTACAGTAATGATTAAAAACCGTCCTGGGAAGACGACGAGTTCTATTTAAAAATAAACCCTGTCGGCTTGTGTGTACGTTGTGGTCGGTTTGTCCTGATTCTTTGAGGTTTAACCTAAATCTTGCAAGTGCTCGCACTCACTCAGCACAAACTCTTGATCCATATAGCGAGATGAAATTTTCGGTAGTCACAATCAAAGATTACGCTCAAAGTTATCATTTTCAATATTAATTCAATAGCTTATATTTCATACGTATGATCACTCGCAGGGTTTAGGTTTAAAGTTAATTTTTTTTGCTTAACCCCAAAATATAATCAACAATTCGGGTGATTTCATCGTCCGGTACGTCTTCGTGAGAGGGCATTTTGGCCCCTCCCGTGAGTGTATTCCAATTTCCTTCTCCGCCTTTTTTAACCTTTTTAATTAGTTTTGTTCGTGCTTCAGCCTGTCCTTCGTAGCGCTCAGCAATCAATTTCCAGGCAGGCCCTATGATACTGGTATTAACGGCATGGCATCCCATGCAGCCATTTTTAGCGGCAATAGAGAGGGCCTTTGCGGAAGTCGGATTTTGTGATTTTGCGCGCATCGATTCATCAATATCGCAAGCGCTGAGTGTATAGGCGCTAAAAATGAGAAACAAAAAAATACGTAACATCGTGACCTCAAAATATTCTGTTTAAGTATGCTATTTCAGGTGTGAGTAGGTTTATATATCCACAGCGTTATGAATTTAGGTGTTTTCACGCACATCTGCACCTCATTTTCGGCTTTTCCTCAATCGAAAAAACTCGACTTAGCCCGCTAGGCCTGCGTTTTTTCTCAATCAGAAAAACCGAACCTAAGGCACATCTGTACGCGCTAACACCTAAATTCATAACGCCATGGGTATATCTTTTCATGGTACAGCATAAAAGGGGTCAGTTGGGTAGGGTGTAAACCGGCTGTGACGTGATAATGGAATAATAAAATAGCATTTACAATCAACTGTTTATATGTTTTATTAATTAGAAATTGCTTAGCTTGGAGTCAATAATGTAAAATAGTGGGTTAGCTCGCGTATCCACGCGGGGGGTTATGTTTACGGTTATGAGGTTGAAAAAATATGGCTATTGAGCGCACTCTATCTATTATTAAGCCAGACGCAGTGGCAAAAAATGTGATAGGCGAGATTTACAGTCACTTTGAGTCGGCGGGTTTACGTGTTGTTGCCGCTCGTATGATGCAATTAACTAAAGAGCAAGCGGAAGGTTTTTATGCGGTGCATAAAACGCGCCCATTTTTTAATGATTTGGTTGCTTTTATGATGTCAGGCCCGGTTATGGTTCAAGCACTTGAGGGTGAAAATGCGGTTGCCAAACATCGTGAAATTATGGGTGCTACAAACCCTAAAGAGGCGGAATCAGGTACCATTCGCTCTAAATTTGCTGAATCTATTGATGAAAATGCCTGTCACGGTTCTGATGCAGTGGCCACAGCACAGGAAGAAATACGTTTCTTTTTCGATGCCAGTGATCTGTGCGATCGCCTTCGATAATTGAGAATACGATCTGTGATGTCTGCCAAGGTCAATCTTCTTGATTTAGATCGAAAGAGTATGGAAGCCTTTTTCGTCTCACAGGGCGAGAAGGCTTTTCGTGCGACGCAAGTTATAAAATGGATACACCAGTTGGGTGTAACCCATTTTGATGCGATGACGAATCTCAGCAAGTCACTCCGTGCTTGTTTGCATGAAACGGCTGAAATTGTGATGCCTGAAGTCGTTCTGGAGCAACAGTCTGCAGATGGTACGATTAAATGGTTGTTGCGGGTTGATGGTGGGAATTCTATTGAAATGGTTTATATTCCTGAGGCCAATCGAGGTACATTGTGTGTGTCATCTCAAGTAGGTTGTGCTTTGGATTGCAGTTTTTGCTCCACAGCGCAGCAGGGCTTTAATCGTAATTTATCGACCTCCGAAATCATTTCTCAGTTGCATATTGCGATCCGTCGCTTGTCTGATAAATGGGGTTATGATGCCTTTGGCAAAAAGCGGGTTGTGAGCAATGTGGTCTTAATGGGGATGGGTGAGCCTTTACTTAATTTTAACAATGTCGTTAAAGCTCTAAACCTGATGTTGGAAGATAACGCCTACGGATTATCTAAACGAAGAGTGACTTTGAGCACAGCGGGTGTTGTTCCTGCACTTGATCGTCTCGGAGAGGTCAGCGATGTGAGCTTGGCTGTATCGCTGCACGCGCCCTATAATAGTTTACGAAATAAATTAGTTCCGCTTAATAAAAAATATCCAATAGAAGTTTTGTTGCCAGCATGTCGTCGTTACATTGCCGGTCAGGTGCGTCGTTCTATTACTTTTGAATATGTGATGCTGGATGGCGTTAATGACTTACCAAAACAAGCACATGACCTGGCGAAATTATTACGTGACATGCCAGCTAAAATTAATTTGATTCCCTTTAATCCTTTCCCCAGATCAGTTTATGCGCGTTCGTCTGATGCCGCGATTTCGAAATTTTGTGAGATACTGGCTGCACAGGGCTTGACGGTGATCACGCGTCGTCCGCGCGGTAACGATATCGATGCGGCATGTGGGCAACTGGCGGGGAAGGTTGTAGATAAAACAAAGCGATTGCAAAAAAGAGAGCAAGCATTGCAGGTTTCTTTTCAATGAAAATCGGATAACAATAAATAATGTCTTGTAGTTATAAACAATATATGATGCTGTGGTTCATTATGATAGGGGGGCTCAGCGGCTGTGTGAGTACCCAGGAAAAAGAAAACAAGGCAGAGTTAGCACAGCTCTATGCGAATATGGGTTTGGAATATTTGCGTAATAAAAAATATGAGATTGCTAAGGATCGCCTACTTAAATCGATTGAAAGCAACCCTGACTATGCGCCAGCACATCACTATCTAGCTCAAGTTTATTCCCGGCTTGGCAATATGCAACTAGCACAACGCCATTATGAAAGCGCTCTAAAACAGGATGCTACGGATCCTTTTTTGCAAAATAATTATGCCGTTTTTCTGTGTAATACGGGAAAAATAGAGGATGCTGAGGCGTGGTTTTTAAAGCTCTCAAAAAATGTGAGTTATTCGGTGCCGCATTTATTATTCGAAAACCTTGGGAATTGTGTTTATCGGGGAGCGTCTCCGGCGCAGAAAAAACGGGCAGAGTCTTATTTCAAGCGAGCGTTGGCACATAATCCAAAATTGAAGGTGTCCTTATCCAGAATGGCAGAAATCAACTTTAAAAAAGGCGAATATCTCAAGGCCAGAGCTTATTTGGAACGATTTATGGCACTAGAAGCGTATACCCCTGAGATGTTATTGCTTGGTGTTAAAGTTGAAAAGCAACTGGGAGATCGTAAAATGACGGAGTACTATAAGAGTTTATTGTTTGAACGATTTGGCCGCTCCATGCAAGCTAAAGAAGTATTACGCATAAATTAAAACAAATAATAATGGTAGCGACTCAGCGAGTAGTCAAAGTTAACGGTAACTGTTCAGATTGCCCCTGAAAGTCGTCAATTCAAGGCGATTTTCAGGGCTGAGCTCTGAGTCGTTATTAATAATTAATTAACGGGAGAGGAGAAAAAAATGGACGAATGTGGACCCTCGTTAGCAGGCGATGCGCCTCCTGTTGCAAGTGATCTTGATGTGGGAGCAAAATTAAAAGCGGGACGAAAGAAGGTTGGCTTATCAGAAATAGAAATCGCACAAGAATTACGTATTGATTTAGAGCAGGTGCAAGGGCTTGAAAACAATCAATACGAGAGTTTATCCAGCGCCGTTTTTGTGAAGGGCTATGTTCGGAATTATGCACGTCTGGTGGGTCTAGATCCAACGCCATTAATTGCGGCTATAGAAAAGGGCGGAATACAATCACCTGCATTAGCCTCGTTAAGCGATGCCTTGCACTCATCCGATGGCAAACATGGCAGATCGTCCGTACCCATAAGTGGTATATTGACAGGTGTTGGCGTCGCCATCGGCTTGGCTATACTGGGTTTTGTTGGTGAGCGGATGTACTATTTAGCTACGGAAAGTACAGCAGAATCAAAAATCAATTTACCAGCAGAAAAATCTTCAAATACACTGGATACGTCGTTTGCTTCTGTTATTTCGGGCGAGACAGAGCAGGCAAAGGCGACTGAAAATGACTTGGCTAATACGACAACAAAGGATGCCGTTGTTCTACTATCCAACGTAAAATCGGTAAAAGAAGAACAGCTTGCAGATGTCTCCGTTGAATCAACCCGAGCTGTTGCGCAAATACCAAAAAATAATGCATCGACTGAGGTGGAAAGCAATAGAGTCGAAGAAAGCGAAGCCCACTCCATTAGTGAACCTACGGGGGTTATGACCTTGCATTTTTCTTCCGATTCATGGGCAGAAGTTTATGATGCCGAACAAGCAAGATTAGTCTCACGGATAGGGAAGGCAGGTTCAACTGCCACGATAGAAGGTGTGCCACCGTTTAGTTTGGTGCTGGGTTTTGCACCCGGGGTCAGCGTTAAATATAATGGTGAAAGTGTAGATGTATTGTCGCGTACTCAGGGAAATGTGGCACGTTTACAAATTGGAAAAACAGATCTGGACTGAGGTTCGTCTCAAAAATTATTTCTATGACAGAACGTATACAAGCCATTCGTGGCATGCATGACCTGCTGCCTGAGGCTACCGCTCGTTGGCAGTATTTAGAACAAACCTTACGGCAGTTAATGCAGCAATATGGCTATAAGGAAATCCGTTTTCCTATCGTGGAAAAAACAGAGTTGTTCAAACGCACCATTGGAGAAGTAACGGATATTGTCGAAAAAGAAATGTATACCTTTGATGACCGCAACGGCGAGAGCTTAACGCTGCGACCTGAAGGCACGGCGGGCTGTGTCAGAGCCGGTGTGGAGCATGGTTTGCTTTACAATCAAACGCAAAGAATGTGGTATAGCGGGTCGATGTTTCGCTATGAGCGGCCGCAAAAAGGTCGCTATCGGCAATTTCATCAATTTGGTGTTGAAGCCTATGGGTTTGCTGGGCCGGATATTGATGCTGAGCTGATCTTGATGACGGCACGATTATGGCGAACCTTGGGTTTAACCGGGTTGACCTTGCAGCTGAACTCTTTAGGTACAGCCATGGTTCGGCAACGTTATAAAATAAAATTGATGACGTATCTTAAGCAGCATGAGCGTAGTTTAGATGAAGAAAGCAAACGTCGTTTAACAAGTAATCCATTGCGGATATTAGATAGTAAAAATGTGGCTCTGAAATCCGTGATTGAAGGGGCACCGAAATTGATTGATTGCCTGGATGAAGAATCAGCAACGCATTTTCAGCAACTCAGGAAAATATTAGATGCGGCTGGGTTGGTTTACGAGGTCAACCCCTGTCTTGTGCGAGGGCTGGATTATTATTGTAAAACAGTATTCGAATGGGTGACAGATAAATTGGGCGCGCAAGGAACAGTCTGTGCGGGGGGGCGCTATGATGGCTTGGTTGAACAGCTCGGTGCTAAGGCAACCCCCGCCATAGGTTTTGCTATGGGAATGGAACGCTTGCTGGCGTTGTTGGAAGAAGAGTCGGCTTTACCTGATCCGCTGACACCGCATGGTTGCTTGGTGTTGGTGGGGGAGCAGGCTGTGAAGCAGGGCATCATGTTAGCAGAACAATGGCGTGATCAGTTTCCTGAATTGCGTCTGGTTGTTAATTGTGGTGGCGGCGGCTTTAAATCACAAATGAAGCGAGCAGATAAAAGTCAGGCTGCTGTTGCGTTGATTCTTGGTGATAATGAAATTAATTCAGATGTGGTTACGATTAAATATTTGCGAGAAAAAGGTGAGCAAAAGTCCGTTGCAATGAGTGACTTGGCTCTGCTTATTGAGCAACTGATTAAAACCTGAATTTTAATGATCACGGATAAGATTTAGCGAATTAAATTTAAACTTCTGAATAAAGGAACGAAAAAAGTTATGGCCATTGAAACAGAAGAAGAGCAGGTCGAAAAAATCAAAGCGTGGTGGAAGCGCAATGGCTCCACCCTAATTATAGGCGTTGTATTTGGAGTGACCGCATTGTTTGCGACCCAATATTGGAGGAACGCTCAAAGCACAGAACAAGAAGCGGCTTCAATACTTTTCACCTCCGTCTTGTCGGGGGTGGAGGATGGGGATGTAAAAAAAGTGATGGAAAGTGGGAGTCCTGTGCTTGCAGAGTATAGTCATTCGCCCTATGCAGCACTCACTGCTTTTGCCTTGGCTAAAGTAAAGCATGAAGCCGACGATCTAGAGGCTGCTCAGACTTATCTTAAGTGGGTTCTGGATCATAGTGACGATATGGCGATGCTGCATATTGCGCGTCTCCGTCTTGCTCTGGTCATCTTGGATCAAGAAAAAGGTGAAGAGGCTTTAGCGTTGCTTGAAGGTGTTGATCAGGGTGCATTTGTATCTCAGTATGAAGAACTGCGCGGTGATATTCAGGTTTCTTTAGGCCACTATGAAAAAGCCAGGCAGGCCTATACGGTTGCTGTAAGTACCGCAAAGGGTGATCTCAGTGTTCAGCAAATGAAGCTGGACGACCTTCCTGGTGATGCTGCTACAGGAGGCTGATTCCTTGCGATTGAATAATAACGTGTATATTGCGATGCTATTAAGCACACTAATGAGTTTATCGGGTTGTAGTTCTAAAGATGCCGCCTTAAAACCCGCAGAATTAAAACCACTGGATAGTGTATTACCCATTTCACGAGTCTGGACACGAACCATGTTACTTGAAGATCGGCGCACAGGTCCGGTGTTGCCGGTGGTTACGGATGACCAGTTTTTTTATTGGATTGATCGTTTTGATCGTCTTCAGGTTCAAAATAAATTTAATGGTAAAAGTGTTTGGAGCTATACTGCGGATGCGCCGATTAGTAGTGCTGTGGGTTTGAATCAAGACGCTGTTGCTGTTGGGACGCGCGATGCGAGTGTCGTTTATTTCAAAAAAGAAGAGCAAGACTTAGTCTGGAAAAAAAAACTGTCGAGTGAAATTATCACCGCTCCAGTGATGACGGACAGTATTATGATTGTACATTGTGTTGATGGCAAGCTGTTTGCGTTAAATTTAGAAGACGGTCATGAATTATGGCGTTATGAGTCCAAAGTCCCGTTGTTGAGTTTACGTGGCACCTCATCTCCGGTCGTTACGGATGAAACCGTACTCTTGGGGTTGTCGAATGGCAAGTTAGTGGCTTTAAATCTCTGGGATGGGCAACTTCGATGGCAAGTTGAGGTGGCAACGCCCAGTGGTCGTACTGAGTTGGAACGCATGGTTGATGTGGATGCTCGCCCAGTAGTGAAGAACGGGATTGTCTATGCAGTCAGCTATCAAGGGCGTTTAGTTGCATTGAAATTACGAACAGGACGTTTGCTGTGGTCACAGGAAATATCATCTTCTTCAGGGATGGTGGTTGATGATGATCATGTTTATTTGACAGACAATGAAAGTATGATTTGGGCCATTAATCGCTTGACGGGTAAAACGAATTGGAAGCAGGCTGATTTATTGAATCGGGGTATCACTGCGCCAGTTGCGTATCAAAAATATTTATTAGTTGGCGATGCTGCCGGGTATGTGCATTGGCTGGATCGTCGTACCGGGTTATTCGTCCATCGTATGCGCCATGATCACGCTGAAATTGATGCTTCACCCGTGGTCAGTGATGATGTTCTTTTTTTGAGTACTCGAGGAGGTGTGCTTGATGCCGTCACCTTACTTGCACAATAGAGTAATAAACAATGAAACCCATCATCGCTCTGGTTGGGCGCCCTAATGTTGGTAAATCGACTTTATTTAATCGCTTAACTCAATCTCGACAGGCATTGGTTGCTGATCAGCCCGGTTTAACGCGTGATCGCATCTATGGAACAGGAAAAGTCGGCCATAGTGAGTTTATTGTTATTGATACAGCAGGGTTAGGCGAAGAAGAAGAAGAAATTCATGGCTTGATGTCAGAGCTGTCATTGCAAGCATTGTCAGAAGCGGATGTGATCTTGTTTTTAGTCGATGGCCGAGGCGGGTTAACGGCGGCCGATGAGCAAATTGCAAATTGGGTCAGGCAAAGCGCCAAACCTGTTTTGTTGCTGGTCAATAAAACAGAAGGCTTGCAAAAAGAAATAGCCAGTGCGGAATTTTATAGTCTTGGTATAAATCACTTATATGCTATTTCATCGGCTCATGGCACGGGTGTCAAAAGCATGATGCAACAGGCTTTGCAACATGTTGCGTCCGTAGAAGAGGAAGCTGAAGAAAATACGAGCATTAAACTGGCGATCACGGGTAGGCCAAATGTAGGGAAATCTACGTTAGTCAATCGCATGTTAGGTGAAGAGCGAGTTTTGGTTTATGATGAGCCGGGAACCACTCGCGACAGTATTTATATTCCTTTCGAACGTGATGATGAGTGTTATACCTTAATTGATACAGCAGGGGTTAGACGGCGTCATAAAGTCTCTGATAAGGTCGAAAAATTCAGTGTAGCAAAAACCTTGCAAGCGATTGAGTCTGCCAATGTGGTGATGCTGGTGATTGACTCTCAAATCGGCGTGACAGATCAAGATCTCACCTTGGCTGGATTTATTTTGGACAGTGGCAAAGCGTTGCTTATTGCACTGAATAAATGGGATGGGTTAAATCAAGACCAGAGAGATAAAGTGAAAGATGATGTGGGTCGAAAGTTACATTTTCTGGATTTTGCAAAAACACATTATATCTCCGCCTTGCATGGCAGTGGTGTTGGTCATCTGTTTACGTCGGTTAACAAGGCATATCAATCCGCCACCAAACAGTTTTCCACTTCAGAGCTGAACCGTTTTCTTGAACACACCCAGGTTCAACATCCTCCGCCTATGGTTAAAGGGCGACGTATCAAGCTTCGTTATGCTCATCAAGGCGGAAAAAACCCCCCTCTTATTATTATTCATGGTAATCAGGCTAAAGAGGTACCGCAAAATTATCAGCGCTATCTTGCTAATGCCTTTCGTAAAACATTACGCCTGGAAGGTACGCCGGTTAAAGTAGAGTTTCGCGGTGCCAGCGAAAATCCCTATGCTGGTAAGCGAGGTACGCTTGTTGAACGTCAGCTCGCAAAAAGAAGACGCTTGAAAAAAACTTCGAAATACAAACAATAGCATTTTTTATTCTGTTGAAATAAACGCAAGCATCGCGGTTTTTACTTCTTTTCAGTTAAAAATAAAGCAGGGTTAATCCGTGCATTGTTTAAACTGACACTCCAATGCAGGTGAGGTCCAGTAACCCGTCCGGTTTGTCCAACTTCGCCAATTTTATCGCTTTGCTTTATTTTATCCCCTTCTTTAACGGTGATGACAGAAAGATGGCAGTACATTGTGATCAGACCTTGACCGTGATCGATGAAAACGGACTGGCCATTAAAGAAAAAGTCCCCGGTAAGAATAACGTGACCTGCGGCTGGGGCGAGTATTTCGGTGCCTTGTGGTGCGGCGATATCTAGCCCACTATGGGGTTTTCGAGCCTGGCCATTGAAAAAACGTCGTAAACCAAACGAGCTGCTTTGGCGGCCGTCTACTGGCAATATAAAGTTCAAATTATTGTCATGGTGGTTGCTCCAATGCTGAAAAGCATCGGTGATCCTCTTTTTTTCCTGAAGAATACGTTTAATGTCTAATGCATTGGGATTAACTTTACGTTTATCCTTTATTGTGATGTATTGTTCTTCATATTTTTTGTCCTCGATATAAAATGGAATGCTGAGTTTATCGCCTTTGATGGTGGTGAGTTCAAGTTTTTTTTCTCCGGTTTTGATCGCAAGAGGCAGGCCAACCAGAGCATACCACTGTTGCTGGTTTTTTATCGTGAGAACGGGTTTGTTATTAAACTGAACAGCGGTTATACGAGGAGCCGGTTCCTGCAACGGAATGACGGCAATGCCGCCAGGAACCGGCATATGTGGGGGTAACGTTGCCGCTAATGAAAAGGAGCTCAGTAAAAATAATGAAATTGAAAAAATCAAATAAAATAGTCTGGTCATCTGTTTCAGCTCTTTTTCTTGATTGTACAAATAAGGTGCCCTTTTTTAAGTTGTGTCTTTATTTCATCGCCGATTTGCACATCCTGTATTTTTTTTAAGATGTGTTCAGTTTTTCCTTGACGATAACTCACGATCGCATATCCTCGAGATAAAGTTGCAAGTGGGCTGGTGATATCCAACGTTGTCGCTAAACGTGTTAAATTGGCATTCAAGCCATCCAGTCGACTTTGCATGGCATAGTCTAGGCGTTGGCTGAGCTGTTGTTGTTTATTATGCAGAGTGTTGATCAATTGTTCAGGTGTATGTTGGCTTAAACGCGCTTGTAATAACTTGAGCTGAGATCGTGTCTCTCGTATTTTAATGTCGTGAGCACGACTCAGGCGTGCTTCCAATTCATCGAGGCGTTGCACTTTCTGGTTCAGTTGTTGCGCCGGGTGTTGCACATCAAGACGTTTTTTTAGCCATGAGAGGTTTTGTTGTTGAGCGGCTATTTTTTTAGTGATGGCTTGAACCAGTTGTTGTTGATGTTGTTGCAAATATTGTTGCCAGTCCTTTTGGTTTGGCGTGAGCAATTCTGCTCCGGCTGAGGGGGTAGGTGCACGTTGATCAGCAACAAAATCGGCAATAGTGAAGTCAGTCTCATGGCCGATTCCCGTGACAACAGGCAAACTGCACGCAGCCAGCGCGCGCGCAATACACTCTTCATTAAAAGCCCACAAGTCCTCTAGTGAGCCGCCGCCTCGAGCGATAAGTAGAGCATCGCATTCCTGACGGCGGTCAGCACAGAGTATCATTTTTGCTATTTTTTCAGCCGCATCCTCTCCTTGCACAGGCACAGAATAGATAATGATTCTAGTGGCAGGGAAGCGGCGCTGGCATACACTCAAAATATCCTGAATGGCGGCACCACTGGGTGAGGTTATCACACCAATCGTTCGGACATGCTTAGGAATTTCTTGTTTGTTTTTAGGTAAAAATAAACCTTCAATTTCAAGCTTATTTTTCAATATCTCAAACGCATGGCGTAATGCGCCGTGCCCCGACTCTTCCATATATTCAACAACAAGCTGAAATTCCCCACGACCTTCATAAAGCCCTACTTTTACTCGTGCTAAAATTTGCATACCATTTTCGGGGCGGAAATTAAGATGTCCCGCTTTCATGCGAAACATCGCGCAGCGAATCTGAGCTTTGTCATCCTTTAATGAAAAATAAAAATGGCCCGAAGCAGGTCGTGCTAGATTGGAGAGTTCCCCCTCTACCCAAACTTGCCGTGGAAAGCCTTCTTCCAAAACCAAACGTGCTGTCACATTCAATTGAGAAACGGTGTAAGTTTTTTCACTCATAAGGCACATAATAGCGCCTGCTAAAAAGATAAGAAATAGCTACAGCTATATCGAGATCATTTATTGTATTACTTGGCCTTTTTATTCCTATTTTTTGATTTTAGAAATAATATACTCATCGCGTTATGTTTTTTCACCTTATTTGCGAACAAATTCGAGGTAAATGTTATATTCTAGCGGTATATGAAAAATAAACTGCTTCACAGGTTGTTCATATTCAGCGCACTGACCCTTTCGGTATGTCTGCTGTATTGGTCGGCGCGATTCATGTGGGCCGATGTTCAGGCCATGCCCGCGCGGCATATCATGAGCCAGTGGGAAAAAACGCTGCATATTGAAAATATTGAAGAATGGAAACGGGCAAGTGTTCGCCTGCATGCTGCTTTTGAACTGAATCCCTTAAGTGCCGACTACGCAATGGATTTGGGGCGTTTATATGAATGGCAGGCATTACAGCAACGACGTTGGACTCAGCATGCCCACCAATATCGAGAAAAAGCCATTTATTATTTTCGCATAGCAACACAGCTTCGTCCTTCCTGGGGCTTTGCTTGGGCTCATTTAGTGCAGAGTAAAATAAGTAATCAAGAATTAGACGAGGAAGCCATAGCGGCATTAGAAAAAGCTATGGTGTTAGCGCCATGGGAAATTGGTGTGCAAAGTAAAGTGATTAGTATAGGCTTAACACTGTGGCCTAATTTATCAGAAGATATGCAACAACAGCTTTCTCGGGCGTTAGAACGTGCAGTACAACTTCAGCCGCGAGCAATGATTCAACAGGCGGTACAACAAGCTTGGGTAGAGCGCATTAAACCTTTATTAAATAATGAGCAAGATTTGAATTATTTGGCTAGCTTGTTAAAGACTCAAAGTAAAGAACAATGAGGTCCCAGTCTCATTCAGCGACGGATAAAGAAGTGATCGGTCATCATGAGTCTAGCGTGCAAACAGTAGCACGGATGCTCAATGCCATTGCATTTTATGCTTTATTAGTGCTCCTTGTTTGGTTACCTATTCCTTTGGGGAGTAATCGCCCCTGGTCTTGGGGGCTGATGGAAGTCGTCGTTTTTAGTATTATTATTCTTTGGTTGATTGGCCAAATGTTGGTTCCCAAAGCCCTTTCGCCCGCAGTCATCAAAGCGCGCATTCCGTTATTGCTTTTTAGTTTATGGGTTATATTTAATTTTTTGCAAGCTTTCCCGGTTTCAAGTTCTCTATTGCAAGCTTTAAGCCCCGCAGGTTATGACCTTAAAGACTATACGCTAGGTGTTTTATTGAATGAAGGTCGTTATCTCAGCAATGATCCCGGTGCAACATTAGTAGCCGCTTTTAAGGCGGCGGCTTATGTTGGCCTATTTTTTTTAGTTTTGCAGTTAATACATAGTCGCTCACGCTTAAAAACGCTGGCTTGGCTGCTTTTTTTTGTTGGCTTATTTGAAGCACTTTATGGACTTATGGCCTTTGTCGCGCCCTACTTGACTCTTTTTTGGAATCCCTCCCCTGGCTCTTTGTCGGGAACGTATATCAATCGGAACCATTTTGCTGGGTTAATGGAAATGACGATTCCGATTGGTCTCGGTTTAATGTTCTATCGCATGCACGCACCACAGATCCACGTAAATTGGAAATCGCGGCTGCGTAGTATAGCTCAAAGCTGCTTGGCTCGGCGTAACTTGATCGTGCTGTCCGTCATTATTATGTTTGGTGCTCTGTTTCTATCCACCTCACGAGGTGGCGCGTTAGCCATGGTTGTTTCGCTTCTTGTTATTATACTGTTTGTACGTATTGTTTCTGGTTCAGAAGCGCCCGAGGTTCGCTTGTTGCCTTGGATCGCTTTGCTGATTATCGCGGCGATAGGTTGGTTTGGTGCTGCGGGTTTAGTTGACAAACTGGCTAATGGAACCTTGGATACTAATCGTATTCTAGTTTGGCAATCGGGTTATCAGATTTTTGCAGATTACCCTATTACCGGTGCGGGTGGGGGGACTTTTCAATGGATGAATCCGCTTTACCGTAGTGCTGAGATGGGTAGGGGTTACAATGATCATGCCCATAATGATTATGTGGAAGTGCTTTCGGAAAGTGGTTTAGTCGGTTTTGCTCTTTTGGCTGGTGCTTTGTTATTGGTATTTGTCAGTAATTTACGAGCCTATCTTAAGAGGCGAGATCGCTTTTTTCGGGCGATGTTATTTGCTGCCAGTACGGCTGTGACTGCACAATTACTTCATGCCTTTGTTGATTTTAATTTTCAGATTCCAGCCAATATGGCCTATTTTTTTGTTTTATTGGCGATTGGACTATGCGCTTCAACTCTGGGTCACAGGCAAAGACGTTATTGATTCCATACGAAAAAAGCTTTAACATGTTATGCTGTCAACCAGAGAGTCTGTATCCTAAGTTTCTAAACATCTACTCAAATTAAGGATGATTAGCCCATGTTGCATAAAAAAATAGCTATTTTTATAGTGATCTCTATCTTGCCAATCAGCATAGCAATAGCTGATGTTCAAAGTGATATTGATGCGGGTCTTGGTATTGATTTGGTGCTGAAAAATGCAGTAACCAGCGGTAAGTCTATTAGTGAGGCCGCAGTAGAGGCCATTCAAATATACCCTGAAGAGCGTGCGGGGGATGTCGTAACGGCGGCAGTCAATCTGTTAACTGAGCTACCTATTACAGCGTGTCGCAATGTGTCGGCCAATCTAAGTGTCGCCGCTTGGCGCACAGAGTGTGAAACTAATATTGTTCAGGCTGCCATTGCAGCAGATATTGATCCGGCCACGGTGACTGCGGCCGCAGCGGCCGGACGCGCGCCCTTTGTTTTGTCACAGGCTGTGCGACAAGAAGTTGGACGTGTTCGAACACGAGGTACAGCAGTAGTCCCGAATAATGGGGCTGGTGGTGGCCTTGTAGTCAGTGGATCGTAGAGGGTAGGGGAATGAATGAGGCATTAAAAAATAATAAGCCTTGTTGTTAGGGTAAAAAAGAAAGTTTTCTACTGAAGCTAAGGATGGTAGCGTGATAACTAAAATAGACATGCACACAAAAGCGGTGTGCGGTGTGCTTTTGTGCGCAGCACTTACGAGCGTAACCCAAGCACAGCTTAGAACCTCTCTCTTTACTGAGGTTGAGGCAATGACAACGCAGTTTAGAAACAGTGTTGAGCAAGAGCCCGGGTTTTATGGAGATTTGGCAGTCAATGCAACGCAAAATGATAATATTTTTCGGGCAGAAACGAACGAAGTAGACGACCAGATTTTCATTTTAGCACCAGATCTAAATTATCGTAATTTATTTAGTAAGCATAGTTTGGATCTTGCTTATCAAGGAGCCTATGCTTTCTATTTGGACAATGATAATGAAAATTTTGATGACCATAAGCTCGCTGCCGTTCTTGCCTTGGATCTAACCGAAAAATTAGATGTCAACCTGGAGGGGGCGTACCGATGGTCGCATGATCTGCGCGGTGCATCCCGGGCTCGTTTATTAGAGACCTTAATTAAACCTGATAAACCTGATACGTGGGAAGAGTCTCGTTTATTTGTAGGCGCTCTTTATGGCCGTAGAACAAACCAAGGGCAATTCGAATTGAGTATGGAAGCAAAAGGACTTGATTACACCAATAATAATCAACAAGTGCGTGATCGAGATCAACTTAATTTTTCAGGCACATTTTATTACAACGTAACAGGAAAAACATCTTGGTTATTCGAGGCGCGCTTAACCGATATCGATTACGTCAATACTGAGGTTGATCCCTCCTTGGCCGTAGTAAACCTGGACAGTCAGGAGCAACGTTATTTTGTTGGGGCACGTTGGGAGGCAACAGAATTGACAAGAGGTGAAATTCGTTTGGGCTATGTGAATAAAGACCTGGATCAAGCTGATCTGGATGATTTTAATGGGATCGGTGTGGAAGGCGAACTAGAATGGACTCCGTTGGCGACAGACTTGTTTGTATTCTCCTTAACTCGCACACCTAGAGAGAGTATCGCGTTTGGAACTGAGAGGAGGGCGAGTTATTTTGTAACGACCAGTATCGATGCAACTTGGTACCATTCTTTAACTCCCCTATGGAGCTTGTATGCAGGCGCACAGGCACAGGAGGACGACTATAGCGACAATCGCAAAGACGATCTGCTCTTTTTCAATTTGGGCATGAATTACAGTGTATCGGAGCGTATCAGTCTTTCGGGAGGTTATACTTATAGTGAAAGAGACTCCAACATTGCTAATGCTGATTATAAAAGCAATGAGTTTATGATTACGTTAATCGTGCAACCGGGTGTCAATAATCCTAGTAACGCTCTTTGACAGAAAACATTTAATACCGTTGTAGAGCGCTTATGAAATATATTGTTTTAACTTTTTTTTTGCTCACGAATGTCAGTAGCCATGCTGCTGAGCCTTATCTCATTGGGCCGGGTGACCTGTTGGCTATCGTTGTTTATGGCGAACCCGATCTAAGCCTGCCTCAAGTCCGTGTTGGCACAGAAGAGACGGTATCATTTCCTCTTCTGGGTGAAGTTTTTCTCGGTGACCTCACTGTGGGTGGGGTAGAAAAAAAACTCACCAATTTATTATTAGATGGTTATCTCAAAAAGCCTAAAGTGACCGTTTCAATTCTTGAATATCGCATGTTTTATGTTACAGGCCAGGTGAAACGCCCTGGAGGCTATAATTACATTAATGGCCTTACTGTGCGTAAAGCGATTGCGATCGCCGGTGGTTTCACCGTTCGTGGCTCAAAAGACAAAATGATCAAAATACCTGAAAAATCGAACACACAAGTTGTAAATATTAATATAAACAGCCCTTTAGGCCCGGGTGATATCCTGAATGTAGGGGAATCATTTTTTTAACAAAATAAAAAACCAGCAAAATAGCCAAAACCCACGGAAGAAAAAAAAGCAAGATGAATAGATCACTCACGCCCCAAATGGAAGCTGACGAGCTTTACCAAAATGTTGAAGAAGAGTTGGGCGATGAACATAGTCTTGCTGATTACTGGCGTATTGTTATGCGCAACAAATGGGGGATTTTCGCCCTTACGCTCATCGGTACGCTTATTGGAAGCCTCTCCGCATTTACTGCCGTACCAATTTATAAGGCCAATGCCACGTTATTAGTTGAACCGGCACAACCAAAATTAGTCAATGTACAAGCCATAGAAGGGGCAGCCCCCCTGATGCTGTTCTACGAAACGCAATATGAAATCATCCGTAGTCGCGCTATTGCTGAAACCGTTGTTGATAGCCTGAAATTGGCGGATCGTGATATTTTTCTTGGTTTAGGTGGAAAGTTCGGTCGCACGGGTTATAGAGCACTGTTACCTGACAACATAGCGGAATGGTTTGGCGAGGAAGAAAGGTTGACTGCCGAACAGCGACGTGCTTTAGCGATAAAAAAAGTTCAAGAACATCTCACTGTGCAGGGTGGGCAAAAGAGTCAAATTGTCGTGATCAATTATGAATCACCCCATTCAAAATTAGCGGCAGAAATCGTTAATGGTATTGCTAAAGCCTATACCGAATATGGTATGGAGTCACGTCTCTCTACTGTTAAAGATGCGACTTCCTGGTTGCGTGGCCGTTTAGATGATTTACGCCAACAACTGGAACAATCAGAAACGCATCTCGAAGCCTTCCAAACTAGAGAATCTATGGTGGATACGGCAAACCGGAAACAATTGGTGAGTACCAAAATGTCTAGCCTGGCCTCTAAATTATTGGCCGCACAAACGAAAAAAATAGAGGCTGAGATCCAGCTTCGCCAAGTCAGTAAAGCTTTACAACAGGGACAATCTTATGATGTTGTTGTGCCCTTATTAGAAAGTGAACTCGTAGAACGACTGATGGATGACTTGGCCAACCTGGAAAGAAAAACGTCTGAACTTTTGGAGCGCTACGGGAGCAAGCATCCTAGAATTATTGCTGCCAAAGCTGATTTGGAAGAAGCACGTAGCCGTATTGTGCAAGAAATAAGACACGTCAGTACCAGTATTCGTAAAGCCTATGAAGCGGCAATAGCCAAAGAAGAAGAAGCTCAACGGGCAATGGACCAACAGCAAAAAGAAATGCGTACCCTGACTGGCAAAGGATTTCAATTGGTCAAACTCGAGCGTGAGGTCGAAACGAACCGACAGCTTTATGATACTTTTCTAGCCCGTTTCAAAGAAGTGAATACGGAACGAGATAGTGATATCACGAACGTGCGTGTGATTGATACGGCTCAAGCACCGGACATGCCTTACAAGCCTAATAAAAAACGTATGGTGTTGGTTTCTCTTATTTTAGGACTCTTTGCAGGGATCGCCTTAGCGTTGTTGCGTAACCGACTTGATAATACGTTTAAACGAAGTCAGGACATTGAAGAACGTTTGTTGGTTCCTGCTATGGCCGAGTTTCCCAAGCTATTGCGCAAAAAAAATGAAAAACGAATTGCCGAGCGCTATTTGCTCAGTGAACCGCGTTCTGCCTTTGCGGAAGCAATCAGTCACGTTCGTACCGGTATCATGTTTTCCAATCTTGACAATCCGATCAAAACGTTGATGGTGACCTCTCCTCAGCCGGGAGAGGGTAAAACCACCTTATCCAGTAACCTTGCTATTTCATTCAGTCATCTAGGTCGAACATTATTAATTGACGGTGATATGCGTCACCCTGATATTCGTCGTGTTACGGGGCTTGAGAAAGGCCCTGGTTTCTCAGAATGGCTAGCTGGTACCAATCCAGTGGAAGCGTGTTACCGACGAGATAAAGAATGTGAAAATTTGTT
Source organism: uncultured Chromatiaceae bacterium (assembly GCA_964421045.1). Taxonomy (GTDB): domain Bacteria; phylum Pseudomonadota; class Gammaproteobacteria; order JAADHS01; family JAADHS01; genus JAADHS01. The sequence continues at coordinate 27,498 of CAYQVF010000034.1, forward strand.
TATTATGACGACGGGTACCATACCGCCTAATCCCATAGAGTTGCTCTCATCCAAAACATTTAAAGTGGCATTTGAAAAACTCAAAGCTGATTTTGAATACATTATCATCGATACCCCGCCCGTACTTCCGGTGAGTGACGCTCTGGTGCTCGGTAATATCGTAGATGGGGTTATACTCTCTCTCAAATTCGATACCACCACCTATCCACTGGCAAAAGAAACGGTAAAACGTCTTCGTGCCAATAATATTGAACCTTTGGGTGCCGTTCTTTCCGTGGTCGATATGAAGAAAGTTAAAAGTTACTATGGTAATCGCTATTATGGAAATTATTATGGTAATTATTACGGAAAACACTACGGAGAAAATGCCAAAGCGTAAAAAAATAGAACAGCAAAAAATATATTTCTTGATTTTTTTGTTTTTATAAATCGAGCATTCTGCTTATGATAGATATACACAGCCACATTCTTCCTGGCGTCGACGATGGCGCAGCAGACATTCATCAAGCCCTAGCTATGCTTCGTTTGGCGGTAGCCGAGGGCGTGACAACACAAATTCTTACCCCTCATATAGAAGCAGGACGTTACCCCAACACCGGAGCGTCACTTAAAAAAATATTCAACGTATTTGCGACCATAGTAAAAAAAGAAAATATTGATATAAAGCTTAAGCTCGCTGCAGAAGTACGCATTGGCCCTGAAATTATGCAAATGATCAGTGATGAACACATGCCTTGGTTGGGTGAGTGGCAAGGTGCCAACGTTATTTTATTGGAACTGCCCCACAGCAACGTTCCAGTAGGGAGTATCAATATAATCAAGTGGCTGATTAAACACAACGTATGTCCCGTTATTGCCCATCCCGAGCGTAATCGAGAGTTACAACAAGATATCAGCAAACTCAAACCCTTTGTAGAAGAAGGCTGTCTTCTCCAGATTACGGCCAGCAGCATCACGGGGCAATTTGGCAGGGCCGCTTTCGATACAGCAAAACTATTACTAGAAAATCAAACGGCAACCTTCATAGCCACAGATAGTCACAACCTACAATATCGTCCACCAAAACTAAAGCAGGGTGTAGAAGCGGCAAGCAAACTTATTGGCGAAGAAAAATCCCTAGCACTCGTTACGACTCATCCAGAGCAATTATTGAATATTTGAAGCTGAACTGTAATGAAACGATGAGTATAAAGTTGATAGATCGATACATCGGGCTTGCGGTTGCTTCGACAACGGCCATTGTGATGTTGGTCTTTCTGGCTCTTTTTACTTTTTCGACCTTTATTAATGAGTTGGGAGATGTGGGAAGAGGAAATTATGGATTAAAAGAAGCCGCTATTTATGTGAGCGCTACCTTGCCAAGACTGGCTTATCAGTTGTTTCCTTCCGTCGCTTTATTAGGCAGTATTATTGGCCTGGGTGTATTAGCGAGTAATAGCGAGTTATTGGTTTTTCGCGCATCAGGCTATTCCCTGTTACGTATTATTTCGGCGGTAATGAAAACAGGTTTTATTTTTGTTTTACTAATGACCCTTTTGGGTGAAATGGTTGCTCCTGTAACAGAGCAATATGCACAAAATATGCGTTCTCAAGCCATCAATCAAAGTGAGAAACTATCGCTACATAAACGCGATGGGTTTTGGGCCAAAGATGGTGAATATTTTGTGCATGTTCGCGATATGTACCCAAATGGTAGCTTGGGTGGTATTACAATCTATAATATCAACAAAAATCACCAGCTCACTGAAATCGTACAGGCAAAGCATGCTTTTTTTTTAAATAATGAATGGGTTTTACAGCAAGTTGTAAAAAATTCAATCAAAAAAGATCAAGTTTCAGTAAAAGTAGTAGATGAACTGAGTTGGCCAACTTTAATGAGCCCAGATCTGGTATCCATCGTTGCGGTTAATCCGGAGTTTTTATCCGCGTGGGGGTTGTTTAAATATATACGCTATCTTAAAAATAATGGGTTGGAGGCGGATCGTTATGAGCAATTTTTTTGGAAAAAATTAGTTGCACCGATCGCTACGGCTGTCATGGTGTTTCTCGCTGTGCCTTTTGTTTTTGGTACACTGAGAACCGTACCTGTTGGGCAGCGTGTTTTTGTGGGTACGCTGGTTGGTGTCGGGTTTCATATTCTGAATCAAGGAGTAGGATTTATTGGGTTGGTTTATGGCTGGAATCCATTTTTAGTTTCAGTACTACCTACGGTGTTGTTTTTTGCTTTAGCTATACACATGATGCGTAAAGTATTTTGATGTCGTTATTTTTGGTTTTGTAGGGAGGGCGTTGTGGTTTTTATTCTTGAGCATTGGCACTGGTGGGCTTTGACTTTAGCATTTGTAGTTTGTACTGCGGTCATGCGGGGTTCAATTTGGATGGCGATGACCATTTCAACGGCTATTGTTGGTGCGTTATCGTGGAATGATCCTAGCTTGGGGAATATGCTTCAGTTGGGTATTTTTGTAACCATAACTTTTATTCTGGTATTGTTGATGGACTTTTTAATGGGTGGAAAATCAAAGTCAATTATCGTTGAAGAGAAAAGAGAAAAACAAAATCATCCTCGAGGCGAACTCTATATGAATAAGGTTTTCAAGCTTGAATCACCCATAGTGAACGGAGTAGGTTCGTTAACTATAGAAGGTAATGTCTGGAAAATTAGAGGAGAAGATGCGCCTGCAGGTGAAGAAGTGCGTATTGTTACTGTCGATGGTATTGAACGTGATTTATTGGTCGTAGAAAGACTTGATCAGGAGTATTAACCTTTATTATGTCTCTTCTTACGCTACGGGCGGTGAATGTCAGTTTTGGTGGTCCGGCTATTTTGCAATCTATTGATTTACGCATTGAGCCGCGAGAAAGAATTTGTTTGGTCGGGCGCAATGGCGAAGGTAAATCAACGCTCATGAAAGTATTATTGGCCGAACTTGCGGTCGATGGCGGAGAGGTTGTTACTCGTCAGGGTTTAAAAATCGCTCAATTAGAGCAGGATGTGCCTGACGCCTTGATTGGTCGTGTATTTGATGTGGTCGCGCGGGGGGATGAGCAAGGCAAGCTTTTAGTTGAATATTTTTTATTAAACGAAAGCACTGAACACAGCGATGCAGACCTGCGTCGGATAGAACATATTTATCAGGAAATTGACAGTCACAATGGCTGGTTAGTACAGCAACGTATTGATACGGTTTTATCAAAATTACAGCTTTCTCCGGATGATCAGTTTTCTGCCTTATCTGGTGGTCAAAAACGGCGAGTATTATTGGCCAGAGCACTCGTCGTTGAACCAGACTTGTTACTTTTAGATGAGCCGACTAATCACCTTGATATGGCTTCTATTACCTGGTTAGAAGAATTTTTATTATCCTATCGAGGTACGGTGTTATTTATTACCCATGATCGAACCTTGTTAAAAAAACTCGCGACAAGAATTATTGAGCTGGATAGAGGCCATTTGACGAGCTGGCCTGGAAATTATGATGCTTACCTACAAGGCAAAGAAGCGCTATTGGATGCCGAAGAGAAACAAAATGCCAATTTCGATAAAAAATTGGCCCAAGAAGAGGTTTGGGTTCGCCAGGGTATCAAGGCCAGGCGTACACGTAACGAAGGTCGAGTACGAGCCTTGCAAAAAATGCGCAGAGAAAGACAGGGGCGCAGAGAACGTTCACGTCAAGCGAATATTCAGACGCAAAAGGGGAGTGAATCTGGAAAAATAGTCATTGAAGCCCAAAGCGTAAGTTATGCCTATGAGGATCAGGTTATCGTTGATTCTTTTTCAACCGTGATTTTACGTGGCGATAAGGTGGGTTTGATTGGCCCTAATGGTGCTGGAAAAAGTACGCTATTAAAAATTTTTCTAGGTCAGCTCGCACCACAAAAAGGAAGCATTCGGCTGGGTACCAATATCGAAATTGCTTTTTTTGACCAGCATAGAGCACAACTCGATAAAGAACAAAGTGTTTTAGATAATGTCAGCGGAGGACGCGACTTTATTACTGTCAATGGTCAATCTAAACATATTATTGGTTATTTGCAGGATTTTTTATTTAGCCCGGATCGGGCGCGAACGCCTGTCAAAGCCTTATCTGGGGGAGAGCGGAATCGTTTGCTGCTAGCTAAGCTGTTTACCAAGCCAGCCAATTTATTGGTGATGGATGAACCGACTAATGATCTGGATGTGGAAACTCTGGAACTGTTAGAACAGTTGTTAGTTGATTATAAAGGAACGGTATTGCTCGTTAGTCATGATCGCTCTTTTTTGAATAATGTTGTCACTTCTTCATTAGTATTTGAAGGGGCTGAGGGACAAGTGAATGAATATGTTGGGGGGTATGACGATTGGCTGAGGCAGCGTCCAACGCAAAAAACTGAAGCAAAAGCAACGTCATTGATCGAGCGAAAAATCAAGACTGCATCGGTTATCGATCTTAGCAATAAAAAAAAGCGCTCTTACAAAGACGAACAAGAATTGAATAACTTGCCAAAGCACATTGAGCAGTTAGAAACAGAACAAGAGCAAATTAATACGCAAATGATGTTGCCGAATTTCTATCAACAAAGTCATAATGCGGTAGATGAAGTCAACCAACGTTTAGCTGAAGTGACCCAGGCCTTAGAAAAAGCCTATGCTCGATGGGAAGAGTTGGATAATTGAAATAAGGACTCCAAGTGAAAATTGAATTGGATTTTAATGAAATACGTATTTTAGGTGTCATGCTTGAAAAAGAAAGCACGACCCCTGATCAATATCCGCTGTCATTGAATGCTTTGATGCTAGGCTGTAATCAGAAATCAAATAGAGATCCCGTAGTTACGTTTGATGAAAGCGAAGTTCAAGCCATCGTTGATGCGTTGGTTAAAAAGCACTTTATTATCGAGTGTACCGGTGCAGGCAGTCGTGTTCCAAAATATAAACATCGTTTTGCTAACACCGAATTTAGCACTCTACAGTTATCAGAGCAGGAATTAGCATTGCTTTGCGTTTTGTTTTTGCGAGGTACTCAGACTCCTGGAGAACTCCGTACTCGCACCACTCGTTTGGCAAATTTTGCTGATGTGCAGGAAGTTGAAGTGGCGTTATTGGCTTTGATGACACATTCAGATCAAGCTTTTGTCGCGAAATTGCCCAGAGAAGCGGGTCGCAGAGAATCTCGTTTTGTGCATTTGTTATCGGAGGAAGCGAGTAGGGTTATTTCGCCAGAAGCTGTGATTTCAAATAAACCTGAAGATTCAGCTCTGTCTACAGAAAAAGAGATTGTGTTGCTGCGCCAGGATGTGACGATTTTACGCCAAGAGCTGGAACAAGTTAAAGCACATTTAAACCTAGTTTAATAATGATCAATGAATACTGGACTTTTCTTGTCAGGTATGGGTATAC
>CAYQVF010000035.1:0-4595 GCA_964421045.1 uncultured Chromatiaceae bacterium
GCAACAACTACAAATAACACTGAAACAGACTATTATTTACAGTGGGCGTTTATGATGTTTTAATTTATTGGGTACAATCCGAAGCAATCGATAATGAACGTACACATTCCTAACTACCGCTGACTTAACAGCCGTAAAAATCAGCTTATGCGTTTGCAATTAATAATTGGGTTATAAACTATTTTTGTAACGCCACATATGGACAAAAAAAAGATAAACTGTTTAAACTCCGTCATTTCAATCCATGATCTTTCCAAGACCTACGCTTCTGGTTTTGTCGCGCTCAACAATATCAACCTTGAAATCTATCATGGAGAAATTTTTGCATTACTAGGTCCTAACGGGGCAGGTAAAACAACGCTGATCAACATTATCTGCGGCATTGTCACACCCAGCGAAGGCACCATTATGGTTGATGGCCACAACACCCTTACCGCTTTTCGCGCGGCGAGATCCCGGATTGGCCTAGTACCACAGGAATTATCTACGGCAGCCTTCGAAAGCGTTTTGGATACAGTGAATTTCAGCCGAGGTCTGTTTGGCAAAGCATCCAACCCGAGTTATATCGAAAAAATACTGCGCGAGCTCTCTCTGTGGGACAAAAGACATGAAAAAATCGTAGCGCTGTCGGGCGGTATGAAGCGCCGCTTGTTAATCGCTAAGGCATTATCTCATGAACCACAGATCCTGTTCCTTGACGAACCCTCCGCCGGCGTTGATGTGGAACTGCGACGTGATATGTGGCTGATGGTGCGACGACTACGCGAAAACGGGGTCACCGTCATCTTGACGACCCACTATATCGAAGAAGCCGAAGAAATGGCTGACCGAATTGGCGTCATCAATAACGGTGAAATTATTATGGTTGAAAATAAGGCCCTTTTAATGAATAAGCTGGGTAAAAAACAACTGGCACTCACCTTACAAAACCCGTTAAGTACGCTGCCGAGTGAATTCGAAAAATTTAATCTGTCATTCTCGAACGAAGGCAAGATACTCATTTATACCTATGATACCCAGCAAGAACAGACTAGCATTCCCGAATTATTACGGCAACTGGGGAAACACGGCATCGATTTCAAAGACCTCAATACCAGCGAAAGCTCATTGGAAGATATCTTTGTCAGTCTAGTTAAGGAAAAATAATGAATTTCTATGCCATTCGCGCCATTTATATTTTCGAAATGTCTCGCACCTGGCGAACGCTAATGCAAAGTATTGCCTCGCCTATTCTCTCAACATCGCTTTACTTTGTCGTATTCGGTGCTGCTATCGGCTCACGCATGGGTGAAATCGATGGCATTAGTTATGGTGCCTTTATTATTCCCGGACTTGTTATGTTATCTCTGCTAAGCGAAAGCATCTCCAATGCTGCGTTTGGCATCTATTTTCCGAAGTTTTCCGGCACCCTCTATGAAGTCCTCTCCGCCCCCATTTCCTCTCTCGAAATTGTTATGGGTTACGTCGGTGCCGCCGCATCCAAATCAATCATCCTCGGCCTGCTTATTTTGATGACAGCACAATTGTTTGTTGATTACGAAATTATGCATCCCTTGTGGATGATCATTTTCTTAATCCTGACATCGATTACTTTCAGCTTATTCGGTTTTATCATCGGTCTCTGGGCAGACGATTTCCAAAAACTGCAAATTATCCCTCTAATGATTGTCATGCCATTAACCTTCCTCGGCGGCGCTTTTTACTCCATCGACATGCTGCCCGAACCTTGGCAAACTCTCACCCTCTTCAATCCGGTGGTTTATCTTATCAGCGGTTTTCGTTGGAGCTTTTACGGCATAGCTGATGTCAATGTCGCCATTAGCCTAGGTATGATATTCGGCTTCATGCTGCTGTGCCTCGCGACTATCCGGTGGATATTCAAAACGGGATACCGACTTAAGACTTAAATTTCAAAAAATCATTGCCAACAAACGCGATCACTTTTTAACAATAATGACATTCGGTGGAACAGCGTTATTTATTCTATGCAGGAAATATGAAGGCGTGCCTTATATACGACTCTAAAAACGCCTAAATCTAATTTTTATACAACGATAAGGTATACTCTTAAAAATTTAGATATAATTATAGCTTTATAAATTCGATGATGTATACTCTCTGTATTTCAAGAAATCCACAATAAAACCAATGCAATAAAATATTTAGCCCCTTGCTAATCTAGGCAAATTTAGTTAGTAGATAAGCCACGGTTGAGTACCGCTCGTCGTCTAAGCAAAAGCCGAGGCGTGCTCTTTCTCTTAAAAAAATAGTAACGCTTAGAAAGGTTAAGCACAATGGAAATAACAATATGGCTGATTTTAATTTTTATCCTATATACCTATTTAGGTTACCCTCTCATACTTTTTTTTGGGGCAAAAGTAACAACAAAGGTTATAGATAAAAATTTCAAATATGAGCCTAATGTCTCGGTTGTTATTGCCGCCTATAATGAAGAAAAAAATATAGAAAAGCGTATCAAAAATATTTTGGGTCAAAACTACCCTAGAGAAAAATTGGAAGTCATTATCGTCTCTGATGGTTCAAGCGATCAAACCGACCTCATTATTAAAAAAATACAGCAACAAAAAAATATCAATTTTTTGAAGTTATGCACGTATCCAGTCTCACAAGGTAAAGCCCATGCCATCAATCAAGGGGTTAATATTGCAACAGGTGAAATTATTGTTTTTGCAGATAGCAGACAACGATTTGAAACAAACGCAATCAAACATCTCGTAGCTAATTTTAATGATCAAAAAATAGGCTGCGTAAGTGGTGAACTTAAATTCGAAGATACACCTGATAGCTCAATAAACAATGAAGTTAGTATTTATTGGAATTTCGAAAAACAAATTCGCAAAATGGAAAGTCATATCGGATCTGTTCCCGGTGCCACGGGAGCCATTTACGCAATAAGAAAAAAGTTATATTCCGCCATTCCAGCAGAAACACTTTTAGACGATGTTTTGATACCGATGAAAATATGCCTGAAAGGCTATCGAACTGTGTTTGATGGGCATGCAATCGCTTACGATGTCGCCTCAAAAAACGTGGAACAAGAACAAAAAAGAAAAATCAGAACACTCGCCGGAAACTGGCAACTTTTTATTATCGCTCCGGAGTTAATGAATCCCTTTAAAAACCCTATTTGGATCAACTTCATTTCCCATAAAATATTCAGAATTTTTGTACCTTATGCTTTTTTACTTTTTATACTCAACTTAATTTATTTACAACGTCCTGTGGATATTTTCATTTTAGCTTTATTATCTCTTCTTTTTACCATGGCTTTTTTTCGCCCTCCAGCATTTTTAAGCAAGAAATTAATCGGCTTGTTCCACATCAGTAAATCTGTTGTTTTGTTGAATTACTTTGCTTTATTAGCTCCGATAAAATTCTTTTTTTCCAGAAAAAAAATCTGGCAAAAAAGGAGTTAAATAACAACATATGTTATTTTTTGGGCTTTTGTTATTTATTTTTCTTATCGTCATCCGACCGCAAGATTTTGTTCCTGCATTAACAGGACTGCCACTGGTATTTGTTCTGATGGGGATTCTATCTGTCTTTTGGTTACTGAACCCCATACCCAAAAAACTATTTCAAACCCAGCTTGATAAATTTATGGGGCTGTTTTTTTTGTCTATTATCCTCTCCTCTTTTGCAACGCAGTGGATGAGTTATATTCTTGATACGAGTATAGAAATTTTAAAACTAGCGCTTATCTATTTTATGATAGTCACCATTATTGATAGCGAAAAAAAATTCAAAATAGCCTGTTGGACTCTTGTTTTACTGATGACTGTGGTCGCTGCTATGGGCATATTACAATTTTATGGAATGGATATAACAGGATATGGAATGTTATGGGCCTCTGATAGACAAGCTTGGCAAATTCGAGGAGCTGGCAACTTCGACAACCCTAATGACCTCGCTTATTCCGCTGCATTGATCCTGCCTTTTGCTACTATGCTTGTGTTGAAATCAAATATAATAGGAAAAACTTTTGGACTAGCCTTATTGGCCGTTGCTATTTATTGCATTTTTTTAACCCACTCCCGTGGCGGACTTTTAGCCATGACGCTGTCCGTTGCCGCTTTTATCTATTTTTCAACCGAAGGTACTAAGTTAAAACGATTTTATTTGATCGTTGGCGGTATTGGCGTTCTTTTTGTATTTTTTATAAAAACCGGAGGTTACCGCGATGATGAATCCGCGATGGGCCGAGTTGAAGCGTGGGTAGCGGGATGGGATATGTTGAAAAGTCATCCTTTATTTGGTATTGGAAAAGATCAATTTTTAGAGTATCACCCCAAAGATGCACATAACTCATTCGTCCGTGGTGGCGCCGAGCTAGGAATACTAGGGCTCTATTCATGGATAGGATTACTTTATTTTTCGTATCAATCGCTATTATATACGTCATTCCAAAAAGGAATGGAAAAAATCAAACTGTATGGTATAGCAAACCTGGCTTTCATATTTTCTTTTATCTCAGCATCTCTCCTTTCATCAAGAACCTATAATATTATCTTTATGTTTATAGTCGCTTTAATTGTTGTACAGGAACGGTTATTTTATCAAATAAATGATAATGA
>CAYQVF010000035.1:4695-32601 GCA_964421045.1 uncultured Chromatiaceae bacterium
AATGATAATGAGCATTCTGTCCTCAAACAACGAGTTTTTCCAAATACAAAAATTATTATCTATACGCTTAGCATTCTCGCAATATGGAAGCTTTTTTTGATTCAAACCTGGTAATGAGAAGATAAAGTGGCAATAAACAATATCATAAAGCATCTCTCTATCTATATGGTAGGTGAAATTCTAATTATGTCGGCAGGATTGATCTCTTTCCCTATTTTTACTCGTATTTTTACTAAAGAAGAGTACGGCGTAATGAGTTTGGTTTTAATGTCCATTGTCATTGCTGAACTTCTTTTTAATTTTGGGCTTCGCCACGCAACCCAGAGATTCAGCTCATTTTATGAAAAACAGGGGCAATACACACTATTCTATTCTACCGTTCTGTGGACCTCCTTAGTGCTTGGTCTACTCGGCACTATTTTTACTTTTGCAATGGGTCAAGTCCTGACTTCTTCAGAAATAATATCCAGCTCAATCGGCCTAGCAGTCAGTGTTTCTTCATTTTTAATCATCATAAGAATATTAACCCAAGTTCTCGGAAGTTTGTTTAGAGCAAAAGGGCAAGCTAAGGAATACGTTATTTTTGCCGTTTTTACAAAATATTTGGGAATGACTCTGGCGGTCGTCTTTGTATTATTTTTTCATATGGAGGTACAAGGGTTTTTTCTGGGTTTGGTTATTGGTGAAGCCATCGTTCTTATACCCTTTTGTTATTATACGATCAAAAAAATAAGCTTTCCCCTATTTTCTTGTTCCATCCCTATGTTAAAAACAATGGTTCTTTATGGTTTTCCGCTTGTTATTGTCAGTTTATCCTCCGTTATTTTAAGTTCCGGTGATCGATATATTATTGCTTACTTCTCTACCACCGCTCATGTTGCCGCCTATATTGTCCCTTATAACCTATGTTTGTATGTACAAGATATCATCATTTCTTCACTTCAATATGCCGTCATCCCCTTATTGGTCAATGAATGGGAGAAAAATGGTGCCCTCAGAATACCCCAAAAAATTTCTAATGTTATTAAACTTTATTGTCTTATTTCGTTACCTGTTCTTTTTGGTCTCTGTGCGGTGGGAGAAGAAGTTATACTTTTTCTGGCGACAGAGAAGTATACTGAATCAAGCTATCTCATCCCATATATAGCAATAGGAATTTTGTTTCAAGGACTCATTACCCCATTAACACTGCCACTTCTGCTCTACAAAAAAACAACGACTCTTTTGAAAATAACCCTCGCAGTCGCCCTGGCTAATATCATATTGAACCTGATTTTTGTTCCTCGTTTCGGCTTATTAGGTGCGGCTGTTTCTACTTTTATTTGTTATGGCGCCCTGGTTATTGTGGGAGCCTACTTATCAAATAAGCTTATCGAAATAAAAATGCCATGGACTGATATTATCAAATATATTCTTTGTGCGGCATTGATGTATTTTGTAGTTAAGGAATTTGGACTTGGCTATTTGGATCTTAATTTATTTTTGCTCATTTTATTGGGAGGTACAGTTTATCTTTGTTTGTTAATAAGTATCGATACTCAAGTGAGAACTATTATTTCAAATAAACTCAGCATTTTATGGAAAACACCATGAAGTTTTATTGTGATCTGATAAACCATCAATACTATTTTGACAGCGTACTAGTATTTACAGAGACATAAAAAACCTTATGAATAAAATAAATCTCTTATTTCTCATTTATGACCTTGATCGCGGCGGCCCCGAGATGCGATTACTTGATTTTGCCAAACACTTCCCTCAAAGGGCAAAAATAAATATTTGCGTAACAAGTCATCGAGTCGCTCTTTTAAAGGAGTTCCAGGAGTGTAACGTCGATATAAAAATCCTGCCCATTATAAAAGTTTATCAGGAAAGAGAGAAAATTCATGAGATTAGTAAATATATAGCAGAAAAAAATATCACCGTTGTAAATACCTACGATATAAAAGGGTTAATGATCGCCACCTATATCAAGTTATTTTTAAATAAGACATTAAAAATAATCCATCATACTGTAGACCTGTTACACAATTATAAATTACGCCATAAAGCTTTTTTATGGTTTTTTTTAAAATTTATTGATTTATCCATTTGTAACTCGTCTCATTCGAAAAATATCTTAAAAAAAACTTATATTAATCAGCATAAAATCAGGGTCATACATAATGGCGTAGATACCGAACATTACAAACAAAGTAGTAATCAAGGCTCCTCTTTAAAAAAGAAATACAATATAGGGAAAGATGAAATCATTTTGGGTACGGTCTCAAATTTCAGAAAAGAAAAAAATTATCCCTTTTTATTGAAAGCTTTCGCTGAACTCCGTCAACAACACAATCTTGTTTTATTGTGTATTGGTGGAGGTAAAGAACTCAATGAAATGAAAAAATACGCAACAAAACTGGGAATCCAAGAAAAAGTAATCTTTACCGGGTACTCTGACCGTGTAGCCGACCATTTAACCATCATGGATATTTTTCTTCTCTGCTCTATCAAGGAAGGGTTTCCCAATGGCATCATTCAGGCCATGAGCGCAGGGGTTCCAGTTATTGCCTCGGCTATTGGTGGTTGCAAAGAAATTATTGATAATGAGGAAACAGGGCTATTATTTCCAGTCAATGATTTTGTCGAATTTAAGTTTTGTGTCAACCGTTTACTAAAAAATAGCCCCTACGCCTTGAAAATGGGGCAAAAAGGGCGAATGAAAGTAAGTGAAGAATTTTCAATGCAGTCCATGATCCAAAATTATTTATCATCATTTATTGAAGTGAATACGAAAATATAAATTATTTATCACTAAAGAGGAATATTGAATTGAGCACATATCGTAAAAAAATACTGCAACTCACCCCTGCTCCACTTAAAGATACGATCATAAAAGGCTATCTTAAACAAAAAAAGAGAGGGTTGAATGAGCTACAAACCCCGACCTCTATTATTTTATATGTTACCAATAAATGTAACCTTAGATGCGGTCATTGCTTCTATTGGGATTCTTTAAATAAAAAAACACCCGAATTAAACCTTGAAGAAATATCTAAAGTTGCCGACTCGCTAGAACATCCGGTTTCACTTTCACTCACTGGAGGCGAGCCTTTTGTACGTAAAAATTTTCAAGAAGTAGTTGATATTTTTATCGACAAAAAAAAGGCAAAAGAAATTTCAATTGCGTCAAATGGCTTTTATGAAGATAGAACCATCGCCTTTTGTGAACGATTTTTAAAAAAATATCCCTCGATTCCCTTGTCCATACAAATTTCTCTTGATGGTTTAGAAAAAACACACGACCTTATCCGAGAAGTAAAGGGAAGTTTTAAACATGCTATGAGTACTATGGATAAATTACTTGATATTTCAAATCGGTTTAACCAATTTTCTTTGAGCGCAGGTATAGCGGTTCAAAAAAGCAATATTAACGAAGTCGAACCCTTAATTGATCTCCTCGGGAAAAAAGGAATTAATATCAGAATTAATTTAATTAGAGGGGAGTCCTCAGGCACATTTGGCGTTAGCTCAAATGACTCCAGTCATTTTAACCCTAAAGAGGGTGACTCAATAACTTTGAATGTTGCAGAAATGCATCAGCTCCATCATATTTTATGCGAAAAAAATAAAGAATTTGCTTTCTGGACGAAGCGGCATCAACGCTCTTTTGAGATAGGAATGGAAGTGATAGAGAAAAAAAAGAAAGTGATTGATTGTTATGCAGGGACGATTGACGCCGTTATCTATGCGAATGGCGACGTTGCTTTTTGTGAACTGACTAAGGTTATAGGTAATCTTTATGATTATGATTGTGACATGAAAAAATTATGGCATAACCCTAACGCACTTACTATGAGACCCAAGGTAAAGAACTGTTTCTGTACCCATGGTTGTAATATCAGTACAAGCTTGATGTTTGAACCAGAAATTGTTAAAGAAGCTTTATCTCTTTAATATACCTATTCTTTTCAATCTATCCAAGCGGCTTCAACGCAGCCAGAAAATGAAAAAGGCGCGCCATTTCGTTTGAATTTCAATCACTACAGGTATTGCAACATTAAAGGTTTAAAGAGCATGAATATCTTGTTTATTTCTTCTCAGTTTCCTAACCCTGCAGAGCAAAATAAAGGGGTTTTTTCTTTACAAATTGTAAAAGAATTGGATAAGTTTGCAAATTTGAGAGTGATTGCGCCTGTCGCTTCAATGGGCATATTCAGATTTCTTGATAGATTTAAAAAATATAAAACTAATTTTGAAATTCCGCTATACCAGGCTATGGGTGAAATTGAAATTTATCACCCTCCCTACAGCGTTGCTCCAAAAATGGGTTTTATCCATCACTTATCTATATATAAAGCATTGAAACCACTTATTGAAAAACTAAATAGGGAACGTAAAATAGATGCGGTCAATTGCCACTGGCTATTTCCAGATGGTGTCGCTGTCCATCAGATTTGCCAAGAATTGGGTTTGTCACTCATGCTAACCGCATTAGGAACAGATTTGAATTATTATACAACGTTGAAGTTGCGAAAAAAGAACATCACTAAAGCGCTGCTTGGCGCTGACAAAGTTTCAGTTTTAAGCAAATCAATGTACGAAAAATGCCTGGGTATAGGGGTCTCGCCTCAAAAATTAGTGATTATTCCAAATGGTGTCGATTTAACCCAATTTGATATCATGGACAGGAAAACGGCTCGAAAAAAAATCAATATTGACGAAACAAAAAAAATGATCCTTTTTGTCGGTTCGTTAGTTCCGGTTAAAAGCGTAGATTGTTTATTACATGCTTTTTCATATCTTTTAAGTCAATATAAAAAATCAAATTTGACCTTGTATTTGGTAGGCAGTGGTTTTTTGTTGCGCAATTTAAAAAAAATGGCCGAGCAATTAGAGATCAGCTCAAACATTGAATTTGTAGGTTCTGTCGTTCATGCCGAATTATTGTTTTGGATGAACGCCGCTGATTGCTTATGCCTGCCTAGCTTAAGTGAAGGACATCCTAATGTGATGATGGAAGCGCTGGCTTGCGGAACCCCCGTTGTGGCAAGTGCTGTCGGTTCAATACCCGACTTCATTCATACCCAAAATGGTATGACAACAAAGCCCACGGACCCTCATGATATTTTCGAAAAACTAGATGCCTGTCTCAAAACTCACTATGACAGAGAAAAAATCAGGGAGACACTTCAACATCATGGCTGGAAAGACTGTGCAAAACAGTATTTTTCAGAAATTCAAAAAATCGTATAATTTCTCATTGGGGTTATTATTTTTGAATCACCTCCTAGCCTCTGATTTTACCAAATAATATAAATAACGGATTATTAAAACACTATGATTTATATTTTTATCCTACTCTGTTTCGCCCTTATGTTCGCCTTTGTTATAGTTAAAAAACAAATGCATTTGTGGTTGTTTTCATATTTTAAACAACGATTTTCTCAGGCTTTTTCTAAAAATAAAGCAATAAAAGAAAAACACATTATTATCGCAATTTGCGATCACTTCGACTTTGGAAGTAGCGGCGAATATAAAGAAGGCGAAGAACAAATTCTCGATCTCTGGGAAAAAAAATATCCTCCTCTTTCGGATAAACATAAAGATAGCAATGGGGTCAACTTACAACATACCTGGTTTTTCCCCTTTCATTATGATAGAAAAAATTATGTTGAACGATTAGTCAAGCTATGCCAACAAGGGTATGGGGAAATTGAGATGCACCTTCATCATGATCATACTGAACCATTCCCTGACACCTCCGAAACTTTAAGAAAAAAAATCAGGGACTGCATTGAAAGTTATGCCAAATTTGGTGTGTTTTGTTTACCCAGTGGAGAACGAAAATTTGGTTTTATTCATGGGGATTGGGCTCTGGATAATTCCAGAGGGGGTAAATATTGCGGGGTCAATGATGAAATCAAAATTTTAGCAGAAGAAGGATGTTATGCCGACTTTACTTTTCCATCTCTGCATGAAGCTCAACCAAAAAAAATTAATTCCATATACTACGTCAAAGATGATCCACTAAAACCAAAATCTTACAACGATGGAATTGACGTAAAAGTAGGTGGACAAACTTGGGGTGATTTGATGCTGATACAAGGCCCCTTGTGGATCCGGAAAAAATGGAGATATGGGATCCCCTTTTTCCCAGCCATTGAGGCGGCTGAGCTCCAGGGGCAGAGTGTTCTCGATATTGACCGAGTAAAAAGCTGGACTGAAGCGAATGTTCATGTCAAAGGTAGACCGGAGTGGGTGTTTGTGAAACTCCATACTCATGGGGCAATGAAGCCGAATTTTGAACATAATATTGGAGAAATGGCAGATCAGTTTTTCACGCAACTGGAAAATAAATATAATAATTCTGAAAAAGGATACCTACATTATGTGACCTCCAGAGAAATGTATAACATTATTAAAGCAGCAGAAGCAGGGAAAAAAGGAAACCCCGGGGACTATCGGGACTTTTCCATACCGAAATACGTATATCGCATCACATAAATCAATATACAAATAGACTAAGATTAAACCATGGCAACTGACAATAAGATAAGCTTCATTATTCCCACTTATAATAGATTAAACAGTCTGACTAAAACCGTAGACTCGATTATCAAGCAAACGCATAAAACTTATGAAATTATTATCGTCGATGACGGAAGTACTGATGGAACAGTGAAGAAAATACAACAATATGCCGATATACGTATACTGAAAACTCAAGGTAGGAGAGGCCCCTCTTATGCACGGAACTTGGCTATTTTACAATCAAAAGGTCATTATCTGTGGTTTCTTGATAGTGATGTCATTCTCCCAGATGAGAATATAGTAAGTAGAACATTAGCCATGTTTCAAAGTAACAAAAAAATCGGCTCTTTAGGTGGGGAAATTGTACCTTTAGAAGGCAACGTTGACCGAGCATATGGGCGAAAGCTGCTCTGGGATGGCCGAAATAAAAGGATAGAAGCATATAAAAATACCACTTTAATTGAGTGCGATTACTTGGCAACATGTAACTGCTTAACAAAAAAAGAATATACAGAGAAGCTGAAAGGGTTTGATGAACAATTTGTGTTTGGTGCTGAAGATATGGACTTTGGCACCCGGTTGCAACATTTAGGCCTCAATAATTATGTTTGGCATGGCGCTTCTGTGCTTCACTATCATAGTCAGACAGGCCGATACGAAGATGAAACAATAAGGTATCACCATACGCGGGTACAATTTATAAAAAAACACTTCAGTCGCCTTCGGTTTGGTTTGGTTTTCACCGTTGATATTTTTAGATTTATTACATTTAATATCCAGCTATTACCCAAATTAATTTTCATGAAATTGAAAAATTTACCAGTAAAAAAACAAAATATTCTGGGAGGCTGGTATCGGGTGAAACCTTATTTTGTTATTCGCTAGCTCGAAACTAATGGGAAAATAATATGAACCATAAATATACTGTGTTCTCAGCGATCACCGCTTTGACTTTTTTGATGGCTACGCCAGCCTCTGCTAAAGACTTATATATGGCAACAACAGGGATCAATTCAGGTGATTGCACGAATGAAGAAAGCCCCTGCCGAGACTTTAAATATATATTTTCTAAAATGAGTGGTGGCGACACACTATATATTGATGATGGCACTTATACATCAAAGAATAATAAAATATGGCAATTTAAAGTTCCCCCTTCTGGCAGCCCAGGCGCATTTACCGTTATTCGCGCTAAAAATATACCCTGCCAGGGAACCATCCCATGCAACCAGCCTCTGAAAGTTAAATTTTCCGGTGATGCAAAATTTTCTGCTCAAAGTAATAACAATATTACCTCCTATGTTAAGTTTTGGGGAATACGATGGGATGGAATCGCAACCTATACAGGATGGGATCACATCTATTTTAAACAAGTTGCTTCGCAGGGCATTGTGGATGGAAATAGCTCAGCTATTTCTATCGCAGGTCAAAACAATCTCCTGGAAGATGTCGTGGTCTTTGGTAAAGGCCGTTATAAAATTCTTTTTTATGATTATAGTCGTAACAAACAAAGCAAGGGAGATGGTAATAATATCTGTAGACGATGTATTGTCAGGCACGACTGGGCCATGAAAAATGATATAGATCCTGAACCTATCGCCGGCATTACCTCTTATTATAATAGAGGGACAGCCTGTCTAAATTGTATTGTTATTGACTCTGATACACCAAGTGAATGGCACAATAGCCCTACCGAGCTTGCAGGCGCTTTTTTACAAGCCGTTGACCGAGGTGCCCATGCTTTTGAAGTCAAGGGATCAATCGTCATCAATACAGCACTCCCTGTATTGGCTAACAGAGGTCTTTCAACCGGACATATCATTCAGGATCTCGCCGCGGTTAAAACTGCGAGCGGACTCTTTTTAAGAGGACAAACCGATGTTGATAACGTGACGTTAATTGATGTCGGAGTAGATAATTTTTCTTATCGAAGTACAGAGCAAGAAAGTAAAATATTAGGCCCTAATGATGGAGTGAAGCTCTATGACGGAGATGGCCCCATCACATTCAATAACGCCATCATTAAAGATATCGCGGGTGATGGTGTAGATGGGGCTGCAGTAACAAGTAACGGCATTAATATGTTTCAAATAAGTGGAAAAGACTATTTCAAATCAAAAAAAACGTCTAGTTTCATGTCAACTGACCCCTTTCAAAATGGGCTTGCATATCCTATTCGCATAGAGGCGAACTCACCCTTGGCAACCCAAGGTAACGGAGACAAACAAATAGGAGCCAATATAACGCATAAACTTGGCAAGGATGGTACATTTAAAGGAGACTCTAACTGGGAAACTGAACAGAGTGAATTATGGCCCTGGCC
Source organism: uncultured Chromatiaceae bacterium (assembly GCA_964421045.1). Lineage (GTDB taxonomy): Bacteria > Pseudomonadota > Gammaproteobacteria > JAADHS01 > JAADHS01 > JAADHS01. The sequence goes on from CAYQVF010000035.1 coordinate 13,535, forward strand.
ATTAGAGCAGTGGATTAAAAGCGAGATGAGAACATCTGAATATACCACTGATGCAAAAAGAGGCTTTGCAGCCGATAACCAAAGCCTTACTAATTATATTTGGGGTTATCTTGGAAATACAGTGCCGCCCTTTTCTGTCAAAGCGTCATCGAAAAATGGGCAAGTTATCGTAACTTGGGATAAACCCGCCGCTCAGGCTCTTTCGTCCATTACCAGTTTCAACATCTATGATGTTTCTCAAGGAAAAACCCTTATCGCAACAGTTAATGGCAATACAACCTATAGCAAAAATATAACCAACCTAACAACAGGCATGGGCTACGAATTTGCTGTTACGGCAGTGGATAAAAATAAAGGTGAAAGCGCTTACTCTTATAAAACGGTCGGAGTCTCTTTTGCAGGAGCCCCCCCCGGCGTTCCTACAGATGTGCTGGTAAAATAATCAGTGAAAATTTCCACTTTATTTGCCATATAAAGTGGACCCCATAGTCAAAACAGTAGTCCAAAAATATAAGATATAAATCTTATTGTTGTAATCTAATTAATCCGTTGTTGATAAGCTCGTGGGCGACCTGGGGGTTAACCTGTGGGCAACTCGAAAAGTTGTCCATCAGCTTATCAACACTCATTTTGCTCTTTTTATTTGGCTCGCGCTCACCTTTTTTCTCAGCCTCTCCAACATACTTTTCCGCTGGCATCTCATCACCAAATGATTGATGAGGACGCTCATAGTTGTAAAATTGAAAATAACGTTTCAGTGATTTCTTCAAACCGATGTCTCATCATAAAAGCTATGAAAGCCATAGCCCAAATCATTCATCGCCTGAATAGAAGTATCGTATATAATTCTCTAAAAGCGCCTGCGCCTACAATTTAGACAACGATAGGGTTTAAAAAAAACGAAAATAACAAAGGATATTTTTAAATGGATGAAATACTGTTAGAAGCTCAAAAAATCGAACAAACAGAAAGCAAAAGGTTAACGAAATTATTTAAACATTCCATCTCCCCAAAGACAATGTCTTCGGCGGTGCACTCTGTACATCAAAAAATTAATCTTTATTTCGAGCAAAACATCGAAAAATACAATATCAAATTAGCCTGCAAAGAAGGCTGTACCTATTGTTGTAAACATTTTCGTATCGAAGTCTTTCTGCCCGAAATTTTTCGTATTAAAAATTATTTAGAAAAAAAATTTTCAACGGAAGCATTATCTAATATAAAATCAGCCGTTGCAGCCGCCGCTGAGCGTGCAAGAGATTTGTCCAGCCAGAAACATAACAACATTCGTATTACTTGCCCGTTGCTGATTGCGAATACCTGTTCTATTTATTCTGTCAGGCCCGGAATGTGTCGAAAATACCACTCCCTTGATGTTGAGTCCTGCATTAAAAGCTACGAAGAACCAGATAACCCGCTCCATGGGGCACTTAGCGTAAGAGGATTGTCGCTAGGTGTGATGAGCTTTCTCAAAAGTTTACATAACAGTTTGAAAAAGAAAAAACTGGATGGCAATACCTACGAACTTTCTCAAGCACTCAATATTGTTTTAAATAACCCAAAAGCCTATGCTCAATGGTGTCAAGGCAAAATTATTTTCACACCCTTACCTGAAAAAAAGAAAAGGCAGGAGCGACTTTCCAGCCACGATACCAATACCTGAGTTGTTAGGTCGTTCAACCCTTATTATTTTCATCAGGTTTATTGAGTTTTTTTGGCTCTTCTTGATCTGATTCTGAGCTTATCACTGGTCTTTCTTTTTTTTCTGAAGCAATACCCGCAAGTTCGATATTCAAATTATAGTTTCTGTTAAGAAAGGTTAAAACCGACCTGAGCATTAAATCACTGGGCCGTAACACATCAGGTCGTTTAGTATGATACCAGGATGGGTTATCGGGTATTGCGGAAGGGATATTTAGTGCATGCATGGCGACGGCATACCAACCATACTGCTCAATTTCATCACGAGCCGTTTCACTGGCTATTTGCGCAGCCTTCTCTTTCACTTTATTCTGATCGTCAACGGAAAGTCGATCAAAAGTATATTTTGCAAACACCACATTACCAGCAGCTTGATGTTTTGTTTTCGCGGCACGATATTTTATGATCACCAGAAACAATATTGCTGCAGCTAAAAACCAAAATAAATATGCCATACCTCGATCCTGTTGTTGTTTTGACGACAAGTCACTGAGAGTAGCACAAGTGTGTCAACAAGTTTACCCTGGAAACATGGACTCGGAATCATTTTTTTAAAATTCACTTGACGTTATCAGGGTCAATCCATCAAAGATCTCGTTCTAGCGCCTTATATACCCATAGCGATTAAGATTTCGGTGTGATTGCACGCCTTCTTCATTCAAAATCACGACCCGCACTGAGGCCCAAGTACCCATGACGACCGGGGGCAGGTTCAAAGTAACGCCCCGCGTTGGCATTCAAACGCACATTTGAGTAGCTCTTTTCATCGAAAAGATTATTGACCCCGCCAGAGACATTAATTCGCCATTGACCAACAAAACAAGGATAACTCAGGCGCAAACTACTATTGAGGGATGAAATAATTTCAACAGCATTGAGGTTATCCGCATAGTAACGACCCGTATACCGAGCCTCAAAAGCGGTATAAAGACCTGAGGAGTGACGATGCCGTAATTCCAAATTAAATAAGTGTTCGGGTACACCGGGAAAATTATTACCCGCCAGCGCCACATTATTTTTATCATTAAATTCAATAAAACTAAAATCCGAATAAGTGTACGCAAGTTGCAACCCCCATCCTGAATACTCCCCAAAAGACAGTGCCGTTTCTAAACCCCGGTTACGAGAGCGACCGGCATTTTCAAAGGCAAAGCGATTGGGTGAGTTAACGATTTCAAAAGGAACCAGTTGATCGTCTACGTTGATTTGAAATAATGCAGCTTCTATATGTATATTTGGTGCGAGCATGACACGCGCCCCCAGTTCATAATTTACTGACATTACCGGTTTTAACGTACTGTTGAAACCACCGCTGCCATCAGTACGTGCGAGTTCGGTCGTCGTCGGGGTTTCAAAACCCGTCGCAATACGAGCATAGAATTGAATGGCCTTACCTGTTTGCACGAGTAACGCCACGCTCGGACTCCAGTGCGCAAAATGTACGACACCTGAATCATCACCGTTACCCAAAAAACGATCATTCGCCATAATACGCAAACGATCATAACGTAAACCGACATCCAGGCGTAACTGTTGCGTCAATTGCTGTTCATAGACTATAAAAACACCGTTATTCATCACGCGTTCGCGCTGATTAAAACGTAAATTTCCTGCTGTGCCGCTCAAGTTTTCGCGACGACGACGCTCATCGTCTTGATAGTCGAGATCAACGCCCAGTAACAATCGTCCGAACGCACCTAGCCATTGTGTTTCACGCTGATATTCCACACCCACGCCGCCGAAACGGCGATCCAGTTCAATCATATTAAATGGCAAGCGATTAGCAAAGTCGCGCTGCACAAAGTAACCCCTTAAGCGCACTTCAGCACCATTGGCAAGAGGATGGCGAGAATGCAAACCCAGTCGCTGCTGACGCACGGATTCGCCGGTATTAAAGCGCAGACTAAGCGGTGCAGCCTGGCGCGGGTCGGCGCGTACTTGTTCCATCGTCAACCCACCCGCATCTTGCGCTAACGGGGCATCAAGCAACGCCAGTGTCATCGTCAGTTCACCGCCATTTTTAAAACTATAGTCAAACCGGCCATTGAATAATTCTCTTTCGGCAGCAGATTGCGCTCGATAACCATCAATAGACAATCGTGCAACATTAAGCGCATAACCCAGGTTACCGTATGTGTTGCTGCCCTTAAGACGGAAATCACGAACACCGTAAGCACCATTTTTGATACTGGCTTCTACATTAGGAGTCACCCTGCTTTGTCGGGTTTTTAAACTCAGCACCCCACCCGCAGAAGGGCCATAAAGCGCACCTGCGGGGCCACGGATAATTTCTATGCGCTCCAAAGTATCAAGATCGATGTCATCGACGCTCGATTGACCATCTGGTGTCGTCGCTGGAATACCGTCAATCAAGATACGCACGCCACGGATGCCGAAATTAGCCCGAGCACCAAAGCCGCGAATAGATAGACGTAAATCTTGTGCAAAATTATAGCGGTTAACCGAAAAAACACCAGGGACACCGGCAAGAACTTCGTCCAGACCAAGTTGCTGACGTCCACCGTGGAGGGCATCATCGCTCAGCACACTGGCCGCCGCAGGCGTTTCCGCCAAAACGTTGTCGAGGCGTCCGGCAGTAATCGTAATACGAAGAGGTTCCGAAGAAACTGGTATTTGTGCCACAGCAACAAAAGGAAAACAAACAACCAAAATGGTGTAATATGCAATTTTTAAGTTCATTGCAACTCTCGGTATCAAACCATTATTTAACAGGTTCCAACCTAACTAACTTACCGTTACGAGCATCCACAAGCAGATATAGATAACCGTCGGGGCCTATTTTAACATTGCGGATGCGCCCCAATTTCCCCTTTAATAAATGCTCTTCTTTCATCACTTTTTCACCCTCAATCTCCAGTCTGACTAGCATTTGATCGCGCAATGCACCCAAAAACAAATCACCACGCCAGTCAGGAAACGAATTACCGTTATAAAAAACCATGCTGGAGGGCGCAATAGATTTAGGAACCCAATAATGAATAGGTTGAGCCATGCCTTCTTTTGCCGTACCTTCGCCAATTTTAAAGCCCAGACCGTAACTTACGCCATAGGTGATAATCGGCCAGCCATAATTCATTCCCGGTCTCAGGATATTAACTTCATCTCCCCCTTGAGGGCCGTGTTCATGCACCCAAATTGCCTTGCTCCACGGGTTTTGAGTGATTCCTTGCACGTTGCGATGGCCGTAGGTATAAATTTCTGCTTTGGCATCATTGTGCTTGCTAAAAGGGTTATCCGAGGGTAGGCTACCATCGTCGTGTAGGCGAACTACTGTACCCGCATGATTACTTAATTGTTGCGCTTTATTTTTATCACCTCGATCACCCAACGTAATATAAAGATAGTCTTGCTCGTCGAACAATAGTCGCGAGCCAAAATGATGTGTGCTGCGCAGCTTGGGCTCCATACGAAAGAGGGTCTGGATATCTTTGAGGCGATCACCATCAAGCCGGGCACGCGCCACCTCCGTACCGCTACCGTCTCTGCCCAACGCTACATAAGAGAAATAGAGCCAAGCATTTTTCGCGTAGTCTGGATGAAGAACAATATCCAACAAACCACCCTGACCGTCACTCTCAATTTGAGGTAAACCCGTTACCGGCCTGGGATCAAGCACACCCTCTTCAGAGATAACACGCAAACCGCCTGAACGTTCAGTTACTAACATACGGCCATCGGGTAAAAATACAAGCCCCCATGGATGCTCAAGGCCAGTGGTCAGCGTTGTGATTCGCAACGAATAGTCTTCCGTTTTAACCGTGTCCTGACCCAATACCACGATGGGGATTAATGCAACCGTTGATGCAATCATCGTCAACAAGATTTTTACCATGTAGGTGAACATGTTCATTTTTCCTCTGAGACTTAGGGTCTGTAAATAAATAGCTTCCCGTTTTGAAATCTCGGTTCTATCTCCATGCCAAGCTCTTTGGAGGCGATCTCGGATTATGTTCCTTACTCATCCCTACCTCCCCCATCCATGGGGTCGTCCTGCATCCATGCCATCGTGTTCACGCCTTACCCACATCCCAGTAAGCAATCTTTTCTGTTCTTCAGAGTGAACTTCGATTATGGCGGTGAACTATTGTTTAGTGTGGCGGCCTCATTCGGCTGTCGTTAAGATAATGTGGATCAACGTTTTAGCTCACTCAATTCGACGAGTTTTTCATTGCGTGCTGAGTATTTATAAATGGATATCTATATCTGAAACACAGGTCTCTTACCGGCACCATACAGTGTCTCCACTCGCAGAAAGAGTCCCTGTTCGGTAAGGTGTGACTCGATCTCAGCCAAGTGTTCTTTGCGAAAACATCGTAGATCATTTTCCGAAAGTTGGCTTAACAGTCCCCGGAAACCTGCGTTCCATAGAAATGACCACCACTGTTCAGTATCTTTCAGATAATAGCTGACATCCTTATTGCAGGTTTGGATTTCTGTGAATCCAGCATCCTCATAGAGTTCAGCAACGGCTTTTTCAGTGGCAATACGTTTCCACATCAATTTGGGTGGTTCGACACCGTAGCGTTCGATTTGCTCAATAAAGAGATCGGCAAGGGGCGAAAAAGAGAGTTCAAAAAAAGAGCTGATTATGAGTCGCCCACCGGGTTTAAGTTTGTCGCCTATTTGCTGCATCCCTTCTACCATATTCTCCAGGAAAAAAATTCCAAAACCACAACTTGCTGCATCAAACTGATTTGAAGGAAGGTCCAGTTGCGGTAGCTCTTTGACAATAAACTCAACGTTGTAAACATTGGCTGATTGGGCTTTTTGTTTTGCCTGGGCCAACATGGCTTTAGAAAAGTCGATTCCTGTTACCCTGGCGTCAGGCTGGCATTGTGCTATTGCCAGCGCCACTGTTCCAGTGCCTGTGGCGACATCGAGAATTTGCTCCCCTTTTTCGGCTGCCAAGATGCGCGACAGGTGTTGGGCGCTGGCAGGGAAAAACCGCAGTGCATTGCAGTCGTAACCCTCTGCGACGTTATCAAAGGTTTTTTTTATGAGTTTTTTTCGTTCGTTAAAATCAGTCATTTTCTTTAATCGCTCTCCTTGCGTTGCTTTTAAATTTTCTTAACAAACTCTAAGGAAAATTTATAGCAGCCAATGATTACTTTTAATTTCATCAATGACTTTAAATTGTATTCCTGCTGTTTTAGCAAATTCTTGCCATTTTTCTGTTGCACTCACCACATTATTAATTATTTCATCCGCTTGATTTAAATTAATAGAATCGGCAAGGGTAATGAAGTCTTGCCGACTAAAACGATCACGTTTGTTATTAATACTCATCTGATGTTGATGGGTCCATTTCCCGGCAGGGTTGTGTGCATAAGTAACATCGTATGCAGGTGATAATGTCCATTTACCATCGGCTGCCATTAAAAAAGAAATGTTTTTGGTATGATCATCAAGGTCACGAGTCACAACACTAAATACCATGCGCCTGAATTGCTCAGCAGCTTCCGCTTTACTTAAACGTAGCTTGCGCATAACGGTGAAAGCTTGCTCATAACTATAGGCACCCGCTCTATTGAAATCATAATGTGCAATACCACAAAGAGACTGCATATGAAGCTTTTTATCATCCACCCGGTCAAATCGTTTTGTCATAAAATGCGCGCGACCATTTTCTTCCAGCAACCGGCATTCTGTCATCATGATACCGGCCGATTTTGCCATTAAATAATAAGCATATTCAATACGCCCATAGCCTCTGGGTTCACCCAGTTCCAGATCAGTCACACCATCAAATTTGAGCAGCCAATAATCATAGCCCACGGGTGCCTTGACTTGACCCGATCGAATATGGCCTTGATCATCCATCGCAATCACAGCCTTGGGTCTTGCCCCTCCAGCCGACGTACCGACTCGAAGAATATCCAAAATAGCATCCGAGTTTTCGTTTTCAGAACGGCTCAATTCTGTTTCTAGCATTTTTTTTTCTTTCATTACATCCTGTGCGAGCGCAACCAGGTCTGATACTTTTACAGAAATCGAGGCATCAAATTTCCCCATCATTGCGGGCTCAAACTCTAACGCCCCCATACCCCGCCTACCCATATAACAAAGACGCTCAACGGGACTAAAACTTGCGCTGTCCCGGCCATTGCGAGCCAGCCACGCATCAATCATGCTGTTACCAAATTTATCCGGTAAGGCATCCGCTAATAAACCGGGCAATCCGAGAAAAGTATCTTTGTTTAAGACGGGGAATAGAAATTTTCCGTCACCCCGACGAGCTTCAGTCAGGCTCATGTGAATGGGTGCAATATCCAGCTCTTTTTTTAAGAAATCAGGATGATATTCGAACAAGGCATAACCCCGCTCATCAAGCCAGGCCAAAGCACCGACCGTCTTACCCCATAATGTTACGATCGCGGTTTCGACTCTACTTACCACTCGGATTTATCCTCTAATTTTTTGAGTCGCTCACCTGAAGCACGCTTTCGCACCTTGCCTTGCATTTTGACCAGTTGTAACGGGCTAATTGTTGTTTCCGGTATAAAATTATCCAGATAATCAAGAGCATTTAACTCTCGTAACACGGCAATAAGAGTTGAAATTTTACTCCGTCCCGCTTCAAGTGATTTAATCGAGTTGATAGATAATCTCGCCGCTTCAGCCAAACCCTGTTGAGTCATATTTTTTCTCAGACGAAGAGATTTTATTCGATGACCCAACTCTTTTTCAATTGCAGTATCTGATAATGTATAAAAGTCCATAACCGTATCAATATCATATTCTGATGAAAATTAACAGCCACTTTAAGAGCTACTAATTAAAATAAAGCCGCGTAAAAGCCTTTTTAAGGGCTGTTATAACGATTCAAACCTTTTATGAACGACTTTAACCAAGACAGAAATATTAAAATAAAACCTGAAAAAATAATTAGTCTCTGTTTCCACATAAACTTTGCTTATCACAATGTATACGGGCATTAGAAAAAAATATTTTCATTTTAATCAGAACGCCAAACAAGGTCTGCATCGAAATCTGACCTTTCCGTTACATAAAAATTAGGCTCAGACACTTTTAGAGTAGTATATACCTATGACGATTAAAATTTAGGTATTGAAATTCCTTGCAATAGTGGGCTACACCACCCCCTACAAGGATATAGCTAAGGCTAAGGGGCATGCGTCGGGAACATAACCCAAGATAGTATCCAAAGAGCCAGGGCATAAAAGTTCTCAGGAGGCAAAATCGAGGACGCAAAAACCTTTGCCATGAAATAAACAGAACGTGCGATCACACCTAAATTTCAAATACCACGGGTATATTACTCACAGCGTTTAATTACATAAGGGTATCTTTGTTATGTTTCGCATTGTCCGTTTAATTATATTAATTAGTATATTATTTTTTGCAAGTTTAGCTGCTTATCAGCTTAGTACAAACCTAAAAAACTGGAATAATTCTAAATGGATTGTCATTTACCCTATTAATGCTGATGGCAATGAAATAACAGCCAAATATATTAATCGTTTGGATGATGGTGATTTTGAAAATATAGCTGCTTTTCTGAATAAGCAAGCGAAAAAATTCGGGTTAAATCACCCCTCGCTTTTTCGCGTCAAGCTTGGGCCAACAATCACGCAAATACCTCCTGATGCTCCACAACAAGGAAATTGGCTGAATAATGTGTGGTGGAGTCTGAAGCTGCGTTATTGGGCGTCGGAGTTTAACGAGAATGATGATGGGCCACCTGCCGATATCAAGGTTTTTGTTGCGTATTATGATCCAAATCAGCGCTCGAGACTAGCGCACTCAGTGGGCATGAGTAAGTTATCTCTGGCTGTGGTTAAGGCTTTCGCAACACGGACAATGAGAAAAACTAATAATGTGATTATTGCTCATGAATTGCTTCATGTTTTCGGCGCTACAGACAAATATGATCTCGCTACGAACTTGCCCCTATTTCCCGATGGCTACGCTAACCCGGAACAAACCCCACTTTTCCCGCAAAAAAAAGCAGAACTAATGGGGGGGCGTATTCCGTTGTCGAAAGACAATGCTGAAATCCCCCCTGGTTTGAAATTTGTCATTGTCGGTAAAAAAACAGCACAAGAAATCGGTTGGTTAAATAAAGATTAAGCTTATATACCCTCAATATCCATGAGTCCTGAGTAGGTTACACCTGAAAGCAATGCCATTTCTCGATGCCATGTAGCCAAATCGTTGTTATTAAATTTACTTAAATTATTATGACCACACGCACGCGCCATCACTTGCATCAGTACCACGGAAGCGCCAAAAAAATGATGTAACTGCTTCGATGATTTTTCAACGTTTAACTTTTTACGTAAATCTTTTTTTTGTGTAGCAATACCTGCTGGACAGTTATTTGTGTTGCACATTCTTGCGGCAACACAACCAATCGCTTGCATTGCACTATTTGAAATGGCGATGCCATCAGCGCCAAGCGCTAAAGCTTTAACAAAGTCTATAGGGACACGTAAGCCACCCGTAATGATGAGGGTTACACGGCCACTAGCACCTTGTTTGTCTAGATATCGACGTGCTCGCGCAAGCGCTGGTATGGTTGGCACACTGATATGGTTGCGAAACATCTCAGGTGCTGCACCAGTACCACCACCGCGACCATCCAATATGATGTAATCGGCACTGGCATCCAATGCAAATTGAATGTCTTTTTCGATATGGTTTGCACTGAGCTTAAAGCCAACTGGAATACCACCTGTAACCTCTCTAATACGATCTGCAAAGCGCTTAAATTCCGATGGTGAGGAAAGATTTTTAAAAGTAGGTGGAGAAATTGCAGGTTGGCCCTCAGGTATGCCTCTCACCTGTGATATCTTGCCAATATTTTTGTTCCCAGGAAGGTGACCGCCTGTGCCGGTTTTTGCACCTTGCCCACCTTTAAAATGGAAAGCCTGTACCCTATTCAACAGCTCTTCTTTATAGCCAAAACCAGCACTTGCTAATTCATAAAAATATCGAGAGTTCGCCTCTTGCTCTTCTGGTAGCATTCCACCCTCACCCGAGCAAATGCCTGTACCCGCCAACTCTGCACCTTTAGCTAAAGATATTTTGGCTTCTTCGGACAGTGCGCCAAAACTCATATCAGAAACAAACAAAGGAATTTTCAATGTCAAAGGCTTTTTGGCTTCGGGCCCAATTATCAGTTCAGTACGAACAGTTACGTCTTCCATTAATGGCTTGGTGGCCATTTGCGCAGTCATGATTTGCAAATCATCCCAATGGGGTAATTCATGTCGCGGGACGCCCATAGATGTCATCTGACCATGATGCCCAAGCTTGGATAAGCCTTCTCGGGCAAGCTGGTGTATAAATTCTACTGTAGGTTCTTCAAGTGTTGATTTGGCTTGCAGTAATTTTGAAGGTTTTAACGTTACCCCCGGCCCTTCTTTGCCCACGTCATCGGCGCTAAATTGTTTGTGTGTACCATCACAAAAAGGGGCGTTACCAGTATGCTTACATGTACATAAATAGGCTTCATCATCTTTATCAGAAACGATAGCTTTGGGAGTAAAAGATGTACCGACATGTGAACCATCACAAAATGGCTGGCGACTAGATCTACCGCAAGTACAGAAATGATATTCCTGACCTTTAGAAAGATTCACCTTGGCTGGTTTGTTATCTGAAATTATTGGATTACTCATATTTTCCTCTCTAATAAAATATGCTCTAAACCCCATACGATAAATGCCCGTTGAGATTTTTTATATAAAGGCTAAGCTACTCATCTAAGTCCTTAACTTCATTTTTTATAAACTTCTCATCATGAAAAACACTCGAGAGTAAAGCTCTTTGGGAATTGTGACTTGTCGTTTTGCGGTAACTTTGTGCATGTGCCGCCTTATTATATTATTACTAATAGTAATAATTGCTCAACAGGTCATAATACGTCGTCATCGCTGCGGATAGATTACATTTTACAGGACAGTTTACGATGTGATATTGCGGGGAATGCTCTTCTTGTGCTAACGAGTTTTTCTCGATCAATATCAACAGACACAACCCCTGAGCCGCCTTGCAAGCGATCCAAAACAACCCCCCAGGGATCCACGACCATGCTGTCCCCATGCGTTTCACGCCCATTAACGTGGTAACCTCCTTGGGCTGCAGCAACAACATAGCATAAATTTTCGATCGCTCGGGCACGAACCAAAACTTCCCAGTGCGCACGCCCTGTAATAGCGGTAAAAGCGGAGGGCAGTGCCACTATTTCCACACCTTGATCCAACATACAACGAAACAACTCAGGAAAACGAAGATCGTAACACACGCCTAGACCCAGTTTACCAAATGGCGTATCAACAACCACAACTTCATTTCCAGGCTCTATCGTCAAAGATTCCTCGTAATTATCTTGCCCTTCATTTAAGGTTACGTCAAAGAGATGAATCTTGTCATAGCGGGCTTGCTGTTGCCCTTTATCATCAAAGAGCAGACTGGCCGCTCTGATTTTATTTTCATTCGCCGTCACTAGAGGAAGGGTTCCACCCACCAACCAAACACCCTGCTTAGCCGCCTGTTGGCTTAAAAAGTCCTGAATGGGGCCATCACCCGCTTGCTCTTTGATCTCTATTTTATCGGTTTCAGACATGCCTATCATGGCAAAATTTTCAGGCAACACAATCAAATCTGCGCCTTCATCTGTGGCCATCCCAATTAACCGAGCGGCCTCTAGTAAGTTTGCACTCACATTGGGACCCGATGCCATTTGTACTGCTGCTACACGCGCCATACCAACCTACCCTTACTGGAATCTTTCTTCTGGCAATCATCTTAATCAGATAATTCCACCCATTTAACTTTTTTGATTTTTGGTTCAGCCCAAGGGCCTTCTACTTTATATATAACCTTTGCAAATCGACCAAGCGGTTTCCTAATCAGGGTTTCCGCCATCCATGCTGCTAACCCGGCAACCGGACTAACCACAATCCCGATCGCCAGTGGAAGCGGAGCGGTAACATTAGGAATAACCGTAACCCGTTGATTATAATTCCTAAGATTAAAATCTACTAGACCTTGAGCTAAAATATAGGCTGATGGACCCTGCATGACCAGGTTTTTCGTGTAAGCTTGCCCATGAGTTACTGTAAATGAACCACTCAATGTATCAAAGCTGAACCCTCGACCAAAAAAATCACTGAAATCAAATCGTAACCGACGTGGCAGCGCACGTAAGCTCAGCAAACCAAAAATTCGTCCGGCACCCGGTTCCACTTCGAGTAATCGTCCGTCTTCTATTAACAAATTTATTTCACCATTAAAGCTAGACAGAGAAAAATCGCCCGGCGTCCCTTCCCAGTCAACCTGAAATCGATTACTTGCCTTACCTCGTTCTATCGTGTCCGGAAAACCAAACATATCCAATGTTACCCCCACATCCGTACTATTGACCGAGAGATCAAATGAAGAACGCTGCTTGCCTCCACGAACCACCCATTCCCCCACACCTGTAATTTGGGTTTTTTTACTTATTAAGGAAAATTGCTCCATTTTTAGCCCCGACGGGGTTAAAACGGCCTCGAGTTCCACGCGCCCGAATAACGAATTATCGTAAAATAATGCCTGACTCACAAAATTGAATGACCGACTCTTTCTGGGATCACTTTCTCCCGATGCATTTTCATTTTCTTGCGAATAAAGGTAATAGTAGTTCAAATCTAAATTAACAGGAGCCGTACTGAGATTGGGAATAAAAGCACGACCTGCAGCTTCCTGCCCCTCAAACAAGACCTCCCAACCCTTTTTTTTCGGTCGTGCCCACACCTCAACGCCTGTAAACTGCTGTTCAAATATCAAAACCTTAGAGAAGCGCATCTCTATTTCAGCAATAGCTAAGCCAGCCTTGTTTTGTTTGTCACCGGTCTCATTGAATACCGTTTGCCATTTTTCAAAATCAAGAAAAGGTAATTGGCCATAAATACTCAATCCTTTTTTTTGTACGGCGGGGTGCGCGCCTTCCCCCAAATGCACCCAGCCACTCACCAGTTCCAAACTTTTATCAAGATCGGGCAACGAGCGCAACATTAACTCACTGGCTAATATATCGTTATAACGTACAGTAAGAGAACGATTTACTTCATCAGAAAAAAGCAGTTCTAGATTCAGTTCAGCCCGAGTCTCTGCATCTTTACCTAATGGGGAAGGGAGATCTATATTCACACCATCCAGCATAGAATGGATATTCAACTCTGCGGTAACACCGGTTTCGGCATCCACTGCAGGCAACAAACGCAAAGTGCCTGACCAGTCACTTTCTCCATACACAAAATCAATATTTGAAAAACCCAGTTTTTTCCATAAAATATTGAGTCGGGTTGTACCTGCCGCCTCAACGTCAATAATTGCTTTTTGACTAACGGGGTCTGTTTCACTTGCAATATTGATCGTTGCGGGCTGCCCCATAACCCGAGCACGCAAATTATGCGCAACAATACCGTCTTCACTAAAACCAACCAACCCATGCAAATGAGTTATATCAACGGAATCTCCGCCATAAACGAGCGTGTTATCCGAAAACTCTACACCACCGTTAACACTCAAGCGTTGCTCCAAATGATTAAGCGGCACCCGAATATCCAAGAATAAGTCAATCGTTTTATCAATTTCAAGTGAAGAAAAAAAGCCACCTAAATTTTTGTTTAGCGGCGTCTCCAACACGTAACGAACACCATTTGAACCTGTACCATGCGCCTTGCCAGTAATCGTAACGGCTCTATCCTTCGCCAAAAAATCTTTTATTTCGACATTCATGTTTTGCAATGTGGAACCCAGGGTACGAGCCGAGTCCGCCTTGACTGACATAGAGCGGCCAATAAATTTGATTTCCGCGGCGATGTCTTCCAGCTTTGGCCAACCTGGAGAAAAATTCAAAACCCCCTCTTCAAGAATAAAGCGAGTATCAAAAACACCCTCTCCTTTCGTAAACGGAAAGTGCGACAACGGCCCTTTTAAAATAAAACTTCCAGATGTCACCTTACCGGATACGATCGCCTTATCCAGCCAATTTAATAACGGTGGCTTTAAAATTCCGACGGGATAATACCGTTCGATATTTTTAACATTACCCTCTTGAAAGCTCGTATGTACATCAGCAACGGGAGACCGTTCATCCCCTGGCAGAATAATTTTTGCCCGGGTGCGGGTGCTGATATCCTGATTAATTATATCCAACTGTGAGGTTTTAATAACCCAATTTTGTTCTTGATCACGAAAAACGTTGAATTGCCCACGAATTTCATCCAACGCAAGAGAAGAACGAAACAATTTGGGGGCATTGAGAGCCGCATCAGAACTCTCCAGGTTGAGGAACAGTATGTCATCCGCAAGTCTAATCTCAGCATTCAAACCGGAAAAACCGGGTATTTTTTTAACCGGCAGTAATGACAAATCCGTAAGCTTTGTATTCAGCTTAAACGGCTTTCCTTGCTCGTCAGCAAAAAAATGAATATAACTTTCATTTAAGGAGCCAGTCAGGTTTGCTGCCATAAGATAAGATTTTAAGGGTTCTGGTACTTGTTTACTTAATAGTGCCAATTTAGCGAGTGTATTGATGGGTAAATGAGTAACACCGATTTCAAAAGCTGTGCCCTGACCTAGAGCTTGCACCTCAAATTCCAATGCCCAGGGGGTTTCACCAGCGATGTGTAGGTGTAGAGGACGAGCTGATAGCAACCATCCTTTTTTATTTAATTGCCACTCCAGCCTTCCTTTCATCTTATCCAAAGAAAATGAATGTTGCGGCAACGTCTGCAGTAAAAGATCCGCGACATCGACATCCATAGAAGCCTCCGTTAAATGGCCATCCTGCCAATTCAACCAGGCATGTATATCCGCTACCCCCGTCACAACATCCAGACTGGGCAACAGAACAGGATCCAGTATTTCACTCTGTAAATTTATTTTTTCGACAGAGAAATAGGTCTTCATATCCCAGACTTCTACTTCATTAATCTCCCCATGCGCATCCAGGACAAAAATAAAATTTTCACCTAGTTTCTTCGGCATCGTGCCTTTTGCTATGAGCTGATGTCGCGCTCCATTACTTATCATTTCCAGGTTGATATTGTTAAAAAAAACCGGTTGATGCCCTTGCTGTTTGTTTTCCCAGCTGACATTTGCTCGCTCTATTAATAAAGAATCATGCGAAAAAAACCATTTTTGAATTATTTTTTTAAACGAGTCATTATGATTATCACGGGCATACATTCCTGCAACGCTAATACGCCCGTCCCTTTCTTTTATTACGGCCAAATTCAACCCCAATAAAGTCACTTTTTCAGGAATAATGCGACCTTTTTTAATAGAAGCCCACAAATCAAGGCTCACATAAACAGAATCAAAACTTAACAAGTTTTGATTATTTTCTCTGCTCAATAATTGTACATTGTGTAAATGAAGTACCGGCGAAAAACCAATCCATTGTGTTTGCAGTCCACCAATATTGACAGGATAGTCAATAGCACTATGCACCCACTGTTCGATGTCCTGACGGTAATCAGCCACCACTGGAAAAACGATGCGAACCAAACTAGTAACAATAGCAAAGCCAACGACCGCAATAACCGCAAGAGTCCAAAACGCTTTATGACAACGATGTATCACATTAAGACGACATCAAATTGTTCTTGCGTATAAGATGTTTCAACCTGGAATTTAATAGATTTACCAATAAACTCTTCCAGCTCAGCAACCGTGGTCGATTCCTCGTCAATAATACGTTCACCGACCTTTGGAGAAACCAGAACCATAAATCGGGTGGACTCAAACTGACGCGACTCTCTTATTATATCGCGAAATATTTCATAGCAAACTGTTTCAGGTGTTTTAAGACTACCGCGCCCATCACAGGTACAACACGTTTCACACAATATATGCTCTAAACTTTCCTGCGTTCTTTTTCTAGTCATTTCAACCAGACCCAATTCAGATACACCACTGATATTTGTTTTGGATGGGTCTTTCAGTAAATATTTTTCCAATGCTCTTAACACTTGTCGTTTATGCTCATCATTGCTCATATCAATAAAATCAATAATGATAATGCCACCCAAGTTTCTTAATCTTAACTGCCGAGCAATCGCTTGTGCTGCTTCCAGATTAGTTTTAAAAATAGTTTCATCTAAATTTCTATGGCCAACAAAACCACCGGTATTAACATCTACCGTTGACATCGCTTCAGTCTGATCAATCACTAAATGCCCACCCGACTTGAGTTCTACCCTTCTATTTAGCGCTTTTTGAATTTCATCTTCAATATTATATAAATCAAACAGGGGCCGCTCTCCGGGATACAGTGCAAGTCGCGCCACCGCTTCGGGCATATAATCTTCGGCAAAATTAACAATGCGCTGAAATGTTTCTTTAGAGTCCACTTTCACCGTATCGATGCCCTCATGAACTCGATCTCTCATCACCCGCAAAACCAGTGACAAATCTTCATAGACTAAAGAACCCGCTGGTGCAGTCACACTTTTTTGTTGTATTTCTGGCCATAATTTTTGAAAATAAATCGCATCTGTCATTAACTCTTCTTGGCTCACATGTTCGGCGGCGGTACGTACAATATACCCCCCTGTATGCTGCTCTGAGATGAGTTCAACGATCGCTTTCAGGCGCGCTCTTTCATCTTCATCTTCAATTTTTTGAGAGACCCCTATATTATTTTCTTCGGGAATGAGCACCAGGTATCTTGAGGGCAAAGAAATCTGAGTTGTCAACCTGGCTCCTTTTGTTCCCAAAGGATCCTTAACAATTTGTACTAGTAACTCCTGTCCATCGTGTAACAGTTCACTAATCGTTATCTGCCGTTCGTCCTGCCCTTGTTCTTTACCATCAAATGGAACTCGTTGATACGATTCAACTAAATCTGACACATGTAAAAAAGCGGTTCGTTCTAAACCAATTTCAACAAAGGCGGCTTGCATTCCGGGTAACACCCGGCTCACCTTTCCTTTAAAAATACTACCCACCAATCCGCGCCGGTTTATTCTTTCGATCGCCAATTCCTGCAATACACCATTTTCCACCATCGCAACACGAACTTCACGAGGCGTAACATTAATCAAAATTTCTTCGCTCATTTTTTCACAACCTATGCAATATTTATTTCGTCATTACTTAGAGTCGTCTAAATAATGAATGGGTCATTTTAACCCAAAATCAACTAATTTAAGAGCGATACCCGTGGCGATTAAGATTCAGGTAATTGTACGTCCTCTTCATTTCATAGCTGCGTTGCAATTCCTCGCAATAGCGGGCGACACCTCGACAACGGTGCTCCTGCGTTGTTCTACCTGCGGCCATCCATAGCTCACGCGGCACAAACAGCACCCCAGATGAATAAACGCGATGCAAGAGGTGCAAGACGACTCCATAAATGGAGGAAAATGAAGCGAAAAAACTCTTTTTATTGACAGAGCAAAACTGGCAATAAGGTGTTTTTAGCGTTGTCACTATGATAAATCAGAGAAAGATGTGCTGGGCTTTATGGATAATGAATTAGTCCCTTTTACGAATAATCAGGGAGGTCGTGATATCCGCATGACGAAAGTACAGTAGAAAATTTCTGGCTGCTTTCGTAGCCTGAAAGGAGCAGAAATATTTTGCCGAATCCGGGGCTACTTACTGACATGCCGTAAACAAGACGTCAGCTCAGGCAAATGGAGTTACTTTGTCAATGACAAACTACCTGAAATTTCTAAGTAAATTACTTGATATTATTCAATTACGCTGAGTATATTGACTACGGGATTCACTTTGATATTCCTTGTCTCAGAATTGGAGTACTCCATTTTACACTGAACTAACACCGGTTTGCTCATGTTTATTTATTGAATGTGTTAACTTTACCGATGAACCTTCGATAGCATTACTCTTGATGACTGTTGTTTTAAAATTAAGGATTTAAGATATCGGAATAGGCCACGATTTGTAGGCATCAGGGTGGTCTTTTTCCCATTGCTGGGCGCGTTTTATGGCCTGATCGATTTGACTTTTAGTGATATATTTATCTTTGATGAGCGTTTCTTGATAAAAATTTCCAAATTGAGCCCAAGAGTCGCTACCGGCGTCAAACCGATAATTACTCAATTCAAACCACATATAGGCCGTTACGACATCGCGGTCTGTAATTCCACCACTCATGTACATTTGACCCAGTTCAGTTTGTGCCAGGGCATGACCACGATGGGCTGCTTTTTTATATAACTTAAAAGAGACACGTAACGATTCTTTTACTTTACCTCTATATTTAGGATGATGAAAAATAGCGACTGCCAAGCCAAATTGTGCTGCTGCATTGCCTTGATCAATGGCCTTGGTATACCAATATACGCCTTTATCCCAAT
>CAYQVF010000036.1:0-8620 GCA_964421045.1 uncultured Chromatiaceae bacterium
GTTCGTTTTGATATGAATACTTTTGCATTTTGATGTTTTTTTATAGTTTCAAATGTTTTCTTCAAACAAGCTATTTTTGAATCACTAATACACCAATCAACAGCAGGGAAGCGGGGAATATCACATTTATCATAAACCGACTCACCTTCAACAGGCATGGGTAAAATACGCATTAATGGATTTTTACGTTTTGCTGATGTTCTAGCGCTATGACCAAACCATGTAAGTTGAGGTAAAGCAGGTACAATATGAGAAATTCGGTTTAGTTTTGTCAACCAACTTAAACTAGGTTGATGAGCTAAATAGTTTGATATCCAAGCCGTATCAGGATGCATACACAATGCACGATATAACAAGGTCGTCCCTGATCTACCAGCACCTATAATGAACATCGGCGCATTAGATTCATAAGCGTCACCGATTTTATTTTTTATAGATGACATTATTTTTTGGCTCCAAATTTTCGCATCCAAGATGGTATAGCTTTTTCTGATAATTCCGCCAACCTCACTAAGTCAGGCTCAAAGCTGCGCTGCAACATCAAGTATGTTTCTTCTTTCATAGGCGAAATAACATCTCTAGCGGGTTCTGAATTATATTTTTCGATTAATCGACGCAAACCGACCTCTTTTGCAATAGCGGCGATAACACCCAGGTGTGATTTTCTCGCTATATCTCCACCTTTCCTTAGGATCCAATCAAGCCTTCGGTTTTTTGGAACATAACTGGTATTATCTCGTTGATTTAAAGTTAGCGAAATATAGTTATCGTCCACCCCAAGAAATCGATACAATTCAGACGACACCTTTACCGGATCTTTTTGAACATCATCTTGAAAAATAATCAATATACTTTCCAACGGAAAATATTCAAGCCAACGCTGTAGATGTTTACCATACAAACCTTGCTCAACATACATTGGGTTATTTTTTAGCCAAGCATCAAACGTCAAGTTTTCTCCAGAAACAAATCCCAACCTCACGTCATGCAAAAAATTAGAGTAGGCACGCTCAATAGGGTCTCTTAACATAACGACTAGTTTCGCATCTGGAATGTGTCTCTTCATTCGTTCTGGAGCTAAAGCATCATGAAAATAAGAAGGGGATACTTCCGCGATAACGCGCTCTTCAAAACAAGCTGAAAAATGCGCGCCATACCATTGCCAACCGCGATCATAATAGTAACTGAAAAAGTCGATTTCTTTAGTTGTGCTGACAAATATTTCGGGATGCTCTCCCAGCATCCTATATAACCAAGTAGATGCGCTTTTTTGAACACCCAATCCGATGCAATATTTTTCCATATTTAAATTCTAAAATAACTTTAAGTTATGTTGCATAATGTTAAAAGCGAAAAGCACCATTTTGGATCGCTCGGCGCTGTATGATACGAGCATACAATTTAGGAAAAAACGAAAGCAAACATAATCTAAAGCATGTTATAGGCCGCACTCTTATACGTACTAACCTGAGCAAAACCGATATTTTGGAGCTTTTTTCATTATTAATAAGATCATTTTCAGCTTTTAATACTAAAATTTTCTTTTGTAACAAAATCCTGTATTTATGATGACTTTCACCTTTTGTTGATACATTCCCGTGATCCTGAAGCAACGTCTCCCAATGAGAAAAAGTTTTAATTTTATTCTCAAACATCTTCCGTCTCATTGCCAACCAAGTCGATGCATCCGCTTCTTTCATAGCAAAACCATAGGATATATTGTCACCATGGGTTCGATACTGTACGAGAGGTTGATTAAGATAAGCGATACCTTTGAGTAATCCAGCACGAAAAGCAAGTTGCCCGTCTTCGTTTCTGACATCGCCTGGCACATCCCCAAAGGTGGTGAAGACCTCCCGATCCCAAGCAGCCGTTGCACCCAGCACCCCCGTAGAACCCGCTTGAATAATGCCTTTGAAATCCAAATGATCTTTACCGTGTCGCACCACTTCTCCACCAGTTTGACCTTCATCATCAATAAATACGGCATTAGAATAGACTGCAGAAACACTAGAGTTTTGCCATTTATCGACTAAACTTTGAGTCCTATTGGGTAATGAAACATCATCACTCGCCGAAGCCACAATGAGCTGGCCAGAAGAGAGTTTAAATACTTTATTCCAGTGTGCAACAATACCTAAATTCTTATCATTTTTATTCACGATCACTTTGTGGGGGCCATGATAGCCCTCAAGTTCCTGACAGATCACGTCATAAGTCGCATCAGGAGAGCAATCATCTGAAATGATAATTTCTAAAGGAGAGTAGGTTTGCTGTAGAGCGCCCTTTATCGCTTCTCTCACAAAATTTTCGTGTTTATAAGCAACAATAACAAACGTGACTAGCGGGTTTTTCATATTAATTAATTAGTTATGTATATCGTTTAAATATGTCATCCAGCAGGGTAGCTCGAGATGAGAAGGTATGATCTTTTAAGGTTCGCACCTGTCCCGCTTTGGCAATGGCTTCTCTTTCAGCGGGATGATCTAATAACCACTTGATTTTTTCGGCACATTCATCAATAGTTTTATAGGTCACGACTTCCTTATCAGGTTCCAAAAGTTCAGGCAAGTTTTCTTTCCAGTCCGTGACTAAACACGTGCCCGTACCCGTGGCTTCGAATAAACGCATATTGGATGCTGAACGGGGTGAGACATCAATGTGGTTATTATAGGTTATTTTAGAGTCATGCAGCGTCTGAAACATACTCAAGCCAAAAACACCCGGTTTCATATAGGGACGTAACTTAGCACTGATGGGTCTGACTTGCTCTTCAGGCCAGTTTATAGCCTCTCCGAGTTTTGGCATTCTACCCAGTATTTTTCTGGGAACTCCAATCCTATCCAATAATTTAGCCGTGTTATAGAGATATGGACGCAGTGCAACTCGAAAGTTTTTTGACTTCACAGGACTCACACCGGGTGAAAATATTTCCACATGCATCTGAGAAACCAGTTCTTCCAATAGTCGTTCTCGGTCTCGATGATACGCTTTGTTGCGTATAATTTGACCGACAAAAGATAAATCAATAGTCCGTTCCTTTATCGTATCAATGCGATCAAGCAAGCGCGGCTCAAAGGCATGATGTACATGCTCACACTTAAAACCCAGATCAATAAACCGATCCACTAATTCGGGTATGCATGAAAGAACTAAATCATAGCCCTGAAAAATAGTCGTATCTTCAATAGGGGCACCGCACCATACAATATTCAATTTAATGGATGGACATTTTTCCCGTATTTGTTTCAGCCACGCAACATCGTAATAGTGATAATTCGTCACGAATAAAATATCTGGATTTTCATGCTCTATTTGGGCTGCGGAAATGTCCTTGAACCAGTTTTCTTCTGTATAGGAATACCCCTGTTCGTCTGCCCATGCACACTGTAGCTGTTTCATGTTGACTACGTATTCAGTAGCTTCATAGCCCAATGGACGCAATGCATGTGACCAAAAATCATTAGCCCAGACATGCCCATCGTAATCAATGGCCTTTTTTTGATCTTTATAGGGTTTACCATAAATTTCCGGATGATCTCTATAAAAAAAATCCAGGTATTTACCATAAGCGTGAGTGAGAAACAGTATTTTCATATTTGTTTGCGTAATTGTAAAAATAGCATTAAGGTTCAAAAAATCTAACGAGATGTGTTTTTTCTTCACTCAAAAGATGAGGGCCTATGGGCAAGGATAAAATCTCACTAGATAATTGCTCTGTCAGCGGAAAATCCCCTTTTTTACCCTTTAAATCACGATAAGCACCTTGAAGATGAACCGGTATAGGATAATGAATTTGCCAACCAATACCCGCATTGTCTAATTGAACCGTTAACTCAGCTCTTTGCTTTGTCCGTACCACATAGAGATGCCAGGCTGAATCAGCCCAATCAGGCACATACGGTACAATTAAACCTCGATTTTCGATGAATTGAGAGTACATCGCTGCCATTTCAGAACGGCGTTGATTCCAGCAATCCAATACCTTTAGTTTCACACGTAACTGAGCGGCATGTAGTTCATCAAGCCTGGAATTGACGCCAATTTCGCTATGAACATACTTTTCATTAGAGCCATAATTTCGTAATAAACGAATTTGCTCCGCTAAAGCATGATCACTCGTCACGATCATGCCACCATCACCATAAGCACCCAGGTTTTTTCCTGGATAAAAACTAAACGCAGCAGCATCCCCTAATGAACCGGTTCGCTTGCCATAATACCTTGCACCGTGCGCTTGCGCGGCATCTTCTAAAACTTTTAATTGATACGATTTTGCAATGTTGTTAATGGCACCCATATCAGCAGGCTGACCATACAGGTGTACCGGTATAATGGCCTTGGTATGCTTCGTAATTTTTTTTTCAATTTCGGAAATACTGATGTTATAAGTTAACTCGTCTGGTTCGACACCAATCGGTGTCGCTCCGGTATAACTAACGGCCAGCCAAGTCGCAATAAACGTGTTAGCAGGAACAATAACCTCATCACCCGGTCCGATGCCCCACGCTTTTAATACAAGATACAACGCATCCAAGCCACTCCCGACACCAATGGCATAATTCGCGGTGCAATATTCCGCAAATTCGAGTTCGAATTTTGAAACTTGCTCACCTAATATATACCACCCATGATCCATAACTTGAGCATAGGCCGCGTCCAGCTCTGGCTGCAACTCTGTATAGGTCGCTTTCAAATTAAGAAAAGGGACCTTCATTGTTTTTTTACATCTGTCATAAAGTCTTCATAGTTTCTGTAATAATCGTTTTCGTCATAATGAAGAGAGGCTAAAACCACACATACGGCATCAGGTGAAAAATCATATAAGTGTCGCCAAATCATCGGGCAAACATATAAACCTAGATTGGGTTTATCTAAATGAAATATTTTTTTATCACAACCATCATCAACCTCAATAGTAAAACGACCGGACATAGCAATCACCAGTTGTTGTAATTCTTTGTGTCCATGAGCCCCTCTGGATGCACCTTCGGATATATTATATAAATAATAGATACGTCGAAGATTAAACGGAATATGTGAATCTGATTCAACAAATGATAAGGAACCACGATCATCTTCCATTTTGGGTAACTCAATAATTTTACACTCTTGAACGCCCATGACATCCCTTGTTATCAGACAGATTTTTCTTCGTCGATAATATCCAATAAATACTGGCCATAACCGGATTTCAATAATTCTGTTGCCAATTGTTCTAATTGATTTTGGTCAATAAATCCCATTCGCCAGGCGACTTCTTCTACACAAGCTACTTTGAACCCCTGTCGTTCTTCAATAACTTGAATGAAACTACTCGCTTCGTGCAAAGAAGCATGGGTTCCTGCATCTAGCCATGCTACACCACGAGGAATAATCTCAACGCGTAAACCGCCTTGTTCTAAATATTTCCTATTGAGGTCTGTAATTTCCAGCTCACCACGAGAGGATGGCACAAGTTTTTTTGCCAGCGCAACAACATTTTTATCATAGGTATAAACCCCCATTACCGCATAGTTTGATTTGGGCTTAGCCGGCTTTTCCTCTAAACTAATGACTCGGTTTTTTTTATCAAACTCAACAACACCGTAGCGTTCCGGATCCTTCACTCTATAGGCAAAAATAGAAGCACCCATATTGGATTTATTTGCATTACGTATTGAGTCCATTAAGCCTTGCCCGTAAAAAATATTATCTCCCAGAATTAATGCGACAGACTCGCCCGCTATAAAATTTTCGCCCAGAATAAAGGCTTCAGGTAAACCTTTTGGCTCAGTTTGCACGCAGTAACTCAGAGATAATCCCCACTGAGAACCATCGCCTAACAACCTTTCAAAGGCAGGAAGATCATAAGCTGTAGAGATGATCAAAATGTCACGAATCCCAGCCAACATTAATGTTGTCAATGGATAATAAATCATCGGCTTGTCAAAAACCGGCAACAATTGTTTGCTTACGGCCTTGGTTAACGGATACAAACGACTCCCTGTCCCCCCCGCCAGAATAATTCCTTTCATTGCTCTGTTCCCAGCCCTATACGCTGACCATCATAGGTTCCAGACTTCACGCTGTCACACCATCGCCTATTGCCTAAATACCATTGTACCGTTTTTCTTAAACCCGTATCAAATGTCTCTTTTGGCATCCACGCTAAATCATTCTTGATTTTTGTAGCATCAATAGCATATCGCAGATCATGTCCGGGGCGATCTTTTACATAGGTAATCAAGCTTTCATGCGGCACATGAGGAGAATCAGCAAGGAACTCATCAAGCAATTTGCACACTTGCTGAACAACCTCAAGATTAGTTTTTTCATTGTGCCCCCCTATATTGTAAGTCTCCCCCAACAAACCTTTTGACAAAACAACACACAGCGCTTCCGCATGATCCTCTACATATAACCAGTCTCTTACGTTATCCCCTTTGCCATAGACAGGAAGTGGTTTACCTTGTATTGCATTCATAATTACCACAGGAATTAATTTTTCGGGAAACTGATAGGGGCCATAGTTGTTAGAACAATTGGTAATAACAACCGGCAAACCATATGTTTCGTGCCACGCCCTGACCAAATGATCCGACCCTGCTTTGCTTGCTGAATAGGGTGAATTGGGGCTATACGGCGTATTTTCTGTAAATAACCCATCCGCGCCCAAAGTACCATAGACCTCATCCGTTGAAACATGATGGAAACGAAAACGGGATCGATCATCAGTGGGTAATTGCGACCAGTATCGCCGCGCTTCCTCTAATAATACCGCAGTGCCAACAACATTAGTTTGTATAAAATCTAACGGCCCATCAATAGAGCGATCCACATGAGATTCCGCAGCTAAATGCATAATGGCATCAGGTTTGTAGTCATCAAAAATACGTCGTATTTGCGATGCATCACCAATATCGACTTGCTCAAAATAATAATTTTTGTTGTCAGCAACATTGACCAAAGATTCAAGATGCCCGGCATACGTCAAGCAATCGACATTCACAACCTGAGCACTTGTCGTCTTTAACAGAAAATGAATCAAATTCGAGCCAATAAAGCCGGCTCCACCCGTCACCAGAATCCGCAAAAAAGAAAAATCATCCATAACTGACAGCAACTAACCCTAATCTAGAATTCATTTATCACCGCCCCTACGACTTCCGTATTCAGACTTTTAACCATTTCGCCTAACTTGCGCATTTCAATCATTTTGCTTTTGTTTTTTCTGGCGACAAATAAAGCCCCATCTGAACATGAAATAATAGCTTGCATATCCGCTTTATAATGCCCTGATGGCGTATCAATAATGATCACATCGAAATGCTGGCGCAACCTATCAAGAATGATCGCCAAACCGCCTCTGCCAAGTAATTCAGTTGGGTTTGGTGGAATGACACCACCGCCCAAAACAGCTAAATTCGTCATAAATGGCGGACACTCCGCCAGATGAGTCAACTCATTTTTCGTCACTTTCCCAGCTAGTAGTGCAGACAATCCCGGAAAATTTGGCGTACCAAAAATTTCATGCTGACAGGGTGAACGTAAATTAGCATCAATAATAAGTGTTCTTCGTCCCAACTGTGAAAAAGTAACTGCCAGGTTGGAAACAACATAGCTTTTACCTTCAGCCTCATCAGCACTGGCCACAGCTAATATTCTGTGACCTTTGCTCAACCATTTTAATTGTAATTCGCTTCGCAAGGTTCTAAATTTTTCGGTTTGCGCACCAAATGGTTCGATCGCGACCGTGAGTTTTTCGCTAACGACCCCCTCTCCAGGCCTTAAACAAGGAAAATCAAACTGACGTGCAAGAGCGTACTGCACATCATCCTGGGTGATAAGACCCAGTTTTTGTGCCGCTTCACCAAATCTTATACCTTCTTTTTCCTTTTCTCTTTCAATTTTTTCAAAATCACCTTCTTGAATAGCGCCGGAATCCAGTAAGATTTGCCCCATACGACGAGCATTGCCATCATCTGATGCAAAAAAACCAGAAATAGTGGTTCCTTCAAGATCGAATGATGGATCATCTTCCCTGGGCAAGGGGATTACTTTTTCATCCGTCTCGGTCACATTAATAACGTGCGACATCACCTCATGGTCTCGAACCTCACCATCCGGGTTTTTGTATTTAAAATCGTCTGCCATAATCTTCCATCAATTCTATTTTATCGAATCAAAAAAGCACTAGGCTTTTCCCAAAACGCCTAATACAGGAATACCTAAATCTTCTTCGATATCATCTCTAGTGCGAATTCTACGATCAATCATTTCGGTTAAAAAAGCCAAACCAACACCAAACAAACCACCAAGAACAAATGCAAGAAAAATATTTTGTTTTATTTTTGGAGAAGAAGGTTTAGATGAAACAAATGCGGATTCCATCAAACTCACGTTGGCTTGACTCACTAAACTTTCCATTTGGGTGTTATTGGCTCGCTCCAAAGCCGCATCATATACACGTTGGGTACTTTCCACTTCACGCGAAAGCACTGTAATTTTGTTTCTTTGCCCTTTTAACTCCAAAACTTTGGCTTTC
Organism: uncultured Chromatiaceae bacterium; assembly: GCA_964421045.1. GTDB lineage: Bacteria > Pseudomonadota > Gammaproteobacteria > JAADHS01 > JAADHS01 > JAADHS01. Next base: position 8,528 of record CAYQVF010000036.1, read on the forward strand.
TGACGTTCTACCGCTTGCTCTTGTGCGCGAACTCTCTCCCGGGTTAACGCGACCGCATTACTTACGCCACTGACAAAGTCATCAACCTCGCTC